>DASYAG010000130.1:0-13562 GCA_036501485.1 Acidothermaceae bacterium | reverse complement strand
ACCTGCATCGATGCCACGCTCACGGGCATCGTTACCTCGCCACCAACGAGCGGCGGCACGACAGGGGGCGGTGGGTGCGGCGCCAACGGAGCTGGCAACGGCCAAAGTGGCACCAGTGGTGGCGGTGGTCAGAGTTCGGGTGGTGGTGGCGGTAGCAGCAGCAACATTGCGTCCGCGACGGCCATCGCCACGCACCGCATATTCGGCTCGGATGCCATCGCTACCTCAATCGCGACCAGCAACGCCGAGTTCGCTGCGGCCGGATCAACACCTGCGGTCGTGCTAGCCCGCTCCGACAAGTTTGCCGACGCGCTCGCAGGTGGACCGCTCGCTGCATCCGTTGCAGGCCCGTTGCTCATCACCCCGGGCGCTGCGATCAGCGCACAGCTCGACCCGAGGGTTCTGGCAGAGATCAGCCGCGTACTCGTCCCGGGTGGCACCGTCGATGTGCTCGGTGGCACCGGCGCGTTAAGCCCCGCTGTCGACACCGCACTTGAGGCGCGAGGCTTCAAGGTCCAGCGCGTGTTCGGCGCGGACGAGTACTCCACGGCTGTCGCTATCGCGCATCAGCTCGGAGACCCCACTACGGTCTTCGAAGCCACCGGCCATTCATTTGCTGACGCGTTGTCCGCGGTACCTGCGGCCATCAAGGCACACGGGGCGATCCTGCTGACCAACGGCAACATGCAGGCACCCGCAACGGCCGCCTACCTCGCTGCCCACCCGTCGGACACTCGCTACGCCATCGGCGGATCGATGGCTGCCGCTGGAGCCGATCCCACAGCAACGGCGGTCTTTGGCGCCGACCTCTACGGCACGTCGGCGGCAGTTGCAACCAAGTTCTTCCCGGCCGCCACCAGCTTCGCAGTGGCAACCGGCCTGAAGTTCCCCGACGCACTTTCAGGGGGCGTGATGGAAGGCGCCAATGCCGGCCCGATGCTCCTGGTGCCTAAAACCGGCGCCCTCCCCAGTGCGATCACCAGCTACTTACAGTCGCAGGCGACCACCCTGACCAGCGCTCTCATCTTCGGAGGCAGTGCGGCTGTCAGCGATGCGGTCGTGGGCGAGCTGACAACTGCCGGATGAACCGGTGGGGGCCGCGACCGCTGCCAGCTAAGCAGGCCTGCACACGTCGCCCATCGCTTAGTTAGGGTGCTGTATCAGACCTAACAGCGGCGGAGGGGTGACTCATGACCGAGCAACTCACGTCCAGCCTGCCGAGCTCGATCGTCGGTGGCGAGGACGCAGACCCCACGGATCTCGCGCTAGCGTTCCCGCGGCTGACTGAGGACGAGTGCATTCGGTTGCGCGCGTTCGGAACCGCTCAGGTTGTGAAGGTGGGAGACACCCTCTTCGAACCTGGTGACGTCACGTACGACCTGGTGCTGATCGATGAAGGCGTCGTCGACATCGTCAGTGCCCCCACCCTCGGCAAGCCAGAAGCACTCGTCGTCCGGCATCGCGCTGGTGGCCTCATTGGTGAGCTCAACCTGTTGACCGGGCAGATCGTTTACCTCACTGCCCGCGTGTCCGAGCCCGGCACCGTCTATCGGATCGATCCTGATGCGTTTCGTCGGGTGATGTCGGAGGATCCAGAACTCTCGGATTTGCTGCTCAAAGCCCTCCTCACCCGCCGCAAGTTGCTGAAGGACGCCCCGGCCGCCGCCCGCAACATCATCATCGTCGGCAGCAGCCTGTCTTCGACCGCACTCGCACTGCGCACCTATGCCGCGCGGCAGGTACTCCCCCACAAGTGGTTCGACGCCGAAACCATCGAAGGCAAACGCGTGATGGCGGCGGCTGAGTTGACTGCCGCCGACCTGCCGGCGGTCCTCACACCGAGCCGCACGCTACGCCGCGCCACCCCAGGCGAACTAGCGGAACACCTTGGGCTGTCGTACCACCGCTCTGCTGATAGGAGCATCGACGTTGCTGTCGTTGGTGGCGGACCCGCCGGTCTTGCTGCCGCCGTGTATGGCGCGTCCGAGGGACTCGCGACGGTATTGATCGACGCTGTCGCAACAGGTGGCCAGGCCGCGGCAAGTTCGCGAATCGAGAACTACCTCGGTTTCCCGTCGGGTCTCAGTGGCGCCGAACTCACCGGCCGCGCGTCAATTCAAGCGCTGAAGTTCGGCGCCGAACTTTCGAGCCCCTGCAGGGCGGCGTCCCTCGATTGCAGCGGAGGCCAACTTCGCGTCGTCCTCCAGGATGGCACCGACATCGTCACCCGATCGGTCATCATCGCGACCGGAGCACGCTATCGGTCGCTACCTCTCGAACGGTGGCCAGATTTCGAAGGCGCCGGAATCTACTACGCGGCAACAGAAATCGAGGCCCGCGTCTGCAGTAACCAACCTGTCACCGTGGTCGGCGGAGCCAACTCCGCTGGCCAGGCCGCGCTGTATCTAGCCTCGCGCGACAGCCAAGTCAACCTTGTTGTGCGTGGCTCCGACTTGTTCTCCGAGATGTCGGCCTACCTGGCCGACCGACTGCACGCAACCCCTCAAGTCACGATCCGCACCCAGACCGAGGTCACTGCATTGCACGGCGACGCGTCGCTCAGTCGCGTCACGCTCACCAATCGAGCGACCGGCGCGGTTCAGGATGCGCAGTGCAGCGGCCTTTTCTGCTTCATCGGCGCGGTGCCCGCAACGGAATGGCTGACCCGCGTCGCCCTCGACGAGGACGGCTTCATTCGCACCGACACACAGCTGCTCGATAGTGACCTCGGCGAGATCTGGGCACACATGGGTCGCGCGCCGTTGCCGTTCGAGACGAGCATGCCGGCAGTCTTCGCAGCCGGAGATGCGCGGTCGGGCTCGATGAAGCGGGTGGCGGCGGCTGTCGGCGAGGGTTCCAGCGCGATCAGGTCGGTGCACGCCGCCCTCGGCGTCCGCGTCTGATCTCGCTGGTCGAGAGCGAGCCGCGCTTAGCGGCCCTGGAAGTCGGCCTTGCCTGGTCCTGATTCGATGAACGAGGCCATCCCGGTCGTGCGGTCCTCGGTGCCGAACAGTGCCGCGAAAGCCTCGCGTTCGGCAGCGAGTCCGGTCGCCAGGTCGGTCGCGAGCCCGCGGTCGATGACCTCCTTGGCCGCACGCAAAGCCGCGGCCGGCCCATGAGCGAACTGACCCGCCCACTCAAACGCGGCGTTGTAGACCTCGTCGACCGGCGTCACCTTGTCGACGAGGCCGATCCGCAAGGCCTCGTCCGACTCGACCATCCGGCCGGTGAAGACCAACTCCTTGGCGCGAGCCGGACCAACGAGCCGCGCCAGCCGCTGCGTGCCGCCTGCGCCAGGGATCACACCGAGCAAGATTTCCGGCTGGCCCAGCTTCGCGCCGTCCGCACAAAAACGAATGTCGGCGGCTAGCGCTAACTCACAACCTCCGCCGAGCGCATAGCCGGTAATCGCGGCGACGACTGGCTTCGGAATCTGCACGACGGCGGTGAATGCCGCCTGCAAGGGCACCGCGCGCGCGACCATCTCGGCGTGCGTCATCGCGGCCATCTCTTTCACGTCGGCGCCCGCCGCGAACGACCGGGTGCCGCCGTAAATGACCACAGCTCGCACGTCGTCACGCGCACCCGCCTCGAGCGCGACCGCATGCAACTGGTCTTGCATCAACGCATTCATCGCGTTGACCGGCGGCCGATCGAGACGAATGGTGCCGACGCCACCGACGACCTCGAGGCGTACGAACTGGGTAGGTGACGCAGCCGAATCATCCATCGCGCCAGGCTACTTCAAGGAATGCGACCTGCAGGGCGCACAATGGCGCTGTGGCCATCCGCGAACGCCTAGTCGCGGCCGCCGGCATCATTGGCCCCTGCGTCTTCATCGCCGACTGGGCGATCCTGGGCAGCCGGGCGAAGAACTACTCCCCTGTCAGCGACGCGATCAGCGAACTCGCGCGGATGCACGCGCCGACCCGACCAGCGATGACCGCAGGGTTCCTGGTCTTCAGCGCCGCACTGCCTACCTACGCAGTCGCGCTTCGCCACGCTCTACCGGGACACGCGTGGAAGTTCGCCGCTGCGAACGGCATCGCAACGCTCGGCGTGGCAGTGTTCTCACTCGGCACACCGACATCCGGCGACATCCACGGCGCGTTCGCTGGCCTCGCGTACGCGTCACTCGCTGCGACACCGATCGCGGCGAGCGTGGTGCTGCGTCGCACCGGTCATAAGGCACTTGCCCGGACGTCGATTGCTACCGGTCTGCTGTGCGCCGCGGCGCTAGTGGCAAGCGTGGCAGGACCGGAACATGTGCATGGCCTGCTCCAGCGCGTCGGGCTCACGATTGGCGACGCCTGGATCATCGCCTCGGCGATCGGCATGATGCGCAACCCGACATTGATGCCAGGCGATGACACGACATCTCGACCCACTGCATCACAGATAGCGCCCGACCCGGCAGGATAAGCCGGTGGACATCTGGCCCGGCCGTTGGCAGCCCCTTGGTGCCACCGTCGATGACGGTGGCACCAACTTTGCGCTGTTTTCTGCGAACGCCACGGCGGTCGAGTTGTGCGTATTCGACGACAACGACACCGAGACCAGGGTGCCGCTGCGCGAGTCGACGTTCCACGTCTGGCACGGCTACCTGCCGGGTGTCGGAGCCGGCACCCGCTACGGGTATCGCGTTGACGGCGAGTTCAACCTCAGCGACGGCGCGCACTTCAACGACAACAAGTTGCTCGTCGACCCGTACGCGCGCGCCCTCGACGGGTCCTTCGAACTAGACGACGCAGTGTTCGAGAACAACTCTGGCGACTCGGCCGCGTTTGTGCCGCGGTCTGTCGTCGTGCAGGACGACTTTGACTGGAGCAAGGATCGCGCGCCCGCGACCGCGTGGGCCGACACGGTCCTTTATGAAGTGCACGTGCGCGGGTTCACCATGCAACACCCCGACATACCGCAGAAACTGCGCGGCACCTATGCCGGGCTCGCGCATCCAACCGCTACCGACTACTTGAAACAGCTGGGCGTGACCACCCTCGAACTGCTGCCGATCCACCACTTTGCAAGCGAGCCGGCGCTACTGCGCCGCGGGTTGTCGAATTATTGGGGCTACAACACCCTCGGCTTCTTCGCGCCACACGGCGGCTACTCGTCGTCGGGCACTCGTGGCGAACAGGTGCGCGAGTTCAAGGCGATGGTGAAGGCCCTACACGCCGCCGGGCTCGAGGTCGTTCTCGACGTGGTGTTCAACCACAGCGCAGAGGGTGACGAAGCCGGCCCGACGTTGTCATTGCGCGGGATAGACAACCGGTCGTACTACCGGCTCGATAACGGCGGCTACGTGAACTACACCGGCTGCGGCAACACCCTCGACCTTCGAAACCCGCACATGCTGCAACTTGTCACCGACTCATTGCGCTACTGGGTAGCGGAAATGCATGTCGACGGGTTCCGGTTCGATCTCGCGCCGACACTGGGCCGCGCAAGCGACGCCTTTGACGCGCAGTCGTCCTTCCTCGAGGCGGTCGACCAGGATCCCGTGCTGTCGCAGGTGAAGCTGATTGCCGAGCCGTGGGATATCGGCCCGGGTGGTTACCAGGTCGGCAACTTTCCGGCACCGTGGTCTGAATGGAATGACCGATTCCGCAATACCACAAGGGATTTTTGGCTCTGCGGCGCTACCGACGTACGCGAACTCGGCTACCGGTTAGCAGGCTCATCGGATATCTACCAGGGCAGCGGCCGGCTACCCGATGCCTCGATTAACTTCGTTGCCTGCCACGACGGCTTCACATTGCACGACCTAGTTACTTACAACGACAAGGTCAACGATGCGAACGGCGAAGACAATCGCGACGGATCCGACGACAACCACAACTGGAACTGCGGTCACGAAGGCGAGACCGACGATCCGCTCGTGACGCAGATTCGGCAGCGCGTAGTACGGGCGATCCTCGGCACACTTGTGCTGTCGGCCGGCATTCCGATGCTCGGTCACGGCGACGAGATGGGCCGCACCCAGCGCGGCAACAACAACGCCTACTGCCAAGACAACGAGTTGGCGTGGGTTGACTGGACGACGCGCGACGAGCCGCTGGAAGACTTCACCCGTGCCGTGATCGCATTACGACGCTCGCACGTCGTGTTCCGCCAAGAATCCTTCTTCACCGGCACGTCGTTACATGGCGATGGCGCGGCCGACCTCGCGTGGTTCAGATCGGACGGCGAGCAGCTGGCGGCATCGGATTGGTCTGATCTCAACCCGCGCACGATCGCGATGTACTTGTCGGGCAAGGACATTCGCCAGGTCAGTGAGCACGGTGAGCCCGTCGTCGATGACTCGTTCCTGGTCATCATGCACGCCGGCCTGGATCCGTCGACGTTCACACTCCCGAGTGCGCCTTGGGCGACGAGTTACGACGTCGTCATCGACAACACCGATCCGACCAATACCGCAACGCTCGCCGCGGGCAGCACCCTCGACGTCCCCTCAATTGCCTTTATGGTGCTGCGAGCTATAACGGCTTAACGGAGGTCGCCGGTCACCATTCCTTCGCCGTTGGCCGGAACGGCGATCAGCCCGAGTTCTCCAGGTGAGGCCAACAACGCATCAGCCGGCAGCACTCGCACGCTGTAGCCGAACGGTCCGGTGCGGTCGAGCGTCATCTCGCCCTCGTAGACCCAGCTGCCGTCGTCGCGCTTGTCCGACAGGCGCAGCGATGCGTGCGTCGGGCCGGTGATCTGGTCGTTCTCGTCGACCCGGCCATAGGCGACCTGGACGTCAACGTCGTCGGCGGCGAGATCGCCCAACGCGACCACCGCACGCAGCGACACCACGGTGCCGTATTCGAGTGCGTCGGACACCCCGCGTGCTTCGATGTGCTCGACTCGCACACCGGGCCACGCCGCAGCGACCCGCTTCTTCCAGGCCGCGAGGTGCTTCGCGCCGCCGAACTTCGTGTCTTCCATAGCCCGCGACGACTGGGCGGCCGGGGTGTAGAGGTTGTTGACGTAGTCGCGCAACATCCGAGTGGCGACCACCTTCGGGCCCAGCGACGACAACGTGTGGCGCACCATCTCCAGCCACCGGCTCGGCAGCCCGTTGTGGTCGCGGTCGTAGAACCGCGGCACCATCTGGGTCGAAACGATGTCGTAGAACGCGCCCGCTTCGAGTTCGTCGCGGCGCTCCTCGGAGAGCTCGTCCGCCGAGGGAATGTCCCAGCCGTTGTTGCCGTCAGACCATTCGTCCCACCAGCCATCGCGAATCGACAGGTTCAGGACGCCGTTCAACGCGGCCTTCATGCCCGACGTCCCGCACGCCTCGAGCGGGCGCAGCGGGTTGTTCAGCCAGACGTCGGCGCCCGCGCACAGCACCCGCGCAAGTGCCATGTCGTAGTCGGGCAGGAACACGACGCGGTGTCGCACGTTCGCGGCATCGGCGAACCGCACCACTTCTTGGATCAGGCGCTTTCCTCCGTCGTCGGCCGGATGCGCCTTGCCTGCAATGACGAACTGCACGGGGCGATCCTTGTCGAGCAACATTTCGGTGAATCGCTCGCGGTCTTGCAACATCAACGTCAGCCGCTTGTACGACGGCACCCGACGGGCGAACCCGATCGTCAAGGTGTCGGGGTCGAGGACGCCGCCGATCCAACCGAGCTCCGACGCCATCGCGCCGCGCTGAATCCATGACGCGCGCAGCCGCACCCGTGTCTCATCGACCAATCGCGAACGCAGCGCGCGCCGCACCTCCCACAGCTGGCGGTCGTCGAGGTGGTCGGCACCGGCCCACGCCGCGCCATCGGCCTGCAGGTCGACGCCAAGGTCGCGCTCGACCATCTGCTGAACTTCACGCGAGACCCACGTGGGCGCATGCACGCCGTTGGTCACCGAGGTGATGGGGACGTCAGCGGGGTCGAACTTCGGCCATAGCCCGGCGAACATCTCCCGGCTGACCTCGCCATGTAACAACGAAACGCCGTTGGCCCGCTGTGCAACTCGCAGGCCCATCAGCGCCATGTTGAAGACGCTCTGGTCACCGCCAGGAAAGCTCTCCGAGCCGAGGGCAAGCACTCGGTCGATCGGCAGCCCAAGGGCATTGTCGGGAGGACCGAAGTGGTGCTCGACAAGGTCACGCGGAAAGCGGTCGATACCAGCCGGCACGGGGGTGTGCGTGGTGAAGAGTGTCGACGCGCGAACGACCTCGAGTGCCTCGTCGAACGACAACTTCGATGCGGTGACCAGCTCGCGGATTCGTTCCAGGGCAAGGAATCCAGCATGCCCCTCGTTCATGTGGTAAACCTCGGGCTTTGCGCGCTCTGTCAGCCGGCAAAAGGCACGCACTGCCCTGACCCCGCCGACGCCAAGGAGCAGTTCTTGGCGGAAGCGGTGATCGGTGCCGCCGCCATAGAGGCGGTCGGTAACGTCGCGCTCGGCCGGCGCGTTGCCCTCGACATCGGAATCCAGGAGCAGCAACGGGATCCGCCCGACCTGGCAGAGCCACACCTGGGCCTGAAGATCGCGACCTGGCAATCGCACCGAGATCGTGACCGGCGAGCCGTCGGCCTCGGTCAACAGCGTCAGCGGCAAGCCATGCGGATCGACCGGTGGGTAGCGCTCTTGCTGCCAGCCGTCACGCGACAACGACTGGTTGAAGTAACCGCGGCGGTAGAGCAAACCGACGCCGATAACAGGGACGCCGAGGTCACTCGCCGTCTTCAGATGGTCGCCCGCCAAAATCCCGAGCCCGCCTGAGTATTGCGGCAGCACCGCGGTGATCCCGTACTCCGGGGAGAAGTACGCGATCGCCTTCGGAGCCTCGTCGCCCAACGTCTGGAACCAGCGATCCTGGGTCAGATATTGGTGCAGGTTCTCGGCCGCTTCGTCGAGCCGGCCAAGGAACTGCTCGTCGGTCGACAACTCCGCGAATCGCGAATGCGGAACGAGGCCGAGCAACCGCCCAGGATCACCATCGACAGCGCGCCAGGTCTGCGGGTCGATGGACTCCAGGAGGTCGAGCGTCTCCGCATGCCATGACCACCGAAGGTTCATGACGAGATCGCCGAGTGCCGCCAACCGCGACGGCAGAACAGTGCGCACAGTGAATCGTCTGATCGCTTTCACGGGCACGACCCTACCGAAGCAGATGAACGTTCCACCAAGGTCCATCGGCACTGCAGCCACATCGAGATATTGGGAACGCTCGCAATTTCATCGGCACGCTCCCAGGAAGATCAGCGGGACTCTCGCGGCGCGACCCGCCGCCCGATACGTTTCGACATGATGAGCAACGAGAAGATCAACCTGGTGAGTACCGAGACGAAGGCGACCTGATGGCGGCCGACAAGAAGGCCGTCCCTCGAAAGGTGCCGGCCGCGCGTCCGGCCCGCCCGAAAGCGGCTGCACCCGCAACACGGACGGCGCGCACGGCAACCACTGCATCTGCCGGAACTGCAACCGCAACGGAAACACCTGCAACCGCAACGGCTGTGACGCCGCTGAGCGGGCGGATCCCGATCGATGACGTGATGCCGGTCATCGAGTGCGGCCGCTACCCGGCCAAGTCGGTCGTCGGTGAGCAACTGACGGTCGGCGCCACGGTTTTCCGCGAAGGCCACGACGCGCTGGGCGTCAACGTCGTGCTCCGGGATTCGACCGGCCGCACCGGCCCGTGGAGCCCGATGCTGTTAGTCGCACCCGGTACCGACCGCTACGAAACGGCTGTCATGGCCGACGCGCCCGGCGCGTGGACCTTTCAGATCGAGGCGTGGGGTGACCCGCTTGAGTCGTGGCGGCACGACGCGCGGATCAAAATCCCCGAGGGTCAAGACGTCGAGTTGATGCTCGAAGAAGGTGCGCGCTTGCACGAGCAGGCCGCGGCCAACCTGGCCAGCACCGATGCCGTTGGCACCGGCGAGGTCGGCGATACGGGCGACGCGGGGCGACTGCTCAGCGTCGCCGAGGCGTTGCGCTCACCGGGCGATCCAGTTGAACGACTGTCAGCAGCACTTGCTCGCGGTGTCCTCTCACTTCTTGCCCGGCACCCACTGCGCACGCTCCTGACCCTGTCGCCGCAATACCCCCTGTGGGTCGATCGCGAGCGCGCGCTCTTCGGTTCCTGGTACGAGTTCTTTCCGCGCTCAGAAGGCGCAACACTCGACCCGCCGAAGTCGGGCACGTTCGCGACCGCCGCGAAGCGACTGCCGGCGATCGCAGCGATGGGCTTTGACGTCGTCTACATCCCGCCGATCCATCCCATCGGAACGACCTTCCGCAAAGGTCGCAACAACACCCTGACACCAGAGCCGGGCGATCCCGGCGTCCCGTGGGCTATCGGATCGAGCGAGGGCGGCCACGACAGCATCCACCCCGACCTCGGCACGATGGAGGACTGGGATGCATTCGTCGCAGCGGCAAAAGCCAACGGGCTCGAGATCGCGCTCGACCTGGCACTGAACGCCTCACCCGACCATCCGTGGGTCACCCAGCATCCGGAATGGTTCACGACGCGCGCGGACGGCACGATCGCCTACTCGGAGAACCCTCCCAAGAAGTATCAGGACATCTATCCACTGAACTTCGACAACGATTACGAAGGCCTCTACGCCGAGGTCGCCCGCGTCGTCAGACTGTGGATGAGTCACGGGGTTCGGATTTTTCGTGTCGACAACCCTCACACCAAGCCGGTGCGGTTCTGGGAACAACTGCTCGCCGACATCCGCGCGACCGACCCCGACGTACTTTTCCTTGCGGAGGCATTTACCAGGCCTCCCATGATGCACGCCCTCGCGCGCATTGGCTTTCACCAGTCGTACACGTACTTCACATGGCGCAACACGAAACTCGAGCTCGAGGCCTACCTCACCGAACTCTCACAAGAGACCTCTGACTTTTTGCGACCGAATTTCTTCGTCAACACCCAAGACATCCTGCACGCGTTCCTGCAGCAAGGCGGGCCGCCCGCGTTCAAGATTCGCGCCGTGCTGGCCGCGACGGGCTCGCCGACGTGGGGCGTTTACTCAGGGTATGAACTGTTCGAGAACGTTCCTCTTCGCCCGGGTAGCGAGGAGTATCTCGACTCGGAGAAGTACCAATACCGCCCGCGCGACTACGAGGCCGCTGAGGCGGCCGGCCGGAGCCTGGCCGGTTACATCACCACGCTCAACCGGATCCGCCGCGAGCACGTGGCCCTGCAGCGGCTGCGCAACCTGCACCTGCACAGCGCCGACAACACTCAGATCCTGACCTACTCCAAGCAGGTCGTCACCGACGAGACGACCGACACGATCCTGGTGGTCGTCAACCTCAACCCGTTCAACGTCAGTGAGGCGACCGTCGCCCTCGACATGCCGGCGCTCGGTGTCGACTGGGGAGCCCAGCTCGACGTCACTGACCTGCTCAGCGGAGCGCGCTATACCTTCGGGCAATACAACTATGTGCGACTGGACCCGCACGTCGAGCCAGCGCACATCTTCTTGATTCACTAATCACCACAGTCACTTCAACACCACAGTCACTTCCCCAATGACATCCCCACAGGCGGCGTAGACAGATGGCAGACCCCGTAGCCGATTCGACGGAGCATTCCGTCGACCCGCACTGGTACAAACGCGCGGTCTTTTACGAGGTGTTGGTCCGCGGGTTCGCCGACAGCAACGGCGACGGCACCGGCGACCTGAAGGGCCTGGTGTCGAAGCTCGACTACCTGCAGTGGCTGGGCATCGACTGCATCTGGTTGCTGCCGATCTTCCAGTCGCCACTGCGCGACGGCGGATACGACATCTCCGACTACTTCACGATCTTGCCCGAGTTCGGTGACCTCGGTGACTTCGTGCTGCTCGTGGAGGAGGCACACAAGCGCGGCATGCGGGTCATTGCCGACCTCGTCATGAACCACACCAGCGACCAGCACCCGTGGTTTCAGGCGTCGCGTTCGGATCCGACAGGTCCGTATGGCGACTACTACGTGTGGTCGAAGACCGACACCCAATATCGCGATGCGCGCATCATCTTCGTCGATACGGAGAAGTCGAACTGGACGTTCGACCCGGTACGTGGCGAGTACTACTGGCACCGATTCTTTGGTCACCAGCCGGACCTGAACTTCGAGAACCCCGCCGTGCGAGACGCGATGATCGGCACCCTGCGGTTCTGGCTCGAGCTCGGCATCGACGGCTTCCGTCTCGACGCCGTCCCGTATTTGTTCGAAGAAGAGGGCACCAACTGCGAGAACCTGCCGCGCACGCACGAGTACCTGAAGCGCATCCGCAAGGAGATCGACGCCGACTACCCCGACCGTGTCTTGCTGGCCGAGGCGAATCAGTGGCCCGCTGACGTTGTCGAGTATTTCGGCAGCGACGACGAGTGTCACATGGCGTTTCACTTCCCGCTGATGCCGCGCATCTTCATGTCGGTGCGACGCGAGCAGCGATACCCGATCTCGGAGATCCTGTCGCAGACGCCCCCGATCCCCGACGGTTGCCAGTGGGGCATCTTCTTGCGCAACCACGACGAGTTGACCCTTGAGATGGTCACCGACGAAGAGCGCGACTACATGTACAGCGAGTACGCAGGCGACCCGCGCATGAAGGCCAACATCGGCATCCGGCGGCGACTCGCGCCGCTGCTCGAAAACTCCCGCGACCAGATGGAGCTGTTCACCGCGTTGTTGCTGTCGCTGCCGGGCTCACCGGTGCTCTATTACGGCGACGAGATCGGTATGGGCGACAACATCTGGCTCGGTGACCGCGACGGCGTCCGCACCCCGATGCAGTGGACGCCCGACCGCAACGCCGGTTTCTCTAACTGCGATCCCGGCCGGCTCTACCTGCCGGTGATCATGGACCCGATCTACGGCTACCAGGGCCTCAACGTCGAGGCGCAGATGCGCACCTCGACGTCGTTGTTGCACTGGACCCGGCGAATGATCGACACCCGCAAGCGGCACCCCACCTTCGGCACCGGCAGCTTCGCCGAGTTGGGGGCGTCGAATCCGAGCATTTTGGCGTTCGTCCGCGAGTTCGGCGACGACCGGGTTTTGTGCGTGAACAACCTTTCTCGCTTCCCGCAGCCGGTCGAACTCGACCTACGCCGGTTCGAGGGCGTGGTTCCGGTGGAGATGCTGGGGGGTATGCACTTCCCGAAGGTTGGCGAGTTGCCCTACCTGCTGACCCTGCCGGGCCATGGCTTCTACTGGTTCACGCTGCCGGCCAAGCGCGCGGAGGATGTCTAAATGAGTACAGATCGGGCGCAACTCGAGGACTTCCTGCGCGATTGGCTGCCCCGGCAACGCTGGTTCGCCGGCAAGGACCGCGGCGCGAAATCCGTCCACGTCGCGGTGGAGCGGCTCCTACTCGAAGGCGATCCGTCCCTTTTGCACCTGTTTGTGGAAGTCGACCAAAATCCGACGGTCGACCCGATCCCCGGGCTCGAATCCGCGACCGACAGCCTCACCACGATCTATCAGTTGATTCTCGGGGTGCGCTCGAGCATGCCGCCAGAGCTTGAGCACGCCATCATCGGCCACGTCGATGACCTCGGTTGGGTATACGAGGCGAGCCACGACCACGCCCTGATGCACACGATGCTGGGCTGGGTTGCCG
>DASYAG010000129.1:0-4402 GCA_036501485.1 Acidothermaceae bacterium | reverse complement strand
GTAGTGGTACACCAAGTCGTTGAAGTCGATCTCGAAACCCAGCTCGCTCATCCGGTCGTGGTGGCTGCGCCAGTGCGGATCATTGAAAACCGTTGTGTCCGGGACGAACTCACAGGCCAGCTGACTCTGCGGCGCACTCAGCGCGGTGACGTTGCCGAACAGCGCATCCTGGGCTTCGGTCGGCAGGTAGACCACCAGACCTTCGGCGCTCCATACCGACGGGGCCTGCGGATCGAAGCCAGCGGCCCGCAGTGCCGCCGGCCAGTCGTCCCGCAAATCGACCGGGACGGTTCGGCGCTCGGCCGTCGGCTCGGCACCGAGCTTGTTCAGCGTCGAGGTTTTGAACTCGATCACATTCGGCATGTCGACCTCGTAAACGACAGTGCCCTCCGGCCACGGCAGCCGGTAAGCCCGCGAGTCCAGGCCGGCCGCGACGATGACCGCCTGCCGGATGCCACTGCCCGTCGCGTCGAGGAAGAAGTTGTCGTAGAACCGGGTCCGGACCGCCATCCCCCGGCCCATCCGGGACGGATCGAATTCAGTCTGGTCGTCAACCGGGATCTCGCCGTTCACCAGCCGGGTGTAGACGTCGATGCCGACCGCGCGCACCAGCGATGCCGCGAACGGGTCATTGATCAGCCCGGCGTCCGACGCCAGTGCCCGCTGAGCGGCAACCATGGTCGCGGTCGCGCCGACGCTCGTCGCCAAATCCCAGCTGTCACTTTCGCTGCGTATCGACATTACGGCTCCTAAAAAGGCGTTTTCCAAACAATATAGATCATCTAGTTATTGCGCCTGCGGCCTCGATGACCTATTATCTGCGTATACATGCAGGTAATGAGGAACTCCGATTGCCCAGACGAGCAGGTCGGCTTGGTCGTCGAGGTGTTCCGGATGCTGGCCGACGCCACCCGCGTGCAAGTGCTGTGATCGCTGGCCGACCGCGAAATGTCGGTCACCGAACTCGCCGAGCATGTGGGCAAACCAGCACCGTCGGTATCCGAGCATCCGGGCAAGTTGCAGATAGCACGCCTGGTGCAAACCCGTCGGGAAAGGCACGACGATCTTCTACAGCCTGGAGAACAACCACATTCGACAGCTCGTCGTCGACGCCGTTCACAACGCCGAGCGCGCCGGCCCCGGAGTCCCGCGGCATCACGGTGCAACGACGGGTTGCGGGCAGTAAAAAACCAAGCTAGACAAGACTTTTCGTAACAAAGGAGATGATCGAACATGACCGCACCGCACACCCATCAGGACCCGCATTCGCACGAACACGACCACGGCGAGGTCGCGCACTCGCACCCGCACACCGATCACGACCATCAGCACATCGAGCATGAGCACACCCACACCCATCATGACGGGAGCCAGCACACCCACGCACACGTGCACCAAGCCGGTCTCGAGGACGCTCACGGCCACACGCACACCTGAACGAGGATCCGCCATGGACTTCGCGCAGCGGACCATCGATCTGGCTCGACAGAACGTCATCGAGGGTGGCCGGCCGTTCGCGACGGTGATCGTCAAGGACGGCCAGATTCTGGCCGAAAGCGCCAATAAGGTTGCCCAGAGCCATGATCCGACCGCTCACGCCGAAATCCTGGCCATCCGCGAGGCGTGCATGAAGCTGGGCACCGAGCACCTGACCGGCGCCACCATCTACGTGCTGGCCCATCCGTGTCCGATGTGCCTGGGCTCGCTGTACTACTGCTCGCCTGACCAGGTCGTCTTTCTGAGCTCTCGCGACCAGTACGAGCCGTACTACGTCGACGACCGCAAATACTTCGAGCTGCCCACGTTCTATGACGAATTCAGCAAGGACTGGCAGCAACGGCGACTGCCGATGCACTACGACCCGCGAGACGAGGCGGTCGAGGTGTATCGCTTCTGGCGCGAGCGCAATGGCGGCCAGCGGCGGGTCGGCGGCGCCTGACCTTCAGACGACGTTGGGGCAGTAATGCTTTGGGTCGCCTCGCTCGTCGAGCGGCGGCAGGTTGCGGGCCGGTGTCTGCACCAACGGGCTATCGGCCGGAATCCGGCCGATAGCCCGGTCGAAGCCGGCCCGGGCTCGTGGATGCTTGCGGTAACGCGACGGCACGACGGCGAAAATCAGGCGGACGACGTCGCCGAAGCGGCGGTGCAGCCACTCGTCGCGACGTGACCAGCTGTAGCCCATCAGCCTGCGCACCGACGGGTCGTACAGACCAACCGTCACCCAAACGAAGAACGGCGAAAGCAGTTTGCGCTGCAGGGCCCACAGGCGATCCGGAATCCATTGCGCAAAAGGCGGTTTGGGCAGCTCAGTGAGGTTGAGTACCTCGCGTGCGGCGAAGTTGTTCTCCAGTACCTCGTTGCACATGTGGTCCCAGTAGGCCTGGAAGTCTTCCCAGCTCTTCGGCACCGGGCGCATGCTCATGCCGTACATCCGGTACCACTCGATGTGCTCGTCGAACAGCTGATGCTTCTGTGCTTCGCTGAGGCCGCCGCAGAACCGTTCGGCCACGTGGATCGTGCCGACGAAGAACGTCGAGTGCGCCCAGTAGAAGACGTCGGGGTTCAGCGCGTGATATCGCCGGCCCTGACTATCGGTGCCCTTGATTTCCACGTGGTAGTCGCGCACCTCGGCCCCGGTGGCCGGCGCGCGATCACCGTCGAAGACCACACCACCGATCGGGTACAACGATCGCAGCAACCGAGGCCAGCGCTCCCGAAAGAACGTCGAGTGGTCTTCGACGGCCGCACCCAACTGCGGATGCATGTTCTGCATCGAACCGGCCCACGGGCCCTGCAGCATGCCGCGCCAGTCACCGAAATACCGCCAGGTCAGCGAGTCGGGGCCAAGCGGTTGGGGCGGGGCCTCATATCCCAGCGGCGAAACCGGGCAACCCGCCGCAACCGGGGCTGCCGCAGACGTATCTTGAGTCACTGGTGCAATTTCCTGTCCGAGTCAGGCAAACTGACTACATGCGTTGTCAACAAGAGTCTAGGAGTGAAGTGCCGTCCGGTCAACGCTCGCGTCGCTGGTCCGGTATCCCCCTCGAGGATCGCCAGGCCATGCGGCGGGACGAACTCGTCGGGGCCGGCGTGCAACTGCTCGGTGGGCCAAGCGGTCCGGCGGTGACCGTGCGGGCGGTGTGCCGGCAGGCCGAACTGACCGAACGCTACTTCTATGAAAGCTTCACTGACCGCGACGAGTTCGTGCGCGCGGTCTACGACGATGTGTGCACCAGGGCGATGTCGGCCTTGACCTCGGCCGCGACGCCACGCGAGGCCGTCGAGCAATTCGTCGCGCTGATGGTCGACGACCCGGTGCGCGGGCGCGTGCTCTTGCTCGCCCCGGCGGTGGAACCGGTCCTGGTGCACTCGGGCGCGCAATGGATGCCCAACTTCATCGACCTGCTACAGCGCAAGCTGACGCAGATCGGCGATCCGGTGCGACAGAAGATGATCGCCACCAGCTTGATCGGCGGCCTCACCGCGCTGTTCACCGCCTACCTGGATGGGCGACTGGCCGCCAGTCGCGAACAATTCATCGACTACTGCGTGGAAATGCTGCTGAGCAGGGCTACCGCACACTAGGACAGCGGCCACTACGGCGACGCGGAAAATCCCGCCGAGACGGAACTTGAATGTCACCGGCATGAACAGATATATTTACTGAAACCGACCGACACAGATAACTGGGAGGCGTTGTGCCGGATCCTCAAGACCTGGACCTGTTGCGTGAACTCGAGCCGGTCGTCGAGAAGTACATGAACCGGCATCTGAGCGTGCACAAGCCCTGGAACCCGCACGACTACATCCCGTGGTCGGACGGCAAGAACTTCTACGCGCTGGGCGGCCAGGACTGGGAGCCCGGGCAGTCCAAGCTGACCGACGTCGCGCAGGTGGCGATGGTGCAGAACCTGATGACCGAGGACAACCTGCCGTCGTATCACCGCGAGATCGCAATGAGCTTCGGTATGGACGGCGCCTGGGGCCAATGGGTCAACCGCTGGACCGCCGAGGAGAACCGGCACGGCATCGCACTGCGCGACTACCTCGTGGTGACCCGCGCGATCGACCCGGTCGAGTTGGAGAAGTTGCGCTTGGAGGTGGTCAACCGCGGCTTCAGTCCGGGCCAGAACCAGCAAGGTGACCTGTTGTCCGAGAACCTGTTCGACTCGATCGTGTACGTCACGTTCCAGGAACTTGCCACCCGCGTCTCACACCGCAACACCGGCAAGGCCTGCAACGAGCCGATCGCCGATCAGCTGTTGGCCAAGGTCTCGCAGGACGAGAATCTGCACATGATCTTTTACCGCGATGTCACCGAAGCCGGCCTTGAGATCGATCCGAATAAGGCCATGCATGCGCTGCACCGAGTACTACGCAACTTCAAGATGCCCGGATTCAG
>DASYAG010000128.1:0-55872 GCA_036501485.1 Acidothermaceae bacterium | reverse complement strand
GCGGTGTCCGTCGCGACGTACGGTTGGTCGCCGATCGCTGCGATCCGGCGCCGACCTAGTGCGATCAAGTGTTCGGTTGCGACACGGGCGGCCGCAATGTTGTCGATAGCGACGTGGTCCATCGTGCCGTCGAGGCAGCGTTCGCCCAGCATGACAAGCGGTCGCGCGACGCGCTGACTGGCGATGTCAGCGGAACCGAGCGCAAGTGGAGAGAAGATCAGGCCGTCGATGAGGTGAGGCCCGAGTCCTCGGATCGCGGCGAGTTCTCGCTGCGGATCACCCTCGGTCTCGTCAATGAACACGGTCCATCCACGCCGAGCGGCAGCGCGCACCACACTGCGCGCCAGCTCGGCGAAGTACGGCGAGTCGAGGATCGGGATGGCCAGCGCGATGACGTCGGACCTTCCGCCGCGCAGACTCCGCGCGTACAGATTTGGTCGGTAGTCGAGCTGCCGGACCGCCTCTTCGACCTTTGCACGCGTCTCGGCAGTCACATGCGGGTAGTCGTTGATGACATTCGAGACAGTCTTGATCGACACCCCCGCGAGCGCCGCCACATGCCGTAGGCCCACTTGGGCCATGCGACACCTCCTCGGCGGTCCGGACCGGCCCACACGCTACACCGTTGTATTACGGTTTGGCCATCAGCCGACCTCGCGTGCAGCGGATCGCGCGTAGTCCTTTGCGAATGGATATGCCCAGAACACGCATATTTTATCTCGCATCGCCAGCTGCCGGGCCGCGCGAAGGCTCACATGACGCCCGGTAGGCGGTGCTGAGAACGCTCCGTGCAAGCCATTGACACGGCCTTCTAACGTTGTAAAGATTGCGGCGGCTATCGCGTTGCGACCGACCACATCGATCGAGAAAGAGCCGCTCATATGCTCACGAGTTACGTCACGATCCATCCCGCCTACACGGTAGCTCCGGTTCCCTCTCGGTTGTTCGGCTCCTTCGTCGAACACATGGGCCGTTGCGTTTACGGCGGCATCTTCGAGCCGGGGCATCCCGAAGCTGACGTCGATGGCACGCGACTTGATGTGCTCAAGATGGTGCGAGAAATGGGCGTCAGCGTAGTCCGGTACCCAGGTGGCAACTTCGTGTCCGGCTACGAATGGGAGGACGGCGTCGGGCCTGCCGAGCTGCGTCGGACTCGACTCGACCTTGCGTGGCGATCGCGCGAAACCAACCAGTTCGGCACCAACGAATTCATGGCGTGGTGCCGCGTTGCCGGCGTCGAGCCGATGATGGCGGTGAACCTCGGCACGCGTGGCATTGCTGACGCGTGCAACCTACTCGAATACACGAACCATCCCGGCGGCTCGTACTACTCAGACCTGCGCAGGACGCACGGCGTCTCGGCTCCGCACGATGTGAAGCTGTGGTGCCTCGGTAACGAGATGGATGGCCCGTGGCAGATTGGGCACAAGACTGCGGAGGAGTACGGGCGGCTCGCCGCGGAGACGGCGAAGGCGATGCGCCAAGTCGATCCGACCATTGAGCTGGTTGCCTGCGGCAGTTCCAATGCACAGATGCCCACCTTCGGGGCCTGGGAAGCCACCGTGCTGGACCACACATACGACGACGTCGACTACATCTCCCTGCATGCCTACTACGAGCAAGGTCACAACGACCGCGCGACGTTTCTGGCGGCAGCTACCGAGATGGATGCTTTCATCGAGGGTGTGATCGCGACGGCTGATCACATCGGGGCTAAGAAGCGCTCGAAGAAGCAGCTCAAGCTGTCATTCGACGAATGGAACATCTGGTTCGCGACTAACCACCCCGACCAGCCCGACCACAACTGGGCGCAAGCGCCACACTTGATCGAAGAAACCTACGACGTCACCGACGCTGTTGTGTTCGGCACGCTGTTGATGTCGCTACTGCGTCACGCCGACCGCGTCGCTATTGCGTGTCTCGCGCAGCTGGTGAACGTGATCGCGCCAATCCGAACGGAATCCAGGGGCAGCGCCTGGCGTCAAACGATCTTCTATCCGTTCGCTTTGACTGCACAACACGCCCGTGGCGACGTCTTGCGAGTCGAACTTGCCTCGCCGCGTTACGCGACTCAACACGGCGAAGTAGATGCCACGGATGTCGTCGTCACTCTAGAACCGGAAACGGGCGAGGTAGCAATCTTTGCGGTGAACCGCGACCAGGAGGACAGTATCTTGCTCGACGTCGACCTGCGGCCATTTCCGGGCCTGGTGCTTGCCGATCACCAATACCTCGGTGGCTCCGCGCTCGACGACTCGAACACAGAAGCGCACCCTGAGCAAGTCGTTCCGCGGCGCGGGACCGGTGGAACCAACGCAGACGGACACCTCACCGTAAACCTGCCTCCGGTCTCGTGGACGTTGCTACGCCTTGTGCCGGCGGCCGATGGCCGATCGTAGAACGTTGACGAGCGTGAGCTACGCATCCCGCGCCCCGCTACCAGCGGTGCGACGTAGGCGTGCGCTGGAGATCCTGCGCCGACGCGGGTCGGTGGCTTGTCACGACGTTGAGGTCCTTTTCGGCGTCTCGACAGCGACGGCCCGCCGCGACATCGACGACTTGGCCCGTCGTGGGCTAGCAGTACGGGTGCACGGCGGTGCGGTACTTCCGGAGCCGGTTACCGGGACGCGGTTGCTTCCAGCTGACCACTTCGACGCGCCCGGATGGTCGGCCCGCGATCGTTCCCAAAGCGAGATTCGAATGTCTTGACAACGTTGTACTCAGCGTCAAAGATGCCATGTGACACAGCCCCTTCAACGTTATAACGCAATGGAACACGGAGGTACCGATGAGTTCAACCGACCTGCCGACTACGCCAGGCAAACCACGTAGCCCGCTTCGGGGTCGCGCGGTCGCCGTAGGTGTGGTGGCGATGGTCTTCGGGGTCGCAGCGTGCAGCAGTTCCAAACACGCGACGACTGCCAGCAGCGCGAGCGAGAGCACCGCTCCTAGCGCTAGCGCAAGTTCGTCGGCGCCTGCCGCTGTCGCATCCAGCGCCTCGGCGCCGGCGCCAAGTTCGGCTGCGCCGGCTGCTTCGAGTGCCGCTGCGGGCACGGGTTCGGGGCCCACGAAGCTGATCTTCTGGGAGTTCGACAACGGCCCGGACACGCCGTCGATGACCTCGATCATCAACAACTTCAACAAGAGTCAGTCGAAGTACCAGGTGGTCGACGTCAACATCAACTATCAAACCCTGGCGCAGAAGATCCTGGTCACCATGGCGGCCGGTGGCAGTGATGGTCCGGGCATGTTCACCACATCTACTGACACCATCAGCCAGTACGTCGCCAATGGCAGCGTCGCGAACCTCGACGACTTCTACTCCACTCCGGCCTCGTATCCAGACGCGGCGGCGATTCTCCCCGCAGCTGTGGCCGCTAGCCACATCAAGGGGCACGCCTACGCGATCCCGGAGAACTTCTTCGACGAAGGGCTCTGCTACAACAAGGACCTGTTCGCGAAGGCAGGGATCGCTACGCCGCCCGCAACGTGGGCCGACTTCGCAACTGATGCGAACAAGCTGACGATCATCAAGAACGGCAGGCCGTCGCAGTACGCGATCGCGCTCGGTGACCAAAATGACACGAGCCAGTTCTGGCAGCCTCTGCTGTGGAACGGCGGCGGCGGCGTGGTCAGCGATGACGGGAAGACCTCGCTTCTGGGTGACCCGAAGACGATCTCGGCCCTCCAGTTCTGGGTCAATGGCGTGAAAAACCTGCACTGGTCACCGATCGGTGACCAGGGTCCAGCTGCGCAGGCGTTGTTCGACACGGGCAGGGCCGCGATGTTCCCGTGCGGTCCGTGGGTCGTCGGGACTGCTCAGGCAGGTCACATCAACTTGGGTGTGGCACCGATGCCGGCGGGGCCGGCAGGCAACTTCCCGTGGGCCGGCAGCATCGTCTTCGCGGTGCCTAGCACTGACACTCCGGAGCAGAAGGCTGCGGCTGAAGCGTTCGGGGACTTCTGGAACAACAAGGCGTCACAGTTCATCTTCTCGAACGGAAACGGGTATCCCACGACGCGCACTGATATGACGCCGGCGGACTTCCCGAACAACCCGTGGGTCGGAAGCTTCAGCGTCTTCGCTTCCACCTCCAAGTACTACCTCGCAGGAGTTCCTGCAGGCACCCAGGTCAACAACGACGTCTTTGTCCCTGCGTTGGACAAGGCGCTCGCCGGTCAGGGAACTGTGCAGGACTTGTTCACCTCCGCTAGTAAGGCTGCTCAAACCCTGCTCGACAAGAACCCGTAGAACCGCACCGAAGAGGCACGGTACTTTCGCTCGATGACGACAGGACACATGAGCACTACTGAGATCGCTCGTCGGCGTCCTTCCTTTCTCCCAGGTCATTCGAACCAAGGGAAGAAAGGAAGGACGCCGAGGGGCCAGAGCCGAGCAGCGTGGCTCTTCCTGTCACCAAGTTTGTTGATCCTCGGCGTCTTCGTGGTCTATCCGATCGGGCGGGCGCTGTATCTGTCCTTCACCAGATACAGCCTGGTGAAGCCGCCGCACTGGATCGGTTTACAGAACTACAGCACGCTCTTGAAAGATCCTGCTGCGCGCAACGCGATCAAGAACACGGTCTTGTACGGTGCCGTTACCACGATCGGCGGCGTGGTGCTCGCCCTCTTGATCGCCGTACTGCTCAACCAGCGGTTCCCCTTCCGTGGCATTGCCCGCACCGCGGTTTTCGTCCCTTTCATCGTTTCGCTCAGCGTCGTCTCCATTGCCTGGAGCTACTTGCTCGACCCCGACATTGGTTTGCTCACGTATTGGGGTTCCAAGGTCGGAATCTCGGCGGGGCAAGGGTTTCTTGTTAACCCGAACCTTGCAATGGTGTCGGTCATAGTCGTTGGCATTTGGAAGTACCTCGGTTTCTACGTCGTCATGTATCTGGCCGCACTCCAATCGATACCCAGGGATCTTTACGAGGCCGCCGCAGTCGATGGTGCCGGGCCAGTACGGCGTTTCTTCACGGTGACGTGGCCGCTGCTCTCGAATCAGACGATGCTCGTTGCGATCATCGCCACGATTACGAACTTGCAGGTCTTTGACCAAATCTTCGTCCTGACCCAAGGCGGTCCGTTCTTCCGCACCGAGACGCTTGTGGTGATGATGTATCGCGTCGGATTCCAGAACCTGCAGTTCGGGTATGCGGCTGCACTGTCGTGGGTTCTCGTCGTCATGCTCATGATCGTCTCGGCCGCCCAGGTCGCTTACTTCCGGCGTAGAACGGTGCAGTACTGATGGTCGCGGCCTCGATACGTCTGCGCAGCAGCTCCGCGAAGCGACCTTCCTGGCAGTCGCGCTTCAGTCTGCGGCAGGGAATTTACGCGCTAGTCGCTCTGAGTCTGTCGTTCGCGTTCCTGCTCCCCATCATCTGGATGTTCTTCGCGTCGTTTCGAACCATCCCTGACCTCTCGGCGTATCCACCGAAACTGTTCCCGCGATCGTGGACGTTCGACAACTACACGCAGGTGTTCAAGCAGCTTCCTTTTCTGCGCCTTTACAGAAACACTTTCCTGTACGCCGGCACGGTGACCCTCTCCTCGTTGCTGCTCGACTCGATGGCCGGGTACGCGTTGGCCCGACTTCGGTTCAGAGGCAGCTCCGTCATCTTCTTCACGATCATCATTTTGTTGATGTTGCCATTCCAAGTCACGCTCGTGCCGTTGTACTTGCTGATGCACAATCTCGGCCTGGTGAATACCGTCCCCGGCCTGATCATCCCTCGCCTCACCAACGCGTTCGGTATTTTCTTCATGCGACAGTTCTTTCTTGGGCTGCCGCACGACCTTGAAGATGCGGCGCGTATAGATGGGGCGTCCGAGTGGAGAATCTTCCGAACGGTAATTGCGCCGCTTGCCAGGCCGGCGTATCTGGCGCTGGGGTTGTTTTACTTCCAAGGCAATTGGAACGACCTGATCTGGCCGCTCATCATGACGAACACCGTCCGCGACGGGACGCTGCCCGCGGGCCTCTCGCTGTTCAACGGTCAGCACAACATCAACTACGGGGTGGTGATGGCGGGGTCTGTGCTCTCGCTGCTTCCCGTCATCCTGCTATTCCTCATCGTGCAGAAGTCGTTCGTTCAGGGGATCGCTACGACGGGCACCAAGTGAAGTGGGCGACTAAGCACGAGGCCCACCCGTGTTGAGACACTGATCTACGCTACGAGATATGCCTGAGGAAGAGCACGGCGAGAAGCGGCCCGGTGCACCGGTCTATGCGCACGAGTGGGACGCGAAGTACGGCGAGAAAGCTGCATTGTGGAGCGGGCGGCCGAACGGCAGGCTCGTTGCTGAGGTTGCCGAGCTCACGCCGGGGAGTGCGTTCGATGTTGGTTGTGGGGAGGGCGCCGACGCGATCTGGCTCGCACGGGGTGGCTGGACAGTAACCGCGATCGACATCTCCGAGGTGGCGGTGGGCCGCGCAAGGGTGGCAGCGGATCAGGCCGGCATCACGGTCGAGTGGATTTGCGGCGATGCTCTGCAGATGGTGCTGCCGACCGGCTCCTTCGACCTTGTGTCGATGCAGTACCCGGCGCTGCCGAAGGCCGCAGGACATGCAGCCGTGCAAGCGCTGCTCGACACCGTGCGGCCGGGCGGGTTGCTGCTCGCGGTCTACCACGACCTTGACGAGGAGCACCGCGAGCAGATGAAGTCGCGCGGTGTCGACCCTGCGGATTACGTCCTTGCTGACGATCTACGGACGATGCTCGGCGACGATTTCACCATCGAGCTTGATGTGGTTGCGCCTCGCATCGACCCGCCGCCGGAGAATCCGCATATCGGCGACATCGTCCTACGAGCCCGCCGCCGCTGATCTGCGGCCTTCTGCATTTGCACGAGGTGCGCAGCTAAGTACCTCGCCTAATTCTGGGCCACGGTTGTGGTGTCAGCTGGGCGAGTTCGCCGGCGTTGGGCTAGGACGCTGATCGCGTAGGGGTGGTCGAGTCGGTGGCCGTCCCATCGTGTGGTGGCCGCGTCGGCGGCGACGTGTGCGTGCTCGTCTTCCAGTGGGCGGGTGTTCCAGTTGGCGGGGTATCGATGAGATGCGCTGAGGTTATGGCCGTCGGCGCTGATGAACCGGAACCTGCCCGGGCTGTCGGTGGTGAAGATGTGGAACTGTCCGGCGTGGTGGGCGACGTGATGGCGTTCGCACAGGAGCAGGAGATTGGCCAGGTCGGTGCGGCCGCCGTGGATCCAGTGGATGCGGTGATGCGCGTGCAGGTTCTTGGTGTTCGGGCAGCCGGGGTGGGCGCAATGATCGTGTTGGCGCGCCAGCAGGGCCCGGTACTGGCGGTCGGTGACGAGGCGGTGGGAGCGTCCGACGTCGAGCACGTTCGATGTGCTGTCGTGGATGACGGTGCGGATCCGGCCCTCGCACAGCAGCCGCAGCACGACCCGTTCGGGAAGACCTGGCCCACCCGCGACCCGCGCGTAGGGCCGGGCCACGCTGGGCGCCTCGACTGGATCGCGTTCAGCTGAACGCGGCAGCGGCTCACCATCGTCGCGTTCAGCTGAACGCGGGAGCGATCCATCGTCTGGGTCACGGGACGCATCGGCGGGGTCGCGTTCAGGCGAACGTGAGACGGTCAGATCGGTCGGGTCGCGTTCAGCTGAACGCGGAAGAGGTACCTGTGCGGCGTCCAGATGTATAATGACCGCGGCGCGTTCGTCACCGCGCAGTTCTCGTCGCGGGTTGTTCGTGTCGGCCAGGCTTGCCAGGCTGATCTGCGCGAGCTGGAACAGGGCCTGAGCCGGACTGCAGTCGTCGCGGGCCATGATCGCTTCGATCGCCGCACTCACCAACGCCCCGCGCTCCGGGTCCAGTCGCGCGGCGAGGTGCCAGCGGCTGTCGTCGGTCCACGACTGTTTGACGTACTCGCCGGGATCGGTTGCCTGCTCGTTGTGGTCGACGGTGCGCAACCCGCGGACCACGACCTCCAGGTGGGCGACCGTGCCGTGGCGCGCTATCCCGATCAGGTCCTCGACGAGGCCGTCTTCGTCTGGCTTCGCGGTTCGGCTGATCGCACGGACTTGTGAAAACGACAGGCGGCCCGCGCCCATCTCCTCGGCCAGCCGTGGATATTGCGCAAGCGACCTAGCGACCCGCACATGTTCGACCGCGGTGCGGTGCGCGATCCCGCAATTGTGCGTCAGCCACTGTGCGGTCGACGCTAACCCGAACGCCAGGTAGCCCTCGCGTGCATCGAAGTCCGCGACCAACACCAACCATCTCGACGTCGACGCAGTGATTCGACCCGACAAGTTAACGATCCGCTTCCCGAGATCGTCGACCGACAACTCACGAAGCGAACGGCTTACGGCACAAGAAGAATCAGCAGTTCCCATGCCCGCACGCTACCCACGCCCACCGACACTTTCAGACCGACGCAAGCGGCATCGTTCCGTCGCGTTCAGCTGAACGCGACGGAACGATGCACGGCACAACAACGCCATCTCGACCGCCGCGTTACCGACCATTACCTAGACGCCGAGTGGGTGCCAGACGGTCTTGGTTTCGAGGAACGTCGTCAGTCGATCGGTGCCGGGGTCGCGTGACCAGTCGGGCTCGACGTCGTCCGGCCTTCTCACTCGCTTGAGATTGTCGGCGGCTGCGATCTCGAGGTCGCGCCAAAGCGCGAGCGGTGCACCCGTGAGATCGAGGCCGTTGACGTCGGCGTGCGAGGCCAGCCAGGGTGCTACTTCGGCAACCTTGCCGGTCAGCATGTTGACGACGCCGCCGGGCAGGTCGGAGGTCGCGAGTGCCTCGGTCAAAGTGATCGCCGGTAGCGGTCGAAGCTCACTTGCGAGGACGACGGTTGTGTTGCCCGTCGCGATCACCGGCATCAACACAGACACCAAGCCAAGCAGGCTCGAGGTCGCTGGCGCGACGATCGCGACGATGCCGGTCGGCTCCGGTACCGAGAAGTCGAAGAACGGTCCGGCCACCGGGTTGGCAGCACCAACGACCTGCGCCACCTTGTCTGTCCACCCGGCGTACCAGACAACGCGGTCGATCGCGGCGTCGACGGCAGCTGCTGCTGCGTCGGGCTTGCCACCCTCGGCGTTGTGGACTTCGGTGGCGAACTGGTCGCGGCGACCTTCCATGACTTCGGCGACGCGATACAGCACTTGCCCGCGGTTGTAAGCAGTCGCGCGCGACCACCCGCCGAAGGCTGCACGTGCTGCAACGACGGCATCGCGAGCGTCCTTGCGCGACGCGAGTGCGGCGTTCGCGGCGAAGTCGCCGTGGCTGTCGCCGACGGGGTAAGTACGGCCTGACTCGCTGCGCGGGAATGCGCCGCCGATGTAGAGCTTGTAGGTCTTGCGGACGCCGATCCGGTCTGTCTCGTCGGTCTTCTTCGCTCGCATCGATTACTTTCCCTTCGCGAGATAGGCCTCGAGACCGTGGCGGCCGCCCTCGCGACCGAAGCCCGACTCCTTGTAGCCGCCGAACGGCGAGGCTGGGTCAAACTTGTTGAACGTGTTCGCCCACACGACGCCCGCGCGCAAGCGGTCGGCCGTCCAGAGGATGCGGCTGCCCTTGTCGGTCCAGACGCCGGCTGACAATCCGTAGGGCGTGTTGTTCGCCTTCTCGATCGCCTCATCGGGCGTGCGGAACGTGAGCACGGAAAGCACCGGCCCGAAGATCTCCTCGCGTGCGATGCGGTGCGCTTGCGTGACACCGGTGAAGATGGTCGGCGGGAACCAGAAGCCGCGTTCGGGCAACTCACACGCCGGCGACCACCGCTCGGCACCTTCTGCCTCACCGATGTCGGAGAGTTCGCGAATGCGCGCCAGCTGTTCGTAGGAGTTGATCGCGCCGACATCGGTGTTCTTGTCGAGCGGGTCGCCGAGGCGCAGGGTCGACATTCGGCGGCGCAACCGGTCGAGTACCTCATCGGCGACCGACTCTTGCACGAGCAATCGGGAGCCGGCGCAACACACATGGCCCTGGTTGAAGAAGATGCCGCCGACGATGCCCTCGACGGCTTCGTCGATCGGTGCGTCGTCAAACACGATGTTGGCGGCCTTGCCACCGAGCTCGAGACTGAGCCGCTTCCGACTGCCTGCAAGGGTTTTGGCGATCGCCCGGCCAACCTCAGTCGAGCCGGTGAAGGCAACCTTGTCGACGCCTTCGTGGCCGACGAGCATCTTGCCCGTCTCGCCGGCGCCCGTGACGATGTTCACGACGCCAGCTGGGAGACCGGCCTGCTGGCAGATCTCCGCGAACACGAGCGCCGTCAACGGTGTCGTCTCCGCGGGCTTCAGTACGACGGTGTTGCCGCACGCAAGCGCAGGCGCAATCTTCCACGCCAGCATCATCAGCGGGAAGTTCCACGGGATGACCTGAGCCGCCACGCCGATCGGCTTGGGGTTCGCACCAAATCCTGCGTGCTCGAGTTTGTCGGCCCAGCCCGCGTAATAGAAGAAGTGAGCCGCGACGAGCGGCAAATCGACGTCCCGCGATTCTTTGATTGGCTTGCCGTTGTCGAGCGATTCGAGCACCGCGAGTTCGCGCGAACGCTCCTGAATGATGCGGGCGATGCGGAACAGGTACTTCGCGCGCTCCTTACCCGACATCGAGCCCCAGACGCCGTCGAAGGCCTTGCGAGCTGCGGCGACAGCGCGGTCGATGTCGCGCGGCCCGGCCTCGGAGATTTCGGCCAGAACTTCTTCGCTTGCCGGGTTGATCGTCTTGAATGTCTCGCCGTCGTCGGGCTCGACGAACTCGCCACCGATGAACAGGCCGTAGGAGCTGGCGATGTTGACGATTGCCTGCGACTCAGGTGCTGGCGAATATGGGAACAGCTTGCTCGTCATGTGCGCCCTCAGTCGATCGTGACGTAGTCGGGGCCGGAGTAGTGGCCGGTGGCCATCTTCTGGCGTTGCAGGAGGAGATCGTTGAGCAGGCTTGACGCGCCGAGGCGAAACCAGTCGGGGCTGAGCCAATCGTCGCCGACCGTTTCGCTCACCAGCACGAGGTAGCGCATCGCGTCTTTCGTAGTGCGGATACCGCCGGCCGGCTTGACGCCGACTTGCCTTCCAGTTGTGTCGCGGAAGTCTCTTACAGCCTGCAACATGACCAGCGTGACCGGCAACGTGGCGGCCGGGTGCACCTTGCCCGTGCTGGTCTTGATGAAGTCGCCCCCGGCGATCATTGCGAGCCAGGATGCGCGCTTCACGTTGTCGTAGGTCGCGAGCTCGCCGGTCTCGAGGATCACCTTGAGATGGGCGTCCTTGCAGGCGGCCTTCACCTGAACGATCTCGTCGTAGACATCGAGGTAGTGGCCTTCGAGGAAGGCACCACGGTCGATCACCATGTCGATCTCGTCGGCACCATTCGCGACTGCGTCGCGGACGTCGGCGAGCTTGACGCTCAGCGCCGCGCGGCCCGACGGGAAGCTGGTCGCGACGCTGGCGACCTTGACGCCGCTGTCGCCGAGATACTCCTTGGCGGTCGGGACAAGATCGGGGTAGACACAGATCGCCGCAACGCTCGGGCAGCTGGCGTCGCCGGGGTCGGGGCGAATCCCCTTGGCGCAGAGTGCGCGAACCTTGCCGTGGGTGTCTTGGCCTTCGAGGGTCGTCAGGTCGATCATCGAGATGGCCGTGTCGATGGCCCAGCGCTTCGCCTCGGTCTTGATGGATCGGGTTGAAAGGGCGGCCGCCCGAGCCTCGGCACCGACCTGGTCGACACCAGGCAAACCGTGCAGGAACCGGCGCAAGGCGGAGTCTGAGCTGGCGACGTCCGTCGGGATCGCCGAGGTAGTGAGCGTCATTAATTCATCGTATCGCCGGAATGCCTAGTCGGCGTCAGGTCACGCGGTCGACGGTCGGCCTGCAACTTCACACCCCGTGTGGTTGTGATTCGGCGAGAATTGGCGCGATTCGCGACCACACCAGGTGTGAAGTTGAGGCGGCCGGTGCTTCGCAGCTCTGGGAGTTGCGAGCCAGCCCCCAAAGACCAACACATCTGGAATGCAGATGCGGCGGCGGAGTGGGGAACTCGGTCGCCCGAGGGTTCGCACCCGCGTTACTTTTGACCGATGGACGACCAGTTCTGCTCTGCATCGGGGGCTTTCTGCCAGCCTCAGTGGGCGGTCGGGGTGTGGTGGCTGCTTCTTGTCGGTGGAGGACTCGTGATGGCCGCGTACGGTCGCTATCGCCGACGTTGGCTCGAGCGTCTCGCCGTCGACCTCGGACTATCGCCAGGTCAGTTTGTAGTGTGGCGCCGCGGCGAGAATAGGTGGTCCCGGTGGCTCGCTTTTGGCGCTATCGAGACGTCGCTAGTGACCGTAGTAGTCGTCGGAGTTGTGACGCGGAACGTTGCAATGGGATTCGAGTCGTTCATCATTCCCGTAGGTGTCTACTTTGCGATCCTCTTGGCGATGGATCTGCGGTGGCTGTGGACGCTGCACCCGACGCCGGAGGACATCGAACCTCTCGACCCGAGCCCGTAAGGAACCGAGCCCAGCCTCTCCATTCCTGGAGTTGGGGCGCGCGACACCGTTTCCGCCCGCGGGACTGCCGCTCCGGGCGACAATGAGACTCAGATCTCGGGACGACGGGGGCGGGCGTAGGTGGCAACGGTGTACGGGGCTGGGGATGCACCGGGATTAGCGCGCCGCATCCTTTCCGTGCGTGGCGTCAAGCTCGCGTTGTGGGGACTTGCCCTTCTCCTCTCAGCAGTCGCGTTCTTCGGCGGCACGACGATCCGCGATAGCCACTTGCTAGAGCACGGGCAACCCACGCCGGCCGTTGTCGTCCAGCACAGTTCTTCGTCCGAATGGTGGAACATCCTCGACTACGGAACTCTCGTCGTCCGCTACACGGCCGACGGTTCCACGTACACCCACACGATCTGGCTCGACGACACTGCCGACGCAAAGCCGGTTGGCGCGGCGATCACGGTCATCGTGGACCCGAAGCACCCGGCGCACGTGCGAACGCGGAGCGACGCCAACGATCCGATTCCCTGGGCACCGCCCTTTCTGCTCGCCGGACTCGCCGGCTTGGTGATGCTCATCGCCGGGAGTGCCTTCGCGGTCGGCGATGTTCGTGAACGCCGTTGGCAACGCCGGGTGATTGTGACGAGTGGGGGTCAGCTTTCGGCGCCATGGGTTCCGTCCGGCGGGGTCTTGAGCGGTCTGTCGACGAGCCGCATTGTGCTGCGCTACTACCGCCTCTTTGCGCGTACGCCGTACATCGAAGTTGCGGGTGGCGTTGCAAGCCTTCGGATTCCGTCAGTGTTCGGCGGACGGCGGCGATGGAACGTGCCGATATCTGAGATCGGCCTTGTCGACAACAGTCTTGCGGTGGAGGGTGCCGATAACGACCCCGGTTGGGTCTTCGTCGACCCGATACTGACGCCGTATCTCGCGACCACCACTTCCAGCACCCCACCAAACTTGGCATTGGCCTTCCGCCACCCGCAACGCATTCCGCCGGTGCGGCGATTTAGTGCATACAACTTGGGCTTGCCCTATCGCCGATCGCGGTCGGCGGATGGTGTGGCGCTCGACGGCGTGATGCTTCGCGCCCAGGACCCTGCCGTGGCTATGGCGACGCTTTCCAACGCGGGAGCCGAGCGGGTAGGTGCGGTGGTGCGGTGGCTAGCGCGCTATCGCGAGACGACAAGTGATCCAGCCGCCCTTCACGAGAAAGTGGTTATTGCCAAGCGCCGTCGAATCACAAGCGTGCTCACCTGGGTCGCGTTGCCGTGCATCGGCATCGCCCGCGTCGGAATGAACGATTCCCATGTCTGGTGGCCCTATGCACTGGCTGTCGTCGGTCTCGTGGTTGGCCTCCTGGTTCCGGTCTGGCTGCGACGCCGCAACGCTGCGACGCGCCGAAGGCTCGCGGCGAACAAGGCGCCGAGCTCCTTGGGGTCTCGCTAAGTCACCGTTCCGAAGTCGAGGGTGCGGGCCTTCGCGGCCCGGGATGTCGTCAACCGGCCCTGAACAGCAGCACCTAGGGGTGCGAAGCTAGGCACTCGCGTCCGTTGAAGGGGAGCCATGACTGAGCCGGTGCGTTGGGGAATCCTGTCGACCGCAGATATAAACGCCAAGGTCCTGCGAGGAGCGGCGCTGTCACCAGACGTGAGTGTGGTCGCCGTAGGCAGCCGCGACGGTGACCGCAGTCGTGAGTTCGCCAGCCAGTGGGGCATCGCGCGTGCGTACGGCAGCTACGACGAGGTGCTCGCCGATCCGGATGTCGACGCGGTCTACATCCCGCTGCCCAACTCGATGCACCACGACTGGACGATGCAGTCACTCGAGGCCGGCAAGCACGTGCTGTGCGAGAAGCCGTACACCCTTCACGCCGCCGAGGTCACCAGCGCTTTCGACAGGGCCGAACAGAGCGGTTTGGTGCTCAGCGAGGCCTTCATGTTTCGCTATCACCCGCACATACAGGCGCTTGTCCAGCTCGTCAGAAGTGGTCAGCTCGGCCGTCTGCGTCTTATCTCGGCTGCGTTCTCCGGTCACACTGACAACCCCAATGACGTGCGCCTCGATCCAGAGTTGGACGGCGGGAGTTTGATGGACGTCGGTGTGTACCCGCTGAGTGCTTCGAGGCTGCTGGCGGGGGAGCCGATCGCGATCACTGCGCAGCAAGTGACCGGCCCGACCGGTGTCGACGTCAGCTTCGCGGCGACGCTGCGGTTCGCCGACGACGTCCTCGCTCACTTCGACTGCGCTTTCCACGTGGCTGACCGGAGCTATCTCGAGGTCGTCGGCACCGAAGGCCGCGCTGAGGCGTCCGACCCCTGGCACGGCACGCAACCTGGGCTCACCGTCACGATGCGCGGCGCGGAGCCGATGCGCACGGAGATCGCGCCCGCGAATCCCTACCAACTCGAGTTGGAGGAGTTCGGCAGGGCCGTCAGAGGCGAGCCGAACCAGCTCATCGGTCGAGCCGATGCCGAAGGCCAAGCAAAGGCCGTCGAAGCCCTCTACCGAGCGGCAGCGTCTGGAACCACGGTGACGATCGGGTAGCGGAGTTAGTCGAGGTCGAGTGCGGCTCGAAGATCGGTGCCGATGCCGGTCAGCACCTCATGCGCCAACGCCCGCGCATCGTCGATCGAACCGTCAACGGAGACGACAAGTTCCAAGTAGCACTTCAGCTTTGGCTCGGTTCCGCTCGGCCGGACGATGACCCGCCCTTGCCCGCAGCCACGCGAAGCGCCGTCGAGCCAGTAACGGAGGCCGTCGGTCGGTGGCAACCCACCAGCGCCGACCGTAAGGTCGTCGACGCCAGTCACTGGCAAACCGCCGAGTTCGGACGGCGGAGCTGCGCGCAGCCGGTCAACCGCGGCGCCGATGAGCGAAAGGTCCGAAACCCGGACCGACACTTGGTCGGTGGCGTGCAAGCCGTACTCACGCGCGAGTTCGTCAAGCCGCGCAACGAGCGACGACCCAGAAGCCTGCAAAGTCGCGGCCAACAAAGCGACGATCAACGCAGCGCTGATGCCGTCCTTATCGCGCGTCAAATACGGGGCAACGCAATATCCGAGGGCCTCTTCATACCCGTACACAAGGTCTGGGTGGTCATGAACGATCCACTTGAAGCCGGTCAGCGTTTCGGAGTAGGCCATTCCGTGCGCAGCCGCCATCCGAGACAGCAGCGACGACGACACGATCGACGTCGCGTACCGGCCAGAAATCCTTTGTGCCAAAAGGAAATCTGCTAGCAGAACACCGACTTCATCACCGCGCAGCATCCGCCAGCCACCGTCAACCGTGGAATCGGGAATCGCGACGGCGCAGCGGTCGGCGTCCGGATCATTGGCAAGAACCAGTTCCGCGCCAGAAGAGCGCGCCAACGCAAGCGCCAAGTCAATCGCGCCCGGCTCTTCAGGATTTGGAAACGCAACAGTCGGAAAATCCGCGTCAGGTGCAGCCTGTTCCGCTACCACTGACAACGACGAGAAGCCTGCGCGCCCGAACGCAGCAAGCACAACATCACGGCCAACTCCATGCAGCGGCGTGTACGCGATCCGCACATCGCGATGCGGCAACGTCGCGAGCAAGGGCATCGATGTGATGCCGTCGATGTACGCGTCGAGCACGGCGTCGTCGAGCAACTGCCAAGCATCGCTTCGCGGGACGTCGGCGAGCGCGCCGACTGCGTCGATGTGCCGCGAGATATCGGCGTCGGCAGGTGGCACGATCTGCCCGCCGTCACCGAGGTACACCTTGTAGCCGTTGTCCTGCGCAGGGTTGTGCGACGCCGTGACCATGACGCCAGCTGAGACCTCGAGATGACGGATTGCGAACGCCAACACCGGCGTCGGCAGTGGGCGCGGTAGCACCGAAGCGGTGATTCCGAAGCCGGCCATGACCGCGGCGGTGTCCCAGGCGAACACATCGGACTTGTGCCGCGCGTCGTAACCGATGACCACCGACGTGCCGCCGGTGTCGAGCAAGTAAGCAGCAAGCCCAGCGGCCGCGCGCATGACGACCGCGCGGTTCATCCGGTTCGGGCCAGCACCAAGTGCGCCGCGAAGCCCTGCGGTTCCGAACTGCAGACGGCTAGCGAACCGATCGGCCAGCCCCTCGGCGTCCCCTGACTCGAGTAACGAAGAAAGCTCGGCGCGCGTGTCGGAGTCAGGGTCTTCGGCGAGCCACGTCCGCGCAGCGTCCTCATAGTTCACAGCCGCGACACGACCTGTGCGAGTAGCGCACCCACGCGTGCGGCCGATGCATTTCCCGCGGCGAGAACCTCGAGATGGTCGAGCGGTTCGCCGGTCATGCCCGCGGCGAGGTTGGTTACCAACGAGATGCCGAGCACCTCGGCGCCCGCATCGCGCGCGGCAATCGCTTCGAGTGTGGTCGACATTCCGACGAGGTCGGCGCCCAACGTGCGCAGCATCTTGATTTCAGCCGGGGTTTCGTAGTGTGGGCCGGGTAACTGGGCGTACACACCTTCAGTCAGAGTCGGGTCGACCTCGCGCGCAATCGCCCGCAGGCGGGTGCTGTAGAGATCGGTCAGATCGACGAACGTTGCACCTTGCAATGGCGACGTCGCGGTCAGATTGAGATGGTCGGAGATCAGCACCGGCTGGCCAGGGACGTAATCCGAGCGAAGCCCGCCGCACCCGTTGGTCAACACGATGACCCGGCAGCCGGCTTGTGCAGCGGTGCGCACACCGTGCACGACCGCGTCGACGCCGCGACCCTCGTACAGGTGGGTGCGGCCGAGAAAGACCAGGACCCGTCGGCCATCGGAATCGATTGAACGGATCCGGCCCGCATGACCGAGCACTGCCGGCGGCGCGAATCCAGGGAGGTCGGTTACCGCGATGTCATGTGTTGGCTCACCGATGGCTTCGGCGGCCGGCACCCAGCCGGAGCCGAGCACGATCGCAACGTCGTGCCGCTCGACGCCGGTCAGCTCAGCAAGCCGGTCCGCGGCCTGTGCCGCAGCCTCGACAGTTGTGAGGGTGCTCACGCGTCGCCCGCCAGGTCGTCGTCCACCGAAGTGTCGCCTACCGATCTGCACGGCCGCAGCCGCAGCTCGTTCACGTAGTCAGCCGGTGCTCCGGCCGTCTCTGCCGCGTCGGCGACCATACCGAGGTAGCGCGCCGATGGCAGACCACCCTCGTACCCATTCAGGACGTAAAGCCACGCGGTCAGGTCGCCTTCGAGAGTCGCGACCCGCACCCGGATCTTGTCGTAGAGGCCGAGCGCGTTGCCCTCCCAGCGGTCGAGCTCGGGCTCGTCGAACGACGGGACGTCGTAGAGCATCACGAACACCTGGCGGTCGGAGTCTTCGACAACCGTGGCGAGCGCCCCTTCGAAGCTCAATTCCTCGCCCCCGAAGGTCAATCGCCAGCCCTGCAGCCAGCCGGTTCCCTGCGCGGGGGAATGCGGTGCCCGCGTGAGCATCTGCTCGGGATCGAGGTTGCTGCCATAGGCGGCGTACAGGGCCACGCACCGAAGGTTAGACGGTTACGACAGAATGCGGCACGTGACGCGCATCGCCATTATCGGGAGCGGCCCCGGCGGTTACGAGGCGGCGCTGGTGGCGGCGCAACTCGGCGCGGAGGTCACGATCGTCGAACGCACCGGCGTCGGCGGCGCCTGCGTGCTCACCGACTGCGTGCCGTCCAAAACCCTCATCGCCACGGCCGAGGCGATGACCGCCCTTGCACTATCGCCACGCCTCGGCGTCCGCTTCGATGGCGGCACGGACCACGACGCGGGGCACATCACTGTCGACGCGACCCAGGTCAATGCCCGCGTCCGATCGCTCGCGCAGGCGCAGTCGGACGACATCGCGCTGCGGCTCTCGGGGGAGAACGTCCAGGTCATCGCCGGGTCGGCCCGGCTCGCGGCACCGACCGTCGCAGGCCATCGGGTCGTGGTGAGCACGGACGACAGCGTTCAAGAGCTCGATGCGGACGTCGTGTTGCTGGCGACTGGCGCGCATCCTCGCGTGTTGCCAACCGCTGTCCCTGACGGCGAACGGATCCTGACCTGGCACCAGATCTACGACCTCGACGCGTTTCCTTCGGAGCTGATCGTCGTCGGGTCAGGTGTGACCGGCGCCGAGTTCGCCGGTGCGTATCAGGCGCTTGGATCGCAAGTAACGCTCGTGTCGTCGCGCGACCGGGTGCTCCCTGGCGAGGACGCCGACGCTGCGGCCGTCGTCGAATCGGTGTTTCGCCGCCGTGGCATGACCGTGGTGAACAATGCGCGCGCTACAGCAGTCACGCGGACGGCGGACGGTGTGCTCGTTACATTGGCCGACGGTTCTACCGTCTCGGGCTCGCATTGTCTGATGGCGGTCGGGTCAGTACCGAACACCGCTGACCTCGGTCTCGACGAGGCCGGCGTGCGCGTGTCGGCGTCCGGCTATGTCGAAGTCGACCGGGTATCGCGCACCTCTGCTACCGGCGTCTACGCAGCCGGCGACTGCACGGGGTTGCTGATGCTCGCATCGGTCGCCGCGATGCAGGGACGCATCGCGATGTGGCACGCGCTTGGTGAAGCCGTACGGCCGCTGCGGCTGTCGATGGTCGCCGCGAACGTGTTTACCGATCCTGAGATCGCCGCAGTCGGCGTCTCGCAAAGCGCAGTCGATGCGGGATCGGTTGAGGTGCGGTCGGTGAAGTTACCGCTCGCGCGTAACGCGCGAGCGAAGATGGCCGGCGTCACAGACGGGTTCGTGAAGCTTTTTGCGCGACCAGGAACGGGTGTCGTGTTGGGCGGTGTCATCGTTGCGCCGAAGGCGAGCGAGTTGATTCTGCCTGTGACGATGGGCGTTCAGCTCGGCTTGACCGTCGACCAGATCGCGCAGAGCTTTTCGGTGTATCCATCGCTGTCGGGCTCGATCACAGAGGCTGGCCGCCAGCTGATGGAAACCCACCTCGACTGATTGGTTCGCGACGATGCCGGGTGCTTGGGGTTGGCGGGTTCTTCTTTCGCGCGCAGGACCCTGACGTGCTCAGTGCTTGGTATCGCGAGCATCCCGGTGTCGGCGCTGGCTGCGCCGCCGAGGGCACCGAGCCGGCCGACGAATGGTCGTGGAACGTGCAGGGTGGCCCGCTGATCTTCGCGCCGTTCGTGGCGACGACCGACTATTGGGCAGCGGATAAGCAGTTCATGCTCAACCTGCGCGTCAGGGATCTCGACGGACTGCTCGAACAATTGAACGCCAGCGGGATCGCCGTGATCGTCAAGCCCGAATGGGACTCACCTGAGACGGGGCGTTTCGCGCGGATACATGATCTCGAAGGCAATGCGATCGAGTTGTGGGAGCCACCGCCGGCATAGCAGCTCGCCCGGAATTCAGGAGTGCAGGCTAGGTCGGTAGATGAGTTCATGGATGTTGCCGTCGAGCGTCCGGCTTTCGAGCAGCTCGAGGTCGAAGTCAGCCGCACCTTGGAAGACCGGGTCTTCGCCGCTGCGACCGGTGATCACCGGGAAGACCGTGACCTGAACAAAGTCGACCAAGCCGGCCGCCATCAGTGCCCGGTTCATCGCCACGCTGCCATGGGAGCGCAACGGCACGTCGGACTCTTCTTTCAGCCGGGCGACGACGTCAACGGCGTCACCGCCTACGACTGTCGCGTTCGGCCAGTCAAGAGGTTCTTTCAGCGTGGTCGACATCACCGTTGCCGGCAGGCTCGTCATCCGAGAGACCCACGGGTCGCCGATCTCTGGATTCTCCATGCTCGAGCCCAGCAGCTGTACGAACAGCCGATAGGTGTTCGCCCCTAAGACCATCCGCTGGTCCACGTTGTAGGCCGTTGGCTCGACTTTTCGAACAGCCACACTTCAACCACGCCCTGAGCGACTGCGCGGGGCGTCTGCGACACGATGTCGATGGCGTCGGCCAGCGTCGGTGCTTCGGTTCGCTCGTAGCCTGTTTCGTCGCCGTACCCAATGGTGATGAAGTTCGCCATCACTATCTCCTAACGTCTCGGCTGCCTCACCCCGTACGCCTACCCGCCGATGTTGCTTTCAGACGTCGTGTAGCTGCTCGATGCCTGCATCCAGAGCTGCCTCAAGATGCGCGATGCTGCCAGTCGCCAGCATGATCGAAACACCGCCCTGGATGCCCGCAAGTAGTGCTTTTGCGGCCCGGTCGGCGTCAAGCGCAGCGGACACCCGCCCCGACTTCTGCATCGAGCGAACACCGGCGAAGATGTCACTTTCCCACTGACTGATCAGTTGCGTCGTGATGGTGCGTGCAGCCGGTGTCGATCGCCCGAGCTCGGTCATCAGCACAGAGAGTGGGCAACTCGTGCCCTGCGCGCGATAGCGGTCGACGACTGCATTGCGCCACGCGTGCCATGCTCGCCAGCTGGTGAGCCGAGCCAGGTGCGGTTGTTGATCGGAAAGAACGCGGTCGGCTTCATGCTGTGCGACGACGAGCAGCAGTTCTTCGCGTCCACGTGGGAAATAGTGAAACAGCTGGCCCTTGCTCGTGTGCGTGCGTGCGCGGATATCGTCGAGCGTCGTCGTGCTGACGCCGTGTTCGCGGATCTCCGCCGCAGCGCCTTCGATGATTCGACGACGAGTGTCGGCACCCTTCGCCGTGAGCGTGTCGCTCACGTGTGCTCCTTTTCCAGACTGGACTTGAGAGTCCAAAACTACTCCGACAAGTTTGGGTTCCACAGTCCAGAACTACGGGGGGTGACGATGGGCAGCAGCAGCCTCGACGGACGCCGCGCGCTGGTAACGGGTTCGACCGGCGGCATCGGCGTCGGTATCGCCCGCAGCCTGTCCCAGGCCGGCGCGTTCGTGGTGGTCAACGGGCGTGACGGACGGCGGGGTGCGCAGGTTGTCAAGGAACTGATCGCCGAAGGTGGTCGGGCGGCCTTTGTGGAAGCCGACTTGAGCAACGGTGAGCGTGCCGCGGCGGCGCTAGCTTCGGGCGCGGCGGAAGTGGCGGGCGGCGAGATTGACGTGCTTGTCAACAACGCGGCGATGTTGATCGATCCGAACCCGACTGCCAATGTCAGCGAGTCGCTGATGACAAGGGCGCTTGCGGTCAACGTCATCGCGCCGTTCCTGCTCACTGGCATGCTGGCGCCGGCGATGGCCGAGCGCGGCTGGGGTGCAGTGGTGAACATCGGGTCGATCAACGGACTCGTGGGCATGCCCCGCTCAGCGATCTACAGCGCAACGAAAGCAGCTCTTCATTCATTGACCAAGAGTTGGGCAGCGGAGTTCGCCGCGTCCGGCGTCCGGATCAACACCGTCGCGCCCGGGCCGACGGCGACCGATTTCAATCTCGATCGCGAAGCGCAGCTCGCGCCGATCGTGGCCCGGATCCCATCGGGACGGATGAGCACCGTTGAGGACGTCGGCGCCGTCGTCGCATTCCTGGCCAGCGATGCGGCCACGAACATTCACGGCGCGACACTGACCGTCGATGGAGGGTTCTCGATCGTGTAAGCGCAGGCTTCCACCTGATAAGCCCAGACTCCTACTTGAGTACTACAGGCCACCTCGATGTTCCGACCCTGGGGTGATGTGCCGCGGCAAGCATCCAAGCCATGGTCGACGTGGCAGTCATCACGTCACCTGAGGAGCCAAGGCCATGAGCCCCATCATTGGATTGTTCATCGCGATCGTCGCCGGTTTGATCGCACCCAACCCGCGAGCTGTCGTCCGCATTGTGGTCCCACCCATGGTGGGCGCGACAGCAGCGCAGTCGTGGTATCTCGGGACAGGACGAGGTCACAACTCGGCGGCCACCACGACCGGCTCGCCGGCGTACTGGGTCGTTCAGGTACTCATCATCACTGCCATTTGCGGGGTTGCCGCTGCCATCTGTTGGTTCGGTACGCGTCATGGTGCCCGACGGCAGATGCTTCCGTCAGGTTCGCACCTGACGGCTTGGCTCGTAGGTGCGACTCTCGCGGCGTTCACAGCGACGCTCGGGTTCGCGTTCTTGACCGATCGGCCGAAGCATCCAGGCACCGGACAAGGCAACATCCCGATCGGCGGCGCAGTCGCAGTGATCATCGGCATCGGCGTGCTGCTGTTTCTCGCAGTCGCTTCGATCCGGCGGTCGCGGCGGCCGGTCAGCGAGCTAGCGGCCCACTAGCGCAGCGCCGCGCCGACCGCACTCAGCACGGTGGCGCTCAGGGCACTCGTGCCGCCGAAAGCGTCCACAGCCGAGACGGTCGCCGCGTGTGTCGACAGGTAGGCGGTGAACGGCTCGGGCAACGCGCCCGATGGCGGGACGAGCAGCACGGGGTGGCCGGCCGCACCCGCGAGTGGGCCAGCGGCGAGCGCGTCCGGAAACGTCAACGCTGACGCCAAATCGATCCCGGTTGTGTTGGGGAAGAACGCCAATGCGACGGCCGCCGACGTGTCGTAGCGGGTGGCTCCGGCGAGCGCGATCGCCGACGGATCTGCCCACGCCGCGGGTCCGCCGACGGAGTAGCGCGTAGTCGCGTGTGCTGTGAGGTAAGCGGACGTCGATTGTGCTTGCGCAGATCCGTTCGTCAGCAAGATCGCAGCATGCTCCTTAATCGCTGCTGGCACGGCCGACAACGCGTCCGGAAAATCGGCACCGCTCGCCTCGAAGACGGTCGTCGGGTCACCCATCGCATCGGCGATCGCTACCGCCGTCGCGAACCGGTCAGCACCCGACACCCGCATCGGCACATCACCTAGCGCCGTTATGGCCGCTGCGACGTCGTCCGATAGTGCGCTCGTGCCACCGAGCAAGTAGACGGTTCCACCGCTCGGCAACACTCGTTGAATCTCCGCCTTTGTCACGTCGTCCAGCGAACTAGACGATGTAAGTAGCAACGGCGCGTGCTTCGCTGCAGCTAGCGGACCACCGGCAAGCGCGTCGGCGAACACATCGGCACGTGCCAGAATGACGGCGGACGCCGACCCGGTGGTCGGGAATTGCGCCTTCGACGCTGCCACTGCTGTCGCCTGGCGGTTCGCGCCTGACAGTCGCACCGGGCTCGCCGGGGACGATCCGGCTGACGCATACACCCAAGTCTTGCTGTTCAGCACGAAGCCACTCGGCGCGGAGCGGATACCGCCGAGCGCGACCAGTTGATGTGTCGCTGCATCCACAGAATCAGTGGTGTCGGAACCGATCTCCGGTCCACTGGAGGAGACCTTCGCCCACGCCGTCCCGTCGAACGCCCATACCTCATCGACCTCCGGGCACGAAGAGGTGGTCGGGCTGGTGTTCGTGCACGGGCCAGTCTCAGCGACGTAGACGAGATCGTCTTTCGACTGTGCGTCGTACGAAATCGGGTTCAGCGCGTCAGGGACTGGAAAGTTGGCGACTTGGCTCCAGTTGCTGCCGTCCCAGGTCCAGGTCTGCACGTTCGCATCGCCGCTCGCTGTTTGGCCCGAGTAGATGAGCAGGACAACGTCGCCGCGCGCCTCGTCGTCCGTCATGTAGCACTGCCCGTTCGCCGGTGGATGCGACGCGGGCGTGAGCTTGACCCAGTTCGTGCCCGTCCATTGCCACGTATCGCCGAATGCTTCGCCGCCCGCAGTGGGGATCACGTCGTTGCCGCCGAACATGATGAGGTGACCCGACGCGGGGTCGTACGCGGCACAACCGTCGGTCGCCTGAGGAGGAACGGTCGCGGGATGTTGCTGGGTCCAGATCGACCCGTTCCAGGTCCAGGTGTCGTCGAGTGAGTACGCGGCATCGGTCTGCGGGCATGTTGGATCGCCAAAACCGCCGAACATCACCACCTGCTTGGTCGCGGCGTCGTAGCCCAGCGCGGGCGCCGATCGCCAGCCCGGCCCGGTCATTTGATTGTGCTTCGCCCAGGCGGCGCCGTCCCAGGTAAAGGTGTTGCAGCTAGTGACGGCCGAGTCGACATCGAGGAGTTGGCCCGTGGCCGGATCGAAGACCGTCGACTCGGTCGAACCCTGCACGTTCGGCGGAGTGCTCGATGTCGGCGAAGCGCTCCACGTCGGCGTTGGTATCGCGGCGCTCGCAGCGCTCCACGGGACCGCCAACGCGGTGCCGACGAGTGCCGTCGCGAGCGTCCCTGCAGCGATGAGTTCGACCTTCGAACGACGCACGATTTCCCCGTCCTTACTTGCGCCCACGCAAACCATTCCCAGACCTGATACCCCCAGAAACGCAGCAGGCACGTTGAAGGTTGTCAGGCCGTCGCAAGCACGAGTGCCTCGTCGCACCAGGTCGCGAGATGCATCAGGGCGGCACCGCGCTGCTGGTACAGGTGCTCGCTGTCGGCGGTCTGGTGGTAGGCCCGATGGGAGGTCGCGGCGGCGCTTTCGAGAAGACGGGGCAGCAGCCATACGTATTTGACGCACGATGCGACGACACCGAGGCGTACTTGGCGGTCGGCACCGCGCCAGCCGGCTTCGTGAAGCCCGTGCAGGTACGCGTCGAAGCAGGTTTCGTCGAGCTCCGCGAGTCGTTCGGCTGGCCAGAACAAGTCGAACACCGCGTCGGGTATGTGGTTGCCCAGGTCTTCGCCAACGGCGCCGTCGCCGGCGAACGCCCAGTCGAGCAGCACGATCGCGCCGGGAGGTCGGCGAATCTCGTTGCTCACCCAAACGTCGAGGTGCGAGCGGGTGCTCGGGAGCGACTCCATGATTCGCAACAGCGTCTCGCGGTTGGCTAGCAATCGTCGCCAGCCTTCGCGCAACTCAGCTGGCCAACATTTCGCGATGAGTGGCTGCTGCCACGCGGCGTCTTCGTCCACGAGCTCATAACGCGCGGGCTTGCTCGCGGAGTACTCCCGCAGAAACCGACGTGACGCCCACGACTCGCTTAGGGGTCCTTGCGCCTGCCAACGCGCGAGCGCGCGGGCAAGCGCCACGTGGTCGTCGAGTGAGAAGTCGGTGCCAGGTGTACCTGCGACGTCCTCCAACAACAGGACGACGCCGGTGTCCGTCTCCTCGACATCGACCCCCGCCATGTCGAGGCCAGCGGCCTGTAGTCCTTCGTGCAACGGTTCGGACAAGTACGCGTCTGCTTCTCGCCGCCAGTAGTTCCAGTGCTGAGGGTCCGTAGATGCGGCCCACGCCCCCGGCGTCCCCTCTGTTGAGTCCATTGTTGACCCCTGTGTCGACGCGACGTCAGGTCGACGCAGCTCCTTGCGGATCAGCGTGTGACCAGCGGGGTCTGTGACGCGCTCGACAATCGCCGTCACCGCGTTCAGCGGGTTATGCCGCAACGTCTCGCGGCTCGCGACCTCGAAGCTCACCTACCTACGATCCCATGCGGCTTGTCGGGTACCCGCACGATCTGTGCACGGCGCCTCTTCACCACTTGAGCGATCGCTCAAATGAGTGTTACAATACTTCTGAGCGATCGCTCAAAAGTACTCATTGGGTCTACCCGGTATCTCAGGTTGGAGCGCACATGTCTGAGCGTTCGCGCACGTCAGCAGCCCGCATTCTGGCCCGGTCGATCGGCTACGGCGCTATATGTGGCATGGCTTTGGGCGTCGCGTCAGTAGTCGTGCTCGTGGTGCCGTTGTCGCTGCTGGCGAACGATCCAGCTGGGGTGGGCGACGTCGTCATTTTCGCGCCCGTCGCCGCGGTCGTCGGAGGCATCGTCGGGTTGTTCGTCGGCTTATTCGGCGGCGTGGCGCTGGCCGTGACAGGCGTTGCGGACCCCGGGAACGAACGGATGGCGCGACCTGTAGCGGGAATCGCTGCCGCGGTACCGTTCCTTGCTTTGGCCGCGGAGGCGCTCGCAGACGGCCCAGGGGAGGAGGCATGGGTGACGGGCGGTTGGCTGTGGCTGTTCGTCGTCGCGCTGATGGCTGGAGCGACCGGAGCCTTCGTTGGCCCTCGGGTGGTCGGGTTCGAACGCGCTCGCCGACCTGCTGACCTCCACAACCGCCGACCTCGCACCCTGTTCCGCTGCACCTTGTTCCGCTGCACGGCGTTCCGGCGCCCGGCGCTGCGGTGAGCGACACTCGCCGCAAGCTCATCGACGGCACGATCACGACGCTGCGCGACAAAGGAATCGCCGGTACGTCGGCGCGAGTGATCGCTGCAACAGCGGGCGTCAACCAGGCGTTGATCTTCTATCACTTCGGCACCATCGACCAGTTGATCGACGCCGCCTGCCGCGAATCGACAGCTGAACGCGTTGCCCTTTATCGGCCGCAGTTCGAGCAGGTCGGCTCGTTCCGGGAGCTGCTTGCGCTCGGGAGCGAGATGCACACCCGCGAACGCGCCGCAGGCAACGTGACTGTGCTCGCCCAGGTGCTCGCAGGCGCGCAACAAGACGCCAATCTGGCAGCCGCGGCTAAGCACGCACTTGCACTGTGGATCGCCGAAATCGAAACGACGCTCGTGCGACTGCTCAAGAGCAGTCCACTGGCCGAAGTCGCGAACGCGGACGGACTCGCTCGAGGGATCGCCGCATCATTCATCGGCATCGAGTTGTTCGACGGTGTCGATCCCGAAGGCGCGCAGAATGCGATTGCGTCACTCGAAATGCTCGGCGCCCTCGTCGAGGTCGTCGAGGATCTTGGGCCGGTCGCGCGAAGGGCGCTACGCGCTCGGGTGCGACGGACCGTGCGGTCCACTCGCAAGAGTGCAGCCGACTGACATCCGACGCGTTTCCTTGCCGACCGCACACCGCCATGGAAGTGTCGTCTCATGGCCGAGTGGATCTACTTCGTCCACGCACCGCGTGACGACTTCGCAGAAAACATGACCGAAGAAGAAGAGGCGGTCTGGTCGGAGCATTTCCAACGACTGAAGAGATTGCTTGCTGAAGGCGTGCTGGTCATGGCCGGGCCGACCTTGGGTTCGAAGAACACCGGCATCGTCGTGTTCGAGGCGGCCGACGAGGCAGCTGCGCGGGCCATCGTCGAAGCCGATCCGATCTTTGTCAGTGGCTTGGCTCAGGCTGAGTTGCGTGAGTTCCGGGTATCGCTTCTTCGTGGTCGTTAGCGCGCTGTCCAACCGCCGTCAACGGGGATCGTCGTTCCGGTGATAAACGACGCGGCGTCTGAGGCCAAGAACACGACAGCCCCGGTCACATCGACGGGCTGACCGATTCGATGCAGCGCGGCGATGCGCTCGATCACATCGGCGCGAAACGCAGGGTCTGCCAACGCAGGTTCAGTGCCCGGAGTCTCGATGAACGTCGGCGCGACGCAGTTGACCGTGATGCCGCGAACACCCCACTCAACCGCGAGGCACTTGGTCAAGTGGCCGATCGCGGCCTTCGTCATGCAGTAGATCGACTCACCGGGCAACGCGACCAAGCCAGCCTGCGACCCGATGTTGATGATGCGCCCGGAGCCTTGACTGGTCATGATGTTCGCGGCGGCCTGGCTCGCGAAGAAGGTGCCCTTCAGATTGACCCGGAGCGTCGCGTCGAAGTTCTCCTCGGTCACCTCCGATGCGGGCGCGCCGGGTGCGATGCCCGCGTTGTTGACCAGGATGTCGAGCCGCCCAAACGTGTCATGCGCGTTCGCGATCGCCTTGCGGATCTCGGGCAGACTGGTCATGTTCATCTGAAACGGCACTGCTCGCCGTCCCATCGCAGTAATTGTTTCTGCGACGTCGCCCGCTGAATCGATGTCGCGTAGACCGAGGGCAACGTCCGCTCCGGCATGTGCCAACGCGATCGCGATGGCGCGCCCTAACCCGCGGCCGCTCGCCGTCACAAGGGCGACCTTGCCGGCAAGAGAGAAATCGGGGAACTCGGTCACGTGTGGTCCTTGTCGTTGGACGGTGCGGCTCACCGATTATGGTCCGGACGGCGAGGGGCTCAGGGGGAGTCGGTCGGACGACCTAGGTCGCGATCAGCCGGAACCGGCAAGTCGTGTTGACGAAGCCGTGACGCGCGAATGCTGTCGGCGTACATCAGCGAAACCAACAATCCTCCCGCCAGCACGAGGACCATGAGCGTCACCTTCAACGACCACGGCCCGGGCAGTGCGGCGAACGCCGCCGCAACCGGAACAACGAGGACGAGCTGCCGCACTGCGGCGCGAGTGCGCCAGCCCGCGTCGGTCAGTTCGTGGCGCACCCATTCGCGATTGCGCGGTGGCAGTCGCAGGCCGATAGCAAACAACAGCCAGCGCCATGGTCCAGGGTCACCCGGAATTCGGGTCATGCGTCGACGGTAGTCGTCGTGGTGCTAGCGGACGGCGCCGCTGTTCGTGTTGCTGGTCTCGAGGCTACTGGTGTCGACCGCTTCGAACGCGCTCGCCGGAATGGTCTTCAGCGACTCGATGAGTGCGTCGGGCCAGGCATTGTCGGCGGTGCCCTGGAAATACCAAGGCGAACCGTTGTCGGCCAGCACGAGACCGTAAGTCTGCATGGCCTTCAACACGGTCTGCGCCTGCGCCGAGTAGGTCTTGATGTTGAAGTCGGCCTTCAGGCGGAATCGCGCGCCCATCGGCGGATAAAGGTTCTCGTTCGTCTGCGAGCCCGCCTCGTGACGCGCTGGCCACAGAAAGGTGTCGGAGGTGACGTTCGTGGTGAACCTGATCGCGTGGTCGACGTGACCAGACTTCACTTCGTCGTACCGGAGCAGGCCCGGCAGAATCGGCAACCCGGCGGCGTCCGCTGAAGTCCATGTGACTGGGCGCAATGCATCGCTCGACAATGACCAGTGCGCACCCGAGCCAGCGGTCCAGCCGGACGTCGTGTCGAGGGTGTCCCACGTCTCGAACAGCTGGCAGTCGGAGGTGACCATGATTGCGTGCATGTCGCCACCCGAGTTCGCGCCGCCTTCAATCAGCGTGTTCGGCCCTAGCGGGTACGGGCCCGTGTCGCTCTCGTCGGCGTACGTGAACTTGACCGGCACCAGCGTCTGGCCGCCCGGCACGATGGTGACCGGGATGCCATAGGGGTTGTTCGGGTCGCCCGACGGTCCAAAGTCGGGGTGCAGCTTGCGGGTCGATGCTCCCATCGCATTGAGCCACGCTGCGCTACGCGGGTCGACGGGCAGCGACGCGATGTCTGCGTGCCAATAGTTGTCGGCCGGAAAGATCTGGCAGCTCGTGCCAGCGAGGACATCGGAGCCCGATGCCCCACCTGCTGGGGGAGCCGGCTTCACGGGCGCCGGCTTTACCGCCGTCGGCTTCGGCACGGGCTTCGCGGTCGGTGCTGCGCTGGCCGACTTGCTCGGCGTCGGAGTGATCGAGGCCTTGGCCGGCGCGGTGCTAGCTGCGGGGGTCGATGAACCGGCGCCCGAGGCAGTCGCGCTCGAAGCGGCAACGCTGGAAACGACCGCGGTCGCGGCTGCGCTCGAGACAGTGGGCCCAGCCGACGAGGCCGCGCTGGCCGCGCCGCTCAGTGCACTCGACGGCGTGCCGTCGGGCGCTGCTTGATGGTGATGACCGCCGCCGCAGGCCGCTGTGACCGTGGCGAGACCGGCGATCACGGCTGTTGCGACGGTTGCCCTCGACGTCCGGCTCATGCTTCATCTTCGACCCGGCCGAGGCCGATCCGAAGCCTTCGCAGGCCAGGATGTACCGGTTTCGGCCCTCGCAGGTGCACTCAAGGCTGCGAAGATGGGCGGCGTCACCGCAGCGGTGCATTCGAGAACGAGAGGCGCAGGCAAATGTCGACGCTTGATGGTCCGGCGCCAGCTACCTACGGCGCTCCCGGCGCCAGCATGCGCAACGCACCGGGCACGGCAGCACTCGTGCTCGGCATCATTGCGGTGGTCGTCAGCTGGACGGTCATCGGCGGCATCGTGTTGGGCATCCTCGCGGTCGTCTTCGGATTCGTGGGCCGCGGTCGGGTCAAGCGCGGCGAGGCCGACAACCGGCGCGGCACGAACGCGGGCATCATCACCGGCATCGTCGCAATCATCTTGGCCGGCGGCCTCATCGCACTCGGCGTGAGCGTGTTGAACAGTCCGGCCGGCAAGAACCTCCAGCACTGCCTGAAGGACGCCCATGGCGACAAGACCGCTATTAGTCAGTGCAACGCCCAGTACGTGAGCAGCCGCTGAGCGGTGACGCATGTCATGGCCGATGGACGACGGGTTGCACTGGGCCGAGCCGCGCCGAACCGGGCACTATCAATGGCATGACTACTGCTATTGACCTCAGGACCAACACAGCGGGTATCCGCCTTGCGTCCCTGAGCAAGAGTTACGGCTCGGTGCGCGCCGTCGACGGCATCGATCTGGTGATCGCGCCCGGTGAGACGGTCGCCCTGCTCGGCCCGAACGGCGCCGGCAAGTCAACGACGATCGACATGATCCTCGGACTAGCCAAGCCCGACACTGGCTCGGTGCAGGTGTTCGGCATGACGCCGGCTCAGGCGATTGCCCAAGGCGCGATCGGCGCGATGCTGCAGACCGGCCAACTGTTGCGCGACCTGACCGTGCGCGAACTGATCGACATGATGGCGTCGCTGTATCCGAACCCCATGGGCGTCGACGAAGTCTTGAGCGTCACCGGCATCGAGGACATCGCCGATCGCCGAACCCAGAAGCTGTCGGGTGGCCAGACGCAGCGGGTGCGGTCAGCGATCGCGTTGGTGTCGAACCCCGACCTGCTGATCCTCGATGAACCAACGGTCGCGATGGACGTCGAAGTACGCCGCGAGTTCTGGACGTCGATGCGCGAGTTCGCGGCACGAGGCAAGACCGTGGTGTTCGCGACGCACTACCTGGAAGAGGCAGACGCCTACGCCGACCGGATCGTCTTGATGGCGCGTGGCCGCATCGTGGCCGACGGCCCAGCAACCGAGATCAAAGCAACCGTCGGGCTGCGCACGATCAAAGCAACGTTGCCGGGCGTGCCGATCTCGAGTCTCACCGCGCTCGAAGGCGTACAGACTGCGGAGCTTCGCGGCGAGGCCGTCGCCTTGCATTGCAAGGACTCCGACGCCGCGATCCGCGCCCTACTAAGAGCTTTCCCAGCCGTCAGTGACATTGAGATCGCGGGCGCCGGGCTCGAAGAGGCATTCCTGCTGCTGACCGGCGACGAGAAGTCCGAGGAGCTGTCATGAATCTCACCTATCTTCGCTACGAACTCGTTCGAAGCGTGCGCAACAAACGGGCGTTCATCTTTTCGTTGATCTTTCCGCTCGTGCTGTTCTACGCCGTGGCCGGCGCTAACCGGCACATCCAGCTCGAGGGCATTCCATTCCCGACGTACTACCTCGCGGGCATGGCGTCGTTCGGCACGATGGTCGCTATGACATCGGTCGGTGCGCGGATCGCCGCCGAAAGGCAAGCGGGCTGGAACCGTCAGTTAAGACTCACGCCCTTGACTACTCGTGCCTACCTGCGGGCGAAGGTGCTGACCGGCTACTTGACCGCACTCATCACGATCATCTTGCTCTTCATTGCGGGAGCCACGCTCGGTGTTCATTTGACGCCGACCAACGTGCTGCACATGACCGAACTGGTGCTGATTGGCCTCATCCCCTTTGCTGCACTGGGAATCTGGATCGGTCACCTGTTCACTCCAGACTCGATCGGTCCGTTCATCGGCGGTGGCATCTCGCTTCTTGCGTTGCTCGGCGGAGCGTACACACCGATCGCGACCCACGGTGCGCTGCACGTCATCGCGCAAGCGACGCCGACCTACTGGCTGGTGCAAGCGGGTCACACGCTCGCAGGCCAGCCGAGTTGGTCGGCGAAGGGCTGGATCACCGTGGCGGCGTGGGCGGTCGGGCTCAGCGTTCTCGCGGCTCGCGCCTTCCGTCGCGATACGGCGCGCGTCTGATGCCTGACGACAGGTCGTTGACTTCCGTGGACGTCGAGCCGCACGCGACGTGGGAAGCTGCTGGGGTCATTCGAGAGTTAGGCCCCACAGCGCGACGCCAGCTCCGCTGGTTCGCGCCCGGCGAAGCGAACGACCGTAAGCATGGGCCAACACGGTGGCGGCGGGGCGGCGGCTTTTGGCTCGTCTATCTCGCGATCCCGCTCGGCGCCGCGTGGACCCATCATCAACTTGCCGCGAGCATCGTCGGAACTGCGTTGCTGGTGGCGTTCGCATGGTCGTACTTGTTCCTGGTGCCGCTGGGTTGGTGGGGCGCGCGAGGAGTGCGATACAGCTACCTGATCGTCGTCGAACTTCTCGTGGTGACCGCTGCTGGAACGGCGGTCATTGGGTTGAACGGCCTATGGATGCTGATCTTTGTGGCAGCCGCAACGATCATCTTGCTGCCGTCGCGAGTGGCGTTGACCATCGTCGCCGCCTTCGCGATCACGTCCGCTTTGATGCCGCAATTCATCGGGCCGTGGCACGTCAAGGGCCTGCAGTGGGATATGGGCGCAAGCATCGCGCTGGCGTCGCTCGCCGTGTTCGGGTTCTCTCGCCTGATCCGGGCCAACGCCGAGCTTGCTGCCATGCGCGAAGAGGTCGCGATGCTTGCGGCCGAACGTGAGCGGATGCGCATTGCCCGCGACTTGCACGACCTGCTCGGTCACTCGCTCACGACTGTCACGGTGAAAGCTGCGTTGGCCGCGCGCCTCTTCGATCAGGATCCGGCGCGGGCCCGGCAAGAGATTGCCGAGGTCGAAACGCTCGCGCGTGAAAGCCTGGCCGATGTGCGCGCGGCAGTTGCCGGCTATCGCGAAGTGCGGTTGGCGACTGAACTCGCAACTGCCCGCGAGGTTCTTGAGGCGGCCGGTATCGACGCCCAGTTGCCTGGAGTCGTTGAGGGAATGTCTCCCGAGGTCGGCGGACTCTTCGGCTGGGTCGTTCGCGAAGGTGTGACGAATGTCGTGCGACACAGCAAGGCGAAGTCGGTGCGGATCACCCTCGACGCGACCGGCATCGAGATCGTTGACGACGGATCTGGCTGCGCGCGCAAGGCGGGCGAGGTGGCGACGGCGCCTGCGGGCAACGGTCTGGCCGGACTCGCGGAACGCGCCGACGCGATGGGTGGTCGGTTGGTCGCCGGTCCAGTTGAAGGCAGTGCGACCGGCTTTCGATTGCGCGTCGAGGTGCCCGTATAGCGATGTCGGACAACAACGTGATCCGGGTCCTGATGGCCGACGACCAGCACCTCGTGCGGGGTGCGTTGGCCGCCTTGCTCAACCTCGAGCCTGACCTCGAGGTAGTTGCCCAAGTCGGACGAGGCGACGAGGTCGTCGCCGCTGCCCTCGACGTCCGACCTGATGTTGCAGTGTTGGACGTCGAGATGCCAGGTCTCGACGGACTTGCTGCGGCTGCGGCGCTGGTGTCACAGCTGCCGAGTTGCAGAGTGCTGATCGTGACAACGTTTGGCCGGGCCGGCTACTTGCGGCGCGCGATGGAGTCCGGTGCGCTCGGGTTCGTGGTGAAGGACGCGCCCGTGGAGCAATTGGCAGATGCCGTACGTCGGGTTGCACGGGGCGAACGGGTCGTCGACCCGACACTGGCCGCGGCCACACTGGCGGGCGGAAGCAGTCCGTTAACTGCCCGCGAACGCGATGCACTCGCGGCCGCCCGCGACGGCGCGACCATCGCCGATATTGCGAAGCGCCTGTTCCTGAGCGAAGGAACCGTGCGCAACTACCTGTCGTCGTCCATCTCAAAGACCGGCACCCGCAATCGGGTTGAGGCCCTGCGGGTGGCCGAAGACAACGGCTGGCTCTAAGCGAGCGCGCCCTCAGTAAAGGCCGGCCGCGGCCGATAGGGCGCCGTGCGAACAGAGTGGATCGAGGCCGCTCGACCGCGGGTGCTCACAGACGCGGCCCGTTCGGCTGCCCTCTTGCTGTTCGTCGGCGCGATTGTGATCACGCTGGAAGCGACCGTCGTGCCGACCCCTGGCTATCCGCACGGCCTCCGCTTCGTGCCTTGGTTGGTGTCCGTAGTCTTTGCCGTCGCCGGCGTGCTCTTATGGCAGGCGCCGGAGCGGCTTCCCACACTGTGCTGGCCATTGGTGCCGGGCCTGCCGGTGGTGGTCATCTTGTTTCTCGCGCTCGGAAGCCGCGACGCGACTGCCTCGTCGCAGCTTGCGTTCTCGTTGCCGTTGTTGTTCGCGGCCTACCATCTGAAGCCTGTCGTCGCGCGGTTCATCGCCGCCGAGATCGTCATCGCCGAGACTATTTTGTGCGTGCTGATCGACCCGCCGGGGCGGATCATCGAAGACTCGGTCGGCGTCTCCCTGATCCTCGTCGGCATCATGGTGACGCTGGTGACCGCCCGAGATCGCTTCGACGAAGCGATTCGGTCGCTGCGCTACGAGGCCCAACACGATGCGGTCACCGGGTTGCTCACCCGTCGCACCTTCGACTTCGACGTCGAACAGTTGGACGACGATGAGCCGGTGTCGCTGATTCTTGTCGACATCGATGACTTCAAGACTGTCAACGACACCTTCGGCCATGACATCGGTGACCAAACCCTTCGCATTGTGGCGAAGGCGCTGTCGGCGAACAGCCGCCAAAACGACCGCGCATACCGGCTCGGGGGCGACGAACTCGCGGTTCTCCTGAGCGGGACCGGGCCGGAGACCGCTCTGCGTCGGGCAGAAGTGATTCGACGGGCGGTCGAGACCGGTCCGACCGCGTTCGTCGCCCGCAGCGAACGGGGCAAGGTCACCGTCAGCCTTGGCGTGGCCGCCCTGCCTCCGCAGGCGCCCCGAAAGTCGGAACTGCTCCGCGCCGCGGACGCCGCGATGTACCGCGCCAAGGGCGCCGGGCGCAACCGGGTCATCGCAGCCGCCTGAGCGTCAGGTCGCTCCAATTCGCGCTCAGAACCCGGTTCGGACGGCCGATAGGGCTGGCATGGATACCCCGCCAACGATCGGCGTGCTCTCGCCGTTTGTGAGCGGGTTCTATTTCGGCGGCGTCATCAGGGGCGTCGCGAACGCGGCCGCCGAGGCTGGCGCGCGACTGGTCGCTATCCAGACCTCCGACCCGGGCGTCAACTACTCCGAGCGTCCTGACACTGCGCCGCATCCGCACGCTGCGGCCTGGGGGCACCTCGCGGGCTGCATCGTCGTAACAGACGCCGCGACGCCGACGTACCTTGATGCGATTCGTCAGTCGGGTAAGCCGCTCGTGCTCATCAGCAAGCAGCTCGACGGCGTGGTGTGCCCCACCGTGCAACCCGATAACAAGCAGGGCGTCCGTGAGGCCGTGCGGCACCTCATAGCCCATGGTCACCGCAAGATCGCGTTCGTCGGCATGATGCACCAGGACGACATTCAGGAACGGCATGCTGCCTACGTCGAGACCCTGATCGAGGCAGGCATCGAACCTGACCCGACACTCGTGTTTTCTACCGCCGACAACGAAGAGGAGTTCGGGGTGCAGGCCGGCCAGGCCATGCTCGCCGACGGGCTGCGGTCGACCGCAGTGATGGTCGCCACCGATGTGAACGCGATTGGCGTCATGTCGGCGTTGACCGCGGCCGGTCTCGAGCTTCCCCGTGACCAGGCCATCATCGGTTTCGACGACATCGACGCCGCGACGTTCATGAAGCCGGCGTTGTCGAGCATCCGTCAGGACTTCGGCGCGCTTGGCCGGCTGGCTGCGCAGCTCCTGCTCGACAAGCTGGCCGGCGTCGATGTTGCAGACGGGCAACACGAGGCACCGACGTTGTTCGTTGTCCGCGAATCCTGCGGCTGCAGCAGCGACATCGGCGATGCCGCATCGCGCGAACAGGTGCGTCGGACGCCAGCTGCTCGCCGCCGCTGGTTGGAAGAGCGGCTCGACCGCACGCTCACGGCCGACACAGGAGCATCGAGCCGGCCAACGACGATCGCCGCCGCCGCGTCGTCCGTCGTCGAACTGCTCGAGGGCGCGTTGAAGGGCAGTCCGGTCCCGCCGGACACGAAGCTTCGCGGTGACCTCGAGGCCTTGTACCTGCGTAGTCCGCGCAACCAGACCATCCGCGGCATCATGGCGGCGATCCGCGACTTCGGTGCCGACCTCGTAGCGGCGCAAGCGGGCGATGGCGGCGATGGTGCACGACGGGTCGCTGACCAAATTGTGCGCGTCATGCTGATGCTGTCGGCGATCCACTCGCAGGACCAGTACAACGAGAGCGCGTATTTCCAGAACGCGCTCGCCACGCAGTACGCAGTCGCCATGGACCTGCTCCGCAGCCACGAAGAAGATCCGCGATCACTGCAGTGGCTTGAACGCACGTCAGTTCGGGCCGGCTGTTTGGGGTTGTGGTCAGAGGCGCCCGGTGAGCTCGTTGCTGGCGCCGACCCGACACTTGCCGTCGTCGGGGCGTTTGACCGTGACACCACCTCCGGCCGGCGACCTCCCGGTCTTGACGAGACCGTCGCAGCCTCCGTCTTTCCACCGATGCAACTCCTCGAAATCGCCGATGAGGCCCTCGACGACGTCGTCTTCGTGCTGCCCGTCAAGGTTCGATCGAGTGACTGGGGACTACTCAGCATCGTCGGCCAGATCGACAGTAAGGTCGCCTCCGGTCGCGAGACCTTGAATCAGTGGGCGGCGCTGTTGGCCGTTGCCCTCGACCACCAGGCCAACCTGGCATCGCTGGAGGAGCAGCGGGAGAAGGTCGAGCGGTCGTTTGAACGCGAGCGGGGACTCGTCGAGGAGATCCGACTCAGCGAGGAGCGGTACGCGCTTGCCGCCCAGGCGGCGAGCGGCGGCTTGTGGGACTGGGACCTCGTGAAGGACGAGGTCTTCTACTCCGCACGCTGGATGGAACTCGTCGGCTGCCCGGCGGAGGCGGTCGGAAACACAAGCAACGACTGGTTCGGTCGCGTTCACGAGGACGACTTGCAGGGTCTACTCGCGGCGATCGATGAGCACGTCGAGGGCCGTTCAAGTGGTGTCGAGCTCGAGCATCGCATCCGGCGCGGTGACGGCAGTTACCTGTGGGTGCTCGCGCGTGCGCTGGTCATTCGCGGTGCCGACGGCGTGCCTACGCGAATGGTGGGTTCGCTGACCGACGTCCACGAACGCAAGGAGCTGGAAAGCCAGCTCCGTCACGCTGCGCTCTACGACCCGCTGACCGGACTGCCGAACCGCACGCTGTTCCTCGATCGGCTGCGAGTGACGATGGCTCGGGCGAACCGGCACCCGGACCAGCACTTCGCAGTGCTGTTCCTCGACCTCGACGGCTTCAAGCTTGTCAACGACAGCCTCGGCCACCTGCTCGGCGACTCGTTGTTGTCGAGTGTGGCCGAACGGATCTCCTCCGACCTGCGTCCGTCTGACACGGCATCGCGCTTTGGTGGCGACGAGTTCGCGATCCTGCTCGACGACCTCACCGCGCCGCACAATCCGGTCGCGGTGGCCGAGCGGCTACAGGAACGCCTGGCCCGACCGTTCCATGTCGGTGGCCACGAGATCTTCGTGACGGCGAGCATCGGCATCGCGTCGAGTTCGACCGGCTACCAGTCGGCGGAAGACGTCTTGCGTGACGCCGACACTGCGATGTATCAGGCGAAGGCTGACGAGAAGGGCACGCACGCGACGTTCGACGCGGGCATGCACACCCACGCAGTCAGCAGGTTGCGCGTCGAGGCCGAACTACGGCAGGCAATCGACGGCGACCAGTTGCGGCTGTACTACCAGCCGATCGTGGCAATCCGCACCGGCCGCACGCTCGCATTCGAGGCGCTCGTGCGGTGGGAGCACCCGACCCGCGGGTTGCTCGCGCCCGCAGACTTCTTGCCTGTCGCGGAAGAAACCGGGCTCATCGTGCCGATGGGTCGCTGGATTCTGCGCGAGACGTGCCGGCAGATTGCCGCGTGGAAACTTGCTGGCGCGCCCGACGACCTGCGCGTCAGCGTCAACGTGTCGAACAGGCAGTTCTGGCACGGCGGCCTGCTGCAGGATCTCCAAGGTTACCTTCGCGAGGCGAATCTCGAACCGCGCAATATCGTGCTCGAGATCACCGAGACCGTCGTCATGTACAACGCCGACTTGGCCGAGCGGATGTTGCTCGAGCTGCACGAGAACGGTTTCGCACTGCACATCGACGACTTCGGGACCGGGTATTCATCGCTCCAGGCATTGCACCGATTCCCGATCGAGGCGTTGAAGGTCGACCGCTCGTTTGTCTGGGGGCTCGGTACCGACCCGCGCAGCACCGAGCTGGTCAGGACCATCGCGATGATGGCGCGCAATCTCGGCGTCGACGTGATCGCCGAAGGCATCGAGACCAGCGACCAACGCCGTCGAGTCGAGCGACTCGGGTGCGCGTACGGCCAGGGCTACCTGTTCTCTCGGCCGGTGCCCGGCGACATCGCGGGTGGATTCGTCTGTGGCGAGCAACAGGACGCCGTCATCTCCATCGCCTGACCGAGCACCGCGTTGGCTATGCTCCCGCGCATGGCTGAGTTCGACCTCCCGCTCGAACAACTGCGCACCTACCGGGCCGCCCTTACCGAGCCGATCGACTTCGATCGCTTCTGGGACGACACGTTGGCGGCATCGCCGCCTGGCGCGGCCACCTTCGAGCCCTTCGACGCCGGGTTGCGAGCCATCGATACGTTCGACGTGACGTTCCCCGGCTTCGGTGGCCAGCCGGTACGTGGCTGGCTGCATGTACCTGTCGTTCGCGATGCTCCGCTGCCGTGCGTTGTCGAGTACATCGGCTACGGCGGCGGGCGCGGGCTAGCGCATGAGCGCACGCTGTGGGCAGTCGCCGGTTACGCGCATTTCGTGATGGACACCCGCGGCCAGGGCAGCAGTTGGTCGGTCGGAGATACCCCTGACCCGGACGGCGGGATGCCCGCCGAACCGGGGTTCATTACTCGCGGTATCGGGTCGGCCGAGACGTACTACTACCGCCGAGTGTTCGTCGATGCGGTGCGGGCCATCGATGCAGCCCGCTCGCATCCGTTGATCGATCCCGCTCGCGTCGCGGTCGCCGGTGGAAGTCAGGGCGGCGGCATCACGATCGCCGCTGCCGCGTTGTCGCATGACCTCGTCGCGGCGATGCCCGACGTCCCGTTCCTGTGCAACTTCCGGCGCGCGGTCTCGGTGACGGACGGCAATCCGTACGGCGAGTTGGTGCGGTATCTGCACACGCACCGCAACCGCATTGAGCAGGTGTTCGGGGTGCTGTCGTATTTCGACGGCGCGTCGATGGCCGCTCGGGCCTCTGCATCGGGGCTGTTCTCGGTCGCGCTGCGCGACCCGATCTGCCCACCGTCGACGGTCTTCGCCGCCTACAACGCGTACGGCGGCCCGAAGCGGATCGAGGTCTACGACTTCAACGAACACGAAGGCGGCGGCGCCTTCCATCAGCGCGCCCAACTCGGCTTCGCCCGCGAAGTCTTCGGCTAGCCCCCTCGGGACGCCCCGCTGTTCATGGTCGACAGCGCGCCGCCAGTACGCTGTGCCCGTGTCGGTGCCGCAGTCTGCGAACGAGTCAGGTTCGCTGTCGCCGGAGCCGGTCGCCCGGGAGCGTGCCCGGCTCGAGATGCCCGAGCCCTTGCGTCGCGACGTCCGATTGCTCGGCGAGCTGCTCGGTCAGGTCTTGCGGGAGTACGGCGGCGACGCTCTTCTGGCGGACGTCGAGGAGCTGAGGCACGCGGTCATCGACGCGCGGACGGGGGCGGGGCCTCCGGAAAACGTGGTGGCCCTGGTGCGGAGCTGGTCCCTCGACCGGGCCGAAGAGGTGGCCCGCGCGTTCACTGTCTATTTCCACCTGGCCAACCTCGCCGAGGAACATCACCGGGTGCGCGTTCTCCGGTCGCGCGACGTGGGCGAAGGCCGCGCCGGTGATTCACTGGCGTCGTCGGTGGCTGAGGTTCGCCGCCTGCACAGTGAAGAACGCGTCGCCAGCATCGTTAATGGACTGTCGCTGCACCCGGTGCTGACCGCGCACCCGACGGAGGCTCGCCGGCGCGCTGTCGTGACCGCGATCTCGCGGGCGGGTGAGCAGCTCGACCGGATCGACGACCCACGAGGCGGCGCGGGGGAGCAGGCCGACGCACGGCGCCGGCTACTCGAAGAGATCGACATCCTCTGGCGCACCGCACATTTGCGCGCGACTGCGGTCGACCCGCTCGACGAGGTACGTACCGCGATGGCAGTGTTCGACGAGACGCTGTTTCGCGTCGTCCCCACGCTTTACCGCGGTCTCGATCACGTGCTGCTCGGCGACCGCTCGGGCACCATGCCCCCCGCGGCGCAGCCGTTCTTCCGGCTCGGTAGCTGGATCGGCGGCGACCGTGACGGCAACCCGAATGTGACCGCGCAGATCACCCGCGAGGCGCTGGAGATCCAGTCAGGTCACGTGTTGCTGGCGCTTGAGCGCGCCGCTACCCGGATCGGTCGCACACTCACCGCAGAGGCCGCAACGACCCCGCCGAGCGCCGAGCTGAGTGCGGCGATCGACGACGCTCGGCGCGACCACCCAGAGCTGATCGGCGAACTCTCGCTGCGGGCGCCCGACGAACCGCACCGGCTGTTCGTGCTCTACACCGCGGCCCGTCTCAAAGCGCGGCGTGAGGGCGCAGACGGCGGCTACCGGCGTCCCGATGAATTGATTGAACAGCTCGTGCTCGTACAGGAGTCGCTGGCGCAGGCCGGCGCGCATCGGTTGGCGTTCGGTGAGCTGCAGCACTTGATCTGGCAGGCGCGAACGTTTGGGTTTCACCTCGCTGAACTCGAGGTTCGCCAGCACAGCGGGGTGCACGCCAACGCGCTGCGCGAGCTGCAGTCCGGCGGTGAGAGGTCGGCGATGACCGACGAAGTGCTTGAGACGATTCGTGCTGTCGCCTGGCTACAAGACGCGTACGGCGTCGACGCGTGCCGCAGGTATGTCATCAGTTTCACGACATCCGCTGCCGACATCGGGGCGGTGTTCGCACTTGCCTCGATCGCAACGCGGGGCGAGCCGCCGGTACTCGACGTCGTGCCGCTGTTCGAGACCCAGGACGACCTGGATCGATGCGTCGAGGTGCTCGACGAGGCGTTGGAGCTGCCACCCGTGCAGGCCAGACTGGCCGCTAATGGCCGGCGTCTTGAGGTAATGCTCGGTTACTCCGACTCGGCGAAGGATGTCGGCCCGGTCTCGGCGACCCTTGCTTTGTACGACGCGCAGGGGGCGCTCGCGGCGTGGGCGAAGCGGCACGGCATCACGTTGACGCTGTTTCACGGACGCGGCGGCGCGTTGGGTCGCGGCGGCGGCCCGGCGAACCGCGCGGTGCTCAGCCAGGCTCCCGGATCGGTCGACGGCCGCTTCAAAGTGACCGAGCAGGGCGAGGTCATCTTCGCGCGTTACGGACATCCGGTGATTGCGCACAGACACCTCGACCAGGTCGCGGCCGCCGTCGTACTCGCCTCGACGCCCGCGGTTGAAGAACTCGTGGCGGCAGCTGCGACTAAGCACCGGGGCACCTTCGAGCAAGTGAGTGATGCCGCCCGAACTGCCTACCGTGAGCTGGTCGGTACCGATCGGTTCGCGGAGTTTTTCGCCGCCGTCAGCCCGCTCGCTGAGATCGGCTCGCTGCGGATCGGCTCACGACCCTCTCGCCGAACCGCAGGCAGCGGACTCTCTGACCTGCGGGCGATCCCGTGGGTGTTCGCGTGGTCGCAAACCCGCGCGACACTGCCCGGCTGGTACGGCCTCGGCAGCGGTCTCGAAGCCGTCGGCGACGTGTCGGTGTTGCGGGCCGCGTATGACGAATGGCCGCTGTTCACGACGATGCTCGACAACGTCGAGATGTCGCTGGCCAAAGCCGACCGTGACATCGCGCAACGCCACCTCACACTCGGCGGTCGCCCTGACTTGGCCGAAACGATTCTGGCCGAGTTCGACCGCACGACGTCGTGGCTGCTCCGGGTGCTTGGGCAGGAGAAACTCCTCGAGAAGCACAGCGTGCTGGGCCGCGCTGTCGAACTCCGAAACCCTTACGTCGACGCGCTTTCGCACCTTCAACTGCGTGCCCTCGAGGCATTGCGGGCCGGGATCGACGACGACGACGAACGCGAGCGCACGCAGCGACTGCTGCTGCTCGCGGTCAACGGGGTTGCGGCCGGTCTGCAGAACACGGGCTGAGCTGTGACGTCGCGCTGGACCGATCTAGAACGGCCCCCACTGTCGGTTCGGGCGCTGTCTCGCGGGCTCGTGGACTACGGCATCTGGCGCGAGATCAGAGTCGTCGATGAGACCGGCTCCACTAACGCGGACGTCGTCGAGTTGGCCCGATCGGGAGCCGCGGCCGGTCTTGTGGTGATCGCAGAACACCAGACCGCGGCGCGGGGGCGGCTTGATCGCTCGTGGTCGGCGCCCGCGCGTTCGGGCCTGGCGTTCTCGACGCTGCTGCGGCCCGCCGATGTGACACCCGACGTCATGCCCGACCTGCAAGTCGGAATGCCGCCGCTCCCGTCTGTTGCCGTGCCGCCGGCTCGGTGGAGCCTGTTGCCCCTGGTAGTCGGGGTCGGCATCGCAGCTGCGTTGCGGCGAGTCACCGAGGTCGACATCGGGTTGAAGTGGCCGAACGATCTGATGATCGGCGACCGCAAGCTCGCCGGGATTCTCGCCGAGGTTGTCGACGATGCGGTAGTCGTCGGCGTAGGGCTCAACGTCACGCTGCGCGAAGCCGAATTACCAGTGCCCACTGCGATTTCTCTCGCACTGGCCGGCGCGAGCACTACCGATCGTGACACCTTGCTGCGGGCCGCGCTGCGAGGGATCGGCGACGAATACCTCGCGTGGCGCCGGGTCGAGGGCGACGGCGAACTCAGTGTGCTGCCCCGCTATCGCGAGCTGTGCGTAACGCTGGGTCGCGACGTCGGCGTCGAGCTCGGCGGCGAGACGCTCGAGGGCCGCGCGGTCGACATCAACGCCGACGGTTCGCTTGTGGTCGAGACTGCAGCCGGCCGCCGATCAGTAAGCGCCGGCGACGTCGTCCACGTCAGGTGAGGTCGGGTTGAGGCACCGACTTCACCTGCCCGTCCGAGGCCGCGCCGACTTCACATCCGATGTGGTTGTAAAAGTGGCCTGATTCTGGGTTTCCAGCAACCACGCCGGATGTGAAGTTGCCATTTGGCGGGCCAGGTGCAACTAGGTGAGGTCGGGCGGTGCCCAGGCTCTTGGTTCGGACGGTGTGACCGGCAGATCGGTGAAAGTGAGCTGCCACCACCCGACGTCCCGCCATTTGTTGTGCTTGAAACCGACGTTTCGATAGACGCCGACTTGCGTGAGTCCGAAGGCTTCGTGGAATCCCACGCTCGCCTCGTTGGGCATCGTGATGCCCGCGAACACGCTGACGTAGCCGAGGTCTAGCACGAGTGGCAGCAACTCGGTGTACAGCAGCCGGCCGATGCCGCGGCCGCGTTCGCTCTGCGCGAGATAGACCGACACGTCTGCCGCCCAGCGGTACGACGCGCGCGCCGCGTGACGCGAGGCGTAGCAGTAGCCCACCACCGTGCCTTCACGGACGGCGACGAGCCACGGCAGGCGCGGGGCTGCGAGCATCCGGGCCTCGAAATCTGCGGCCGTCGGCGGCGCCTCCTCGAACGAGATGGCGGTCTCGAGCACGTAGGGCCGGTAGATGTCGGCGATGGCGGCAGCGTCGGCGGTCGTCGCCGCCCGAACGGTCACAGACGCACTCATGCACAGATTTTGTCGGCCCTGCGGCGGGATGGCGAGCGCATTTCCCGCCGACATGGAACGATGCGGGGCATGGCGATGAATCTGTCGGACGGCGAAGAAGTTGTCCTCGACCTCCACCCGCACTGGGGCCGGCTTTTCATCCCGGTTGTGGTGCTCCTGCTGGCCTGCCTTTTAGCGGGGTTCGGCGTCGCGCTGATCCCCAAGGGCGGTGGCCAGCAGATCGAGCGGTGGATCCTCATCGCGATCGCCGCGGTGGTCGTGATCTGGCGGACGATCCTGCCGTACCTGCGCTGGTTGACGACGAAGTACGTGCTGACGTCCGACCGGCTCATCATCCGCAGCGGCATCCTCGCGCGCCACGGCCGCGACATTCCGCTGAACCGGATCAACGACGTGTCGTTCTCGGAAACCGTGCTCGAACGCATGTTGCGCAGCGGCACCCTGGTCATCGAGTCGGCCGGCGACAACGGGCAGATCTCGCTGACCGACGTGCCGAAGGTCGAACACGTGCAGCGCGAGGTTTACCGGATGGTCGACCAGAACCTCGGCCGGACCGGTGGGACGAGCATGGCGGACGGAGGGCGGGCTGGGCGCGGTGTTGCTGCTGCCCCGAACGTCGCCGACGACGCTCCAGACCAACGCTGAACTGCGGCGTACTGTCGAACGTATGAGCTCCGTTCCAACGCCCGACGCCGGGCAGTCTGGCGTCTTGATGTGGCGGCCCACCGAACACATCGTCGAACTCATCCTCGACCGGCCGGGCGCGTTGAACGCCGTGTCGACCGATCTCGCCTCACACCTCGGCGGGATGCTGCGCGCGATCGCTGCGGACGCCGCAGTGCGTGCTGTGGTTCTGTCGTCATCACAGGAGCGAGCCTTCTGCGTCGGCGCTGATCTGAAGGAGCGCGCGGGATTCAGCAACGAACAACTCCTTGCGCAGCGGCCCCTCATCAGAGGGATGTTCGCCGCGCTGCTCGACCTTCCGATGCCGGTGATTGCGGCCGTGGGCGGCTTCGCGTTGGGCGGCGGTTTCGAGCTCGCACTGTCGTGTGACCTGATTGTCGCTGACGAGACTGCGGTGTTTGGCCTCACCGAAGTCACTGTCGGGCTGGTGCCGGGCGGCGGTGGTACTCAGTTGCTGGCTCGTCGCATAGGCGCCGGTCGTGCCGCTGATTTGGTGCTCACCGGTCGCAAGGTCGACGCGCCGGAGGCGTATCGACTTGGCATCGTCGATCGGCCCGCGACAGATGTTCACGTCAGGCAACTGGCGTTGGACATCGCGGCCACGATCGAAGGAAACTCACCCCTCGCCGTCCGGTATGCGAAGCACGCATTGCGCAACGGCCTCAATACGTCGTTGCACGACGGACTCGAAATCGAGGACGCCGCGTGGCGGGCGGCTGCGATGTCCGCGGACCGGCGCGAGGGAATCAGCGCTTTTACCGAGAAGCGCGCGCCGAGGTGGACCGGGCAATGAGCGACCTTCCTTCGCGCATCAGTCTTCGCGAAGTTGGTCCGCGCGACGGACTGCAGAACGAGGCGCCGGTATCGACAGCCGCGAAAGTCGAACTCGTTGATGCTTTGTCGCGCACGGGTGTGGGTCGCATCGAGACCGTGAGTTTTGTTTCGCCGCGCGCGATTCCGCAGATGGCGGATGCCGATGAGGTGTGGAGTTCGATCTCGCGCTCGCCCTCGATTACTTACTCGGCATTGGTGCCGAATCTGCGAGGTGCGATGCGGGCGCTCGACGCCGGATGTCGCGTGATCGAGATCGTGGTCTCTGCATCGAATACGCATAATCTTGCGAACGTGAATCGTTCGACGGAGGAATCCCTCGATGACATTGCGCGGGTGATTTCCCTTGCGCACGAGCAGGATGCGGTCTGCCATGTCACGGTGGCAACGGCTTGGGGCTGCCCCTATGAGGGAGACGTTCCGGTGAGCCGGGTCGTCGCTGTTGCTTCGCGTGCGGTGGCCGATGGTGCGGACGGACTTTCGTTTGGTGACACGACCGGTATGGCCACACCGACGCGGGTCACTTCGCTTGTTGGTTCGATGCGGATGGCAGTCGCGGATATTCCGATGAATCTGCACTTCCACAACACCCGGGGGACTGCGCTGGCGAACGTGCTTGCTGCATTGGAACTAGGCGTCGCCGACTTCGATGCCAGCGTCGGCGGACTAGGTGGATGTCCTTACGCACCAGGCGCTTCTGGCAACCTGGCGACCGAAGAACTGGTCTACATGGTCGAAGACATGGGTGTCGCCACAGGCATCGATCTCGAGGCGCTGATCGAGGTTGCGGCGCAAGCGGAGCGGATCGTCGGCCGCGAGTTGCCCTCACAGGTGTTGCGAGCCGGCCCGCGCACGCGCCGCTCGACTTATACGCCCAGCTAGTTCTTCCGTGGTTGGACCGCGACACTCGGGGTAGCAACTCGACCATGTTCTTCATGGCAGGGCGCGTCGAAGCCAGCGGTTGGCGTGGGGCGCTGTTGTGGTGGCCGTCTGCAAGCTGACCGCGGCGCGCGAGAATTCCCACATCTCTTAGGCGCCGACCTTACTGTTGACCGGGTCGTTTGCGGTCGTGAGCGAGCAGGTGGCGCTACTTCGGGAGATCGACCTGGTGCCAGGTGTTTCCTCCGTTTTTGGAGGCGATCAGGCCTGTGGTGTTCCAGCAGTCGCTCTTGAAGCCCTTGCAGCCGTTAGCGCCGCCGAGGGTCCACAGGTTGTCGGGATCGGCAACAGTGAGCGGGCCGGAGTAGAAGTCAAAGACGTTGCTCGCGTCCATGAACGTCTCGCCGCGGTTGGTGCTGCGCGATGTCACCCAGGTGAACGACTGCAGGTCCTGCGCTGGTTGTCCGCGTAGCAGCACATACGTGGAGCCATCCGCCGTGGCGGCGAAGTGGTACTGCTCATTGGGCGTGTTGCTTGGGAGTTGCTGCAGACTCCAGGTCGCGCCGTTGTCGGCACTCCGATAGATGCCGACCCCGTCGTCGTTTCCCTGCTCGGGCGTCGTAAAGCTCGTGGCCACCACGATCACGTTGCCAGCGAACGCGGGAGCGCCGATGACGTTGACGGCATCCGCTGTTTTGGTCGTTGGGAGATCCAGCTGCAGCTGCGTCCACGTGCGCCCGGCGTCGCGGGTGGCCCACCACGCTCCAGTCATCGTCGCGTCGAGGTAGCCGACTTGTCCGGTCAGGAAGTGAAGCGTTCCGGTGGTGGGGAGCGTCGATTCACCCGCTTGCAGCGTCCAGGTCGTGCCCGCGTCAGTGGTGCGTAGCAGTTCGCCGTATCCGGTGTGCGCTACTTGCTCACCCACGAGTAGCCAGCCGTTCTCGGCGTCGGCAAAAGACAACGAAACTGTGACCGCGGCGTCGGGGGAGATCGTGAACGATCCCAGTGGCACGCTCGTGGCGGTCCAGCCTCCTGTCGGTGACACGCGTCGTAACAAGCTCACGCTGTTGCTGCCAGCGTCTGGTGCGATGGCGACCCACTCGTGGCCATCGCGCTGTACCGCGATCCCTGCGGACTGCAGCTGTGATTGGGTGAGCCCGGGAGGCGTGACGTTGCGCCAAGTGGCGCCGAGGTCGTCTGTCCACAACAGGGCTTGCTGGGTAAGCACATACCCGTGGCCGCCAGTGAACAGCGCGGCGTCCAACACTTGGGGTCCGAGCAGCGGCTGTTGCCCGGCGGCAGAAGCCGAGGCGCTCGAGATCACCGCCGGCACCGGCGAACTAGCCGACGGCGGCAACGATCCAGCGGACGACGGCAGTGTGGCGCTGTGGGCCCGAATCGACGACGCGCAAGCTGTCGCGCCGACGCCTAGGAGTAGCACGACGCCGACCACATGCCATCGCACCGAAGCTCACCTCCATGCCCACCCGAGGACGCGACAGCGCGGCCAAAGGTTGCTCACGGGAGCATCCGCTTCACTGTGGTGGGAGACGTCAATGCGTGAACAGCACCGCCGCGCCGGGATCGGGCGTTGCCGGGTCGGTTCGGACGCCAATCTCGCAAGGCTTGCCCGATTCGGGGTCGGCAGTGATCAACACAGTGGTGACCGTGTAGTCGTTGCTCGCCCCTGGTGCGCCCGTGGACGGCCCGCCGACCACGATCGTGGGGAATGTTCCAATCAGCTTGATGTGAAGCAGCGTGCCCGAGGTGCACGCCGGACCCGCGTTCGGGTCCGTCACAGTGCCCTCGCCGACCGTGGCGGTTGCGCTGGTCACTGTGGCCTCATATTTCGCAATCTCAGCTCGGGCTACAGCAACCGCGACGTTGAACTGCGCATCGGTGAGTGAGCCGTGCTGGAGAGTTGAGCTTGAACTACTTGAGCCATCGAGCACATCGGTGGCGCTGCTCGTGCACCCGCCTACTGCGATTGTTGCGAGCAGGCAGGCCACGGCTCTCGATGCAGTTGGCACGAGGCTTGGACGCATTTCCACGACCGAATGGTTCCATAGTGGGGATATGACCTCCCGGGCTGAGCGAGCACGCGTGGACGCGCTGCGTATTAAATGGTTCGGCACGCACGCGATGGACGGGTATGAGCGCGTTGAACGGTGGCTCGCAACGGTTCGTTCTGAGCTCCCCGATGCATTGCCGGTGCGGTATCGCAGTCGCGAAGGTTCGTCCGCCTTCGACTGGAGTGAACGGATGCTGTTCAGGGACGCAGCCCGAACCGGAAGCGTCTCTTGGGAATCGACGCCGCCATTCTTCGGCGGTTTCATGGTCGGTGTGAAGTCACCGCTCCAGAAGCGGTCCCCACCGTTCGTCTCGACAACACTCAGTGTCAACTACTGGGGGATGCTCGAGGACACGCTGATGCAGCAGATTTTCTCCGCGGTCGGCAGTATCGGTGAAGCACTCGGAGCCTTCTACGCGATGGGGCTCCACGACGAGAACCTCTTCCTCGTTGGAGGTCGGCTCGCGCACGGCCTTGGGAGCAAGGCGCCGGCGCCGAACGTCATGAACCAAGATGGCTGGCTCGGTTTACCGTGGAAAGACGTCGACGTTGAGTGGTTCGGACCGGACTATGTGCCCCTTCTGGGCGAACCGGCGCGCATGCATGGAGAACCCTCGGGCGGCGGAGTCTTCATGCGCTACGAAAGCGCCGCGCAGCGATTCGCACTGCTTCCCGTTGCGCTGCTTGCCACGTATCCCGACGGCGGTCCTGCGGCCACCATCCCTTCATTGTGAACTGGCATCGTGAGCTGGACTCCTGCTGTCACCATGAGGGTCGAAGCGGACCTGGTTTGGCGATCGTGTGCACTGTGTGCGAGAACCGCGCGAAATCGGCTTTGGAGACTTGATCGTGCCAGCCGTTCACGACGTCGCTCGCGGCTTGTTCGGCGGCCTGGGTGCAGGCGTAACCGCGGTCGGTCAACACGACAAGGTGGGCGCGGCCGTCGCGAGGGTCTGGTTGCCGACTGAGGTAACCGCGTTCTACGAGCGTGTCCACCAGTTGGGCGGTGGCCTGCTTCGTGATGCCGAGTGCGACGGCGATCCCTGCTGTGGTCATGTCGGTTGACAGCGCCGCGAACAAGTAGCCGTGAGCGGGCCGAATGTCGGTGAAGCCGCGCGCGGCGAGACCTTCTTGGATTCCGTCCACGAGTTGTCCGGCAAGGCGCAGCGTTGCAGTCGCTGTCTGCCAGTCTGTCGCCGCCACGCTGCCGTCCTTACCTAGACAGACAAGGGACCTGTCTATATAGTCAAGATACTTGTCTACTATGGGGGATCGGATGCCCGTCTTCAACTACGTCGACTCGACCGACTACACCATTCACGGCAGCACGTTCGCTGCCTACGTCAATACCGCTCGCGGCGGCGCCCAACTCTGCGCGTGGCGGCTCACTGTCCCGCCCGGCACGACCGGAGTCGCGCATCGCCCAAGTCGCGAAGAGGTGCTGCTCGTGATCGACGGCACGCTGCACATCACGATCGACGGCGAAAGTAATCAACTCGGCCCCGGATCTGGCGCGCATGTGCCTGCCGGAGCGTTGCTCCGCATCGACAGCGGTGCGGACGGCGGGAGTGCGTGGGTCACCACGACACCTGGCCTCACGGCAACAACGCAAGACGGTTCCGTCATCACGCCGCCCTGGGCTCAATAGCGGAGCTACTCGGTTAAGGACACCGCGGTAGCCCGGAGCCGGGCATCGATCGTGGCAGTGAGCTCTTGGGGCTCTGGGTCCAGTGAAGGTGTGTCCGACGGCGAACTGCCGCCGCGAAACAGTGCTGCCGTTAGGGGATGCCCAGCGTCGCCTGGTCCGGGCTTGCCGTCCAGTAGCCCAGCGTCAGCGACGTGGAGTACTTCCACGACCGAGACGCCGAGCGCGGCGGCGTAGTCGCGGCCTTTGTCGATCGCCGCACGGATCGCATCAGCCCGAACCTGCGCCCAGCCGGGGTTGTCGGAGTCGACCTGCCAACTGAGGCCGTGGACGTGCAGGTCCTCATGCGTGCTCAGCTGCGCGCCGAGGACCTCCAACAGGTTGAAGTCGCGCACCACGATCTGCAGGTTCACAGTCGCGGTGACTCGCCCCGTTCGTTCGTTGATTCCGGTGTCCTTGTTGTGTTGGTGCTCGGCCCAGGTAGTTGCCGATCGTGCCAACCACGTCAGCGCGTTGTCTTCGGTGTCGACCGTTAGAGCGACGGCACCAAGCGAGGCGAGGTCGGTGGTCAGCCGCTGCAGCGCCGCGGAAGCCTCCGCGAGCGCGTCAGGCTTGGAGCTGCGAGATAGCGCGATCGCACCGGACAAGCGCACAGAGTCGGCTGCGACCGTAAGAGTCGCCTCACCCCGCACCGACAGCATCAGACCACCCTGATCGGCCATCAAAAACCTCCGCATCCGTCGAGGACATAGTGATAAGTAATGGGCTAGCGAACAAGCCGTGTCAGCAAACGGAGGCGCACATGACTGCGTACCTTGCTGCGCTGTGCTTCGACGCAAACGAACCGCTGCTGGTTGCGCGTTTCTGGGGTGGTGTCTTGGGATGGGAGATGGCTGATGATGCCGAAGCAGGCGTCGAGCTCGTCCCCACTGATGACACCGGCTTCCGGCTCCGATTTCTTCCAACTCAGGGGCAGAAGGCAGTTCAGAATTACATGCACTTGGATCTGACGAGCAATCTGACACCCCAACAGGAGACCGTCGAGAGGGCGCTTCAGCTGGGCGCGCAGCACATCGACATCGGTCAACGACCCGACGAGGGCCACGTCGTGCTCGCTGATCCCGAAGGCAATGAGTTCTGTGTCATCGAGGCCGGCAACAGGTTCCTCGCTGAGTGCGGGTTCGTCGGGGCGGTCGCCTGTATCGGTACACAGGAGGTCGGCTACTTCTGGAGCAAAGCACTCGGCTGGCCGTTGGTTTGGGACCAGGACCAAGAAACCGCCATTCGGTCGCCGCATGGCGGCCCCAAGATCACCTGGGGTGGACAGCCACGGATGCCGAGGGCTACCAAAGATCGGCTGCATTTTGATCTCGCAACGGACGGCAATCAGCAAGCAGAGGTCGACCGCCTCGTTTCACTCGGAGCAAGTCGAGTGGACGTCGGCCAGGTCGACGTCAGCGGGGTGGCGATGGCGGATCCCGATGGCCGTGAGTTCTGCGTGCTACCAGGGCAGTCATGACTGCGATCCACTGAACGTGACGTCTCCTGTCGCCGGGTCGACGTTTGCACCGAACTCGACTGAACTAGAGATGCCATCCGCGTCGGCTTCCACTCCGCCCTCACTAGGAACGGTCACTCCGGTTGACCCGTAGAGCACGACGACGCCCGTCAGATCACACTGCGCCTTGGGGGCAGTAATCGGCACGGCGGTGAGTACCGCCTGTGCGCCAGGGTGTCCGCAGGCAGCTCTCAAAGACTCCGGAAGGGCCTGCTGCGGTGCGCTTGTTGGTTGTGCACTGCGCGCCTCGCTACTGATCGGGGCGAGTGCCTGACCGTGGTCGCCTGTGGCGCTGGCGCAACTCACTGCGCCGACGATGCTCAGGACGACCGTCAATGCGGCACGACGTCCGCCGACCATCGATGCTCCACTTCTACGGGAGTGGCCCATGTGACGCTGGCCGCTGCAGAGTGGTTCCGTGGAACCTGCACCGGCGAGCCATCGTCTGAGCCTCGTGAAGTCCAGGCTCGTTGCGCTGCTAGCAGTGCTGGTGGCGCTCGCTGCCTGCGCGTCGGAGGCGCAACGTTCGAGCGCGACGGCTGATCGACTGTCAGGAGTAGTGTCCGCGCCGGCCTCGAGTTCGCCGCCAACCTCGCCGCCCACGTCCCCGATTGCGTCAACGCCTGCCTCTCCGACCACTTCGCCGGCTGAACCGACGATTCCCGATAGCGCATTCCGAGTCGCCGCCCCGATCCTGGAGGCCGCCGCCGGACCGGGTCCGCCACCTGTGCAGACGCCGTGCACGCCTTCTGACGTCACCGCGACTGGGCAGACCCGACCGATCGCGTCGGGCGTAGCCGGCGTTGTCGAACTGGCCGGCGACCACTGCTCACTACACATTTCGACCTGGCCAACGGCGTTGCTCGACGCTGCTGGAGATCGGCTCGCGTTACCGGTGTACTCCACGGTCACGACGGTCAATCCAGCAGCCAATCAGCGGACCGATATACCGCTCGGATTAGGAATTGTTGGCTGGGGATTCACCTGGCGCGGTTCGTGGTGCGGTCCGAAGGCGGCCTCGATCGCCATCGCTCTCGACTCCGACGCGAGCCAACCTGCCAGTGGCTCGACGAACCAAATCGTGGTGTCGCTGACCGGGCCCGCACCGCCGTGCCAAGGGCACTCAACCGCCGTCCTCGAACCAGGTGTTCCGGGTGAGCCGACCGAGGCGACGTTGCCGCCGCCGCCGGAGTGGGCTGGTTTGCGCGCCACGTTGACCTTGCCCCCGACGACAGACGGCCGCACGCTGAGCAGTGCAGTCGTGCGACTTCAAAACACCACCGCGGTTTCTGTCGTGATGTCCCCGTGTCCCGACTATGCCCTGGAGATCGATAACGCCGTGACAAACGGCACCGAGTCCGACGTCAGCGGTGGCGCGTTGTCGTGCCCGCAATTACCGCAGGTCGTTCCCGCTAACGGCGCCATTAGTTATGACCTCGGTCCGCGGACGTACGACGAAGGAGATCCCGCAGCCGGCGCACCCCAAGGCAGTACCGTCACGGCTCATTTCGCCATCGCTGGCATCCCCACCGCGCAAGCCTCGGCCCGCGTCAATTAGCGGGCGCGCAGCTGTCGTCGTCCGCCCTATCCAGCCGTCGGGTCGGCGACCGATCCTTCGAACGCCACGACGCCGGTCTGCGGATTCACGATCGCGTACGCGAACGGATGGTCGGCGCGAACAGTCACTTGCGGCGACATCGACGATGCAGCGAAGGCGAGCCCGGTGACTGCGGCCGCTTCGGTGCCCCACTCGTCGACATCGATCGTCGCCCGGTGGATGGCCTGCGTTATATACAGGCCAGGTGAGATCGCAGAGAAATTAGCCGTTGGGGTGAACGCATCGTGCATGCCGAGTGTGTTGAGCACCGGCACCAGGTTGAGCTTGGTTGTCGACGTCCAACGCGGGAGGGAGAGACTCACCGGTGTAGGACGTAGCGCGGCCGAGATCTGCGTCAAGGTGGTAGGCGCGAGCAGGCTCGCGAGAGCGGTAGTGGCCGTCGGCACGATGACGTACATCGTCAAGGTGCCGCCGGCGTAGGGAAGTGCGACCGCCTGCCACTTGCCTGAGCTTGCGTAGCCGAGCGACCCCGTCTGGTGCATCGTCGGCACGGTGATCTGCTTGCCGACCGCCGTCGTGAACTTGGCATCAGAAGTCGGGTCTTCTGCGAACGGCGTTGCCCAGTCGGCTTTGAGATAGACAGCATTGGCGAGCACCAGCTTTGTCGACGGGTCGAGCGAATCGAACAGTTGCTGAATCCGGTCAGCGGTCTGTGTGCGCACCCAGGCATTGATGATGACAATGGCGGACGGCGAGGTGAAGTCGACCGTCCGGACCCCGGAGCCGTAGTCAGCAGCCATCGTGTTCAGGAACGGTTGACCAATCGCTTGGCCCTGCTGCACGAACATGGCGTTGGCGATCGTGAGGATCGGTGCTGCGGGTGGCGTACTGGCGTCGCGACTCGCGGCGGGTGATCGCAACGGCGGTGCTGTGGCTTGCGTGGCGAGGTCGCGCGTGAGTGCGTTCATCTGCGCGTCGCGTCCCGTGCTCGGGAAGTGCATCGTCGCGTCGATCTCGGCGGCCGTCGTGCCACCGGCGCCGGCCCGCGCCATCGAGAGCGCCACTTCAATGCTCAACGGCGAGATGACCACGTTGCCGCCAGTCGCGGCTTGCGTATAGAGGTCGTGGCCGAACGCGTTAATGCCCGCGACAAGCGCGGCGGTCGATAGGGAGCCTGGATCGGCGCGAGCAACGTCGGTGGCTCTCACCTCAGTCGGGGTCGGCGCGACGCTCGCTTTCGGGGTCGTCACCGTGGCTGCCTTCGTGGCTGGCTTCGCGGACGAGCTCGCACAGCCGGCCAGCGCAGCGGCAACGACGAGGGCAAGGCTGGCCTTAGTCCAGGAGCGTTTCACGCCGGTTTGGACGCCGAGTGGCTCGCGTTGGTTCCGTCGGCCCGACGGTTGACGGCATGGTCTGCATCGAGGCGAGAATTCTGTTGACCTTGACCATGGGTCAGACCACACAGTGGGCGTAGCAGATCCTCAAGCGATGGGAGCCCCGATGTATCCGATCGAAACGCGCGACGTTGACCAAGTTACGGTGCTCTCGGTGAGCCGGCGGGTGCGCCTGCCTGAGCTGCCGGAGTTCATTCCCGAGTCGGGCATGCGTCTCTTCGGTGAGTTGAACGCGCAGAACGCCAGGCCGAGTGGCCCTCTCATGGTGCTCTACCACGAGAAGCCCGAACCTGACGCCGAAGCGCTCGTCGAAGTGATCGTGTCTTTCGACGGCCGCGTCGAGCCGGCCAGCGACTTCACGGTCCGTGTCGAGCCGGAACACCGCGAGGCTTACACACGCATCACGAAGGGCGAGGTCATGTCGCCGCAGATCATGGACGCCTACGGTGCGGTCATGGAGTGGCTCGACACAAACAGTGCGACCTCGTCGGCGCCGCCGCGCGAGGTTTACTTCGACCCGCGCCCGTGGACTGACCTGCGTGACGACGAGCCGGCGGCTGACATCGCGTTCCCGTTCACGGGCTGAGCGTGCGAAAGATGATGGCCAAATTGACTGACAGCATGACGATCAGTGAGTTCGCGTCACGAACACGACTCACGCAGAAGGCGCTCCGCCTTTATGACGCTCAAGGACTACTGCAACCTGCTGTCGTCGACGAACGCAACGGGTACCGGCTCTATGCGCCAGCCCAAATGGAGCGCGGACGCCGAGTCTCAATGTTGCGAGAACTCGGCGTCCCGCTTGTTCAGATCGCCACCATGCTCGAGCTCGACAACCCGGCGGCGTCTGAAGCATTGCGTTCGTACTGGGCGCGGGCCGACGCCGACCATCGTGACCGTTCGAGCCTCGCCAACTACCTCATCCACGCATGGGCCTCGGGAGACCGATCCGCCTACTTGATCGCGACGCGCGAGGTCGCAGAAACGAAGGTGTTCGTCGTCGGGCGACGGGTTGCCGCCCTTGAACTGCCGACGTTCATCCCAGACACGACCAAACGGCTGTACGCACAACTCGCAGCGCAAGAGGTAGCGCCGACAGGGGCGCCCGTGGTGCTCTACCGCGAACCCACCGACGTCGAGACCGCCGGTCAAGTCGAGGTCTACGTGCCGTTCAACGGGCGCGTAGAGCCGGTCGCCGACATGGCGGTGCGCATCGAGCCGGCTCGCCACGAGGCCTACACGACGATCCCGAAGGAGCAGGTGGTCTTTCCGACCATCTTGCAGGCCTACGACGCGGTGATGGAGTGGATCGCGACCAGTGG
>DASYAG010000127.1:0-17438 GCA_036501485.1 Acidothermaceae bacterium | reverse complement strand
TCTGCAGCAGTCAGTACTGAGCTCGCGCAGGCGATGACCATCGTGAGCAAGGCCGACCGCGAGGCCGAACTCGACCGCGTGAAGGCACTGGCAACGCAGATGGTCGCCGGCCAGTTCGAGGGTCGCGAGAAGGAGATCGGCGGCGCGTTCCGGTCGCTGACCAAGAAGGTCGTCCGCGAGCGGGTCATCCGCGACAAGGTGCGGATCGACGGCCGTGGGCTCACCGACATCCGGCCGCTGTCGGCCGAGATCGATGTGTTGCCGCGGGTGCACGGTTCGGCACTGTTCGAGCGCGGCGAGACGCAGATCCTCGGCGTCACGACGCTGAACATGCTGCGCATGGAGCAGCAGCTCGACACGCTCGCGCCGGAGACTCGCAAGCGCTACATGCACAACTACAACTTCCCGCCGTATTCGACCGGTGAGACCGGTCGCGTCGGTTCGCCGAAGCGCCGCGAGATCGGGCACGGCGCACTTGCCGAGCGCGCACTCGTACCGGTGTTGCCGTCACGCGAAGACTTCCCTTACGCGATCCGGCAGGTCTCCGAGGCACTGGGCTCCAACGGCTCCACATCGATGGGCTCGGTTTGTGCCTCGACCATGGCGCTGTACGCGTCAGGTGTGCCATTGCGCGCGCCGGTTGCCGGCATCGCGATGGGACTCATCTCTGACACCGTCGACGGGCAGACGCAGTACGTCACGCTGACCGACATCCTCGGTGCCGAGGACGCGTACGGCGACATGGACTTCAAGGTCGCAGGTACTCGCGAGTTCGTGACGGCGCTGCAGCTCGACACCAAGCTCGACGGCATCCCGGCGTCCGTTCTCGCAGGTGCTTTGACTCAGGCTCGCGAGGCTCGGTTCACGATCCTCGACGTGATGGCAAAGGCCATCAGTGGCCCGGCCGAGATGTCGAAGTTCGCGCCGCGGATCATCACGATCAAGATCCCGGTCGACCAGATCGGTGCTGTCATCGGGCCCAAGGGCAAGATGATCAACCAGATCCAGGACGAAACCGGCGCCGAGATCACCATCGAAGACGACGGCACGATCTACATCGGCGCGACGGACGGTCCGAAGGCTGAAGCGGCTCGCGCGCAGATCAATGCGATCGCGAACCCGACGATGCCCGAGGTCGGTGAGCGTTACCTCGGCACCGTCGTGAAGACGACTGCGTTCGGCGCGTTCATCTCCCTCGTTCCTGGCAAGGACGGTCTGCTGCACATCTCCGAGCTCCGCAAGATCTCCGGTGGCAAGCGGGTCGAGAACGTCGACGACGTGGTCAAGGTCGGCGACAAGATCCAAGTCGAGATCAAGGAGATCGACCCGAGAGGCAAGCTGTCACTCGTGCCGGTTGTCGAAGGTGAGGGTGGCAATGGTGGGGGCCAGGGTTCGGCCGACGCAGCGGTGGGCGCACACGAGTGAGCCCACGTCAGCTGACCGACCAGAAGCCCGGTAGTACGAAGACTCTCATTCCTGGCGCGGACGGCGCGGTGGTCCGCCGCACCGTCCTGCCGGGTGGTCTTCGGGTCATCACCGAGGCAATGCCAACCGTGCGTTCTGTCTCGTTCGGTGTGTGGGTCGGCGTCGGCTCGCGCGACGAGACACCCGCGCTCGCAGGCAGTTCGCACTATCTCGAGCATGTTCTCTTCAAGGGCACCAAGCGCCGCGACGCACTGGAGATCTCGGCTGCGCTCGATGCGGTCGGCGGCGAGATGAATGCCTTCACGTCGAAGGAGTACACCTGCTTCTACGCACGTGTACTCGACAACGATCTGCCGCTCGCCGTCGACGTCATCTCCGACATGATGACGTCGTCGGTCGTGCGCTCGGCCGATGTCGATTCCGAACGCGGCGTGATCCTCGAAGAGATCTCGATGCACGAAGACGACCCGGGCGACGTCGTACACGACGCGTTCGCCGCGGCGTTGTTCGGCGACACGCCGCTGGGTCGACCGATCCTCGGCACTGTCGAATCCATCAACGCCTTGCAGCGCAGCGCGATTCACGGTTATTACCGGCGCAGGTACCGGCCCGAGAACATGGTGATCGCTGCCGCCGGCAACCTCGACCACGCCAAGGTCGTGCGGTTGGTCGCGAAGGCGTTCGGCGAGATGCTCAACGACGATACGCAGATCGACCGTTTGCCATCGCCGCCGCGGGTCGGCGGTCGGCCGCCGGTATCGCGTTCTGGCGTGTCTGTCGTGCAGCGGCCGACCGAGCAGGCACATCTGGTGCTCGGCGTCCCAGCGTTCTCGCGCGTCGACGAGCGACGCTTCGCCCTCGGGGTGTTGAACGGCGCGCTCGGTGGTGGCATGAGTTCGCGGTTGTTCCAAGAGGTCCGCGAAAAGCGGGGGCTCGCATATTCCGTCTACAGCTACGCGTCACATCACGCGGAGACCGGCATGTTCGGCGTGTATGCCGGTTGCCAGCCCGCGAAAGCAGCAGAGGTGCTCGACATCTGCCGCGTCCAGCTCGATCTCGTCGCTCGCGGCGGCATCACCGCCGAAGAGCTCTCGCGCGGCAAAGGACAGCTCGCCGGCGCGCTCGTACTCGGACTTGAAGACACCGGTTCGCGCATGAGCCGGCTCGGCAAGGCAGAACTCGTCTACGGCGAGTTGCTCACGGTCGACGAGCTGCTCGCACGCATCGATGCGGTGACGCTCGATCAAGTCCGCGACGTAGCGGCGACCGTGCTGTCGGCCGAGCAGACTCTTGCTGTGATCGGTCCGTTCGATGACGATGCCTTCGCGGATGCTGTCGCGTGAGCGACCCTAGGGGCGGAGTTGCATGAGTACCGCGGTCGCAGTTCTCGGCGCTGACGGAAAGATGGGCGCGACGGTCTGCGACGCCGTCCGCGCTGCTACGGATCTCGAGTTAGCTGCGTCGTTCGATGTCGGTTACTCGGTTGACGACCTTGCGGCCTCTGGCGCGCAGGTCGTCGTCGACTTCACGGCGCCTGGTGCCGTGATGGGCAACATCGAAGCCTGCATCGGTCAAGGCAAGCATGTCGTCGTCGGTACGACCGGCTTCGACGCCGACCGACTCGCGACAGTCGCGGCGTGGCTCAAGGCGGCACCAAGCGTCGGCGTTGTCATTGCGGCGAACTTCGGTATCGGTGCGGTGCTGATGATGGCGTTCGCCGAGAAGGCCGCGCGCTACTTCGAGTCGGCCGAGGTTGTCGAACTCCATCACCCGTTCAAGGTTGATGCGCCGTCCGGAACGTCGCGTCAGACCGCGGCGCGCATCGCGGCTGCTTGGCGCGAGGCCGGCGTGACACCGATCCCCGACCCTACGACGTCCGGCCTTGACGGAGCTCGCGGGGCTGACGTCGACGGGGTTCACGTTCACTCGGTGCGTCTCGGTGGGCTTGTCGCTCATCAGGAAGTGCTGTTCGGTGGGCATGGTGAGACGCTGACTCTCCGGCACGATTCACTCGACCGGTTCTCCTTCATGCCGGGAGTTCTGCTCGCGGTGCGAAGTGTCGCTGCGCGTCCTGGCCTGACCGTCGGTCTTCAAAGCCTGCTCGACCTGGAGGGGAACCGATGACCGAAGAACACGAGCACGTCGACGGCGCGAACACGCATCCGGACCCGGTCGCGTCGTTGCAGCTCGACGCCGTCGTACTGCCGATCTATGACCTCCAGGCGTTCAACGATGCCGACCTGCGCAGAGTCGAGAGCTTCGTCACCACCTTCGGATCGTGGAAGCTGCCCACCGAGGTTGCAACTGCCCTCGCGACGGCTGACGGCACGAGCGTGTTGCTCTGGATTCATGACACGAGCGAGTTGGTGCTGATCGGTGGCACGCCGAAGGAGGGCGAGCTCCCCGTCGAGGTAACCGGATACTTGGCGGCCGAGGCCGAGCTCACTCCTGCATGGCTTGGCGGCCAGGCTGCCGACGTCCACCGCGACACCGAGACCGGCATGGTCAGCGAATCCTTCAAGGCGGAACTCCTTCCGCCTGGCTCTCGAGTCGCGGTACTGGCTCACGTCGAGCACAGTCCCGCCGTCCACGAACTGCTCTGGGGCTGGCGCCGCGAGCAGCACAACGAGAACGGCTGGCCCTGGCTCGTCGAACGCCTGGCCCGCCTCGAAGACCAGACCGGCAACTCGCACCTCGCGTGACATGAACGCGCTGCCTTCGCGCGCCGACGTCATCGTTGTCGGCGCCGGCCACAACGGTCTTGTTGCGGCGACGTTCCTGGCTCGCAGTGGGCTCGATGTCGTCGTCGTCGAGGCAGCTGACACGGTTGGCGGGGCCGCGAAGACCGAGCAACCGTTTCCACGCGTGCCCGGGCTTTCGCAGTCGACAGGTGCTTACCTGCTCGGCTTGATGCCGCCAGAACTGCCGCGCAAGCTAGGCGTGGGGTTTCCAGTGCTGCGTCGCGATCCGCACTACTTCTTGCCGACAACTGGTGATCGGTATCTATTGTTCGGCTCCGATCGCGAGGCAACGCGGCAGCAGTACTGCGACTTCTTTTCGGCTACAGACTGGGAAGCCGACGAAGCGTTGCAGGCTGAACTCGACATGTTGCGCGCCGATCTCGCGCCTGCGTGGCTGTCCGAGCCCTTGACGCTCGAAGAGACCGCCGAGCTCTACATTCGGCCCTCGTTGCGGGCAACGTTCGTCGACTTGTGTCGCGGCAGTGTGGGGGACTACCTCGACCGGTTCGGGTTCACCAGCGATTTGGTGAAGGCCATGTATGCCGTCACCGACGGGCTTTCGGGCCTCGACGCGACATGGGACACACCTGGCTCCGGACACAATTTCTTGGTGCACAACATGTGCCGACTGCCGGGCTCAGACGGCACCTGGATGGTCGTGCGCGGCGGCATGGGCACTGTCACGTCGACGATCGCGGGTCTTGCTCGCGATGCCGGCGCGACGATCGTCACGGGTCGAGAAGTGACAAGCATCGAAATATCGGACGGCGCGGTGCGGGGCGTCGTTGTCGACGAATCCGACGTCATCGCGACGGGGAACGTCGTGGGTGCGACCGATCCGTTCCGGTTGCGCCAGCTTGCGGGCGCTTCGAACCTGCCTGCTGCGATCAACGACAAGCTCGACAGTTGGAAGCACTACGGCACGACGATGAAGGTCAACCTCGCACTCACGGATCTGCCCACTTTTACTTGCCTGCCGGAGCAGCGCGGTCAGCACGGAGCGACGATCCATCTGCTGCCGCAGGACGACGTGCTGGGGTCGCTTCAGCGCACCTATGCGGAGGTGAAGGCGGGCAAGCTCGCCGACTTTCCGACGATCGAGTGGTACATCCACACGACCGTTGATCCGAGCTTGCAGGACCCGGGCGGTCATCACTCGTCAGCGCTTTTCGTTGAGTGGGTGCCGTACGACATCGCCGGTTCGTCGTGGGACGCCGAGCGCGCAGGCTACGTCGAGAAGTTGCTCGGTATCTGCGACCAGTTCGCGCCCGGAACATCCGACCTGGTCACCGACACGTTCGCGCTTGCGCCGCCCGACATCGAGGTGCATTTCGGTATGACGCGCGGGCACATCCATCACGTAGACAACGCTGTCGCGTTCGCCGACAGAATGCCTTATTTCACAGGTATTTCTGGGCTGTACGCCGGGGGAGCGGGCTGTCACCCGGCGGGTTCAGTGATCGGCGCGGCCGGTCACAACGTCGCGATGAGAGTGCTCAGCGATCTCGGCCGTGCGGTTCCTGTCGTCCCCGCTAACTAGTTCGCCGCCGTCGGTCGCACGCCGGCGAGTACCGTTGGTCCGCCGCTTGCCCAACTCCCCGTCAAGGTCTGCGGGGCATCGATTGGTGTGCCAACTACGCGAGCCACCATCAAATCCACGGCTCCCGTGCGTGCGAGAGTCACTGCGCCCTGATCGGTGCAGGTCACTGCGACGATCTCCGGGACGGACGTTGCGGGTGCGCCGCTGCCTCTGACGGTTGCTAACGGAGCGCGAGCCTCGAGACGGCCGTTTCGATTGAGAAACTCCTCGGCCTGCGTGCCGCCCGTGAGTATCGCGGTCACAAGGGTCGATGCCCAGACAGGGTCAGCGCACCCGTCATAGACCCACCGCGTACCCAGGACTGAATGTTCAGTCGTGCCGAGGAGAAAGTCGTCTTTGCCAGGCAGCGCCGCGTTCCGGTATGTGAGCGGCACCTGGAACACCGTGTCGCCGCCACCGGAAACGAGGAACGTTTCAACGCCGACGTCGCCGGCTGGATCGTCGAATCGAAAGGCGCCAACTCTTTGCAAATCGCGATCGCCGGTGAACCAACTGCGACCCGGGAGCCAGTCGGCCAGCAACTCGAGCTTCGACGGAATTACCGTTGCCTCATGCAGCAGAGCCATCTCTTGAGTCTAGGTCAGACTGATCGCAGCTAACCTCAGATGATGACCACAACGCGCGCGCCCGTGCCCTTTGAGGTCTATCAACCTGGCGTCTACCTCCATGGCACGAGGGCTGACCTTGCGATCGGCGAGTTACTCGTGCCGGGCCGGGAGTCGAACTTCGAGCGTGGCCGAGTGATGAACTACATCTACTTCACTGCGACGCTCGACGCGGCGACGTGGGGTGCGGAACTTGCTGCGGGCGGCGGACGAGAGCGCATCTACATCGTTGAGCCGACGGGCGATTTCGAGGACGATCCGAACGTGACCGACAAGAAGTTCCCAGGCAATCCGACGCAGTCGTTTCGCAGCCTCGAGCCGATCCGAGTCGTCGGTGAGCTGCTCGGTTGGGTGGGGCATGCGGCCGCGACGCTGGACTCGATGCGTGAGCGCGTCGCGGCCGCACTGGCTCAGGGTGCCGGCGCGATCGAGGACTGAGCTGTTAGACGGCGAGCCGACCGCCGTCAACGGGAAGTACCACGCCGTGAATGAAGCTGGCTTCGTCAGTGGCCAAGAACGTGATGGCGGCGGCAATCTCTTCGGGTCGTGCGGGGCGGCCCGCCGGCGCACCATTTGCGAGGTTGTCGAGCGCATCGCCCATGGGGATTGTGCCTTCGGTGCGGGTGGGTCCGGGGCTCACCGCGTTCACGTGAACGCCTGCGGGTCCAAATTCGGCGGCCCAGGCTTTGGTGAGCAGGACGAGGGCGGCCTTGCTGGAACCATAGAGAGCCATCCCGTTCATACCGAAGTCGGCGACCATGGTCGTCACGTTCACGATGGCACCGTGGCCACGTTCGGCCATCGCGGGAGCGAGCGCGGCTACCAGAAGATACGGCGCTTTGACATTGATGGCGAAGACTTCGTCGATCTGCTCCGTCGAAGTGTCGGCGGTGGGACCGAATGGAAAGATCCCGCCGCTGTTGATCAGAATGTCGACGTGTCCGCCACCGAGCTCGGTGGCTTGGCGAGCAAGCTGGCGGACGCTGAACTCGTCGCCGAGGTCGGCGGCCACGAAGTCAGCCGCTCCGCGGCTGGATCGAATGGCCGCGACCACGAGGTCGCCGCGGGTCTTGTCCCGCCCGGACACAATGACGTGCGCGCCGAGGGCGCCGAGCTGGATTGCGGTGGCTTTGCCGATGCCGCTGGTGGCGCCGGTGATCAGTGCGGTCGAGCCAGTCAAGTCGGGCATGGGGACCTCTCAAATAATGGAGTGAACGCTCCAAACCATGCCGTATTCTTTCTGGAGTGTCAACTCCAAAAGTCAGGTAGGCTGAGGTCATGCCGCATACGACTGTCAAATCCGTGACATCCGCGAAGGGCGCCGTAGCTCAAGTCGGGTCATCGTCGGACCGGAAGTTCACGGCCAAAGGGCTGCTCGCCCGGTCGCGGATCATCGAGGCTGCCTCTGAGCTGGTGTTCGCCAACGGTGTCGCGCGTACGGGCATCGAGGACGTGCAAAAGCAGGCCGGCGTTAGCGCCTCGCAGATGTATCACTACTTCACAGACAAAGACGACCTGATCCGCGCCGTCATCGCTCACCAGACTGACGATCTCCTGGCGGCGCAGCGGCCCGTGCTCGACGAACTCGACAGTTTCGCCGCACTCGAACGCTGGCGCGACCTGGTCATAGACCTCCAGGAGCAGCGCAACTGCGTCGGGGGCTGCCCGATTGGATCGATCGCGGCTGAGCTCGCCGACCTCAACCCGCGCGCCCGGGCTGATCTCGCCGACAGTTTCGACCGCTGGGAGGCGCCCATCCGTGCGGGCCTCGCTCGCATGCGCGCTCGAGGCGACCTGCTTCCCGACACCGACACCGACGCCCTCGCGCTCGCGCTACTCGTTGTGCTGCAGGGCGGGCTTCTTCTCACTCAAACGCGTCGCAACACCGCCCCGTTGCGCGTTGGCCTGGACACCGTCCTAGCCCACATCCGCACCTACGCAGCCGAATAAATCGCAGGGCCGCGACCGGCGCATCGTTAGTGGAGTTCGAGTCTGGCGTCGAACAGGGTGCGCGTTGAATGCGCGACGAACGCGCCGTGCTGGCGGATGTAGCCGTCGAGTTGGCGGAGTGCATCGCGGTAGCGGTCGACGGTGAAGTCGGGAACCCACCACACGCATTTGCGCAAGATGTAGACGATCGCGCCGATGTCGCAGAACTCCATCCGACAGCGTGCTGTGCGCAGTTCCTCGATGTGCAAGCCAGCTGCCTGCGCGGCCGCAGCCTCACGTTGCGGATCTCGATCGAGAGACCCGTCGGGCTTGGGGCCGAGGAAGTGCTCGATGAGCTCGAACGCTGATGCTGGGCCGACGTGTTGGGCGAGGTAGGTACCACCAGGGACGAGCACTCGGGCGATCTCACTCCAGTCGGGTTTCACGGGGTGGCGGCTCGTCACGAGTTCGAAGCTGCTGTCGGGGAAAGGTAGCTCGGCTCCCTGCTTAACCGCGACAACCCGCACTCCGCGCGGTGACAGCGTCCGTTGCGCGCGCTCAACATTCGGGGCCCATGCCTCGGTGACCACCATGGAGTTCGGTAGGTGCGGCATTTCTGCGATCAGCTCACCACCTCCGGTGTCGATGTCGAGCGCGGTATGCACCTCGCGAAGACGCAGAGCCACGAGCCGCGAGTACCCCCACGGTGGGCGCTGCTCCGATGCCCGACCATCGAGCCAGCCGAAGTCCCAACCGGAGACGTCGACGGATTCCGCCTCATCAACGAGGTCATCGAAGCTGCGCACATGGTCATGATGGCTAACCCGTCAACACGATTTCTCGATCAAGGCCGCCGGATAACGAGCGCTCCGCGGCAGCTAGCGGATGGCACGGCTTGGACGCAGGCGGCGTATTTGATCCGACATGATCGATGCATGCACCTCAGGACGCGGCCGCTCTCGTCGTCGGACGGGTATTCCGTGTGATTGGCGCTAGACCTCCTAGTTTTCTAGGCCAGCCGGACCGGCAATGGTCGTGGCGGGCCGCCATCGGCGCTTGGCTCGTCGTGGCATTCGTGTTCGTCGTTGGATCCGCGTTCGCCGGGCTGAGCTGGGTGCACACCTCTGAGCTTGCCGAGCATGGCGCGCGGGCCACCGCCACAATCGTCAAGCTCGAGTTGAGCAACCACGGCGGATGCAAGTACGAGTACCAAGTAGATGGCCATAACTACGTGAAGTCCGAGGAGCGGTGCGGTGACGAACGACATGTGGGCGATTCGGTTCGCATCACCTATCTACCGTCGCAACCCGCTGTGTCTACAGCAGGCTCTCCCATCGGCGAACTGGGCGACGGGTTTTTCATCACGGTCCTGGTCTCGACGCTGTTGGCAGTTGCGGTCGGGCGAGGTCCTACCCGCCGGTTCATCACCATACGGAGACGCCGCATTTAGTTCGTCCGACGCGGGCCGGCGCGTCCTCCGAATCGCACTCAACTCGGCACGCCAGAACGACCGTCAACGCGGCAGCTGCGGATGTTGGCGCCCGGGGCGTACACAGAGTCCGATGCGTCCCAACGTTCCAGATGGTGTTCCCGGGGTACACGGTGGCCGAACCAATCGAGATTTCTACGATCTTGTCGCTCGATGCTGAGGAGACTGTCGATGCCGGGCCAAACCGCTGACGTCGTGATCACGGCCACCCTCACCGTGGTTTGCGGTGCGGCGGCCGCGCTCCTGGTGACCCGTGGCGACCGCGTCGCCGAGTGGAACAATCGCAACCTGCCTGGAACGCGCGCACAAGCCCCGACCATGAAGTTCGTCGGTTGGTTCCTCGCCGCCGTAACGCTCGTACTGCTAGTGACACTCGTGCTGCAGGCATAGATCTCCGGAGGGTGCCCTCACGGCCGAGCATCCGATGATTACCGTGGCAACGGGAGAACTCGCGGCAAATCATCAGCGTTCCGCTGAACGCGGTCCGCGGCAAATGTGCGGTTTCAAACGCCACAGCGGCAGCTGAGGTTTTGCGCGGCCAGGTTGCGCACGCCCGGACGCGACCGCTCCGCCGTTTCGAACGACCGGTTCATCGCTCCGGAATTGGCGGCCGACCTGCAGACCGTCGAAGGCGCCAGTCCCGCCACAGGTTTGCCGACGATGCAACGACCCAGGTCAGCGAGAGAACTAGCTGAAAGGGGTGATGCCCGTCCACAAACCAGCCGACCGCAAGAAGAAGCCAAAGCAGGAGCAGGCCCGCCCAAAACCATCGGGCCCATTTTCTGAAAGCTTCACCAGTCTGCTTCATAAGGGAGGCCTTACCGAAACCTGTTGAGCGAACTGCTGCTGCCTCGCGGCAGACGAGACGACTTGTGCGTACTCACCTTGGTTCTTCTTGACCCACCACCCGCGTCTGCTGCCGTACCAAACCGTCGTACCGCCAACGAGCGTGCCAACAATGACAGAGATCAAGACCTGGAGCTGTACGAACTATGCCCGCACGAGGCTTGTCGCAACCGGAACCGAATGCCCTTCCAAACTGGTACGACCGGATCTCGGTAGGTTCGAACGCGCGTCATCGCAGCAGAAGCGGTAATCGGGGTGTGCTGACAATGAGCCGGTGCGATCCTGCTCGCCATGCAACCGCGCAGCTTCGATGCGCAACTCATGACCGAGCGGAGCTTGTGGGTACTCGACCATGGATTGCCCCCGCTACCCTCGCGGATCGAGTTCGGGCAGTCGATTCGGGGGCGAGATGACGGCGAGCGGCGACGGTCCTGCGTGCACAGCCGTGGACGGAGTCGTCGGCATCGACGCGAGCTGGATCGAAGTGACCGAGCGCGACGAGGTGATGCGGCGTCCGATCGAAGCGCCGCTGGGCATTGTCGTGGTCGGCGTGGCCGACCATAGGCCGGTAACCATCCGCGTTCTCGACCGCGACAACCACGAACTAGGTGCTCATATCGTCGAGTGAACGGAGTTCGACTCGTCGCGCGTCATCGCGGCATGTTCGTGCGTTCGAGCCGGGGATAAGGTTCGAGCGTGACCGAGACGTACGACGATGGCACGATCGTGTGCGGCACCGACCGGCTGGAGATCCACTCCTATTACTTTCCGTTCGGTACCAAGAGCGTTCCTTACACTCAGATTAAGGGACTCCAACGCTTTGAGATCAACGGCGTTTGGTCCGGCAAGTGGCGCTTGTGGGGAACGGGCAACCCGCGTTACTGGGCCAACCTGGATACGAGGCGACCGAAGAAGAAGGCCGGCTTTGTCGTCGACCTTGGACGCAAGGTCAGTCCCATCGTTACCCCCGACAGCCCGGACGCTTTCGAGTCCGTGCTCCGCCGCCGAGCGAGACTCCAAGCGGACAATGCACGTCACATGAAGGGGCCGTTCATCTGACCGCCGCTCTCGTCCGGCGCCACGAAGTCATTCCGACGCGCCGTTGGAGCGCTTTGAGCGGCCCGGCCAGGCAAGCGGAATGTCGCTCGCGACGCATCCGTTCGTCGGCACAGTCGGACGCGCGTCATCGCGGCAATATGCGCGTTCAGCTGAACGCGCAGGGCGGCAGATGTTCGTGTTTGGTTCCGGCCGCTTACTCGCTTTCAACCGTGGCGGCAGTCGACGAGCACGATCTGGCGCGAGCTGGTGCCGGCAGTCGTGACGTTGGTGGCGGCGAACGTGACCTGTTTCTGCGTGCCGGAAGAGTTGAGGCAGTCGGGCCACCCGCCGTTATGGGTTGAGCCGCCGCTATCGATCCACCCGGGCACGGCGTCCTGTGCGCCGTAGATCCAACCCGGGGTGCTGATGCTGACTTCATGGTCACCGATATAGGCGAGCCCGGTGTGCCAGGTGACGGCCGCGCTGTGATGGTGTCCGAGCTGATAGCCCGCCAGCGGGCCGACCAGGATGCAGACTGCTGGTACTGCTACCTGTCGCGCCTTCACGGCACCCCCTCCGGCCCTGCGCCGTGCGGTCGAACCGCTGCCGTGCTGAGGTTGCCCGAAGGGTAGGCGAACAGTCAATCGATCTCTGTCGGACGGTTGGTCACAAGAGCGCGTCGGGCAGTTGCGCGCGTTCCGCGGAACGCGCTCGGCGGCAGATTGGGATGTTCGTGGGGATCAGCTATAGTCGACAACCCGAAGCATATTGGTCATACTTGTGACTATGAGTACACCGATGCCGCTAGCCGACGTCAAGGCGCACCTGTCCGAACTCGTCTCGCGCGTACACGGCCAGCATGAACGGGTCACCGTCACCGTGCACGGCCGACCATCCGCTGTGCTGGTATCCGTTGAGGATCTGGAGTCATTGGAGGAGACGATTGCCATCCTGTCCGACGGCGACGCCGTAGCTGCGCTTCTCGCATCAGAGACCGAACTGGCACGCGGCGAGGTCGTAAGTCAGGCCGAACTGGTCGAGGCTGTGGCCAAACGGCGCCGCGGCGCTTCGTGACCGATCCCGATGACAAAGCTCGCTACACCCTCAAGACAACCCCGACCGTACGGCGCCAACTAAGCGAAGAACTCCCTGAATCGGTAGCGGCGGCCGCTTTGGAGTTCATCACCGGACCTCTGCTGGAAAACCCACAACGCGTCGGCAAACCGCTAGCGCCGCCCCTTCAAGATCGGCACAGCGCGCGACGCGGCACCTACCGAATCGTCTACCGCATCAACGACGACTCACACACCGTGACAGTGCTTCTCGTTACTCATCGCAAAGACGCCTACCGCCCGCGCTAAGTGGCGACAAGCTCCCGGATCCGCACTCATGACGGGAACGCTCGCGCCCGAAGGCAAGTAGCGCGTTCACAAGAACGCCCACGGCAGCACCGCGTTCACGTAAACGCGGTTCGGAAGTGGCCGCCTGGCACAACCATCGACGGTCATCGCGGCGGCAGATGCGGATGTTACGTGGCGACACGCGTACTTGGAGGTCACCTCCACGGTGATCGTGACGGGTTGGAGGTAGCCACCGTCTTGAGAGAGGTACGTCCGCTTCGGCGGCGACGTGGGATATGCCTGGCGCAACCGCGGTGAGCGTGTCGCTCACCGTCCGTGGCGTTTCGCGTCGTCGGAGTGCACGCGGTATTCGACGACCGACACTGTCCCCGGACAAGGGTCGCCGCGAGGGACTGACGGGCTTGGGGACGCCGTGCATGATCGAGCCGTCTGCCGCCGAGCGTCCGATTTTGCCGCCCAGTCATCGTTCAAGGAGGACCGCCGTGGTCGGGGTGTTCGTCACGTTCAACTACGGCGTCGAATTCGATAGAGCGCGGGTCGAGTCGGTCGCCCAGCACGCACGCGAGACATTCGTCGACATGCCGGGCCTGCACAGCAAGGTGTTCACGGTCGACGCGAACAACCACCGTGCGGTCAACGTCTACGTCTGGGACTCCGACGAGGCTGCCCACGCCTTCTTCTCGGAGCAGTTGGTCGACCGGGTCACGGGCCTCTACGGCGTCCGACCTGTTGTTGACTTTGTCGACATCGCCGCGATTGTCGAAAACGCGACCGCCGTCTGACCGTGACCGCTCGCGGAGGGCGACAGGAGGCGCGTCATCGCGGCAGTTGAGGGCGAGTTTTGCTAGCGGCCGCGCGGTTCTTCAGCCCGTGGGGACATTGTCCGGCGTCGGAGTCAACAGCTGGTAGAGAAGATGCTCCTGCCACTCACCAGCGATGTGGATGTATGCCTGAGCCCGGCCGTACAGGACGAACCCGAGGCGATCCAGGACGCGTTGCGAGCGCAGGTTGTGCGTCAGCGTTTCGGCTTGGACTCGGTGCAGCCCCAAGACCTCGAAGGCGATCTCCGTCGCCTCGCCAACAGCCCGCGTCGCAAGTCCTCGTCCCTGCGCGGACTCGCCCAACCAGTAGCCGACGCTGCACGACTGGAAAGCGCCCCGGATGATCGACTGGAGGGTGACCGTCCCAGCGATACCGCCGACCTCGTCGAGGATGACCAATGGCAGGCAAACCTTGGCCGCCTGCTGCTCCAGCAACCTCTGGATCAATCCATGCTGCCCGTCGCGGGTGAAGTACTGATCAGGCCGATTGGGTTGCCAGGGGGCAAGGAAGTCCCGGTTGGCCAGCACGAGGTCGGCGAGGCTGGGCGCGTCATCGAGGACCAGCAGACGAGTAACGGCCATGACACACACCTTTGCAGATGACGCGACTATCTCGGCCAAGACTGCGCCAGCACTGGACGGATGACCCGCACCGCGCAACTAGCCGAACGACCGTCTTCGCGGCAAATGATTGCCTTGCATCACTCCGTTGCGGAGAGGCTGGGTGTCAACTGCCGGCCGCGCCGAGCTGGCGGAGGAAGCTGCGATAGTCCGTCCGAACGAACTCCTCGACGAGCCTTCCGTCGTCGTCGAACCGGAAGATGTTCATCAGATCCATGACGACGCGAGTCCCCGTGGGCTGAACCGTGCCGGCTGGTGATTGCGTGAATGGCCGAACGAAGGTTCCCTCGATCCACGTCTGACATGCCATGTACTCGCCTTCGGCCACGATGATCCCGCGCCGAATGCTGCGATCGTCGAAAGCGTCCCGGACCGACCGGAAGTACTCGGTCAAACCGCGGTAGTCGGCATCGAACCCATCCGGACCGTGGAATGCGAAGTTTTCCGTATCGAAGTAGGAGTCCGTCTCCGCCTGATCTTTCCCAGAGACCTCAAGCTCGCCCGCTCGGACCAGTCGTTGAACGAACTCGTCTCGCGTAAGACTTGTCACGGCTTCTGTCTTCCTTTCGGTTGTGCAACTAGTCCTCATTGGTGTGATACCTCGGTCGCGGCGCGTCAAAACCATGCGTCACCGCGGCCAGAAGCGGGCGGTTCTCTGGGGAAGATCCGCGAACCGCGAGTGGGGCGTTCGGGGTGTGCCCTGGTTTGATTTGGGGGTGGAAATACCCGACTTCATCGAGCACCTCGCCGACGAGGGGATCCGGCTGGCGACCGCGTCCGCGCGCGTCGGCTGGGACACCCCGCTGCCGCGCTCGGACTGGAACGTACGCGACCTGGTCACGCACGTCGGCGGGGTCCACCGATGGGCAACCGACGTGGTGTGCACCGGTGCGACCGACCTCGACACCCCTGCTGGCCTGGCCGTCGGGCGCGGGCCCGGCGACGAGGACCTCCTCGAATGGTTCGTCACCGGGCACGCCGCCCTGGTGTCTGCGCTTCGTTCGGCCCCACCCGATCTGGCGGCGGCCACGTTCCTGCCCGCTCCGTCACCCCTGCACTTCTGGGCTCGCAGGCAGGCGCACGAGACCGCAATCCACCGCGCTGACGCCGACGCGGCATCCGGCGAGCTGTCGAACTATGCTCCCGGGTTCGCCCAGGACGGCATTATCGAGTTGCTGCACGGCTTCGCCGCGCGCAAGTCCAGGAGGATCGACAGGGAAGCGACGATCGTTCTCGACGCGACCGACGGGCCGTCGTGGTTGGTGAGTCTCGGCGGCGAGCAGATCCGCGCGGACACGATTGATGACGTTGCCCGCGCTGACTCTGACGGAGTTGCTGCTGCGCGGGCCGACGTGCGCGGATGCTCATCCGACCTCTACTTATGGCTGTGGAACCGCGACTCGCAAGTGGTGCTCAGCGGCTCACAGGAAGTTGCAGACCTTTGGGCGTCAACGATGCGCGTCCGGTGGTCATGATGCGAACACCCTGGCGAGAAAGACGACGTACCTGTCGATGCCACAACCACGGCCAAGCAGCCCTATCCGCAGCAAATCTGCGCGTCCAGCTGAACGTGTCAGCCGCTGCGGGTGGCGCACTCGCAGCACATAGTTGGCGTCGAAGTCGCGCGTTCAGCTGAACGCGCTTGGCCGAATGCTGCGATCGAAACGACCGTGTCAGCGGCATGTTCGGATGTTGGAAGAGCGTCGCCTGGTGAACTGGTACCCCCCGCGAGGCGGCGTTTGGGAGATTGTGACTTGACCTAGCATTTGGCGAACTGGGATCGAGGCCAGGTCTTAGCTACGTCAGGGTCCGTCGCTCGCAGGAGGACGCGCATGCCAAAAACGGTTAAGGGAAATGCAGGACGGAAGCCGCCGGAGCCGTCAACACGACACTCAGAGATTGACGAGTGGTTCAGGCTCCTCGCGCCGCACCTCCAGCCGATCGTCAAGGGACTCGACAAGTCGATCCGAGCCGGAGTCTCGGGGCTGCACTACGCGGAACACGAGCGGGCGTTTTACGGGCTACCACAACGCGGCTGAATCATCGGGTTAGCTCCCTACGACGTGTCCGTGAACGTCCTCTTCCTAGGGGTGCCGACTTCGACCCCCCGCCGCCACTCGGAAACACCGACCCCACCCGCTACGTCAAGGTCACCTCCTTGGAGGAGACGAAGGGGCCTGAGCGACGCGAGTGGATAAAGCAAGCGGGACGCACGCCAGGTTGGACGTAACTACGTCGCACAGATATCGGCACAACGGAACGCGCGTTATTGCTGCAAAGTGGTGCGCTCTCCTGAGGGCATGACTTGCGCAATACGGGGCACGCTGAAGGTAACAGCGCCCGTCGCCACACCAATCAATACGACCGCTCGATGAACAGGAGAATCCCATGACCGTTCGCCTCGGTATCCTCGCGCTGCTCGATGCCAAGCCGGGCAAAGGAGATGACCTTGGTGCGTTCCTAGAGTCCGGCCGCGAAATAGCCGTCGCGGAACAGGGCACCGTCACCTGGTATGCATTCAAAATCAGCGAGACGAGCTACGGCATCTTCGACACATTCGAAACCGACGACGCGCGATCGGCTCACCTCGGCGGGCAGATCCCGCAAGCCCTGGGCCAAGTCGGCCCCGACCTACTCGCGCGTGACCCCGACATCCGCACCGTCGACATCATTGCCGTCAAATAGCAGGTAGGTTGTCGCCCCGGTTGCAAGCGCACGGTCGAGTCACCTTTGGACTCCGATGGGCGCCTTTCTTGGGCCTACTGGCTCGTTGCTGCCTGGCCGAGCATCCGATCATCGGCACGTCCGAACGCGCGTCATTGCGGCTTCTTATAACTTTCGGGTAGGCCGGGCCTGGCAAGGTTTGGTCTAGGCGTTCGGCTCGTCGTTCTCATTGCGGCTGCCCACGCTCGTCGTGTGGCTCACATTTGGCCTGCGCGAGCCGGACGTCGCTCCAACGAGC
>DASYAG010000126.1:0-165330 GCA_036501485.1 Acidothermaceae bacterium | reverse complement strand
GGCGGCGGGCAACTCACCCTGTTGCAGCTTCCATGATGTGGTCGCTGTGCGCGCTGAGCCTGCTCGCGATCTGGCTCGTCGCGTACGCGTTTCTGTTTAGTGAGTTTCAGGAGTCACACGCCCAACACAGCCTTTACGGCGAATTTCGGTTGCAGCTTGCCTCCGGCGTCGCGCCTGTCGCTGCCCCTATCCGCAACGGGCGTCCGGTCGCGCTGTTGGACGCTCCGGAAGCGGGCATGCACGACGTGGTCGTGGTGCAAGGAACGTCGCCTTCAGATCTCGAGAACGGGCCGGGTCACCGCAGCGATTCGATCTTGCCGGGTCAGGCCGGTACGTCGGTGGTGTTCGGCCGCGATGTGACGTTCGGCGGTCCGTTCCGGCACTTGGCGTCACTCAGCAAAGGCGACTCGATTACCGTGACTACCGGCCAGGGAAAGGCGACCTATGTCGTCGACGATGTCCGCGTCGCGGGCGACCCTTTCCCTGCTCCCTTGGCGGGCGGCGCCAGCCGGCTCGTCCTGGAGAGCTCGGTGGGCGGCGGCTACCGCAGCGGGTGGGCGCCCACAGGGTCGATCTACGTTGACGCCGACCTCGCGAGTCCATTCCCAAGTGGACAGATCGGGCCGACAGTGCCATCACAACGGGCGATGGCGACCGACAAGTCGGCCCTGCTGCCCCTGTTTCTCTGGCTGTTGCTATTCGTAATTGCGGACGTCGGGTTCATCTGGGCGCGTGCTTGCTGGGGCGTCGCCCAAGCCTGGCTCGTCGGTTCGCCGATTCTCTTCGCGCTCGCGTGGCTAGTTACCTCGGCGGCTGCGCTGCTGTTGCCAAACCTCTTCTGAGGACTCTCCATTCAGGCACGGACTCCCGTTCGTCTGGCGTTCATAGTCGCCTGACCTCAGGTACGCCTTCCCCTCCTAGCGTCGTGACGTCGGAGATGGACTCCGACGTGGAATTGCTGGAGGGCTCATGCGCAAGCTGCGCAAGTCTGTAGCCGCACTCGGTGTCGTTGGCACCTTTGCGGCCTTGGTTCTCGGGAGTGGTTCGGCGTTTGGTGACGACCAGCCGAACTCCGGTGACATTGTGGGTGTGGGTTCAGACACCGTTCAGTACGCGTCTGACTTTATCGCTGATGGCGACACCGCCGGCCACGGTGGCGTCAACGCATCAGGCACCTTCCGTGACTTCTCGTTCTTTGCTACGGGTGACGGAAACGGCCGTGCACTTTACGACAGCAGTGGCCACCTTCTCGTCGGCGGGAACGCTGGCGGAGCGTCGAGCAACCTGCAGGGAACCACCACGGTCGTGCTTCGTCAGGGCACGAAGCCGGTCGCTCGCCCCGACGGTTCGGGCGACGGAATCGGAGCGCTAACTCAAGACTCGGTTGGTGGACCAAAATACGAAGGGCTCCCGAACAACTCCATCCAGTACGCTCGCGCCTCGCGGCTGCCAAAGGGAGCCGAGCAGACAACGTGCTCGAACAACGCGAGTGGCTGCGGCGGCCTCCATGTCTTCCAGTTCGCCTCCGACAACTTGGAAATAGCCAAGTTGTCGACGGGCAGCAACGCAGTGCCGCTCTCCATCGCCGACCTGCAGGGGATTTACTCTTGCACTATCACAAACTGGAACCAGGTTCCCGGTAACACCAGTGCGCCTTCGAACCCGATCATCGCGGTCCTGCCCCAGTCTGGCTCGGGCACTCGAAACTTCTTCCTCGCCGACCTCGGTACCGGCGGCACCTCGCTCGCGCCCGGCAACTGCATCGTGACGGCGGAAGAGCACGACCCAACCGGCATCACGCACGCAACTGTCCCCGCCGATGCAATCGAGCCGTTCTCAGTCGGTCGCGCCCGGTTGGCGCAAAGCGGCTACTTCAACAATGGACCGGAGCCGGCGTCGGACTTCGCGATCAGCCTGATCACCGGCTGCACCGGCGTCTCGTCGGCCTGGACGGGCGCTGGAGACACCGCAGATCAGGGCTTCTGCGGCTCCAGTGACACAGCGGACCCGAACCAGCCGGCAAACAGCGGCACCCCGATTAACGCCGCTGACGGGAACCCGATCTACGACAGCGTGCGCGGTCTGTACTTCATTGTGCGGGACGTGGACCTGACCAGCACGACTCCATACCAGCCGGGCACCTCGAAGAACTTCGCTCAGGTCTTGTTCAGTGGTTCGAGCAGCTTCATCGCGAAGAGCGCGAACTTCCCACTCATTCGCTCGGCGTTCCTGGTGCCGAACTACCACGACCTCGGCGACGCCTCTGCTGGCTGAGCCGCCACCCCTGAACTTGCACTCCTAACACTCCTCAGAGAGGAAATTCTTTCATGAACATCAGATCTAGTCGCCTCTTGGCGAGCGCAGCCGCGCTCGCGGTTGCGGGGGGTCTAACGCTCGCGAACGCCGGCCAGGCACTCGCTGCGCCGCCAACATATGCACCCGACTCGAACTCGAACGGCGTGCTGACGCTGACTGACGGTTCGGGCAACGTCATCCTCAGTGGTAGCACTAGCGCTTCGCCAATGACCGCCTACTACGTAGGCTCAGCGGTGAGCCACACCACGGGCACGGACAATCTCGCGACGGTGTACCTGTGCACCCCGCAGGACGGCGTAAACTCGGCCAACTGGCCGTGTGACCCGATCAGCGGTTCGACCGACTACTCGTCGGTGCCGGCCGGCGTCGCATTGCCCGCTGGCAAGCCTTTTGCCACGGGTAGTGCTGGCGACGACTCGGTCGCCACGGCGGTTGCAAACGCGACGTCGACATCGACGTTGAACCCGAACGTCTACCAGCTGCGGCTGGCAACATCGGGCCCTGGCGGTAACTCGGTGAACTCGAAGCAGCACTTTGATGAAGCAGACATCTTGGTCAGCGGTAGCACCTGGACCCTGGTCTACCCGGCTGGCACTGATGCGACGACCACAACAGTCTCCGCAAACCCACCGAGCCCGGACACGAGCAACACCGCGGTCAACGTCACGTTCACCGCTACGGTGACGCCGGCGACCGCTATCACCGCAACCGGCCCGATTGGCACCGTGGAGTTCTTCAACGGCGCCACTCAGATCGGCACCACCCAGCTGATCTCTTCACCCACTCCGTACACCGCGGCTATCACAGTCTCCGAGCCGAGCCCGAGTGACTCGTCGGTGACCGCGAAGTTCGTTCCGTACAGTGGGACAACTCTGGAGGCGTCCACCACCGCGGCGGCGCTTCCGTACCACGTTGGTCCGCCGAACACGTCAACTACGACGTCGTTGACGGTCAACCAGGACGGTTTCGCTGGAGACACAGTCAGCTACAACGCATCGGTAGCGATTCCGGCTGGCGCCGTTTGTGCCGGTACTGTCTCGTTCTTCGACAACACGACAACCCAGATCAACACCACGCCAGTGCCCGTTAGCACTGGTGCGGCTCCCTGCACGGCACCGTTCAGCAACTCGTTCACTGCTGGTGTCGCTGCATCTCATTCGATTACCGCGGTGTTCACGCCGCCGGCTGGTTCGACGACGTTGTCGACTTCGACGTCGACTCCGCCTGTCACGTTCAACCAGACGGTCAAGCCGGCCGACTGTGCAAGTGCGGGCGCGACGGGTTCGGGAAGTTGCACTGACACTCAGAACATTCAGGGCACCATCCCTGCAGGCACGCTGGTCATCAGTACGCCGTACACGTCCACGAACGCGTTGAACCTGGGCACGCTTAATCTCGACCCGACCGGTACCTATTTCACGGGTACCGCGACGTTCGGTGAGGGCACACCGCAGCACGACATCTTCATTACCGACACCCGTGCGGGTGACTTGGCATGGACCGCTCAGGCCGAGGCGTCGTCGCTGACCGACAGCCCGACTCCGGACGCGAATGGCACGATCAATGGTGAAAACGTTGGCCTGACCAACCTCGCCGAGGTCGCGGTCACCGGCAACGGCTTCAACACCGCGTCGAGCAACGTCACCACCTTCTCCAACCCGGCGGCAGCACCGCCGGTTTCTCCGACCGACACCAACTTGGCTGGTCTCGGTAACGCAGCCCACGACATCGCGCAGGCGAAGCAGGGCTTTGGTTCCGTCGGTCTGACCGGCTTGCTGACTCTGAACGCCCCGTCCTCGACCGAGGCCGGGACTTTCACAGGCACGATCACCTTCACGGTCGTGGGCAGCCTCGTCTAACAGAAGTGGTTCGAAGCACTCGGGTGGCAGCGGTAGCTGCCACCCGAGTGCTTTTGCGTCTGTCGGAAGTTGTCGCGCGCGCCTAGCTCGCTCCATCTGGCGTTCACCTGCGACTCCACTCCCGTACACCTCGACCGGCTTTGCTCGGGGGGTGCGAATCTCACGGCTTTTGAGGGTCGGCGCGTTGGCATCGATCCTGACGTGCGGCCTGCTTCCGGCCTCCGCGATCGCGGCCAGCCCATCCCCGTCCGCGTCTTCGACATTGACACCGTCGCCGTCCGCAACCCCATCGCCGCCGAAGGCCACCTGGGGTATCGGTCCAGCCAAGACCTTAAGCGTCGGTCACTACGAGGTCGATGCGGATCGCGCGTCGTTCAAATGGTTCGTGACGCCTGGCGGGGCGCTAAGCGATCACGTCGCTGTCGTCAACTTGAGCGTGACGCCTTTGACGCTACGTGTGTACACGCGCGATGCGCAGAACGACTCCGATGGCAAACTGCAACTGCAGCCGTTCTCGGGCAAGCCCGCGGACGCAGCTACCTGGATCACTGTCGCCTTGCCAGGCGGTGGTACGGCCTTCACCATTCCGGCGCGATCGACCGCATACCTGCCGGTGACGCTCCACATTCCGGCGGACGCTTCCCCCGGTGACCACACAGCGGGCATCATCTCGTCGCTGACCGCACAGGTCAGTGGCGCGGGCGCGCAGTCGATCAACCCGGACCTCGAGCAGCGCGTTGCTGTTCCGGTTCAGATCCGTGTCTCAGGCGCCGTGAACGCGCGATTAGGGATCCGCTCAGTGCACCCCAGCTACGCCCAGGCGCTCAATCCGATCGGCCACGGGCGCACCACGATCACCTACACGGTGGCGAATACCGGCAACGTCAACCTCGGCGCGCACGCGTCGCTCGTTGTTACCGGCTGGCTCGGAGCGTCGATACATGTGCCAGTTGCCAACATTCCGGTGCTACTCCCTGGGGGCTCCGATACCGTCACCGTGGAGTTGCACGGCGTACTGCCTGAGGTTTTCATGAACGCGAAGGTCACACTGGCACCATTGGTACCGAGTAGCGACGTCGATCCGAACATCGTCGCGTCGGGGAAGAGCAAACATTTCCTAGCAATCCCGTGGATGCTGATCGGCATCGTCTCGCTGATCATCGTGGCGTTCTGGGGCTACCAACGAATGCGTCGCGGCTCGGGTAAACACGGCCAGAACTCGACCGTCGGTCGTCGCCGCGCCATCCCGAAGACCGCTACAAAGCGCAGTGCCAGGCCGGCAAGTGTGACGCTCCCGGCCGAAGGATCCGAGCAGAAAACCAGGACACACTAATGGGGGCCTCGTGGTTAACGCGGTTCGCGTTTGTGGTCGTCGCTGCGGGCGCTGTGGCTCTACCCAGCACGACAGCGCTCGCGAAATCGGATGTTCCGTACACGGATTCGAGATCGACCGGCTCGATCGCGTTCTGCAATGCGGCGGGACAGAACATCACGCACGGCAGTGTGTACGACAAACCCTTCGCCTACCGAGCGGTCAGCTCGGCACCAGGACTGGCTCAGTACCGAGCAGCCGGACGACTCGCGACCCTCTACGCCTACCAGCCGCGTAAGGGCGTTGATCCCGCGGAGTGGAATGGGGATTCGTTGACCGCGGCCTCCAGCTACACGAATCCGTTAGTGCCGATGGCTGAAGGCTCCAAGCGAGATATTGCCCTGTCTGACTATCTCGACGAGTATCCGCTCGCATGGAATGGCCTGGTTCAGCTGCGGCTACTTGTGAGTGCGCCTAATGCGGGAGTCGATACGACGGCATATCCGAGCGCAACAATTCAGGTCAAAGGCACGTCGTGGTCTTTGCTCAATCCCAGCACGCTGTCGTGCACGTCAGGTTCTGCAACGACATCTGAGGACCTCATCGCGTCGACTGACCCCGTCGGGCTTGGCACGCCGGAACCGCTGTACAGCTTCACACCGGGGGTGGTGGCGGTCACAACACCGTCCGGTCATCCCGTCGCGGCCGCGACGGCGAAGAGCAGCCGATCGCAGGCGCCCGTACTTGGGATTGTCGCGTTGGCTGCGGCTGGCGGCGTTGTTATCGCCGGTACGACGTGGTGGAGGCGTCGACCGAGCGGCTCGAAGTAGAGGCAACTGGCTGTTCACATGACGATAATGCGGCGTTCGCCGGGTCGTAGTGCCTTGGTGATCTGCCTCAAGCAACCTGGGTCGACGCAACGACACCCACTCGATGGATCCGGAGCCCAAGTGATGTTCGTTCGGCAGTCCGCCGTCGCGAAGCGGCACCCTGCAACTGCAACCCGCTGGGTGAAGCGCGGCAACGCCGTGAAACTTCTAGCGCTTGTGGTCGCTTTCGGACCGATGGTCGCAGTTGCTGCCATCACTAGTGGTCCCGCAGGCACGAGATCTATTGCCAACGCAGCGACGGTGACGAACCCGCCGTGGGAACCCGAAACGGCTGGCTACGAGGTCGGCGGAGTTGCTATTTATAACGCGTCGGGACAAGCAGTGTCGACGGGAGCGGTTAACTCCCCAATCGGCGCGTTCGCAGTCGGAGCTGCACAGAACCCCGCGCACACGACGACTGACCAGCTAGCAACGCTCTATTTGTGCGCGCCGCAAGCCGGCGTTGACCCGGCTTCCTGGCAGTGTTTTCAGATGACCGGCTCGACGAACTACCCGGTGATAGGAGCCGTTGCGCCAATTGGCTCGACCTCTCTACCGGTCGTCACCGTTGCGTCGGATGATTCCACTCTCGGAGACGCAATTGCCAGCGGTGAGCTGCCGACACCAAGCGTTGTCGGCTTCGAGAACGTGTATCAACTTCGAGTTGTGAGTTCCGGCGCCAACGGTCAATCGCCCAACACTCACAAGGGATTTGACGCCGCGGACGTTCAGGTTACAGGGACCGGCAGTACAGACACTTGGTCGATCATCTACTTCGCCCCGCCAGTCGCAGACCCAGGGTCCGCAACGGCAAGTCCGACGCCGACGGCGACTCCCACGCCGACACCGACTCCCACGCCGACACCGACACCGACACCGACACCGACACCGACACCGACACCGACACCGACACCGACACCGACACCGACACCGACACCGACACCGACTCCCACGCCGACCACCACCGCGACACCTGCTGCGACGGCGACGGCCACAGCGACACCTACTGCGACAGCAACCGCATCACCGACGGGTTCGTCGTCGGCCAGTAGCGTTGTGGTCACCGACAGCACCGGAGTTGTGTTGGCGGCGGATCCCACGCTGGTGACTGGCGAGACAGTCAACGTGGTCGCCACCGGGTTCACTGGCGCCGAGTCGGTGACCATCACGCTGCACTCGACACCCGAAACGCTCTCGACGGTGAGCGCGACGGCCGGCAGCGTCACGTATCAGTTCGTGGTTCCGTCCGACCTCGATGCGGGCTCGCACTATCTGCAGCTCGTCGGCGGGACGTCGACCGTGAGCGTCACATGGCCATTCACGCTCGGGACAGCGGCGGCGAGTTCGAGCCCGACGCCGGCCGTCCTTGGCGAGACCGTCACGAGCACGCCGACATCACTTCCGTTCACTGGCGCAAATCTCGGCAAGCCGATGTTGTTTGCAGTCGCGGCTCTATGGAGCGGCTTGGTGCTGCTGCTGCTGAGCCGCCGGGGCTCGCTGTACGCGCCCACTGCTGGCGTACCCGCCGGGTTTGATCGCCCCTACAGAGCAGCAGTCCAGCTCCCCGAGGTAGCTCGGTACAGCGGGCGACACGGCGCGCGCCACCGCGGGTCGGGGACTTCTCACCGACGGCACTAGCGCACAGCGAAATTCGGGCCGCATTGTGGTCAGTTCTTCAGCCTCCAGGCCGACCTGGATGACTACGAGCACCGTGCTCGGTTCGCTGTCATCCGGGTGGTCGCGTGCTGCTTCGAACGCTCGCAAACGCGGCCACGGCTTGTGCGGTCGGGCTGTGTGTTCTAGGCGCCCACGGCCTGATTGGTCAAGGCGCTTCGCCCGTTCCGGCCGGCAATGACCAGCCGCCGGCAGCATTGCATCAGCCTGCGGGCAACGTCGGAGCGAGCATTCCGTACGCCGCGCTCGGTCCTGTTGACGGTCTGCCGACTGCACTCGCGCGCGGTCGTACTTACACAGTCAACATTCCGGTGTGGGTTGCCTCGAACGGCACAAGCGGTGTTGCTTACGTGCAGATCGGCAGCACCACCTGCCGCCACAATGTCCGGCCAGGCGCGACCGTGCGCCTCACATGTGCATTCACCGTGCGCAAGGCCGGCTCGATCAGCGTGAGTGTTGTCGTCGGTCTTGTTGATGGTGCATCTGCATCGCAGACGTATCACCACTCCGCCTGACTGAGGCGCGACAAGACTTAGGGCTCGAACTTGTAGCCCAGGCCCCGCACGGTGACGAGGTGCCTCGGCCGCGCTGGGTGCTCTTCGACCCGACTACGCAGCCGCTTCACGTGAACGTCGAGGGTCTTCGTGTCACCCACGTAGTCGCTGCCCCACAACCGATCGATCAGCTGGTTGCGTGTTAGCACCCGGCCGGCGTTGCGCAACAGCAGCTCGAGCAACTCGAATTCGCGTAGCGGCAGGGTAATTGCCTCGCCGCGAACGCTGACCACGTGCCGGTCGGGGTCTAACCGAACAGGGCCGGCCTCAACGATGCCCGAGACAACAACCTCAACGCTGTCGCTGCGACGCCGCATTACCGCTCTGATGCGCGCGACGAGCTCGCGCGCCGAGAACGGCTTCGTGACGTAGTCGTCGGCGCCAAGCTCGAGCCCAACAACCTTGTCGACCTCGCTGTCGCGCGCGGTCAGCATGATCACCGGGACGTCGCTGCGCTCGCGCAGCCGACGACAAACCTCTGTTCCGGGCAGGCCGGGAAGCATGAGGTCGAGAATCACGAGATCCGCGCCATGCCGTTCGAACTCCTCGAGCCCGGCTGGTCCGGTCGTGGCGACCCGCACCTCGAATCCTTCACGAGTGAGCATGTACGCGAGTGTCTCGGAGAACGACTCCTCGTCTTCGATGACGAGCAGATGCGTCACAGCTCCTGACCTTTCTGGTTCGGCAGATTGCCGTCGGTGGCCACAGGTGGCACGGGTAAGTACAGGGTGAACGTCGAGCCCACGCCGGGGTGGCTCCAAAGCCCCACCCGACCGCCGTGGTTGTTAGCGATGTGCTTCACGATCGCAAGGCCCAGACCGGTTCCGCCGGTGGCCCGCGATCGCGCTGTGTCGACTCGGTAGAAGCGCTCGAAAACCCTTTCCTGGTCGACTTTTTCGATCCCCACGCCCTCGTCGCTCACGGTGATCTCGACGCTGCCCTCACCGCCGTCCGCAAAAGTCCTTACGCCCACGCCCACCCGGGAGCCTGGCGACGAGTAAGCGATCGCGTTCTCGATGAGGTTCGTCAGTGCAGTGGTGAGCTGCCGGCGATCGCCCCACACGTATGCACCCTCAGATGGGCCGACGTCCAACGTGATGCCGGCCGCCTCAGCGCGCACCTGAAGCGGGTCGCTTGCGTCGGCGATAACGTCGCTGACCCGAATCGATTCCATGGCAGGCAAGGGCTCGCCGCCCTGGAGCCGCGACAATTCCAACAGTTCTTGCACGAGTCGTGACATCCGGCCAGCCTCATGCAGCATCCGCTCAGTGAACTGCTTCATCGCGACCGGATCGTCGGTCGCGTCGCGCAGGGCTTCGGCCAGCAGCATCATCGCCCCGACTGGCGTCTTGAGTTCGTGCGAGACGTTGGCGATGAAGTCGCGCCGGACGGCCTCGAGACGGCGTGACTCCTGGAGGTCGTTCAGCAACAGCACTACCTGGGCAGTGCCTGGTACAGGTGCTGCGACCACATGCACAGCGCGAAACGACGAACCCCACGGCAAATCGATGTCCTGGGCGATGCGAAGCCCGGTCCGCCGGGCTTCGCGGGCGATCCTCGAGAGCATCCGCGAGGTCAACTCGCGCCCGTAGACCACTCGCAGTGCTAGGGCAGCCTCGTTGGCAAGCAGAACCTCGTCGTCGTCAAGGAGGACCGCACCGGTCTCGAGCGCGGCGGCTACGGTCGCGAGAACAGCCGCCGTCGCCGACGGAGGCTCTGGCTCCACTGGAGTCGACCTCACGTTTCGAATGGTAGGCAACCTCAGCGCTGTCAACAAACGAACGAGAGGCGTTGGCCGACTGTTCACCTCCCGTTCTGTAGGCTGTCGCCTCGTCGCCTGCCGCCGTCCATAAACGTGAAAGACTCTGCCGTTGGGACTGCGACACCGCCCCCGGGGACGGCACAGGCGGCCCCGTACAAAGCGCAGGCGATTGGCCGAACTGGGCGACGGCCTGAGCAGACGGAAAGGAGCGGGCGTGCGCGACGCCTATCACGACGAGCTCGATGCGATCACCGATCAACTTGTCGAAATGACTGAGCTCGTAGGCCATGCGATTAAGCAGGCCACCGAGGCGCTGCTCAACTCCGATCTTGGTGCTGCTGAGAGCGTCATCGACGGTGACGCAGCTGTCGACATCCTTCGCGAGAACGTCGACCGGCGAACTGTCGATCTGATCGCGCGCCAGCAGCCCGTCGCGGGGGATTTGCGGGCGCTCACGACCGGCCTCCGTATTACCTCTGACCTCGAGCGATCCGGCGATCTCGCCGTGCACGTTGCCAAGTTGGCCCGCCGCAAGTTCCCAGCGTGCGCGGTGCCGACCGAGTTGCAGGCCACTATCCGCGAGATGGGGGAGGTGGCTGCTGACATTGTCGGCAAAGCCGGACATGTCGTTGCGGGCCGTGACACCGATCGCGCCGCGGAACTCGAGTCGGACGACGACGTGATGGACCATCTGCACCGCACACTGTTGCTGACGATGCTTGCACCGGAATGGCCTTACGGCGTTGACGTGGCGATCGACCTCGCTCTCGCCGGTCGGTACTACGAGCGCTTCGCCGATCACGCGGTAGCGGTCGCTCGCCAAGTCGTGTACCTCGTAACTGGCGAAACGGCCGTACGCAGCTAGATAAAGAAGGCCTGCGCAGCCACGACGTGCGCAGCCAAGACCGAGGGCTCTGTGGATGTTCACCGCCCGTTCATCCGTCCGTCGGTACCTGTCCACTTGCCTCGCTTACTTTCGATCCCGACTGGCGCTATTGCCAATCGCCGAGCCCGCCCGACGCTGGCCCCGGATCGAATAGTCGGTTCGGTTGACCGACATAGGAGGAGTTACCTCGTGAGGACCTCACGTATCGCCACATCCCTGCTACTCGCAGGTGTGTTGTTGGCGGCTGCCGCATGTAGCAGCAGCAAGAAGACCGCAACTGCACCCACCAGCGCGGCACCAGCGCCGACCACTGCGGCATCGTCCGCAGCTGCGGCTCCGGCGACCACCGCCGCCGCGTCGAGCGCCCCGGCCGCGGCCGGTAGCGCGCCGGCGTGTGCCACCGGAACGCTGAGCGCGCAAGGCTCCACCTTCCAGCAGAACATGGAAACCCAATGGAGCAAGGACTTCGGCACCAAGTGCTCCGGCGCGAAGATCAACTACCAGGGCACCGGTTCAGGCGCCGGCATCACGGCGATCGGCAACGGAACGGCTGACTTCGCCGGTTCCGACGTGACAATGGCCGCCTCCGAGCAGACCGCGGCGAACACCGCATGCGGCAGCACGGCGCTGACAATTCCGATCACTGCCGGTGGCATTGCCGTGACGTATAACCTGAGCGGCGTGACCTCGCTCAAGCTGTCGGCCGCGACTCTCGCCGGCATCTTCGACGGCAAGATCGCCAAGTGGAACGATCCGGCGATCGCTGCCGACAACACCGGTTCGACGTTGCCTTCGACGCCGATCAGCGTCTTCTACCGCAACGACAGCTCGGGCAGCACCTCGGTGTTCACCAGCTTCCTCAAGGCGGACGCCGCAAGTGACTGGACGCTCGGCGCGAGCAAGACGATCACCTTCTTCAGCGGGGCGCAGGGCGCAAAGGGCTCGGCAGGCGTCGCGGCTGGTGTCAAGCAGACGAGCGGCGGCATTACCTACGTCGAAACCTCGTTCGCAAAGGCGCAGAGCCTGCCTACCGCCTCCATCAAGGGTGAAGGCGACTACCAGGCCGCAACGTCGGCGACGGTTTCGACCGCGATCGGCGAGGGCTTCTCCGTCGTTGGTACGGGCAGTGACCTTGCCGGCACGATGAACTACGCGAGCATGAAGACCGGCTACCCGATCTCGACTGTCTCGTACGCCATCGTGTGCTCGAAGTACAAGGACGCTGCCAAGGGTGGACTCGTGAAGTCCTACCTCGGCTATGCCGTCACCACGGGGCAGGCTGCGGCCGACGGCCTCGGTTTCGCACCGCTGCCGAGCGACCTCGCGGCCAAGGCGCTCGCGAGCATCACGGCTATTTCGTGACCCAAAGCACGCCCGCTGTCGGCTCTCCGCCGACTGCGACAGGGACGCCCCGAAGGGCTCGACGTATCGAGCCCTTCCGGGGCATCACCTTTGCCGCCGCCGTCCTGGTCTTGTTGATTCTGGGCGCGATCGCGGTTTTCCTTGTAGTCAAGGCGATTCCGTCGCTTAAGAAGGATCACTCGAACTTCTTCACGACCAAGGGCTGGGCGCCCGACGGCGACCCGCCGATGTTCGGGATCGCCGTCCTGGTGTTCGGCACGATCCTGTCGAGTGTCATCGCGCTGGTCCTCGCGATTCCGGTCGCATTGGGTGTGGCGATCTTCGTCGTCGAGTACGCGCCACGTCGTCTCGCGACGTGGCTCGGCTATCTCATCGACATGCTGGCCACTGTGCCGTCCGTGGTCTACGGCCTGTGGGGCCTGATTTTCTTGGTCCCACACATCCGTGGCTTTCAGCATTTCCTGGCCACGAAGTTCGGCTGGATACCGATTTTCGACGACCCGAACAACAGAACGTCGGTCGCCAGCCGATCGATCTTTGTCGCGTCGGTCGTGCTCGCCATCATGGTGTTGCCGGTTATCGCGGCGATCTCGCGCGAGGTACTGCGGCAGGTTGACCCGAATCTCAAGGAAGCAGCACTCGCACTTGGCGCGACTCGCTGGGAGATGGTGCGCTATGCCTTGCTGCCTCCGAGCCGTCCGGGCATCATTGGCGGCATCATGCTCGGGCTTGGGCGCGCACTAGGTGAAACCATCGCGATCGCGCTCGTCCTCGGCACCAGCTTTGCCGTGAGCTTCCATATCCTGCAGCCCGGCGGGAATACGATCGCCGCAAACATCGCGAACTACTTCGGTGAAGCAGGCACGACCGGTCGCTCCGCTTTGATTGCGACCGGCCTCGTGCTCTTCATCATGACGCTGTGCGTGAATCTCATTGCTCGCACGGTTATTTATCGCGCTGCGGTCAAGCAGGGCACCGCCCGATGAGCGCCACTGCGATGTCAGGCCCCGGTGCAGCATCGACGTCACAGGTATGGAAAGTGACTGGCCGTAGGGCGGTCGTTAACCGGCTGATGACGATGGCGATGTACTTGGCGTTTCTTATCGCGGTGATCCCGCTCGCGCTCGTCATTTGGTACACGGTCGGCAAGGGCATGACCCGATTCGGCTGGTCGTTCCTGACGCACTCGATGGCTGGCGTCGGCCCCGACGACATCACCGGTGGCATCTACCACGCGATCATCGGCACCGTTGAGCAGTTGTTCATCGCGGCGGCGATCTCGGTGCCTCTTGGCCTGCTGGTCGCCATCTATCTCAACGAATACGGCGCGAAGGGCTTCTCCACCGTCGTCCGCCTTCTTGTCGATGTGATGACCGGCATCCCGTCGATCGTGGCCGGCCTTTTTGTGCTCGCGTTCTGGGTCCTCGGTCTGCATGAGGGTTACTCCGGCTTCGCCGGCTCGATGGCGCTGGCGATCCTGATGCTCCCCGTGGTCACCCGGTCGTCCGAGGAAATGTTGAGGCTGGTCCCCGACACCCTGCGAGAAGCCGCGTATGCCCTCGGAATCCCGAAGTGGCGGGTGATCCTCTCGATCATCGTGCCGACGGCCCGCACCGGCATTACGACCGGCATCATGCTCGCGGTCGCCCGGGTCACTGGCGAGACCGCCCCGCTTCTGCTGACCGCGGCCGGCACGCTTTTCGTCAACAAGAACGTGTTCCACGGACAGCAGGAAGCGCTCCCGCTTTACGTATTCAGCTCCGCAGCCTCAGGCACTCCGGCAGATGTCAACCGCGCGTGGGCCGCAGCCTTTACTCTGATTCTGATCGTCGTCCTGCTTTATGTGATCGCGCGGCTTCTGACGCGCCGTGACGCCACCCGGAGGTGAGCGGTCCCATGGCTAAGCGGATCGAGGCGCTCGATCTTTCGTGCTACTACGGCAAACACAAGGCTGTAGAGAACGTCACGATGACGATCGAACCCAAGGCCGTCACCGCCCTGATCGGCCCCTCTGGGTGCGGCAAGTCGACGTTCCTGCGTAGCCTCAACCGGCTGCACGAAGTCATTCCGGGCGCGCACATCACCGGGCAGGTGTTGCTCGACGATCGCGACATCTACGCGCCTGGCGTCGACCCCGTGGCGTTGCGCCGCAGCGTCGGCATGGTGTTCCAGCGGCCGAACCCGTTCCCCACGATGTCGATCTTCGACAACGTCGCGGCCGGCCTGAAATTGGGCGGCAGCAAGGGAAAAGACCTCGAAGTGGTGGTCGAGCGCGCCCTCACGGGAGCCCACCTGTGGGCCGAGGTGAAGGACCGGCTGAAGAAGCCGGCACTCGCACTCTCCGGCGGGCAGCAGCAGCGGCTGTGCATCGCACGCGCCATCGCCGTCGAGCCCGAGGTGCTGCTCATGGACGAGCCCTGCTCGGCCCTCGACCCGATCTCGACGCTGGCGATCGAGGACCTCATCGCTGAGCTGAAGGATCGCTACACGATCGTCATCGTGACGCACAACATGCAACAGGCGAGCCGCGTCAGCGAGACGACCGGCTTCTTCACCCTCGCCGGTGCTGGGCAGCCTGGTGTCTTGGTCGAGTTCGACGCGACGAGCCGGATCTTCTCGGTGCCCTCAGACAAGCGCACCGAGGACTACATCACCGGCCGCACCGGCTAGGCCCCGTTCGTATCTGGGCCGTACTCCTCGATCACCGCGTCGGCGAATGCTGGCCACGCCTCGATGGCCCAGGGTCCGAACGCGGTGTCCGCGAGCGCCACGCAGCCCAAGCCCAGCGTCGGGTCGACCCACAAGAAGCTGCCCGCTCGACCGAAGTGCCCAAAGGTGGACGCCGAGTTGTGCCGGCCTGTCCAATGCGGATCCTTTGCGTCGCGAAGCTCAAAACCCAAGCCCCAGTCGTTGGGCGTGCATCGCCCGTAGCCCGGCAGCACTCCGTCGAGGCCGGGAAACGTGACTGTCGTTGCGAGCGCGAGCGTCGCGGGGGTGATCAGGGTGGGCCGCAGAAGCTCGCGAGCGAACCTCAACAGGTCGACCAGTGGCCCGACACCGCCCGCCGACGGCGTCCCGTCAATGCTTGAAGCTTGCATCCCTAGCGGCTCGAACACCGCGTCGGCGGCGTAGAGCGCGAAGGGCAGGCCGCTGCGCTCGCTGACAAGCGTGCCGAGCAGGTCGAAGCCGGCGTTGGAGTAGACCCGCCGGCGTTCGGGCTTCGAAAGCGCAGCGCCCTCGTCGAATCCGAGGCCCGAGGCATGCGCGAGGAGATGGCGAACGGTCGAGTCGGGTGGTCCGGCCGGCTCGTCGAGCGCGATCTTGCCCTCGTCGATCAGCCGCAGGACGCACACCGCCGTGACCAGCTTGGTGACCGACGCCCACTCGTGGCGCCGCTCAACGTCGCCGGTCTCGCCGAGGGTGCGGGTAGCGTCGGTGACGCCGGCAGCAGGGTTGGACGCCGACCAGTGCGCGACCTGGGCAAGCGCGGCTCCGCGAGACGACGGGCCCGGCGACGCAGGCTCGGGCGACAGGTCAGGCGGGGGCACGGCGCCAGCCTAGGGGGACCACTGGGGGACATGAGGTGTGGATCCGAGCGGATTTCCCCAGCCACGGCCCGGGCGAATGACATCGGTGTTGTTTGGGTCCTACGATGGCCCGTACACGCTCGCTGTGTGAGTGTGGTGGGTCGAACGAAAGGCTGGTCGATGGAGGTCGCGGACGCCGTGAACGCTGATGCGTCGGGCATGTTGGTCGATGTGCTGTCCGAGCGCGATCAGCTGATCCTCGAATTCGAGCGCCAGTGGTGGAAGTACGCGGGTGCCAAAGAGCAGGCGATGCGCGAGAAGTTCGATATGTCGGCGACCCGCTACTACCAGGCACTGAATGCGCTGATCGACCGTCCGGCGGCGCTGGCGGCCGACCCGATGCTGGTGAAGCGGCTCCGCCGCCTACGTGCCGCCCGCCAGCGCGCACGATCGGCCCGCCGTCTCGGCATCGAGGCCTGACCGTCATGATCGTCGCGTGACGACGGTCGGTTGCCGGCTCGAGACTTGCTGGCTGGTAGCCACACCTAATGGCAGGCCCACTTCATGACGACTGAGATCTCATGACGACGCAGGAACCCCGTTCGGGCGGCAGCCACCGCCGAGTCGACCGCGGCCGCCGAACACGCGTGCTGCTGGTCTCCCTGCTCGTTGTCGTTCTTGCTGGTGCCGCGGTCGAGGCGTCGCTGCACTGGCGCGGCGAGTCCAAGCGCCCGTCAGCCAATGCGGCCACCTCGGGCTACGTCTCGCCGCGCGCGACGCCGTCGAAATCAACGCCGTCAGCGTCCGCGCCTGCCGGCCCATCGGCGTCCGCCCCGCCGGTGTCGTCCGCCGCCTCGACGCTAGCGGCTGTCACGCCACCCCCGCCCGCCACCTCGCCGCCTGCCGCGACGACGCCCGCGGTGACGCCGACAACCGCATCGCCGGCCCCGAGTACTAGCGCGGACTCGCCCGCGACCAAGCCTCTCGTCGACATCCTCAACGGCACCCACATCAGCGGCATGGCGGCGCGGGCCGACACGACCCTCAGCCATGGCGGCTGGGTGGTCGCGCTCACTGGCAACTACTCGCAGTCGATGTCCGCAACGACCGTGTTCTACCCCGACGGTCAGCTCGCCGCCGCCCAAGCCCTCGCTGCCCAGTTCACCGCGATCGGTAAGACGGCACCCGCTCCGGACGGCGTTTCGACGACGCACCTCACGCTCGTGCTCGGCACAGATTGGACCTCAAGCGGCAAGTAGGGTCGCAGCTGTGCCCCCGCCCGAGCCACGGCTTTCGCTGCCCCGGACGGTGGGTGGCCTCTCCGCCTTCTTGACGCTCGTCGGTGAGCCGGGCGCCGCACTGGTCGCGGTCGACTTCGATGGCACTCTGGCGCCGATCGTTGCCGAGCCGTCCGCCGCGAGGCCGCACCCCGACGCTGCCGCGGCACTTCGCTCGTTGGCCGAGTCGATCGATGCCGTCGCGATCGTGACCGGCCGACCTGCTGCCGTCGCAGCCTCGCTGCTCGGATTCACCGAGGATGAGGCGCCGAACCTGCTGGTCGTCGGCCATTACGGCCTTGAGACGTGGACGGCGGCTGCTGGCGTTGTACCGCTCGCGGGCGTTGACCCTCGCAGCTCAGAACGGGTCGATCATGTCCGGGCGGCCTTACCCGCGTTGCTACGCGAACTCGGCGTGCCTTCGGGCACTCGCATCGAGGACAAGGGTGCGGCGGTCGCCGTGCACGTGCGGGAAACCGCCGATCCGCATGCGGCACTGGAGATGCTGCGCGAGCCGCTCCGACGGCTCGCCGAGTCGCAGGGCCTTCGTCTCGAACCCGGGCGGTTAGTGCTCGAGTTCCGTCCGCGCGGCTCCGACAAGGGGACCGCGCTGCTCACGCTCGTAGATCACTTCAGCGCACGGGCGGTCTGTTATGTGGGTGATGACCTCGGCGACATTGCCGCGTTCGATGCGCTCGAAAATCTGCGGTCGAAGGGATTCGCGACGCTCTCCATCTTCAGCGGAGTCCCCGACGAACCGGGCCTGGCCGACCTGGCGGCGCGGGCCGATCTGGAGTTAGCGGGCCCGGACGCGGTGGTGGCTTATCTCGAAGGCTTGCTGGCCGCCGTCCAGCCGCACTGATTTTAGGCAGAAAAAAACCGCGGCCGAGAACATTCCTGCCCGGTATGTCCCCGCCCGCGGTTCCCCTCCAATGTGCAAGACGATAGTGCCTCGACGGTCCGCAAAGCGCTAGGAGAAACAGCCGACCTTAGTCAGCCGTTCGGCCGATTCCGACGAGGCGCTAGGCTTACTTCTTGCATGGCAGTAGTGCTCATCAAGAGGGGCAGAGGGACCGGCCCGTTGAAGCCCCGGCAACCATTTCGCAGCACGGCGTGAGGAAGTTCTCGCAGTAGCGGAACAGGTGCCAACTCCGTCCCGTGGATGGTCCGCGGGGAAGATGAGGAGAGAGGCTTCACCGTGTCCGCGACCCAGTCGCCCCCCGCCGTCCCGCATTCGACTCTTTTAGGGTCTGCTACTTCGCTGTCGTGTCGCGAGTGCGGAGAGCAGTATCCGATCAGCCCCCGCTATGCGTGTGAGATGTGCTTCGGGCCGCTCGAGGTGGCCTACGACTACACCGGTGTAAGCCGTGAGTCGATCGAAGCCGGGCCGCACAACATCTGGCGCTACAAGCAACTGCTGCCTGTTCCGTCGAACGTCGCCGAGACGCCAAATCTTGAGCCAGGTATGACAAAACTGGTGCTCGCAAACAACCTCGCGCGTGAGCTGGGCATGCGCAAGCTGTGGGTGAAAGACGACAGCGGGAACCCGACGCACTCGTTCAAGGACAGGGTCGTCGCAGTCGCGCTGGCAGCTGCGCGCGAGCTCGGATTCTCGGTCCTCGCGTGCCCGTCGACCGGCAACTTGGCGAATGCAGTGGCAGCCGCGGCCGCTCGGGCTGGCATCAAATCGGTGGTGTTCATTCCGGCCAACCTCGAGCGGCAGAAGATCGTCACGACGGCGGTTTACGGCGGCACGCTGGTCGCGGTCGAGGGCAACTACGACGACGTGAACCGGCTCGCTTCCGAGATCGCGGGCGAAGAAGAATCGTGGGCGTTCGTGAACGTAAATGTGCGCCCGTTCTACGCCGAGGGATCCAAGACGCTGGGCTACGAGATCGCCGAGCAGCTGGGCTGGCGACTGCCCGAGCAGGTGGTGATTCCGATCGCCTCCGGGTCGCAGCTGACCAAGGTCGACAAGGCGTTCACCGAGTTCGGCAAGCTCGGCCTCGTTGAGGCGACGCCGTATCGGGTCTTCGGCGCGCAGGCGACCGGTTGCTCGCCAGTGTCGAATGCGTTCAAGGCCGGCTACGACGTCGTGCAGCCGGTGCGGCCGGACACGATCGCGAAGTCGCTCGCCATCGGCAACCCGGCCGACGGACCGTACGTGCTCGACGTCTGCCGTCGCACCGACGGCCTGGTCGAGGACGTCAGCGACGAGGAGATCGTCGACGGCATGCGGCTACTTGCTCGCACCGAAGGCATCTTCGGTGAGACCGCGGGCGGCGTGACGATCGGCGTGCTGCGCAAGCTGCTCGCCGCCGGCCAGCTTGATCCCGACGCGGAGACCGTCGTCTTCAACACCGGCGACGGGTTGAAGACCCTCGACGCTGTCGCGCCCGTCGTGTCGCCGTCGGTCACCATCCCGCCGTCCATCGAAGCGTTTCGCGCCTACCTCGACGTCGCCGGTCTCGTCTAGCTCCAGCCACCCGCGATCGGGCCGGGTATTGGTCATATACGCGTGCAAGAAAGCGCGCTGGGGTCCAACACCCTTCGGCTAGACGAGCTCGGCGAGTAGCGCGCGCACCCGGGTTTCGATGTCGTCGACGATGTGGCGCACGGTGGCGATGTCCTGGCCCGCAGGATCTTCGACGAGCCAGTCTTCATGCCGCTTACCTGGTACCACCGGGCACGCCTCGCCGCAGCCCATCGTGATGACCACATCAGCGCCGACAACGGTGTCGTAGTCGAGCAGCTTCGGCACTTCGGCGGCGGTCGACAGCCCGCGTTCAGCGAGTACCTGCGTGACGACCGGATTGATTGCGTCGCCCGGCTCGGAGCCAGCCGAAATGGCGGCCACCCGACCCGCGCCGTAGTGCTCGGAAAGAACCCGGGCCGCCACCGAGCGCCCAGAGTTGTGGACGCACGCGAACAAGATGACCGGCGTGCTCATCGCCGAGCAGGCTCGAGGCTAATGAGCGCCGCGATTGAGTCGAGGGCATCTTGGCGAGCCTTGTAGTACACCCAGACTCCGCGCTTGTCGCGGTCGAGCAGGCCGGCCTCGTGTAACACCTTCAGGTGGTGGCTGATCGTGGGTTGGCTGAGCTCGAACGGCCCAGTGAGGTCACAGACGCAGGCCTCACTGCCTTCGTGCGAGAGCACCAGCGACATCAGCCGCAGCCGCACCGGATCTGCGAGCGCCTTCAAGAGCGTGGAGATCTGCTCCGCCTGAACGGCGCTGAGCGGTTCGCGGGTCATCGGCGAGCAGCACGCGACAGTCTGGCTCGGCGTGAGTTCTAAGAAGGACTTCGACATGTATCTATATTGACAGATGTCAATGTCTGGTGCCAATCTCTTGCACATAGACAGACGTCTATATACATGGGAGGTACGGATGAACTGCTGTGACGCGATTGAGCAAGACTGCTGCGGCTCCACGACGACCAGTGGGTGCTGCGGAACCGGCGGCTAGCGCGGTCTCGTGATCATGTAAGAAAGGGTGGATCTGAACATTGAGACCCACCCTTTTCTTGCATGATCACCAGGAGCCGGGCGCGGGTCGAGCGAAGCGGGACTGTTCACAGGTCATCGGTTGCACTCGGGGGGCCTGAGTGCTAAACATGAGCTAGCACTCTGAGCACGTGAGTGACAGTTCGAGCAAGTTAATGGCCGGGCCTTCGAGACCCTGCCGAGCCGGCGGACATGACACCGGTGAGGTGTGGTCGGCCGTCGCGGGCGTCGAGTCCGGCCGCACGCTACGTTTCCCGACCCGGGAGGACCATCCGCATGTCCAAGATCATCGCGTATGACGAGACTGCTCGTCGCGCCCTCGAGCGCGGTATGAACCAGCTCGCCGACGCCGTGAAAGTGACGCTCGGCCCGCGTGGCCGCAACGTCGTGTTGGAGAAGAAGTGGGGCGCCCCCACGATCACCAACGACGGCGTGAGCATTGCCAAGGAAATCGAGCTCGAAGACCCGTACGAGAAGATCGGCGCCGAGCTCGTCAAGGAAGTCGCGAAGAAGACTGACGACGTTGCCGGTGACGGCACGACGACCGCGACTGTGCTTGCCCAGGCGCTCGTCCGCGAAGGCCTGCGCAACGTCGCAGCCGGCGCGAACCCGATGGCGCTCAAGCGCGGCATCGAAGCAGCCGTCGCGAGCGTGTCAGCGGCACTGCTGGCTCTGGCGAAGGACGTCGAGACTCGCGAGCAGATCGCCTCGACCGCTTCCATCTCGGCCGCTGACCCGGCGATCGGCGAAATGATCGCCGAGGCCATGGACAAGGTCGGCAAGGAAGGCGTCATCACCGTTGAGGAGAGCAACACCTTCGGCCTCGAGCTCGAGCTCACCGAGGGCATGCGCTTCGACAAGGGTTACATCTCGCCCTACTTCGCCACCGACACCGAGCGCATGGAAGCCGTCCTCGACGACCCCTACGTGCTCGTGGTCAACAGCAAGATCGCCTCGGTCAAGGACCTCCTGCCGTTGCTGGAGAAGGTCATGCAGAGCGGCAAGCCGCTCGCGATCATCGCCGAGGACGTCGAGGGCGAGGCTCTCGCCACGCTCGTCGTCAACAAGATCCGCGGCACCTTCCGCTCGGTCGCCGTCAAGGCCCCCGGCTTTGGTGACCGTCGCAAGGCGATGCTCGGTGACATCTCCATCCTCACGGGTGGTCAGGTCATCAGCGAGGAAGTCGGCCTGAAGCTCGAGACCGCTGGTCTCGACCTGCTCGGTAAGGCGCGCAAGGTCGTCGTCACCAAGGACGAGACGACCATCGTCGAGGGTGGCGGTGACGCCGAGCAGATCGCTGGTCGCGTCAACCAGATCCGCGCCGAAATCGAGAAGAGCGACTCCGACTACGACAAGGAGAAGCTGCAGGAGCGGTTGGCCAAGCTGGCCGGCGGCGTTGCAGTCATCAAGGCGGGCGCGGCCACCGAGGTCGAGCTCAAGGAGCGCAAGCACCGCATCGAAGACGCGGTTCGCAACGCGAAGGCCGCTGTCGAAGAGGGCATCGTGGCTGGTGGTGGCGTCGCGCTGCTGCAGGCCGGTCGCACCGCATTCGAGAAGCTCAACCTCGAAGGTGACGAGGCCACTGGCGCTCGCATCGTCGAGATCGCCCTCGAGGCACCACTCAAGCAGATCGCGATCAACGCTGGCCTCGAAGGCGGCGTCGTGGTCGAGAAGGTGCGCAACCTCGAGCCCGGCTGGGGCCTGAACGCGGCCACCGGTGAGTACGTCGACCTGATCAAGGCCGGCATCATCGACCCCGCCAAGGTCACCCGCTCCGCGCTCCAGAACGCAGCGTCGATTGCCGCACTGTTCCTCACCACCGAAGTTGTCATCGCTGAGAAGCCGGAGAAGAACCCGGCACCTCAGGGTGGCGGCGGCGGCGGGGACATGGACTTCTAAGTCCAACCTGCTCCTAAGAAGGGCGGCGTCCGGGAAACCGGACGCCGCCCGTCTGCATGTGGCCGGCCAGCCAACCCCCAATCGTGCGCACTTACGGCCCTGGGAGGGCAGCGAATGCGCACGATGTGCTCCGTCGGACCGTGAGGCGCGCGCCTTAGACGGTGCCGAAGCTTGCCGCGATCTGGCGCTCCGCTTCGGCGTAGCTGGTGCTCGCCTGGCCGAGCAATTGGCTGATACCGCCGAGCGCATCGCGCAGGCCCTCGGCGGACTTCTGCCATTCCGCCCACAGCGCCTGGAACCGCTGCTGTGCAACACCGGCCCAGTCGCTGCCGAGCGGCGCGAGCGAACCGCTCAACGACCGCAGCTCGCCCTCGATGCTTGCGGAGCCCGAGCTGACTCGCGACGACAGACTTGCCAGCTGCTCTGGTGTAACCCTGATGCCGCTCACGCCGACCTCCTGATAGCGAGCGGCGCACCGATTGCGCGACTCGGCACGAAGAGTAAGTCGGACGTCGATGTGCTGGCGTTCGTTATCCACAGGCCCGCCGACCCACGCAAACAAGTTGCGGCCGGGCCTGGCGACGGCGACGCTTCACTGAGCGGAAGACGGGAGAGCGCGGCTGTGACAAATGACGACGTAGGTGAGCCGACCTTCGAAACGCTCATGGCAGAGGTCATGGCGACCGCGCAACGATTCGGCCACCGGCAGCATGTTCAGCTCACCTGGCTGGCGGTTCGAAGTTGTGGCACGCCGAGGGCGATTTCCCTTGTGAGCGAAGGAATCCAGAGCACTGCGCGATATGCGGGTGCACCGCAGAAGTATCACGCGACGGTGAGCCGTGCCTGGGTCGAACTCGTCGGCTATCACGTCGACGAGCACCCCGACGGCGACTTCGATGCGTTTGTCGAACGGAACTCTGCCCTGCTTGATAAGCGGCTACTTTCACGGTTCTACCGCTCGACCACGTTGGCGGACGTGCTAGCCAAGGACGGCTGGGTCGAGCCTGATCTTGCGCCCTTCCCGTGGCAGGACGTCGCGTCCGCCTAACCCCGTAATCTGCGCGCAAGTCGTTCGTGTTGCCCGACCGCGTAGACGCCGAAGTGGTTCGCGTCCGCCGGATTTCGTTGGCCGCAGCGGCCTTTTAGTCGTAGCCTCGCGAGGTGGTTTCACGATCGGCAGCGACGCGGATCACCGCCGTCCTGCTTGCTGCCTTCGCTTTCGGGTTGCTTGCTGCTTGGGCCAAGGGCCAGAACACCGGCGGGATCGCTGAGGTCTCGCAGGCGCGAAATGCGCTGGGTAACCTCAGCACGCCGTGGTTGTTGGTGGCGTTCTTTGCCGGCATGCAAAGTCCGCGGATTGGGCGCGGCGCCGTGATCGGGTTAGCCGCAACCCTCGTCGCACTCGCCGGCTTCTACCTGCTCAGTACCCTCGTCGAAAACCTTGGCGGGCACGGCTTTATTGGTGATCTGCGGCTGGAACTCACGGGTAACCGCGCCTACTTTGAAGGGGGCATCATCACCGGCCCCGTCTTCGGTGCACTCGGCTCCTGGTGGCGGCGACGTCCAACTGCCCGCACGTCGCTCCTCGCGGGCGGGCTGCTGATCGCCGAGCCACTCGCGATGCTGGCGCTCGGGCCAATCAGGCATCACGTGCTCTCGGCGAGCACCGGCCTGCCGCTGATCGCACGGATCATTCCGGGCTGGGGACTCACCGCTGGCTCCGGCGCTGCGGCGTGGGCGGTCTATGCAACCGAGCTGGCGCTTGGGGTCGCGGTGGTAGCGATCGGCTTCACCCACCGCACCCGACTTCGCATCCCTGGTGGCTCCACAACCGCGACAAATTGACCGGCTGAACGACCACCCGGGATGCGAAGTGCCGAGCCGACTAGATCTCTTCGCCGGCCAGGATGTCGTCGGCGTCGATGATTCGGTACGCGTAGCCCTGCTCGGCCAGGAATCGCTGGCGGTGCGCGGCGTACTCCTGGTCGATCGTGTCGCGCGCGACGACCGCGTAGAAACGTGCGGTGCGACCGTCGTGCTTCGGACGCAGCAACCGCCCGAGACGCTGCGCCTCTTCTTGACGCGAGCCGAAGGATCCCGACACTTGAATGGCGACCGATGCCTCCGGCAAGTCGATCGAGAAGTTGGCCACTTTCGACACGACCAGCGTGGTGATCTCACCAGTTCGGAACAGGTCGTAAAGCCGCTCGCGCTCCTTCACTGTGGTGTCACCCTTGATGACCGGGACGCCGAGGCGCTCGCCTAATTCGTCGAGCTGGTCGAGATATTGGCCGATGACGAGCAACTGGTCGTCAGCGTGCCGGGCGGCGAGTGCCTCGATCACCTTCATCTTCGTTTCGGTCGTCGCCGCGAGCCGGTAGCGCTCTTCGGGTTCGGCCGTCGCGTACAGAAGGCGCTCGTGCTCGGTCAGGGTGACACGTACCTCGACGCAGTCGGCCGGCGCGATGTAGCCCTGCGCCTCGATGTCCTTCCATGGCGCGTCGTAACGCTTCGGACCGATCAGGCTGAACACGTCGCCCTCGCGGCCGTCTTCTCGCACCAACGTCGCCGTCAATCCCAACCGGCGACGCGACTGAATGTCAGCGGTGAAGCGAAAGATCGGCGCCGGCAGCAGGTGCACCTCGTCGTAAATGATGAGGCCCCAGTCGCGTTCGTCGAAGAGCTCGAGGTGCGCGTAGACGCCCTTGCGACGCGTCGTCATGACCTGGTACGTCGCGATCGTGACGGGGCGAATTTCCTTCTTGGCGCCGGAATATTCGCCGATCTCGTCCTCGGTGAGTGACGTGCGCTTGAGCAGTTCGTGACGCCACTGACGTGCGGCAACGGTGTTTGTCACCAAAATCAACGTGGTCGCCTGCGCCTTCGCCATGGCAGCTGCGCCGACGATGGTCTTGCCTGCACCACACGGCAGCACCACGACACCAGAGCCGCCGTGCCAGAAGCCCTCGACCGCTTCGAGTTGATAGGGCCGGATCGCCCAGCCGTCCTCTTGTAGCGCGATCGCGTGCGCCTCGCCATCGACGTAGCCCGCGAGGTCTTCGGCGGGCCAGCCGAGCTTGAGCAATACCTGCTTGAGGTGACCGCGCTCGCTCGGATGAATGACGACGGCCTCGTCATCAAGCCGTACGCCGATCATCGGCGCAACCTTCGGGCTGCGCAGCACTTCCTCGAGGACCGCGCGGTCGATCGAGCGCAAAACCAACCCGTGCGCGGGGTCGTTGGTCAGTTGCAAGCGGCCGTAGCGCGCCATCGTCTCGGCGACGTCGATCAGCAACGCGTGCGGCACCGCGTAACGGCTGTACTTCAGCAGCGCGTCGACAACCTCTTCGGCGTCGTGCCCGGCGGCCCGCGCATTCCACAGGCCTAACGGCGTGAGGCGGTACGTGTGAACGTGTTCGGGAGAACGTTCGAGTTCTGCGAACGGCGCGATCGCCCGACGGCACTCACCCGCGAGTTCGTGGTCTACCTCGAGGAGCAGTGTCTTATCGGATTGCACGATCAGGGGTCCGTCGGTCACTTGACCATTGTCCCAGGTGTTGGCTCATCGGCGTTTAGGCCGCGGTCGTCGGCGCCGGTGACTCTGTCACTGACGGAGTCGATCTCGCCCTCGGTTAGTTCGGCGACCCCGGTGATCCGGTGCACCGCGAACGTTCGGGGTTCGTCGCGCCGATAGTCGAACGCGGTCAGGTAGCCGCCGGCCAGGCGTTGCGGCTCGATGATGCGATTGCTCGCCTGACCCTGCGCGTTGAGGTAGCCGATCCAAACCGCCCGCCCTGACCGCAGCGCGTCTTGCAGAATCGCCAAGGTCTCGGTCGACGCCGAATGCGGCACGACGTCCGAAGTCGCACCGCCCACTACGGCGCCGCGGGTCGAGGTCACCGCGCGGTCGCCGCCGCGAATCGCCCTGACGGCGACCGACACGACCGACGCAGCGGGTGTCGAAAGCTCAGGACGTCGTCGAATCGGTCGAGGCCGCGACGGGGCTCGTCCTGAATCGGGACGGCGGAGCAGCAACGCCCCATCGGGACTTTCCGCTGCGGGGGCGTAGCCGACTTCGCGCAGCCGTTCGGCGACCCGCTCCGGAGCCAGCGGGCTGACAAGGACGGACGGCGCCAGCCGGCGCAGCCGCAGGCTCTCGACCCGGCGGTCGGCGAGCACCTCATTGAGCAGCCCATCGTCGTCGCAGCGAACATAAGAACCGGCGAGCCCGATTCTGATCCGCCCGTGCCGACGGGCGACATCGTCGATCAGGTAAGTAAGCGGCTGCGGCACGGGCGTGCGGGACCGCGCAGCCAGCAATGTGTGCAGGTCGGCGGCACTGCGCCCGGCATCGAGTGCGCGCCTGATCGACGTGTCGCTGAACCGAAAGACGGTCGCTCCGCCAGTCGATTCGATGTCGGCGGTCATCGCGAGTTCGCGAGCAAGGTCGCTTTCGAGCGGACCGGGCGCGACCGCCGTGAGGTCGGCTTGCAGGAGCACATGATCAAGCGGCTGCGGCAGCAGTTCGGCAAGCAGCGCCGCGGTGACAGCCGCAGGATCGTCGCCGACGGCCACCATCTCGGCGTCCGGCCCTGAAGTTTCGGGGATCGCGTAAAGGCCGGCGCACAGTGGCCGCGCGAAGGACGAGAGGGCGCCGCGGCCCGTGAGCCCGAGCAGTTCGGCCTCTTCGATCGTCCAGGCGGCGAGGTCGTCGCGCAGCCGCCCGCCGCGTCGCGGCCATGACCACTGCAACGACTCACTGATCGAGGCGGGGGTCGGAGCTTCGCCTGCCGGTGAGCGCAGCAGGAGCTCGAGAACCTCGCGACGGACGATCGGCGCCAAGGCACGATCGAGATCGACGCCGAGCGCGTTGGCCGCCGGCTGCGGCCGCTCGGGTGCGTCGGGGTCGGCGTTCGCCCGGATGAACGGCAGCTCCCGACGACCGACCAATCCGGGCACCCGCGTGGTCACCAGCCAGGCACTTACGAGGAGCACCCACCGGTCGGCGACCGACTTCGCCAGCCACAGGTCATAACCCGTTGTCGGCAGCCAGCTGTCGGCAGCCTCCCCGTCGGGGGCGATCAGGCCGGCCGCATGCGCCACCTCGATCATCAATGCGGCGCCCCGTTCATCGAGCTCGAGATCACGCGCGGTGCGGCGCAGATCGCGAACCCCAACCCCGCCCGCCCGCAACACACCCGGCGGCTCGACACCCCACCGTTCGAGCAATGCCTCAATCAGGCGGACGACGGTGAAGGCCTGTCCGGCGGCGCTCCCATCGACGTCCGCCTGCTTGTGCTTCGTGCTGTGAGCGTCCGGCGGATCGAGCTCGACTGCACCGAAAGCGCGGCCACCGCGCACGTGCAATGCGACCTCGCGGGGCAGTACAACGGTGAAGTCGTCGACCGCGATTAGCAGGGCGTGCGCGAGCAGCCAGCGGACCGGTGAGTCGGCGGTCGCAGCATCGACGGGTCGCCGGGCGGCAGGGATTCGACCGGTCGGCGGGCCGACGGCGAGCAGGTCGACGACTTCGCGAGCGGCCTCAGGTGCCCGGCTGAGTAACTCGCCCAGCTGCGCCGGATCTTCGAGCATGTCGGCTATCGCGTCGACCGCGGTCGCGGCGGCAGCGATGCTCAGCGTCGGATCGCCGACGTTCGTCAGGCCCAGATCGGCGAGCAGGCCGGCCAGTTGGCCGCGCGCAACATGTTCGAGCAGGTTGCGAGCGGGCGGTCCGAGGGCTGCGGGTGCAGGCATCAGATCGCGGACGACGGGGAGCAGCCTTAGTTGATCGCCGCGACCCCAGACCACCACTGCCTCGCGTAGCCGGTCGAGCGCAGGAGTCAGTTGCTCGGGCGTCACGGCGAGCAGTGTGGCCACCGCCGCGGTGTCAGTCGGGTCGGGAGACAACACCATCGCCTCGACGACCTGCAGGGCGCCGACGTCGAGTCGGTCCAGCGCAATCTCGACAGATGCGCGCCCGGCCGCGCGGGTTGCGAGCACCTCGATGTCAGACGGAACGGGGTGCAGCAGGTCGGGCCGGGCCATGAGCAGCCGCGCAAGATCGTCGTCAGGCTGCTCGCGCAACCAGTTGACGAGATCGATCTGGGCCGGGCTCATCCGGTCAACGTTAGTCGCTCCCCGCCTGCTGCTGCGCCGTTGCGAGCAGTGGTGGGGACACAGGTACCTGTTAGTTGACGGTTACCCGGACGCTGAAGGTGATGTCGCTGCCGTCGAGTGCTTCGTAGGTACCGATGCCGGTCAAGTGCTGGAGGTCGCTGGGCACCTTGCTGCCCGCCGCCGGCCAGATCCCGGCGAGGTTGACGTAGGCGGCGGCCACGACGTCGTCGGGCATGCCCGACATCGCCGACTTGAACCCAGCGTCGTTGCCCAGCGCGCCCGATGCCGCCGCGTCGTTTGTGACGATGACATGTGAACCGGACGCCGTGGCTGTGGCCGGAGTGCCGTTGGTGGTGAGCAGCCCGGCGAGTGCCTTGGCGGTCTTGAGTCCGCTCGCGACGTCGGTCGGTTCGGCGATGCCAGTGAACAGCGGCTTTACTCCGTCGGCCGGCACACTGTCGAGGCTGATCGCGACCCCGTTGCCGATCAGGTTGACGGCGTCACCGGGCAAGCTGATGCCGAGCTGAGCGCTCGCGGCGTCGAGTTCGTCCTTGAAGCCGAGGGAGGCCAGCGGTCCGGATTCGAGCGTCGTGAGCTCTTTGCTGACGGCCGCGCCGATACCCGAAACTGCGACGCCAGCGACTGACCCAGCCGGCAGCTGACCCAGCAGCGCACCGGCGTCCGCGTTCTGGCTCGAAATCCCGGTCGTGTCACCGCCGATCACGCGACCGCTGATCTCGGCGTAACCGGACTGCAGGCTGAGGCCGAGCACGAGGCGGCCTTTGAGCTCGTTCGTGAGACCTTGGGTGCCGGTCAACCCCGCGAGGCCACTGATGTCGCTGTGGCCGATAACGCTCGTGACACTGCCCGGGGCAAGGCTGGCAAGGCCGCCAGTGTCGCTGCTGCCCGAACCGCTGCTGCTGACCCAACCGCTGCCGGTGCTGGAACTCGCCGAGCTAAGAGAGTTGAGGGCGCCGCTGAGGTCGGCGGCTTGCATCTTGGCGATGTACTTGGATGCCGCGCCGAGGTCGGCCCACGCGGTCACGATCCGGTCGCCGCCCAGCGTCGCGACGTCGGCCGCGTATTGGTTGCTCGCGGTGATGCTCGAAGTGCGAGCGGCGGCGACCGCAGCGTCGACCGCCGCTTGCGACGGACCGACGATCGCGTAGTCGTCTTCAATGGCGAATCCGGCTGTGCTCATGACGCCGTCGCCGGTGTGGATCAGCTTGGTCAAACCAGCCTGGGCCTGCGTGGCGTCCTTCACCTGGAGGATGCCGACCGGCTGGATCTTGCCGCTCGCGTCGGGATAGGCCGCCAAAGCGACCCGATCGCCGAGCCATGGCTTGATATCGGTGGCGTAGTCGATGTTGCTCGACGGCTGGTCGAACGCTTCGCTGAGCAGGGCGTCCTTGAGCTGGTCGGCGCTGGTGACGTGCGGCGCGTCGGGGAACTTCTGCTCGAAGCGCAGTGCCGCGATCTTCTCGGACGCCGCCGGGTCGAGGTCGATCTTTATGTACGCAACGGACGACGCCGGTGCCCATTCATCGGGCTGGGCGCCGGAGCTCGCGAGCTTGTGGTAGCCGACGTACGCCACCCCGCCGCCAATGACCGCGAGTACCGCGACAAGGCTGACGACGATCGCGGCGAGGTTGCGACGCGGGGGCCGCTCTATCGACCCGCTGGACAGCATGTCGCCGAGGCCACCAGGGGCGTCGCCGTGCTGAGGTCCGTATTCGCTGCTATCCCCGTTTTCGCTCATCCGGCTATTCTCGGGTATCGCGCTAGCGCTCTGTAGGGCCGATCAACACATTGGTGCGCAGTGGCCAGTGCCGCTAGCCTGGAATGTCCACAGTGTTCGCATCCCATTCATTTGCGTGACTTTTCGAAAGGGCTTCCCGTGCCGACCGGCAAGGTCAAGTGGTACGACACCGACAAGGGCTTCGGCTTTGTCTCTCGCGACGACGGCGGTGACGTCTTCGTGCATGCTTCCGCGCTGCCCTCAGGGCTCGAGGCACTGAAGCCGGGCAGCCGTGTCGAGTTCGGTGTGGCTGAAGGCAAGCGCGGCGAGCAGGCATTGTCGATACGCGTCCTTGACACGCCGCCGTCGCTCGTTGCCTCCCAGGCTCAGGCACAGCGCAAGAAGCCCGACGAGATGGTCGTCATCGTCGAAGACCTGATCAAGTTGCTCGACGGGATCTCTAACAGCCTGCGCCGTGACCGCTACCCCGACAAGGCGACCGGTCACAAAGTCGCCACCGTGCTGCGCGTAGTAGCCGACGACCTCGACCAATAGCCCGAGGCTGTCCCGCGCGCCGATTCCTCACAAATTCATGTGGGCTCCTCACAGAAGCAGCTCGGGCGGCGGCATTGACGAGTTTCTGTGAGGAACGCGTGCCTCCGGGGATGCTCGAAGACCTGCATCTGTGAGGACTCCGCTGCGACCGAGGCAACCGGCGGCCGCTGCTAGGCGTACTTGGCCCGAGGTGGTCGGGATGCTGCGCGTCGCCGTTCGGATCTTCAGCGCCGCCGTTCTTACGTTAGGCGTGGCTGGGTGCGGAGCGTCCATTACTGGGGCATCGCGTCCGTCCGGCATGCCGGCTGCGATCACAGCTCCTAGCTCGTCGGCGCTCGAGAATGCACCCGCCGACAGCGCGCCGGTCGACAGTGCACCGGCATCCAGTTCTGTGGCGTCGGCCCCGGTGGTATCGACTCCAGCGAAACCCGTTGGCTCGCCACCGCAGGACATCGGTGATCTCCAGGAGTTCGTGCAAGCCTCCGCCACGATCTGGTGGGCGACCGTCATCGGCAACCTGTCGAATCAGGTGTACCTAATGCGCACGATCGACGCCGGCCAGCACTGGCAAGACGTCACGCCGTCGGTCACGATGGTGCATCCGAATGCCGAGGTGGGCACTGACGTGCTTTCGGCGGACGTCGCGTGGCTCGAGATCGATGCCGAGCCGACCGCGCCTCAACTCTTCCGCACGAGCAACGGCGGGCAGTCCTGGCAGCAGATGGGCACGGTTCCCGAGGGCTGCTCGCTGCAGTTTTTGGACGTCGCTAATGGCTGGTGCGACACACTTCAGGGAGCCATGGGTTCGATGGGCGTGGAGCTCTACCGCACGCAGGACGGCGGCGCGACATGGCAGTTGGTTTCCCGAACCACCGGTGACGGCATCACCCCAGGCACGGTTGACGCACTGCCTTTCGGCTGCGACAAGCAACTCACCTTTACCTCGGCGAACGTCGCTTGGGCGTCGAGTTTCTGCGCCGGTGGCAATCCCTATCTCGACATCAGTACGGACGGCGGGGCGAGATGGCGTCCGGTGGCACCACCACCGTTTCCGGCCTGGGCAGCACCGTCCGAGGGTGAGGGTCTCAGCGACCTGGTCGCTACCGGAGATGACGTCGCGGTCGTCGACGTGGGCGGCGTCGGGCCCGGCGGGGGTGTGATCAACACCAGTTCTGACGGGGGCAGGTCATGGCATATGCACCCGCTTCCCGCCCCGCCGTCCGACGAGTTCTGGAACGTCGACCTCATCGATCCGACACATTGGCGCGCAACCGACGGCGACGTCATCATTTCTACAGACGATGCGGGCGCGCATTGGAATCGTTGGACGCCGCCGGTGAGCATGCTCGGGCAGTTCCGTACGCCGTTGACGCTCGACTTCGTGTCACCGAACGTGGGCGCCGCGAGCGAGCCCTCCGACCGCACTCCGCTGTGGTCAACAACTGACGGCGGCCGCACGTGGACCAAGGTCGTGATCGACGCCGGTCCCTACGTGCTGAACTAACGCAGAGCGGCAGGGTCGACTGCTGGCACGAGACCTTCGGCGGCTGCGCGGTTCAGCAATCCGGAGATAGCGGCGTAGCCCTCGTCGCCGAGGTTGACCGAGAATTCGTTGACGTATAAGGCAATGTGGCGCGCTTGCACTTCGGGATCCATCTCGCTCGCATGCTCCGCAACGAACTGGGCGGACGCCGAGGGGTTGGCGAATGCGTGCTCGACTGAGGCCCGTGCAGCAGACGCCAGCCCATCGACGTCCAACTCTCGTTTGGCAAGGATTGCACCGAGCGGGATGGGCAACCCGGTGTCGGATTCCCACCAAGCCCCGAGGTCGACGACGTTGGTGAGGCCGTAGTTGCCGTAGGTGAAGCGCGCCTCGTGGATGACGAGGCCGGCGTCGAATTTGCCGTCGCGCACGGCGGGCATGATTTCGGGGAAGGGCAGCACGCTGATCTCGCCAACACCCTGATCTACGGCCCACAACCGAAAGAGCAGGTAGGCAGTAGTTCGCTGCCCAGGCACCACTATCGAGGCGCCCCGCAGGTCGGTGCGACCGGCCGTGAGCACGAGGGGTCCGCACCCGCGGCCTAATGCGCCGCCACTTGGTAGCAATGCGTACTTGTCGAGCAACCACGGCAACGCGGCGTACGAGACCTTGACCACGTCAAACTCGCCGCGTTCTGCAGCGCCGTTCGTGACATCGACGTCGGCGAACGTGATGTCGACGGGTGGTGCGCCGGGGATCAGCCCGTGGGTCCACGCGTAGAACGCGAACGTGTCGTTCGGGCAGGGTGAGAAGGCGATCGAGAGTGGCGTCACGGAAGCGGCTCATTCAGTAGCGTCGACATGGCATCTGCAAGAGCGCCGAAGGCTAGCGGAATGTTCCAGGTCGACCGGTCGCGACGTCCGATGATGTTGGAGATCGCGCGAATCTCGGCGAACGGGATGTCGTGCCCTGCGCGTTCACGTGAACGCCGTGCCGCCTCGATGACGCCGTAGGCCTCCATCGCTTCAGCCACCGCACGCGGGTATCGCGCGGCCAACTCCGAGGCGCGGGCGTCGGTGCCCGTCATAGACGACAGCGTCAAGATGTCGCCCGCGATCAACCGGTAGGGGCCCGAGGCAAGCCGGGCGCGATGCTCCAGGTTGCCCACTGCGTAGCCATCCTCGCCCGGCAGACCGAGGTCGCGCAGGGTGCTGAATCCCTCGTCGGTCAGCACGCCCTGATCCGCCGCGATCACCTGGTCGGCAAGCACGATGTCGCCGATCTCTGCGCGGCCACGAAATCCCCCTGCGATCCCGGCGCTGATGACGAGGTCGTACGCAGGCCAAGCCGCGAGCAACGCCGCCGTGCTGAGAGCCGCCGCGACCGGACCAGGGCCGCCGTCGAAGACGTGCACCGAACCGGCTGCTGTGTCGACGGTCACGCCGCCCAGACCGGCGACTTCGATCGGAGTCGCCGAGCCAAGGTTGCGCACGACGGCGTAGCGCTCGGCCGCGACCGCGCAGATGACAAGAACGCTCACGCGTCGCTCGGCGCAGGTCGGCGGCGTTCACGTAGTAGTTCGATGCCACGGTCCGGGGTCACCTGGGTACGGACCGACTTCACCGTCGAGAAGAGGACGAGGACGAGCACCGCGGACCCAAGTGTGAGACCTAGGCTGCCGTTCGAGGGCAGCAGGATTGCGACGAATCCTCCGAGCACCCAAGAGAGTTGGAGCACCGTCTCCGACCGGGCAAATGCCGACGTGCGAACGTGTTCGACCGCATCGCGCTGGATTACGGAGTCGAGACCGAGCTTCGACAACGACTGGCTGATGCTCGCGACCAGGATCGCGAGCGCCGCGGTCGCAAGGCTGAACCAGATCGCGGCAACGAGGCCCATTAGGGCGGCGGAAAAGAGGCTGATGATCGCGAGGACCTCCGGCTGCCGTGGTTTCAGCCAGCCACCAAGCGTCGTGCCGAGCACGCTGCCGAGTGCAGCGCCCGCGATGATGATGCCGAGATCGCCAGTCGCGTGGAGCCCACCGAGGGGATGCCGCCGTACCAAGAACGCAAGAAAGAGGGTCAGGAAACCGTTGAATGCGCGAAGTCCTGCCCCCGCGCGCAGCATCGTGGTCATCCGTGGGCCGATGCCGCGAAGCGGCGGCAGGATCCGGCGGTAGGTCGAGCGAGCCACCGTCGCCTCGCGACGCAAGCCCTCCCGTGAGCCGTCTCGCGACCCGTCGGCGATTTCGGGCACCGGCCGCGCCTTCCGAGGTCGTCGCCGTAACCGCACCTCGCCCTCGCTCGAATCGACCCGCTCGGGCAGCCTGACGGCGAAGACGGTGCCAGCCAGGTAGACGACCGCGCAGAGCCGCAATGTCCATGACGGCGAGCCCGTCGCCCAGGTCAGACCCTGCCCGATCGGTGCAGCAACGGTCGCGGCCAGCACGCCCCACAGGGTGAGCCGGGCATTCCCGCGGACCAGTGTCACGTTCGGTGGCAGCACGCGCGGGACCACCGCACTTCGCGAGACCCCGTAGGCCTTCGAGCACACGAGCGCTCCAAATGCCGCGGGATAGAGCGCGAAGGCACCCTTCGATCCGACGGCGCCGGCGATCACCCATGCGAGGAACGCGCGCAGAATCAACGTCGTGGCGAGCGCGTAGCGGCGGCCGTTGCGGAACCGGTCGAGCAGCGGCCCGATGACGGGTGCGATGAGCGAGAACGGCGCCATCGTGATGAGCAGGTAGAGCGCGACCCGACTCCGGGCTTGGTCGACCGCGACAGAGAAGAACAGGGTGTTGGCCAGGGCGACGGTCAGGAGGGCGTCCCCGGCACTTTGAATGGCGTGCAGGTCGATCAGGCTCGCTAGCCCGCTCGCGTCGGCGCCTTCGGCGCGCGTCGACCGGGTGAACCAACGACCGGCAGAGCCCCCCGCGACGGCGAGCACGTGCACGGCCTTGCGGCCAACGCCGTCGTGGTCGACGCCGTCGGGAGGCCGGGTCGTGCGTGGGTCAGACACGGGCATCAGTCAACTACTCACAGGCCGCGCGCGCGATGCATGCGAGAATCATGGACTGTGACCGACACTTCGCTCGACATCGCCGTGCAATCTGTTGGTAATGGCGACCCGGTCGTGCCCGACGCGGTTTGCGCCGCGGCCGTCGAGCTCGCCCGTGAAGCCGCCCAAGCGGTCGCCGGGCGCTCTCCAGTCGGCGATCACGAGGGTGTCGAGGCCGACGACGAGCGGATCGCCACGCACTTCTTTTCCAGCACGGATCGGGCGTACACCAACTGGCGATGGGCAGTCACCGTCGTCCGCGCACCCCGCTCGAAGCACGTCACGGTCGATGAGGTCGTGCTGCTGCCAGGGTCAGGCGCGTTGCTCGCGCCGCCTTGGGTGCCGTGGAGCGAGCGGCTGCAGGCAGGTGACCTCGGCATCGGCGATGTGCTGCCGACCGCCGCCGACGATCCGCGGCTGGTGCCTGGGTATGCCGGCGTCGGCCCCCATGACGAGATCGATGATGTCGACACCTTCGACGCCGTCGTCAGCGACATGTGGCTCGGCCGCCCTCGGGTGCTGTCGGAGTACGGCAAGGTCGAGGCCGCTGACCGCTGGTACGACGGCGACCACGGACCGAACGCGCCGATCGCCCGCGCGGCCGATATGCATTGCGCGTCGTGCGGATTCTTGACCCTGATGCGAGGCCCGCTGAGCCGCGTTTTCGGCATCTGCGCCAACGAGTACGCACCCGATGACGGCCGCGTGGTCTCCTTCGACCACGGCTGTGGTGCCCACTCGGAGGCACTGGTCGCGCAGACCGAGCCGTTGCGCACCACCGACGACGCGGCCCCCGAGGACGAAGTGCTCGCGATCGACGCGTTCACCGTCGACCCGGTCGTAGACGCTCCGGTGATCGATCTTCCTGCCGACGAGCAGATGGCGGACGACGGGCTGCTCGAGGACGTGCGCGACGAGACCCCCGACGACACCATCCCTCCCGACGCGGGCGCGCACTGAACGATCCGTTCGGCACGGCGGCCCTGCGGGCGAACGTGCTGGCCGCGTGGGCCGCATCGCCGGCCCGCTTCCGCGAGGACGCCAACGCTGAGGAAGACCTCGTACTTGGTGGTTACCGCGATCGGGTCCTGATCGAACTCGCCCAAAACGCTGCCGACGCCGCAAGCAGGGCGGGCGTTCGCGGCCGCCTGCGCTTCGAACTCAATAGCGCGGACGCCGTGTTGCGCGCCTCGAACACCGGTGCGCCGCTCGATGCGGCGGGGGTCGAATCAGCGTCGACGCTGCGGGCGTCGGCGAAGCGCGATGACGCGGCCGTTGGCCGATTCGGTGTCGGATTCGCAGCGGTGCTTGCCGTCAGCAACGAGCCGAGCATGCTCACCAACTCTGGCTCGGTCACTTGGTCACTGGCCCGCACGCGCGTGGACCTCGCATCGCTGGACGTCCCTGAACTCGCCGACGAGGTGCGCCGTCGCGGCGATGCGTTGCCGATACTGCGGCTGCCCTACACAAGCGACGCACGGCCGTCGGCGACCGGATTCGACACCGAGGTCCTGCTGCCTTTGCGCGACGATGCTGCGGTCGAACTCGTACGTGGTCTGCTGGGCGACATCGATGCTGTGCTGCTGCTGACGCTGCCGTCGCTCGCCTCCGTCGAAATTGTCATAGACGCGGCGGCGCGCGTGCTGACGGCGGAGCCGACCTCCGACGGTGTGATCGTCGACGGCACTCGCTGGATCGTGCAGGAGACGACGGGTCGACTCGATGCGGAGCTGCTGCGCGACCGGCCGGTAGAAGAGCGCGGTCGGCGTGACTTCGTGCTCACCTGGGCGGTCCCGGTCGACGATGCCGGTGCGCCCGTCGCGATGCCGACTTCGGTGCCCGCCGTCGTCCATGCACCGACGCCCACGGATGAACCGCTCACCTTGCCCGCTCTGCTCGTCGCGCCCTTGCCGCTCGACCCGACTCGTCGCCACGTCGCGCCCGGACCGTTGCGTGATGCGTTGCTCGATCACGCCGCGGCGGCGTATGTCGAGCTCGTCCGCGGGCTCCCGTCGACGCCGGACGTGCTCACACTCGTTCCGGTGTCGGTCGCTGCAGGGGCGATCGACGGCGAGCTGCGCGCCCGCATCCTGCCGCTACTGCGCGACGTCCCGTTCCTCGCGACGGCTGAGGCCGAGATTCGCATGCGGCCTTCAAATGCAGTGTTGCTGGACGACGCGGGGCTCGCCTCCGATGAGTCGCTCGGCGATGTTCTCGTGCAGGTGCTGCCCGAACTGGTGCCCCCATCATGGGCTCGGCGGTCGCCGACTGCGTTGGCCGCGTTGGGCGTGCGGCGCATTCAACTCGGGGCGCTGATCGACGAGCTCGCGACCGTCGAGCGCGAGCCGCAGTGGTGGCATTCGCTCTACAGCGCGCTTGCTGGCGCCGGGGTGTCGACCGACATGCTCGCCGGTCTGCCGGTGCCGCTTGGCTCAGGGGGAGTTGCGCGGTCGGCGCGCGGTTTGCTGATGCCAGGGGAGTTCGGCGACCTGACGGTGCTTGGGCTTCGCACCATCCATCCCGACGCCGCCCATCCGTTGTTATTGCGGCTGGGAGCCGTCGATGCCGAACCGCGAGCGGTCTTGCGTGACGACAATGTTCGAGCGGCAGTGGAGAACTCATTCGACGCCGAGGAGGCGGCCGACGTCGCAGACGCCGTGCTCGCGCTTGTTGCCGCCGCCCATCTGCAGTCCGGCGATGAGCCGTGGCTGGCCGAGCTGGCATTGCCGGCCGACGACGGCGAGTTCTACGTCGCCGGTGAACTCCTTATGCCACAGGGAAAGTTAGCCGCACTGGTGGTCGATGATGCGCCGTTCGGCACGGTCGATTCGGCGTTGGTCGAGCGGTGGGGTGCTTCCGTGCTCGAGGCGGTTGGCGTCCTCGACAGTTTCGCCGTCGTACGCGGCAACGACGTCATGAGCGCCGACCACGACCTCGATCTCGAAGACGAGTACCTCGACGCGATGCGGTCCGTCCTCGCGGCCGACGAGCCGGTCGTCATGAGCGAACTGGTCGGCGTCCGTGATCTGGAGTTCGTTCGCGACGACGCGTGGGAGGCTGCGCTGTCGCTGCTCTCGCAGCCACCACTTCGGGCTGCGATCGTTGAGCAGGCAGTCGTCGTCGGCGGTGGCCTGCAGGCTCGGGTGTCGTCCTATACCGCATGGTGGCTACGCGAGCATCGCGTTGTGACGGGCCGCCTCCCGACGTCCGACCCTTTGCTTGTTGGGCTTTTCGATGTTGTCGCTGCTACTGGCGACGACGAGTTCATGGTCGCGGCGGGCGCACTTCGTGATGTCGATGATGCCGATCACGACGAGATCGCGGCCAGGCTAGGTGACGCTGGTCGGGTAGTGACTCGCGAGCAGGTCAAGGCGCTGTACGCGCATATTGAACCGCGGAACGCGCCTGCGGCCGTGCGGGCCCTACGTGGCCCCGACCTTGTCGTTGTGGCTGGCGACGACGCCGTGGTCGTCGATCTCCCGGAGTTGCTGCCGCTGCTCGGCGATTTCGCCATCGTGCCGGCGTCGCTTCGCGATGCGTCGCGCGTGGCTGACGCGCTCAATGTCGCGCTGGCGAGCGAGCTCGGTGGCTTCGCATTGGTGAGTGAAGGCCGCGCTGATGGCGATCATTTCGTGCACGACCACTTGCTGGTGGAAGACGTCGACGGTGATGCGCAGCAGGTCGCGTGGCGCTTCGTCGATGGAGAGCTGCACGTCGATGCGGGCGCGTTGGAGTTCGGGCTTGGTCGCGGCCGTGCGTGGCGCGACGGGCAGTGGTCGCAGCGCTACTTGGCGACCGAGTTGCTGCTCGGCGCGGTTCCGTCGTCGTTGCTGCTCGCTGAGGCCGACCTCGACTGAGCCCGCTGGATACCGCGGCGCCGAAGCAACATCAGCGATAGACCCCACAGGCCGAGCAAGAATCCGCTCAGCCCGACCCAGACGTACCAGCCGTGTCCGTGGCTGGCCAGTGAGTGGTGCTGGGTAAGTAGCACGAAGAACGCCACCAGCCACAACCCCGTCGCCACGATGACCGGCGCGAATTCATTCGTCTGAAACGGCGGTGGATCGGGACGACGCGGCGCGGCCATACCGCTCACGCTACCGCCGTTCGCCAGTCCTGTCGGTTGATCACGTAAGGGGGGTACGGGACCTCCTCAACAGGTGGGCGCACCTGTGGGAGTGCAGGTTCGCCTAGCGGGACGGCGGGTGGGTTGCGCTGGGCGAGGCCGGGACGGTGAGCTTTGGCTAACCGTTAGCAAGGCTAATGAGCTATGCTAACCAATATGCCCTCGACTACCGCGACCTCCGAGCTCGCCAGTGAGTTGCGCGTGTCTCTGATGAGGCTTAGCCGGCGACTGCGGCTGGAACGCTCTGATGAAGGACCGACACCAACACAGCTTGCCGTTCTTGGAACTCTCGAACGGCACGGCCCGATGACCCTTGGCGAGCTTGCCTCGCACGAGAAGGTCCAGCCGCCGTCGATGACGCGGACGACGGCAACGCTGGTAGAACGCGGCCTGCTTACTCGAGTGACCGCACCCGCTGACCGTCGTCAGGTGCAGATCGCAATCAGTGACGCCGGCCTTGCGCTGCTGCGCGAAGACCGCAAACGTCGCGATGCATGGCTTGCCGGCCGTTTCGACCAGCTGACCGCTGACGAGCGCGCGCTCTTGCACCGAGTGGCGCCATTGCTCGATCGGCTGGCGCAGTCTTGAAGGGTATGGTCCGCGCACTGTCTGTACGCAACTACCGCCTGTATGCAAGCGGTCAGGTGGTCTCGAACACTGGTACGTGGATGGCGCGAGTCACGCAGGACTGGCTCGTTTACCACATCCTGACGCACGACAATAGCTTCGCTCTCGGCGTTGTGACCGCGCTGCAATTCCTGCCTGCATTGGCTTTCGGCATGTACGGAGGGATGCTCGGGGACCGCTATCCGAAGCGTGTTGTTCTCACGATCACTCAAAGCGCGATGGCAGTGATGTCGCTGCTGTCTGGCGTCTTGATCGTGACGCACACTATGCGGCTCTCGACGATCTGTGTGATCGCATTGCTGTTCGGCATTGCTTCGGCGCTCGACATGCCGGTCCGACAGGCCTTCGTCATCGAGATGGTCGGCCGCGACGTTCTGCAGAATGCCGTGAGTCTTAATTCGGCGGCGTTCAACGTGTCGCGCATGATCGGCCCGGCGATTGCCGGCGTGCTGATCGAAGCTTTCGGCGCGGCGCCAGGATTCTTCCTCAACGGCGTCTCGTATGTCGCCGTCATCATCAGCATGCTCGCAATGACGAAAGCCGACCTGCACACTGCGGCGCTGGTGGCACGGACTCGTGGCCAGCTACGTGAGGCACTCTCGTATGTGCACAGTCGACCGGAGCTGCTGCTGCCGGTCATGCTGATGGGCTTCATCGGGACCTTCGGCTTCAACTTTCAGATCACCAACGCCCTCATCGCACAGGGTGTCTTTCACCGTGGTGCGGGGAGCTACGGGCTGCTGTCGACTGCGCAGGCGGTGGGTTCGCTGGTGGGCGCACTTATTGCGGCCCGGCGTCGCCAGCGACCTCGGGCGCGACTGTTGATCAGCGCCGCCCTGCTGTTCAGCGTGCTCGTCGCGGTGTCTGGCTTCGCGCCGTCCTATCTCTTGTTCATGCTGTTGCTGTTGCCCATCGGGGGTGCGGGAATCCTGCTCGCAACATCGTGCAACTCGATGTTGCAACTCAGTGCCGCGCCGGAGATACAGGGTCGTGTCATGGCGCTCTACACGACCGTCTTCGTAGGGTGTGCGCCCTTCGGCTCGCTACTGGTCGGCTGGCTCGGCGGTGTGTTCGACCCGCGCTGGGCGCTGTTTGCCGGCGGCGTCATCTGCTTCGTCTCCGTGGTCGGCTGCGCGCTGTACTACGTGCGGGCGCAGCACCTTGAGATCCGAGTAGCCGATCACTTGTGGTGGCCGCGCAGCCTCGCCGACGAGGAACTCGAAGACGAAGCCTTGCTAGCTGACGTGCGGTCGCGCTGACCTGGAATCGTTCCCCGCACTCGTCGACCGAACCTTCGGAGGTGCTGATGGGATCATACGACGTCCTACTAGACGACGAGCGCACCCAGCTAGAGGCGTTTGTCGAGGAGTACCGAAGCGCGCTTGACCGCACACTCGACGGCCTTACCGACGAGCAGGCCCGCAGGCGGCTCGTGCCCTCAGCGACCACGCCGCTCGGGCTGCTCAAGCACGTCACGTGGATGCAACGAGTGTGGTTCGAGGAGTGCATCGGAGGCGTCACCCGTGTCGAACTAGGCCTCGTGAATAGCGCAGAGGAATCATTCCAACTGGCCGGCGACGACACCGTTATCAACGTTCAGGCAGCCCACAGGCAGGCCTGCGCGACGGCTCGGGCGGCCGCGGCCGACCTTCCGCTGGACACTGTCGTGGCGGGTCATCGCACCGGGCCCCGCACCGTGCGCTGGGTGTACTTGCAGGTTCTGCGCGAACTGGCCCATCACTGCGGTCACGCCGACATCTTGCGAGAACAGATAATCGCTGGCTGACTTCTGCGAGCCGGCCGGGCATGCTGACGGGATGGCGGCCACGTTCATCTTGATTCACAGTCCGTTTCTCGGACCGATGACCTGGCAGTCGACCGCCGACGCATTGAAGTCCAGGGGACGGCGGGTGCGCGTGCCTGGCTTGCTGGCGGTCGCACAAAGTGCCCCGCCGTATTGGCCGGCAGGGGTCGATTCAATCGTCCGCTCGGCGGCGGACGATCAGGTGATCCTTGTCCCGCACAGCAACGGCGGACTCTATGTACCGTCGGTCGTTGAGGCGCTCGGCGAGCGAGTTCGCGGCGTTGTGTTCGTCGACGCGGCGCTGCCCGGAGCCGGTCATCACACCACCCCGGACTTCCTGCGCAAGCTCGCGACCGTCGGTGGGTTACTGCCGCCCTGGACGGCCTGGTGGCCGGAGCCCGACGTAGCTGCACTGTTTCCAGATGCGCATGTACGCGCCGCCGTGGAAGCCGAGCAACCGCGAATGCCACTGGCTTACTACGAGCATCTGCCGCCCGCACCGCCCGACTGGCCAGTGTCGCCGGCCGGCTACATCTGGTTCGGTCAGCCCTACGACAAAGGGGTAGCGGAGGCGGAGGCGCACGGTTGGCCGACTGTTCACCTCTCTGGCGGGCATCTGCACATGCTGAGCGACCCGAACGCCGTCGCCACAGCGGTACTAGAAATGGCCGGCGACTGGCTTTGATTAGCAACGTCTCGAGTCAATGCTGAAGAAGCCCAGGCAACGCCTGGACGACGGTGCGCCAGGCCGCTGACGTGGGATCGATCAAGGTGAAGTGGTCGCCCTCGACTTCGGTCAAGCTGGCAACCGCACCGGACGCTCGTGCGGCCGCGACGTAGGAAACGCTTTGTGCGAATGGCACGTCTTGGTCAGCGCGACTGTGCACGCATAACACCGGCGCCGACAAAGGAACCTGCTTGATCGGGTCCGCAACGGCGTAGCGCTGCGGCACTTGCGCCGGTGTACCGCCCACGAAGTCGGCCTCGGCAGTGCCGCCCACGCCCGTGATGGCGGCCGTTGTGAAATCCAGCACGCCGGCTTGCGAAACGACGGCTGTGACTTTGACCTTTGGGTTACGGCCTGGCGCCGAAACAGGGAGCTTGGACCGACCGGCTGCCCACGCAGCGAGTTCACCTCCGGCCGAGTGCCCGATCGCGACGACGTGTGACGCATCGACGTCCAAGGAAGCAAGTAGGTCAATGCCGTCTGCAACGTCTTGAAACGTGGTGGGCCAGCCGCCACCGTCACCTACGCGGCGATACTCCAGGTTGAACGACGCATATCCGCGTGACGCAAGGTCGGCGGCCAACGGAGCGCCATAGCTGAGGTCGTATTCGGCGAGCCAGAAGCCGCCATGGAGCACGACCGTCACACCATTGTGGGCTGTGCCGGTCGGCAGGTAGAGATCGCCGAACTGTGATGGGTCTGATCCGTAGGAATGACGGGTCATCACTGTCTTAGCTGCCGTTGAGGAAGCAGCGGAGCTGCCTACCACCGAGCGTGCTGCTGTGCGAGCGCTCGTGCATCCGGATAGCACGCCTGCCCCGAGGGTCCCGGCCGCCGCAGCGAGTAGTTCGCGCCGACTTAACATCCGCTCTGACTGGCTAGTCCCACCACGGCTAGTCCCACCACGGCTAGTCACACCACAGTGCCCAGGTGCTAGGCCCGCCGAGCAGGGCAGCCGCTAGTTCTTCGTGACCCACATCGATCAGTTGATAGCAGTAACGAACGAAGATGCGAGCCAGCCGAATGGCCTGTGCGGGGTCGTCGACCTTGCGTGTCATCGTGATCCACAAGGTGTCGTGATTGATCGCCAGGGGTTCGGCACCTGCGCCTTCAGCAAAGCTGCGCAGGAATGCTGCCTGGTGGATGGGTGGTGGGCATTGGTTCCAGCCGCCGAAGCCCACGCGGACAGGCTCAGCGGGTCTAGGCCAACCGATGCGTTGATCGCCGCCTGCCCAACTTCGATCTCGTCGCCCGGTTCGATCGCATCCCGAATCGACGCGGCCGTGTCATCGGACGGCAGCCCGTCAATGACGAGTGGCCAGATTTTCGTGTCCGCAAAGCCGCGCCGCAGCGCGTCGGCTAAAGCCAGTGCTTCGCCGGGCGCGACGGTGATCTCACGTACTGGGAAGCCATCGGACCAGTCTGTGACGATCGGCAGAGCGAGGTAGGTAGTTACATACGGGTGGAGGATCTCGTCGATCGTCGGCACGCTCTGGGTACTCCTTCGTTGAAGCGTGAATCCGTTCATCGGCCGTGTCGAATTCGAACTGAACACTCGGCCAACTCAGTGGCCGATGCGGTCGGAGTCCTGGGCTGCTGACTCGCCCTGGTCGAGTTCCGCGATTCGTGCCATGTCGTCGTCCGTCAACGCGAAGTCGAAGATCTCGATGTTCTCCGCCATCCGCTCCACGTTGCTGGACTTCGGCACGGTAGAAACGCCGATCTCGATACACCAGCGCAAGGCGATCTGTGCGGGCGTCCGGTCATGCGCACGAGCTATCTCCACGATCGTCGGATTACGAAGTGCGGACGCGCCAGGACCGCCGAGCGGGCTCCATGCTTGCGTCACGATGCCGTGCGCTTCGTGGTACGCGCGTGCCTCAACTCTTGCGAGGGTTGGGTCGAGCTCGATCTGGTTAACGGCCGGCACGATGTCGGTGTCTTTGCGCAGCCGGTCGAGGTGGGCGGGCTTGAAGTTCGACACACCGATCGACTTGGTCTTGCCGGCCGCGAGCAATTGCTCGAACGTCTTCCAGGTGTCGATGTAGAGGTCGCGCTTCGGGAGCGGCCAATGGATCAGTAGCAAGTCGACGTAGTCGAGATCCATGCGCTGCAGCGAGTCGTCCAGAGCAGCCAACGCGCGGCCCGCGCCTTGAAACTCGCCGTCAAATTTGGTCGTGACGAACAGCTGTTCGCGAGGCACGCCGGCGGCGTTCACGCCGGCGCCGACGGCGGCTTCATTGCCGTATCGAAACGCCGTATCGAACAATCGGTAACCGATGTCGGTGGCGGCGATGATTGCATCCGTGCCCGGTCTGCCGTTCAAGCTGTAGGTGCCCAGGCCCAGCTGTGGCATCTGCAGACCGCTGTTGAGGGTCAGTGTCGGCGAAGGCGCGTGGGCCACGGTTGTCGTCCAATCTCTGTCGGGAGCAGCAATGTTGCTAGAAGACCGAACTGCCATTGTCTACGGTGGCGGCGGCGCGATCGGCGCCGCGGTAGCAAGTGGCTTCGCGATGCGTGACTGCATCAGTGCGTAGACGGACGTCGGGGGCGGCTGTTGGGTGAGGGCCAGCAGGAAGGTTTCGCGGTCGAGGCTGAGGGTGTTGACCTCGTCGGTGGCCGTGACCGTCGCGGTGCGCGGGGTCGGGAACAGCAACGCGAGTTCGCCCACACCGTTGCCGGGGCCGAGATGATTAATGACCGCTCCGTCCTGACTGATGTCGACGTGACCGGTCACGATGACCTGGTAGACGTCGCCGGGCTCGCCTTGCGACATTAATGCGCTGCCCGCAGCGAACGTGTGCGGTAGCGCCGCGCGTCCGAGCGACTCGAGCATCGCGGCTCCGAGATGGGCCAGCGTCGCGACCTCTCGCAGTGCGGCGACGCGTTCAAAGGCGCCGAGGGCATTACCCTCTGCAGTGGCGAGCGGTCGCAGCACGACGATTGCCGCCGCGAGCAGAATCCCCGCAATAGCCAAACAGGTGCCGTTGATTCCAATGGCGCTGACGAGGGCTGGCACGAGCAGTGCGCCCGCGAGCAGCATCGCTGACTCCAACGCTTCTGCAGCAGCGAAAACATGACCGACAAGCCGCAGTTCAGTAAGGCGCTGGAGCGTGGCTCGGCAAGCGACCAACATGATCGCGGCAGCGGCGCCGATGGCGACGAATACGGCGCCCGCGGCGACCGGCGACATTGTCGCGCACAGTACCGCAACGGTGCCGCCGGAGACGATGGCCGAGGCGATTGCCGCTGGCCAAAGCCGCCGGCGACCGATGAGCAGCACCGACGCCGTCCCGCCTAATATCGCGCCGGCGCCAAGCGCGGTGCCGTACCAGCCTGCACTGGCCACACTGCCGTGTGTGCGGTCGGGGATGGCAACGATGAGCAAATCGAGGCAGCCGAGGAGCAAGCCCTGAGCAGTGAGCAAGGACAGGGCTGCGCGAGGTCCGGGCGCCTTCGCGATCAGTCGTAAGGCACCGAAGAGCTTGAGCGGCTCGTCGTCTTCCAGTAACTCGACTTCCCCGCCGGGAGGTAGCAGAAATGCGAGTAGCGCAGCGAAACCTGCGATCACTGCGAAAGCGAGGAAGGCCACCGGAAAGTTTGCGACCAACAAGCACACCGCGGTCGTTGCGGGGCCGACCAGTGTTGCCACCCCATCGAGCCAGCCGAGTAAGACGTGCGCGCGGGTGATGCTGCGGGCGTCGGGTGTCAGGACTGGCAGTAGTGCGGAGATCGCGGGTCGGCTGGTGACCATCGCCGTTGCGGCTACAACTGCGGCTGCGTAGGTCACCAACACCGGCGCACCTTGACCGATGAACAATGCGATCGCGGCGAGACTGGCGGCTTGAACGACCATTCCCCACGCCAGAACTGTGCGTGCGTGAAACCTGACGAGCAAGTTGCCGGTGCCCAACGCCGCGAGGGTCGCCGGTATCAGCGATACGACGAGCACGACGCCCGCCTCCCGGACGCCGCCGCGGTGGTTGGCGTAGATCGTGACGGCGATCCAGGACCCGTACTCGCTGGTCTTGAAGCAGCCAAAAATGAAGGCTAGGCCGCGCAGCCCCTTCACCCGGATCAGGTTAGGGCTTGTTCGTACGATGAGCTATGACTACGCGGATTGCCTTGGTCGGCGACGACAATCCTTCGTATCCAAGTCATCGTGAACTGAACGCGGTCAGGCTGCAGCTTGGCGACGGCGTCGAGAGCGTGTGGGTGCCGACTGACGGCGACCAGATTCGCGACCTCGAACTCTTCCAGGGCGTTTGGCTCGTTCCCGGGTCGCCGTATGCCGACGACAGTGCCGCTTACGCCGCGGTGAGCTGGGCGCGGGCGAACGACGTGCCGTTCCTTGGTACTTGCGGGGGCTTGCAGTACGCAGTCGTCGAGTTCTTTCGAAACGTGCTCGGCGTCACTGACGCTACGCACGCCGAGTCGGACGGCCCCGGCGAGAGCAACGTCGTCCGTGCTCTGGCGTGTGATCTGTTCGGCCAGGAGCGGGAGGTTCACCCGGTTCCTGGAACACGCTTCGCCGCGCTGATGAACGATCGAAGTTTCGTGGGCATGCACTACTGCAGGTATTCCGTCGAGCCGCAGCTGGCGGGGAGCCTCGTCGAAGGTGGCATGGTCGTGGGGGCGACAGCCGACGATGCCGGGGTCGAAGTGCTCGAGCTGCCCAGGAACCGCTTCTTCATGCTGTCACTTTTCCAACCCCAGATCGGCGCTCTTGCCGGCCGACCGCTGCATCCGTTGCTCGGTGAATTCGTGCGCTGCGCCCGCGAGTCGTAAGCAGTTACGCGCGCGGCATGTGCGACCGACCCGCGCCCGGCTCGGCGACAGAGGCGAGGAGAGGCAACGTCCGGAACGGCACGAGTCGGGAGAGGATGACGACGCTGGTTGAGCGGGCCACCGTCGACGATCTGTTCAGTGTGACGAGTATCTGTTGTAGTGCTTCGTGCGAGCTGGCAGCGACTCTGCACAGGACGTCGCCGGCGCCGGTCGTCGCGTACGCCTCGAGCACGCCAGGGATCTCGCGGAGATCGCGTTCGACGTCTTCGAGCGCCCCTTGCGCGATCTCGAGGGTGACGAATGCCTGGACGCCTAGACCGGCGGCGACCAGGTCAATGTCAGGTCCGTAGCCGGTGACGACGCCGTTTCGTTCCAGCGTCTCAACGCGCGCGGTCACCGTGGCACGAGCGACGCCGGTCAGCCGCGCCAACTCGAGAGCGCCGGCGCGAGGGTGGTCCGTGAGGGCGCGCAGCAGTGCGACGTCGAGCTCGTCGACTGCCGCCTTATCGGCCATCTCTTCTCCTTCACGGGTGTTGCGCCCGTCGATTTAGCTAGGCAGATCGCCTAGCTAATCGCCGTACTGCATGGCACGAGTATGCACGATGCCTAGTCTCTGCTGTGCTGCTTGCGGGTGCGCGTCGCTAGGTGTCTAGTGCCAGCAACGAGTGAAGGGCGGCCGGCATGAGCCTCGAACAGACGCTGAACGACGAAGAGCGGCTGGCCCACCTCGACCTTGATCAGCTCAAGCAGCTGGTCGGTCTCGTCGAGTACGACGCGTCGCGCGACCCCTTCCCCGTCTCAGGGTGGGACGCCCTCGTCTGGATCGTCGGCAACGCGGTGCAGACGGCGCACTACTTCGAGTCGGCGTACGGCATGGAAGTCGTCGCCTACTCGGGCCCGGAGAACGGTAACCGCGACCATCACGCGTTCGTGCTGAGGTCGGGCAGCGCCCGTTTCGTCATCAAGGGTGCTTACGACCCGGCGAGCGAGTTAGCCGATCACCACCGCAAGCACGGCGACGGCATCGTCGACATCGCGCTGGCCGTGCCGGACGTCGACAAGTGCATCGCCCATGCGACTGCTCAGGGCGCGACGGTTCTCGAACAACCCCACGACATCAGCGACGAGCACGGCACGGTGCGGCTTGCAGCGATCGCGACGTACGGCGACACCCGCCACACGCTCATCGACCGCTCCCGCTACGACGGGCCCTACTTGCCAGGCTACGTGGCCCGCACGCCGGCATTTGTACCGCGGCCTGGCCGACCGAAGCGCATCTTCCAGGCGATCGATCACGTCGTCGGAAACGTCGAACTAGGTGCCATGGACGAGTGGGTCGACTTCTACAACCGCGTCATGGGTTTCACCAACATGGCGGAGTTCATCGGCGCAGACATCGCTACCGACTATTCGGCTCTGATGAGCAAGGTGGTTGCTAATGGCAACCATCGCGTGAAGTTCCCGCTCAACGAACCAGCGCTCGGCAAGAGGAAGTCGCAGATTGATGAGTACCTCGAGTTCTATCGTGGGCCCGGCGCGCAGCACGTCGCGTTGGCTACCGGCGACATCATCGGCGCCGTCGACGCGTTGAAGACCGAGGGCGTGACCTTTCTGAACACGCCGGACTCGTACTACGAGGATGCCGCCCTGCGCGCCCGCATCGGTGAGGTTCGGGCGCCGATTGAGGAGTTGCAGAGGCGCGGCATCTTGGTCGACCGCGACGAAGACGGTTACCTGTTGCAAATCTTCACCAAGCCGATCGGTGACCGGCCGACCGTGTTCTTTGAACTCATCGAGCGGCATGGTTCGCTGGGATTCGGCAAGGGCAACTTCAAGGCGTTGTTCGAGGCGATCGAGCGCGAGCAGGAGAAGCGAGGGAACTTCTGATGGCGTTCTACCGGCAGGTGGGCGAGGTTCCGCACAAGCGGCACACGCAGTTCCGGCAGCCCGACGGTCGCCTCTACTCCGAGGAACTCGTCGGCGAAGAGGGCTTCAGCTCCGACTCGTCGCTGCTCTACCACCGTGGCATTCCATCGGCGATCGCCGACGCGCGCGAGTGGGACGTGCCCGATCTGTCGACGGTGCCGAACAGCCCGCTTCTGCCGCGGCACCTGCTCCTTCACGGCCTGTTCGTCGGTGCCGACCATCTCACCACAGATGCAGTGACCGGACGTCGATTGGTGCTCGGCAATGCTGACGTGCGTATCTCGTATGCGGTCTCGTCAAAACCGTCGCCGTTGTATCGCAACGCGGTGGGTGACGAGTGCATCTTTGTCGAGGGCGGCGCGGCCACAGTCGAGACAGTGTTCGGGGCCCTCATCGTCGGGCGTGGTGACTACGTCATCATGCCGCGGGCAACGACGCACCGCTGGCTGCCTGTTGGCGACGAACCCCTTCGGACATATGTGATCGAGGCGAACTCGCACATCACGCCGCCGTTGCGGTACCTGTCGAAGTTCGGTCAACTGCTCGAGCACGCTCCGTACTGCGAGCGAGACCTGCGAGCGCCTTCAGAGCCGATACTTGCCGATGGCGGCGCAGAGATCTACATCAAGCACCGAGGGTCAGGTCCGGGTGGATTGAGCGGCACGATCTACGTGACCGACGATCATCCGTTCGATGTCGTTGGCTGGGACGGTTGCCTGTATCCGTACGTGTTCAACGTCGCGGATTTCGAGCCGATCACCGGCCGCGTGCACCAACCACCGCCGGTGCATCAGGTGTTCCAGGGCAACAACTTTGTGATCTGCAACTTCGTGCCGCGCAAGGCGGACTATCACCCACTCGCGGTGCCGATCCCGTACTACCACGACAACGTCGACTCCGATGAAGTCATGTTCTACGTCGACGGCGACTACTCCGCGCGTAAGGGATCCGGCATCGGGCGCGGTTCGATCTCGTTGCACCCTGGCGGTCACTCGCATGGCCCCCAGCCGGGTGCCGTCGAAGGGTCGCTCGGCACGGAGTTCCTCGACGAGCTCGCTGTGATGGTCGACACGTTCCGGCCACTCGAGCTCGGTGAAGCCGGTCGAGCATCCGACGACGGCAAGTACGCATGGTCATGGTCAAGGAAGTGACGTCCACCGCCCTCACCGGGCGGTAAGTGTCCGTGCTTAGCGGCTGACGATCTGGCCGGTGACCTCGGCCAGCGTCATGCGTCCCGCCGGTGACGGAGCCGTTGCGCGCAGCACGACGACGTCGCCGTCCTCGAGGAACCCGCGCGGTCCGCTGCCGGTCATGACTGGCAGCTGCCCGTTCGAGCTGAGCTCCATCAGGCTTCCGCACTGATCCGGTTGCGCACCGCTGACCGTTCCTGAGCCGTACAGGTCGCCGGTACGCAGGCTCGCACCATTCACAGTCATGTGCGCGAGCATCTGAGCCGGCGTCCAGTACATCGACGCGAACGGCGGTGCCGACACGACCGTTCCGTTGAGCTCGACGGTGAGTTGCAGATCGAGCGCATCGGGACGCCCGTCGTCGGCCAGATATGACTGAAGCGGTTGGTTGCGTGCGGACGGATGCACCCACGCGGCGTCGAGTGCGTCGAGCGGGGTGATCCATGCAGCGATGCTTGTCGCAAACGACTTGGCGAGAAACGGCCCGAGAGGCACATACTCCCAAGCCTGAAGATCGCGCGCCGACCAGTCGTTGAGCAAACACAGGCCAAAGACGTGGGAGCGGAAGTCGTCGACTGCCACGCCGGTGCCGAGTGTCGAGCCGACGCCGACGACGAATCCCACCTCTGCCTCGAAATCCAGCCGGGCGGAGGGGCCGAACGCGATCGATCCGTCGGCATTCTTTGTCTGCCCGGTGGGTCGTGTGATCGGTGTTCCGCTGACGACGACCGTGCCGGCCCGACCGTGATACCCGATCGGCATGTGCTCCCAGTTCGCACTCAATGGCGGGCCGTCGGGCCGCAGGATCCGACCGATGTTCGAGGCATGGTCGCGAGAGGCGTAGAAGTCGACGTAGTCGGCGACATCGAACGGCAGCAGTTCGGTCGCGCCGGCAAGAGGCCGCAGTGACGCATCGAGCCGTTCATCGGCACCGCTGCGCACGGCATCGAGCAGTGCACCGCGAACGTCGGCCCACACCTGCGGACCGGCTTCAAAGAATGCTTCGAGCCGGCCCGCAGTGAAAAGATCGGCGAGCACCCCGCCGTCCAAGAAAGTAGCTAGGTCAACGACATCGGCGCCGAGCCGAGCACCCGCGATATTGGGGCCGTGCCCGTCGCGCACGCGACCGTACGGCAGATGGAGAGCGTCTGTAGCCGTCCAGTCGCGGGCGCTCATGGGTCATGCTTACCAGGCGTAGGCCTCCGGCGCCTCGCCACCAGGGCCAGGCCAGATCTCGTCGAGTCGGGCGAGCGCCTTGTCGTCGAGCTTGATCTCGATCGCCCGCACGGAGCCGTCGAGCTGGGCCATCGTTCGCGGTCCGATGATCGGCGCCGTCACTGCCGGCTGGTGCAACAGCCACGCGAGCGCAACGTTCGCAGGCTCTTCGCCGAGCTCGTCGCAGAAGGCCTCGTAGGCTTCAACGGCGGGGCGATTCGCCTCGAGCGTGTCGTCGGCGCGGCCACCCTTGCTGCGGTTGCGATCTTCCTTGCGCAGGATGCCACCGAGTAGACCACCCTGCAGCGGGCTCCACGGGATGACGCCTAGACCGTAGTCGAGCGATGCTGGCAGCACCTCGAGTTCGACTGTGCGGGCGGCGAGGTTGTACAGCGACTGCTCGGCGACGAGGCCGAGATAGTTACGATGACGCGCTGCCTCTTGGGCTTTCGCAATGTGCCAGCCGGCGAAGTTTGACGAGCCTGCGTAGATGATTTTCCCTTGTGTGCGAAGGGTTTCGAAGCCTTCCCAGATCTCGTCCCACGGCGCATCGCGGTCGACGTGGTGCATCTGGTAGAGGTCGATGTAGTCGGTTTGCAAACGCTTCAACGACGCATCACACGCGCGTCTGATGTTCAGTGCCGAGAGCTTGCCGTCGTTGGGCCACTCGCCCATGTCGCCGTAGAGCTTGGTGGCGAGCACGGTCTTTTCACGACGGCCGCCACCGCGGGCGAACCAGTTGCCGACGATGTTTTCCGTCAGGCCCTTGTTCTCTCCCCAGCCATAGACGTTCGCGCTGTCGAAGAAGTTGATGCCGAGCTCGTGGGCGCGGTCCATGATGTCGTGGCTATCGGTGACATCGGTTACCGGACCGAAGTTCATGGTGCCCAAGCAGAGGCGGCTGACGCTGAGGCCGGTGCGGCCAAGATGTGTGTAATCCATCTCTCAATCATTTCACGCCCATATCGGACGCCGAGTGGCGCGGTCCGTCCGGACGCCGAGTGGCGCGGTCCGTCCGGACGCTAGGGGGCTGGCCGATTGGGCGTGGACGTCTGATCGTTCCAAACTGATGGGTAGAGCGCCGTCCCGTTGCCTTCGACTAGGACGTAAGCCCGCGTTGCCACAAACCCCGGCGCGTCGAACGTACCGTCGAAAACGCACAGCGCAGCCGGGGTCTTACTGGAATGCGCGGCGTCGGGTGGCTGACTAGCGGCACCCGCCACGGCATCCAGATAGCGATTGCCCGCTCCGACTGTCGTATCGAAGCCTGCGACAACTGTGCGAGCTGCATTTTGGGTCGCGTAGTAGCTGAAGCATCGCTGGATCGCATCTTTGTCACCCACCGGGTCTACCCATGGGCGGAAGCCGTCGATGATCGTTTGGCACAAGTTCATATCGGACGCGGGCAAGGTGCAGGTGATCTCGGCGGCGTCGTCGCCCATCGCCGGTATCGGCGGTGGGGAATAGCGGATCTGGCTCCGTGCGGTGTAGCGGCCGCCCGACGGCGTCCCGATACCTGCGACGCCTGGCGGGTCGATGACGGCGACGGTGGTGTGATCGATCCGCGTGAACCGCTCGCCAGCCGGAACCTTCGGGCACGGAAGGTCGCCGGTCACGCCGAGGTCGGGCATGGCTGCGCACGTGAGAAAATAGGGCATCTGCGCACTTCCGCCGCTGCTCGCAGCGATGCCTTCGCGGAGATCCTTCGTATAAGCGATGGGTTCAGTTACTGACGTTCCGAGCGGCGCAATAAAGAGGCCCTGAGTGCCATCTGCGGCGTCGATGGCACTGCAATGCCAGCCACGAGGGCCGACCACCGACATGTAGTGCGACTTGTCGGTGTAGTTGGCCAGACTTGGTGCAACGTCGCTTGGCACCGTCACCGACTTCACGGCGTCGGACGGCGGATTCGCGATGCCGTATTCAGTCGGACATTCGACGACCGGCAACGCCACGAGAGTCAGCGTCGTCGGCGTTGCGGAAACGATGGCCGATGGCGATACGGGGGCGGACTGTACAGATGACGATGCGGCGGTGGGCTGCAGAGAGGACGAGGGAGAGGACGGCGCTGGTGTTGACGACGGTGGTGTGGACGGCGTGGGCACTGGCGAACTCGGCGTCGTCACCACTTGCGAGAAGCCGGCACCATCGGAGCGAGTGCCGATAGCCCAGCCGCCAGCGCCGATACCTCCGACGACTACGGCCGCGGCCGTGATTGCCGCCGCGGCTCGCCGTCGCCGTAACACACGTGATGTGTGGAGCGCGCGGTCGAGCACATCCGCGACCTGAGCGCGATCGCCGACGGCGTGGATCGCCGTCCGCAATCGACCGTCAAACTCGCTCACTGCGTCACCCCTTCGTCGGCGGCGTGCGCGTGCCCGGGCGCCAGCTCAGGGCACAACCGCTTGAGCTTTGCCAGTGCCTTCGCGGTTTGGCTCTTCACCGTGCCAACAGAGCAACTGAGGACAGTGGCGGCTTCGGATTCGGTCTGGTCGTCGAAGAATCGCAGCGTGATCACCGCTCGTTGTCGCGGCGTGAGTTGGTCGAGTGCGCGCACCACCGAAATCCGAAGGAGCACCGCGTCCGTGTTATCGCCCGCAGGTCTTTCGGGGACGACGCCGGGCAGCGTCTCGCGAACACGCTTGCGCCGCCACCAGTCGACCTGCAGGTGGTACATCACCTTGCGCGTATAGGCCTCGGCATTTCCGTGCTCGCTCAACCGGTTCCAGGCGAGGTGGGTCCGTGCGAGCGCCGACTGAACGAGGTCCTCGGCGAGGCCCTGATCACCGGTCAAGACGAATGCGGCTCGCAGTAGCGCAGGGGTGCGCCCTCTCACAAAGTCGGCGTAGTCGCCCTCGGCCGTGGGCATAGCGGAGATGCCGCTCCCGGTACGCCGTATGCCCACGGTGCTCCCTGCGGCGCTGACTCGTCCTGCGCGCCTCGCCACTCTAGACGCGACTCAGGTGACGAATGGTTGCCGTCGCGGGGACGCCCGTTGGCGGTGTCCGGCTGCGTCTGGCAGCCTGCAGCGATGGGGATTGCCCGGACGGCGAGGGGTGCCGCCGCGTTGACGGCAGTCGTTCTCGCCGTCGTGGGTTTCGGTGGGCGCGCGCAGGCGGTCGACTCGACCCTGCTGTTCCACTACGCGGACGCGCAAATCGATGAGTCGAGTGGGCTGGCTGCTAGCTCGTATGGAGACGGCGTCGTCTACACGTTCAATGACAGCGGCGACACTGCCCGGTTTTTCGCGGTGAACGCGAGTGGTGCGACGGTCGCGATCTACACGCTCAAAGGCGCCACGAACCACGACTGGGAAGACATGGATACCGGTACCGATGCCAACGGCCAGCCAATGCTCTATTTCGGCGACATCGGCGACAACGCCGTGAAGCGCACCGAGATCGACGTGTACCAAGTGCCCGAGCCGCGCGGACCGAGTGCAGATGTGTCCTGGATTCGGTATCGCTTCAAGTATCCCGACGGGCCTCACAACGCGGAGACTTTGATGGTCGACCCGCACACTCACCGGATCTTCATTGCGAGCAAGGCAGGGCTCCTCGAAGGCTCGGGACTTCTCTATGAGGCGCCGGCGGTGTTAAGCACTACGGCGATTAACACGCTGGCGATCGTCGAGCCGCTACGCGCGATACCCAACCTCACTACCTCGGGAGACATCTCACCCGACGGCAAGCTCATGGTCTTGTTGACCTACTTCAGTGCCTACTGGGCGGTCGGTGTCAACGGCACCTTGCATGCCTTCCCGGTTCCCGAACAGCAGCAGGACGAAGGCATCGCGTTCACGCACGATGGCACCTCCATCTTGGTCGACAGCGAAGGCCAGCACACTGCCGTGTATCAACTTCCGCTGCCGGCGGAAGCGATCGCGGCCGATGCAGCCTTGACTGCACCGACACCGACATCGCGGCCAACGACCAAGCCGATTCCTACGGTTAAGCCGACCTTGAAGCCCACGGTGCAGCCGTCAGCCACGACGACGAGCCCGACGCCATCGGCCAGCGCTCAGAATTCCGTGCCGGTCACGGCTTCCTTGCCCGCGTCGTCAGCTTCGTTTGAGTCACCCGCACCCGCACCGGCGTCGTCGGCGCTGGTCAGCACGTTGCTCGGCGCGTCGCAGGCCGCATCGTCGGGCGCCCGACAACTGCAGGTCGACACGACGTTGACGTCCGTCAATGGCGGACGCGGCTGGCTCCTTTGGATCGCGATCCCTTTCGTGATTCTCGCCGTGGGGTTTTGGCTCCTGCTCGCGGCGCGATTGGGCTGGTGGCCGTGGCGTCGAACCTAAACCGGGACGTCGCCGATCGCGATAGGTAACGGTGCCGCGACGACGGCGCCGACGGCACTGGGCGGACGACGTGTGGTTGCGACGCCTGCAGCAGCGAGCAGCACGAACACCGGGACCACAGTCATCGCTGTGTGCGACCCGACGTGGTCGGCGAGTGCACCGAGGCCGAACGGGGCGGCGCCGACGGCGAAGCCGCCGCCCAATGCGGCGTAGGCCGTGGCCAGATCAGGACGACCGTCGGAGAACCGCACCGCCCTGGTGATGGACAGCGGGAACTGCAGAGAAATACCGAGCCCGGCAATGAAAAGCCCCGCGAACGCGACGACCGGATTCGTCGACATCCAGAAAACGCCGAACCCCACGATGTTCACGCCGAATGCGAGCAGCAGCAGGGTGTCGGCGCTATGGCGCAGGGCCAATCGGGACGACGAAATCCGGCCGATGGTCATGCCAGTCACGATCGCGGTCACGCCGGTTGCCGCCACACCTTTGGAGAGTCCGTCGTGGTGATTGAGCACGTCGGAACTCCAGATTGTCATCGAGAACTCGATCGCGTTCGTCATGACGAGCACGAAACATGCGCGCCAGTATTCGCGTGACAGCCGGCCACCGTGCGGGTGCGGCTGCACAGGTGCGGCAGGAATCTCATCGGGACGCACGCGGCGCGCGAAGATCACGGCGACCGCGGCCGCAAACACCACAGTCACCAGTACGCCCGCACGCCAGCCGATCCCGGCCGCTACGGCTCCGCCGACAAGTAACGGCGCGAGGATCCCGCATGCCGACCCGAGGCCGTTGGCTTGGGTGACGGCCGCGCCTCCCGCGGCGCCTGGGTGATGCGCGGTCAGGATCGGAACCGCGATGTTGATGGTCAATGTTCCGCCGAAGCCCGCGATTAGGGCTCCGGCGATCGTGACAGGAACCAGCGTGCACGAAACGAAGATGATCGCGCCGAGTGCCAGGATGCCAATCGCTACCCAGAGCATCCGTGCGCGGCCGAATCGCCTGATCAGGCGCGGGGCGATGACCGCGGTCAGCATCGCGCCAACGGCGAGACCTGTGCCGTGCAATCCGGAGACCGCGCGGCTGGTGTGCTCGTCATCGCGGAGCAGTGTCACGGACGGCGCGAACGAGTAGAGAAAATAGCCGTAGATCGCCAACTGGAGGTACGTCATCCAGGTCAGGCGATCACGTACCAGCCCCCCGGACGCCGAGGAACCGGCGTCCGGGTTCGTCGAGGTGTTGCTCGTCAGGAGAGCTTCGACACGACGTAGTCGATGCAGGTCGTCAAGGCTTCGACGTCGGCCGGGTCGATGGCCGGGAACATCGCGATCCGAAGCTGGTTGCGGCCCAGCTTGCGATACGGCTCGGTGTCGACGATTCCGTTGGCACGCAAGGTTTTCGCGACCTGTTCGGCATCGATCGCGTCATCGAAGTCGATGGTTCCGATGACGTTCGACCGCATATCGGGGTCGGTGACGAACGGCATCGTGTAGTCGGTCTTCTCGGCCCACGTGTAGAGCCGCTGCGCCGAATCGGCGGTGCGCGATGTCGTGAACTTCAGACCGCCCTGCGAGTTCATCCACTCGATTTGGTCGGCGAGCAACCAAAGCGTGACGAGTGCAGGAGTGTTGTACGTCTGGTCGAGCCGGCTGTTCTCGATCGCCGTCGTCAGGTCGTAGGACGTCGGGACCCAGCGGCCGGACGCCTTGATCTCTTCGACCCGGGCGATGGCCGCCGGGCTGAAGACGCCGAGCCACAAACCGCCATCGGAGGCGAAGCACTTTTGCGGAGAGAAGTAGTAGACGTCGGACTGTGTGATGTCTACCTCTAGCCCCCCAGCACCTGAGGTGGCGTCAACCAACACCAGCGAATCGGCGTCCGCGCCTTCGACTCGCTTGATCGGCATCATGACGCCGGTCGACGTCTCGTTGTGGGTCAGCGCGTAGGCGTCGATGCCCGCCTCGGCTTGTGGCAGCGGGTGCGTGCCGGGCTCCGATTTGATGACGGTCGGGTCACCGAGGAACGGCGCTTCCTTGGCCGCGGCGGCGAACTTGCTCGAGAACTCACCGAAGTTCAGGTGCTGCGACCGCTCCTTGATCAGACCGAAGGTCGCGATGTCCCAGAAGGCAGTCGCGCCGCCGTTGCCGAGCACGATCTCGTAGCCGTCGGGCAGTTCGAAGAGGTCAGTGAGGCCAGCGCGAATCTGGCCGACGACTTTCTTCACGCCCGGACGACGGTGCGAGGTGCCGAGGTAACTGGCACCGGTCGCGGCGAGCGCGGCCACCGATTCGGGGCGGATCTTGGAAGGGCCGGCACCGAACCGGCCGTCGCTGGGTTTGAGGTCGGCCGGAATCTCGATCTTCTGCGTCGCGTCGGACACGGGAAGGCTCCCTGAAATGCGTGCTGTACGGGTGGGGTCGGCGACGCTGCCGCCGTCTATTGTCGCAGGTCCGAACCGCCGGCCGCGCGGGTGTTGTTCGCCAGCGGTGGGCGGTCAGATGTGCGGGTGGTCAGATGTGGCTGTGGGCTACATCCCAGCCGGGGACGGACGACGGCGGCCGGGTGCTCGGGCCGATGTAACGGGCCGACGGCCGGATCAGCCGCCCGGTGCGCTTCTCCTCGAGCACGTGCGCGCTCCAACCTGCCACGCGCGCGCAGGTGAACATCGCCGCGAACATATGCGCGGGAACCGCAGCCAGGTCGAGGATCAACGCTGCCCAGAACTCGACGTTCGTCTCGATCGGTCGGTCTGGACGACGGGTGCGCAGCTCGGTGAGCGCCGCTCGCTCTAGCGCGGCTGCTGCCTCGAAACGCGGCGAACCCAACTCCTCCGCTACCCGACGCAGCACGCGAGCGCGCGGGTCTTCGGCGCGGTAGACCCGGTGTCCGAATCCCATCAGCCGCTCGTGCCGATCAAGCAGGTTCTTCACGTAACCCTCGGCGTCGCCGCTCTTCTCGACTTCTTCGACCATGTGCAGCACTCGGGTCGGCGCACCGCCGTGCAGCGGGCCAGACATCGCCCCGATCGCTCCCGAGAGCGCGGCCGCCACGTCGGCGCCAGTCGACGCGATGACTCGCGCGGTAAATGTCGACGCGTTGAGCCCATGCTCGGCGGCCGACACCCAGTAGGCGTCGAGGGCCTTCACCTGCAGGGGGTCGAGTTCGCCGCGCCACTGCAGCAGGAACTGCTCGACCGCGGTGGTGCCCTTCTCGACTTCACTGAGTGGCACAGGCTTCTCGTCGCCGCGTGCGGACTGCGCGACGTACGACAGCGCGGTCACCGAAGTCTGAGCCAGCTCGTCGCGAACCTGGGCGTCGTCGAGGTCAAGCACCGGCTTGAAACCGAGCTGCGGAGCCAGGGTCGCGATGCCCGCCTGGACGTCGACCCGCACGTCACCGGAGCGCACCGGCAGGACCAGCGTGTTGAACGGCGGCAGCCCAGGTGTGAACGAGTTGTCGACCAGCAGGCCCCACACGTCGCCGAACGACGTCTGGCCGACAAGCTGTTCGATGTCGACGCCGCGGTAGCGCAGCGACCCGCCGTCCTTGTCGGGCTCGGCGATCTCGGTCTCGAACGCAACGACCCCTTCGAGGCCTGGAACGAAGTCGGACATCAGCGGCACTCCTCGCTCTGCTCACGGGCCGCGGGATCACATGCGGCGGTCTTCATATTGTCCCCGCTACTGTGCGGGTTGAACGAGCAGGTCGTGCTGAGAGTTCTGTGAGGTGCTTTCTTGATGGACGCCGACCAGGTGGCGGCTCTGCGAGTGCACTACGCAGATATCGGCCTCGACGAGGCCGATCTTGCGATCGACCCTATGGATCAGTTCGCGGCCTGGCTCGCCGAGGTGGTCGAGCTCGGGATTCCCGAGCCCAATGCGATGGTGCTGTCGACCGCGAACGCCAACGGGCAGCCGAGCAGTCGTCACGTGCTGCTCAAAGGAGTCAGGCCCGACGGGTTCGTCTTCTTCACCAACTATGGGTCTCGGAAAGGTCGTGAACTGGCGGCGAATCCGCAAGCCAGCTTGTGCTTTCCCTGGTTTTGTATCGGACGCCAAGTCATCGTGACGGGTCTTGTGACCAAGGTCACGAGACGGGAGTCGGACGATTACTTCGCGTCGCGGCCCCGTGCCTCGCAGCTCGGGGCCTGGGCGAGCGCGCACCAATCTGACGTCGTCGCGAGCCGTGCGGAACTCGACGATGCCTACTCGCAGGTCGAGGCGAAGTACGCCGACGTCGACTCGATCCCGACGCCGCCGTTTTGGGGCGGGTTCCTGGTGGCGCCGGAAACGGTCGAGTTCTGGCAGGGGCGCAACGCGCGCCTTCATGATCGGCTGCGCTTCCGTCGTATGGACGGCGGCGGCTCGGCTCCGTGGTTCGTCGAGCGCCTCTCACCCTAGACCGCCGCAAGTGCGCGCGCGGCTACCTCGAGGTCGGCAACCAGGCCGGCGTACGCCTCGTCGCGGTCCGTGGCCCGCAACACTGCCGATGGGTGCACGGTCGGCACCAGCAGGATGCTTCGTCGATCGGCTGCGGCCATACCGGGTGGCGGCCACGCGATGGTGGTACCCCTTGACTTCGTCACCCGAAAATCGTTGCCCATCAAGGATTTTCCGGCTGTCGCGCCGAGCGCAACGATGACGTCAGGGTCGATCAGCCGGAGTTCGGCGGCCAACCAGGGCCGACACGCAACGACCTCGCGCTGCTCCGGAGTTTGGTGAATGCGGCGCTTCCCTTCGCCCTCCTGGGTGAACTTGAAGTGCTTCACCGCGTTCGTCACGTAGGTCTGTTCGCGGTCGATGCCGGCGTCGTTCAGCGCGCGATTCAGCAGAATCCCTGCAGGTCCGACGAACGGCAGGCCGCGTCGGTCTTCCTGGTCACCAGGTTGCTCGCCGACGAACAGCAACCGCGCGGTCGCGGGCCCCGCGCCGAAGACCGCCTGCGTCGTACCGGTGTGCAACGGGCAGCCGCGGCACTTCTGCGCGGCGGCGCGCAGCTGGCCGAGGTCGGCGTTCGCCGGCACGTACGCGCGAGCGCCCGGGTACTCCTCGTCGGCCACTTGCCCTCCCGCAGCACACGTCGCGATCTGGCGTCGAATCTTCCTTTACCCAGGAGGTTTCTCGCCTACCACACGCAGGGTAAGACCTGCACCGATCCGCCTTACGAGGCGCCCACTTGAGGAGCTCGAGGAGTGCGACCATGAGTTCAACCCTTGACCCGAACGTGCCACTGCCGCCGGTTGACGAAGACTCCGACCTTGTCGGGGAAAACAACAAGCGCGGGCTGCCAGACGACTACGACCCCGAGCACGACCCGAACGGCTCCGAGGCACCCGGCGTCACCCTGCCGGCCCCGGGCGCGGGGTCGTTCCCGCTGCCGGGCGTGCGCTTTGCGGACGAACTCGAAGGCGCCGTCGGCGAAGACGACGAAGACACCAAGTAGCAGTTAGCGGGGCGGCAGTAGGTTCCAGTGCCAGAGCACGTGCGCGCCATGCTCGAACCCGAGCACCGACACGCTGCCGGTGTCGAGCGCAAGCATGGCCCCGCCCGTGGGCGCGAGCGACAGCCAGCGGGCAGCGAGCACGCGCAGGAAATGGCCGTGCGAAACGAGTGCGACGTCGCCTCGACCCAAGACCGGCAAGACGCGCGCGATCACGCGGTCGGCGCGCACCCCGACGTCCGCCGCAGACTCGCCCGGCTGACCGTCACTGTGGGCAGGAACGCCATCTCGCCATAGCGACCAGCCGGGCTGGATCGCCCTGATCTGTTTGGTCGTCAGGCCTTCGTAGCCGCCGTAGTCCCACTCGACGAGGTTGGCGTCGGTCTTGATGTGCGTGAGCCCGGCGAGCTGCGCGGTCTCCTGGGCGCGTACCAACGGACTCGCGAGAACGAGCGTGAAGTTGCGATCGGCGATGAGATTGGCGACGCGTGCGGCCTGCTGTTCACCGAGTGAACTCAGCGGGACGTCGGTGCGTCCGGTGTGTTTGCCACTCGCGCTCCACCCGGTGGCGCCGTGTCTCAACAGCACGAGCTGGCCGGCTGGTTGCTCAGTGTCGACGGTGTCGACCGTTTCGACCGGGTCGACCGGGTCGACGGGGTCTGGAGCGGGAGATGTCACGGCGCCACGTTACTGGCGCGCCGCAAGCTGCTTGCGCCGGCCGCGATTCCGGTGGCCAAGCCGAGTGCGGGGAAGTGCCACACGAAGTCGACGAGCCCGGCCGCGCCGACGCTGGCGAGTACCGGCACTGCGAGCGATCCGCGTCCGGCAGCGAGTACGCGGACTACGACCACAGCGCACAAGACGAGCACTACGGCCCCGATCACGCCGACCGAAATCAGGATCTCAACGGGTTCGTTGTGAGTGAAGTATGCGATGCCCGCCTGACCCGTCAACGTGTGCGCGCCGAAGCTCGGATCGGGTCCGGCGCCGAACAGTGGGTGCTTCGCGAACACCGTCACCGCACCGCGCAGGATGTGCCCGCGGTCAGTCCAGCTCGCGTCGAAACCTGAGACGGCGTGGTGCTGCGTGATCAGTAACCAGCCGACGACGCACACCGCCGGCACGGCGACAAAGCGCACGACGCGATGCACCACGCCATCCGGTATGAGAGCAAGACCGGCGGCAACGATGACCGCCGCGGCGACAAGAAGATGGTTCGTGTGCATGCGCTGCCCTAACAGCAACAGCGGCGCGCCGATCACCGCCGCGACGACGGCGGTGCCGAGTTCTCGACGGATGTCGCGAAAACACAACGCGACTGCGAGCCCGACGACGGCACCCCGGCTATCGGTCGAGACGATGCCGAGAACAGTGACTGCGCGCACGCAGTTGAGAACGCGCCGCACCTGCGAGTTCGCGGCGATGCCGGTGCCCGCGATCAGCGAAATGACCAAGAACAGACCGACTGCGCTCGGGTAGGTAAACGGTCCGGCGAAGCGCAGCGAGCGTTGGTCCTGCAGCGTCCAAAATGTTGAGCGGACGCCGACCAGCACAAGCCCGGCGATCGCCAGCGCGTCGCCCAGGACGGCGGTACCAATCAACGCCGCTCGTCGCGCTGCCGCCGAGAGGCTGCGCGTACAGCCGTATCCGGCGGCTAAACACAACCATGCCGCCGGCAGTCGCCATGAGTCGACGCTGTGATGCGAGAGTTCTGCGTCGCCGATCCACCACGCGGTGGCCAGCAGCCCTGCCGCTACTGCTGCGAGATGGTCACGCGCCCAGTCGCGCACCTGCGGGATCGACAGCGCGAGGGCCAAAGTGAGCGCCGGCGAGACGACGATGTCAGGACGGAAGAACGCGCCTTTGCGAATGATCGCCACGAGCAGCAGCGTGAGCACCGGCGCCGCCAACGCGACTGCGTCAAGATTGACGCGGCTCGGGCTGGCGTCCTGCGTGATCGCCGTGCTGGCTGCCACCGTCGGCTGTCGAGGCACTGATTGTCGAGACGCTAGTTGTCGAGGCTGACGACCATGGACGGCGGCGTGATGACATGGTCGGCGCGCAGTGGCCGAACTGCAGTGCCGATCGAGAAGAACTCGGTCGTGTGCGCACCCCAAGAGTGGTTGCGCTGGTGCAACTGCACACCGACGATGCCCTCGGCATGCAGTTCTTCGGCTTCCTTCTGCATGCGCTCCATCGCCAACTCGCGTGCGTCATAAAGCGCCTGCGTGAACTGCGTCAGCTCGGTGTTCTTGCCGACGTTCGACAGCACGTTCCCAAGCCCACGGTGCGCAATGTGGTAGACGCAGGTGCCCATCACCATGCCGAGCGGCGCATAGCCGGTCTGCACGAGCGTCCAGAAGTCTTGACCTGACAAGTCGGACGTGAAGGGCAATCCCTTGTCGTTGCGCCAGCTTGTACCGTCGTCGGCCTTGACCGCGGTGCCGACGGCGAGAAACTCGGCGATGTCGGCGCCCCACTCTTTGAACTCAACTTCAAGGCGGACGCCGACAATGCCGTCGGCACCGAGCACGTTGGCTTCTTGTTCCATGCGGCTCATCGCGAGCTCGCGGGCGTGGTACATCGCCTGCGACAAGACATCGAGTTCTTGGTTCTGACTCCACCGCCCGACCTGAATACCGACGTGATAGATCGACGAGCCGAGCACCATGCCGACCGGAGTGAAGCCGGCCTGCTTCACGAGCAGGAACTCGTTCACCGTGAGGTCGGAGGTGAAGATCGAGCCGGGTCTGCCGGGCTGCAGCTCCGACAACCTCGTCATGGCGTCCTGGGGCAGGCCGCCTGCGGTGGGCTCGGTCATCGGGCATCTCCTCTGGTGATGTTCGATCTGTTCGTTGGCACAGTCAGCTGGTCGAGCGCAGTCATTTGTTCAATCGCAGGATCGGAAGCGGTCGGGGAACTTCGTTCGCGTGCCCGTGTCGCAGCGGTACTAATGCGGTGCCGATCGCGAGCGACTCCGCCACATGATCGTGTCCTTCGCTGCCAGAGCGGCAGCCCTGGTGGAAGACCCAGAGCCCGAGATCGCGAAGCACGACGTGTTGCGCACCGAAGCGCGACGCATCGCTTTGCAGTGTGGCGCGAGCACGTTCGCGGGCACTGGTCACCAAGTCGGTGACGCCGCTGACTTCGGTGTTGTTCCACGAGCCGCTTTGCCACGCAGTCGTGTAGTCGTCGTGCCGGATTAGAACCGCCGTGCCCATGACCAGACCAGTAGGCAGCCAGCCGGCGAGTATCAGCTTCGCGAAGTCTTGGCCTGTGAGGTCGGAGGTGAACGGACGTGGCGGTCGCACACCGCCGTCCGCTCGCACCGCCGTCCCGATTGCTTGCACTTCGATGCCACCCGCAACGAACGACTCCATCGTCAGTCGAACGCCGACGATGCCGTCGCCGCGCAGCCCTTCGCACTCTTGCACCATGCGATTGACCGCGGAGTGCCGTGCGCTCTTCAACGCGGCCTCGACCTGTTGCGCAACTGAGATGGGTGCGGAGCCCCATGCGTAGCGCATGCCATAGCCGCCGCCGCCGCCGTAGTAGCCGCACATGCTGAGTGCGTACGCGCCCGGGTGCACAACACACGTGCCCATAACTTGGCCGACGGGGGAGAAGCCGACCGATCTGATTGCGTGGTGCTCATCGACAGAAAGGGACGACGTGAACGCGGCATCCTCGCGCATCGTCGCGAGTCGTTGTTGAGCGCGCAACGGAAGGCGGCCGGCGTCAAGTTCGGCGATGCTACGCGCGTCGACCTCTGCCGGGGTCATCCCAGCAAGAGCGTCGTCGAAGCTGCTCGGCATCAGTGCATCATCAACATCACGGCATCATCAACATCACGTGTCAGCTGGTCCCGTTGATGGCGAGCTGTTGCAACGCCAGTGCTGCCGACGCGCTACGCCCGGCGGCGGTGGACAACGCGGTCAGCAGCTCGCGAACCCACGCATCGAACTCGACCGGTGTCGTGCTCATGACGATGCCACCCGATTCGTGGCACACCGACGACGCAAGGCCGGACGCCGTGGTCTTCAGCACGTAGCGACGGTCGCCGACGCTGATGTGCACGCCGACCACCTTCGACTTGCGGACCAAACCTCCGGACCGCTCGACGCGGGCCAGTTCTGGCGGCAACGCGTTCGCCAAGGACTCAAGGACGACCTGACCGTGCAGTCGGGTGTCTTCCGCATCGCGCCGCAGGCCAGCCGCGATGAGCTCGAGACTCTCCTGGTTGCCGGGGTCGTTATTCGCGATGTCGCTGCCGTCCCCCATAGAGCTGCTCCCGTGAGTCGTGGGTGTGTTTCTGGTGATTCGTCCGGGTCGTACTGGTGTACTGCTTCTAGCAATCATCCCTGGTCAACCTGGGATTGGGGGACGGGCTCTGGTTGTTCGCTGTCCGTTTGGTGATTTAGGGGATTGGAGGGCCCAGAACGGGTAGGGACTCATGCGTAGCGGGTAGGGACTGGGCCGAAGCGCGGGCCTGATCCGGGCCCACGCCGGACTCGGGACAGCTTTTCCGAAATTGCCGAAAGGGTGACACGCGATGCTTCTCATCGGCCTCCTGATCTTGGTGGCAGCCGCCGCGTTCGCAGGTGTGCTCATCTCGGAGAACTGGGGTGGCGGGACGTTCGCCATCAAGGGCTTCGGGCACGTACTTGGGCACTACACGCTGGCGCAGATCTTTATCTCCGGGATCGTCTTGACCGCGATCTTCTTCTTTGGCCTCTGGGCCGCGAGCGTCTCGACTCGCATTCGGCGCCGCGCATCTAACCGCCGTCGGGCGGAGAGCCGGACCGCGCGCGAGGAGCACGACGAGTTGGTGGCGGAGCGCGACAACCTGGCCCGCGAGCTGGCCACGGCCAAGCGCAACGAACCGGTCGCCGCGCCTGTCGCAGCGGTACCCGTTGCAACCGCGCCTGTTGCGGCAGCGCCAGTTACCGCGCCGGCCGTCGCTACCGGTCAGCCGGTGACAGTGCCGGCCGCTCAGCCGGTGTACGCGCCGGCCGAGCAGCCTAACGAGCTGCTCCCCACCCGGCAGGTCGTGCTCGACGAAGGCCCGCTGATGCGCGAGGTCGAGGTCTAAGCGGCGCCGAAAACCCTACACTCGACGAGAAAGCTGGGGGGCGGCCGGCGTTCGTCAGCCGGTTGCCGCGGCGGGGGCTTCTACGACGGTGACCGGAAGCGGAAGCGAAACGACGTCGCCGCCGGCGGATTCGTAGTCCAACTCTGCGGTTTCCATGGTGCCTTCAGCGGCGGTCTCAACGGCGAGGACGGGTTCGGGCTTGACGACCGGCGTCGGCGGAGTCTGCGCGCCCGGGTCGAGGTTGCGCTCGAAACGGTCAAGCAGGGCCAGCAACGTGAAGAAGGCACAGGGCAAGACGATGACGGTCAGCACGGCGAGAAAGCCGACCTCAGCTAGTCCGTTGCCCACGCCCAGCCTCCTCGTTCATGTCGAGGGCTCGCAAGCTGTGCCAAGCCCGGTCGACATGTCGAACCTATGACTCGCGATCCCGGCTCGCGGTTGTCCGACTGTACGGAACTTCGCCACTGACGCCCCACGCCAAACGTATTTTGCGTCTTCGTCGGCGTGTCGCCAAGACCGGGGCATCGTTTCGCCGCTGGCGTTACTGAGCGTGACCGGGCTCGTGAGCGTGACCGGCCTCGTGAGCGCGGGACACTGGCTCAAGGTCCCACGGCCCTGCCATATGGACGCGTCCCTGGCCTGGCCTCGCTGATCGATGCTGGTCGCACACGCATTCCTGCTCGTGCGCCCACTGCAGCGGCATCGTGAGCCAGACCTCTTTGCCGTCGGCGCGTTCCGCGACGCCCCACTCGTCGGCGAGCGCGTCGACGATTAACAGCCCCCGGCCACCCGCGACGCTGCCGCTTGAGCCGACGTAAGAGGTCGGGTTTCGATCGTCGAGGTCGGGCGCCCCGAACGGCCCTTCATCACGACCGGCGGCACCACGATCAGCGGCACCACGATCAGCGGCACCACGATCAGCGGCATCGCGACCAGCCGCATCGAGGTCGGCGAGCAGGTCGAGGCGCACCGGCCGAACGACCGGAGGCCGCGGGTCGCGGTCGATCACGCTCACAGTGACTGCGCCGCCGCTGACGCACAGCTCGACGTCGACCTCGGTGCGCGCGTGCAATACGGCGTTCGTGACCAGTTCCGACACGGCGAGCGTCAACTCGTCGGTAACTCCATCGATATCCCACCGATGGCACGTATCAGCGACAAAGCGCCTGGCCTCGCCGACCGCCTGAGGCGTCGGCTCGAGGCCTAGAAGTGCGCGACGGCACATCGTTGCGGCCCGCACGCTGAGGAAGTCATCCCCATCGCCATGCCCGTAAGCCCGACCAGCTAAGCCTCTTCTGCGACATCACCGTGCGGCAATGACCATTCCAGCCGCGACAGCGACCAACGACCACGACACTGCTTTGAGGGCCGTCTCGGTCGGGCGAAGCAGGCTCGGAATCGTCAACTCAACCGTCGTCCCGTCATTGAGCATTCCGTGGCCGTCGAGCTCGCGCACCGACCTGCGCAGCCAACGGGCCTGCGTGCTCAGCGTGCGTTGCGCGAACGACAATCCGAATGCGCCCACCGCTGCAAGGCCTGCGCCGACCGAGATTGACCAGTGCTGCGCGTAGTAGCCAGTGAGCAGCGGAAACGCGCCCCACGAGGCCGCGAACCCGACGCTGTTGTGTACCACGCCGCCGAACCATTCGAGGTTGTAGGCCAGCACGAGCAGCCCTCCGGCGGCGATGAAAGGCAGTAGATGAACGCCCCCGACGAGCCACCCGTCGACGGCCGCGCCAGCAATCGCGACACCACCGACCGAGGCAAGGGCCCACGACGGGACGCCGGTGCGCAGCGGACGTCCGTGCAGCTCGTCGAGGGCGTGCGCGCCGATGCCGACCCCGAGGAAGAACCCGAGGAGGGTCCAGCCGAGCCGATCAAGGCGGATCGGGTGCGCAAGCGCCGCACCGACGGCGACATAGGACAAGTGCCAGGCGGTGTACGGCGGGTGCAGCAGTGTGACCCAGTCGCGCCACCCGCCGTCCCCTCGGCCCTTGCCGTAGAAGGCGGGCTGCGACTCAGCCACGCTCAGCGCGGGTTGCCGACATCACCAGGCCGCCGCCGAAGCTCATGGGTTTCACCTTGACGTTCACGAGCCCGGCGGCGCGCCAGTTCGCGACGTGGGCCGCCACCGGGTATCGCAAGTAGTGGTAGCTGATGTTGGGGCCGAGGAAGCGACCGACGCGGTACCAGGCGCGGCCGCCGGTCAAGCCACCCGCCGCGGGCAACACGAAGCGCGTGTAGAACCACCAGACGACGCGGGCCGGGGCCCAACCAGGGACGTGGAATTCGAGGCTCGCGATCGTCCCGCCAGGAGTCAGGCAGCGCGCGAGTTCGGCGATCGTCGCCGCCGGATCCTCGACGTAACGCATCAAGTAGCTGAACGAGATCGCGTCGAAAGTGCCGTCAGGGAAAGGCAATTCCTCGGCTCGGGCGATCGCCAGCTTGATCCGATCGTCGACGCCGGCCGCGCGAACGTTTTCCAAGCCCTGCCGGAGCATGTGTTCGGTGAGGTCCACGCCGATCAGTTCTGCGTTGCATGCGTTCGCGATGGCTAGGGTGACGCCAGCGGGTCCGCACGCGACGTCCAGCACACGCTTGGGGTCGGCAGCGACGATCCGTTCGACCACCGCGGCCCGCCACCGCCGGTCCTGACCGAACGAAAGCAGGTAGGCCAACGTGTCATAGCGAGACGGCAGATCCGCAAACAACGAACGGGCGAAGGTGTTGACCTCCGTTGGAGCTCGATCTGTGCCCATACTCGCTCCAGGAGACTGAACTACTTGCGCGGCGGCTGCCGACGCCGAACGGACCAACTTGCGAGATCGGGAGCCAGCGTAGGGGAGGTGGCGTGAGGGCGTGGCGTGATCTCGTCGACGACGCGACGAGTCGGCTCGGCCTGGTCTCGCCTGCGCTCGTGCGCCATTGGCGAGCCGAACTCGACGAGGTAGAGCGCCGGGTCGCGCTCCTCGAGTGCGCCGCGCCTGTCGACTCGGCTGGCGACGGACTGCACGCGTTTGTGGTGCTCGCTTCCGCGCGGGTCGCCGATGCCTGGGACCCGGCGCAACTCATCGACGCCGCGACCGCCGTCGAACTCGCCCACCGTGCCTCGCAGCATCATCGCTTGGTTGTAGACACTGCCGTCGACTCCAGGGTGGGGGCGGACGGCGAGAGGTGCCCCAACGCACGCGTCGTTCTCGATGGCGATTGGTCGATCACCCAAGCAGCGGTGCTGGTCGCGGGAATCGGGCCGGCCGCTTACCGCTGTCTCGTGCGTGGCTACGGTTCGACGCAGGTCGGTCAGATATTCGGTGACTCCGAGCCGCTCGCACTCATGAAAGCGGCCGTCGATCTCGCTGCGTTGGTGGCCGGGCTGCCGAGCGAGGCGGCGCATAGCTTGTGGGCGGGCGCAACGTCGGGTGGGCCATTGGTTACCGGCCGACCAACCGGCGGCGCAGGGGCACCGTCGTTGCCCGCCGCCGTTGTCGCCTGGGCGATCGCTACTTACGTGTCCGACGGCACGATGAATGCCCGCAACGTTCCCGCGCGAGACCGCCGACCGGCGCCAATCGACGTCCAACTGCCGTCGAGATCAACCACGACGAGCCCGGCGGTCGGCAGGTCGTAAAGCAGTCTGGGCGGCAGCCGTTCGTCGTTGTCGGAGTGGCCTTTGTTGGAGTCGTCCGTGCCGTTGTCGCCCAGCAGTAGTAGCGCGAGCTGATGTAGGCCGGGGTTGTGGCCGCAGAGCAACACGGTGGCTGCGTCGGCGGGCACCTTGCGCAGCGACTTCAGCAATCGAGCCGGGTCGGCGAGGTACAGCAAGCTGTCGAGCTTCAGTGGCGCCGCGGCGACAGCTGGCTCGGTTTGTGCGACAAGCTCGACCGTCTCGCGAGTGCGGGCCGACGTCGAGCAGAGCACGAGATCGAGCGGATGCCCGTCGAGCTGCTCGGCAATATTGCGCGCGACACCGGGCAGCGCGGCGATGCCGCGGGGTGCCAGCGGCCGGTCGTGATCTCCACCACTCGGCGTGGGCGGGTGGGTCGCTGCTTTCGCGTGCCGCAGGATGAACAGCCGATGCATCACCACAGTGTCGTGGCTGCGCGCATCCCGTGCTACGGGTGACGGTGCTACAGGTGACGGTGCAGTAGGTGAGGTCGCTACCCGTGAGGCTGCTACTTACGGCCGTTCAGTTCGGCCCGCGCGTCGCCGATGAATGAATCGCTGCCCGGATCGGGAGCCCGTGTCCCCGGGCCTCACCTATAGCCGGCGCGGAGGGATCGGTTCGCCGAAGCCGCGCCGAGCTTCTCGCCGAGAGGCGACCAGCTCCCGATTCGGGCAGCACTAAGGTGCCGCCTCCTAGCAATTCGAGCTACTCACGATCGGGCCGAACGGCGGCGCGCTATTCCGCCGTTCGGCGTAGTCAAAACGCGCATTTGGCCGAACTCCGTCGGTGGAGGAGGTCGACATTCCATACATGCGAAGCGTGCGCAAGAAGCGGTCTCCGGCGCAGGCCGTGAAGCCCACCGCGGACCGCAAGCGCGCCGTCCCGTTGTTTGCGATTTATGCGGCTGCATCCCTGGTCCCCGTTGTCGCCCTTGGCGCTGTGCTGGCCATTACTTACCGGGCTGACACGAACAACAGCGCCATCGCCGAAGCCCGCAGCCAGGCTTCGCTACTTGCCGACGACATCGTCGGACCGACCCTTGGCGACAAGCCGCTCGACGGCTCGATCCCACCCAGCGCCGCCACCGCCATCGCCGCGGTGTTCAGTCGAGCTGTCGGCGAAAACCGACTCCTCCGGCTGCGGGTGCGAGACATGACTGGCGAGGTCGTTTGGTCCGACGACGGCAGCGGCCACACGGCCGCCGACGCCGATGACGACGAGGCGCTCGACGCGACCCACGGTGAGGTCATAAGTGACCTCACCAAACTCAATGCCGACGCCGATGACAACGGGCCTATCGGTCCGCGCGTCGTTGAGATCTATCAGCCGATTCTTGTCGGTGCGGCCCGCACGCAGGTCGGCGTCCTCGAGATGTACTTGCCCTACGCGCCGATCCAGGAGGACGTCACCGCGGGCCTGCACCAGATGTACGCACTGCTCGCCGCCGGACTGCTCGCGCTCTGGGCGGTCTTGGGTGCGATCTCCGCGTCGACGACCCGGCGCCTGCGCAAGCGCGCCGAGCGACTGCAGTACATCGCGCACCACCACGTGCCGTCGGGCATGTTGAACGCTGAAGGCTTCTCCGATGCATTGCAGAAACGACGCGATGCCGTCGGGGTCGGCGATCCTGCCGCGACTCCGTCGGTTGCGCTGATCGATGTCGCTCGCTTCAGGGAGATCAACGAAGCCTTGGGTCGCGCCCGTGGCGACGAGGTTCTGCTTGAGCTTGGACGCCGATTGGCTGAGGCAGCGGGTACTGACGCCGCTGTCGCGCGCTTGGGCGGTGACGAGTTCGCGCTCGGCAGTTTCACCACCAGGGACGTCGATCTGCGGGCATGGGCGTTGCGGTTGCAAGCCGCGGCCGCCGAGCCGGTTCTTGCTGACGGTGTTCCGGTGCTCGTGGAGGTGGCCGTCGGTTACTACCGCGCCGCTGCCGCGGAACCAGTCGATGAGTTGCTCGTCCGTGTCGATGCTGCTCTTGGGCGTGCGAAGGCGTCCGTCGACAAGTGCGCGGGCTACGTCGACCGCCCAGACCTTGCCGCGTCGAACGTCGCTCTGCTGCCCCGATTCCATCGCGCGATTGCGGCTGGCGAACTCGAGCTGCACTACCAGCCCAAGACGCTGCTCTCTGACGGCAGCGTCGTCGCCGTCGAGGCATTGGTCCGGTGGAACTTGGACGGCGAGTTGTTGCCGCCTGGCGTGTTCGTGCCGTCGATCGAGCAGACCGCGATGATTCACCCGCTGACCGACTGGGTGGCGCGCACCGCCCTCGCCCAACTGAACGCGTGGGGTCCGGCTGCAGCCAGTCTCGAAGTCGCCATCAACGTTTCGGCGCGCAACTTGTCTGACCCCGGTTTCGCTGCCCGCTTGCTCGCGATCGTGGCGGATTCCGGTGTGGCGCCGCACCGACTGATTGTCGAGATCACCGAGACCGCATTGTTCGTCGATCCGGACGCTGCGCGGCTATCGCTTGGCACATTGCACGACGCAGGGATCGTGCTGTCGATCGACGACTTCGGTCAGGGGCAGACCTCCCTCGCCTACCTCGCGGCGCTGCCGGTTGACGAACTAAAGATCGACCGCGCGTTCGTCTCGCGGGTCGTCGCCGATCCCACGCACGCAGCAATCGTGCGTTCGATCATTCAACTCGGTCACACGCTGGGCCTTCGAGTCGTTGCTGAAGGCATTGAGCGCGAGGCCGAATACGCCCGGCTCTTGGCTCTTGGCGCAGACATTGCCCAGGGCTACCTGATCGCCCGGCCGATGTCGGCCGCCGCGTTCGTAGACTGGCTTGCCGCACGGGTGACGACGGGATCGCACGCCGCGGCGTCCTAAGTCTCTTCCACCCCGCCGGTCGGAGGTAGCGAGCAGTGACGCCGGCGCGGGTGATCGACTCGCACATCCATCTCTGGGATCCGACGGTGCTTCGGTATCCGTGGCTCGAGCCGGTCGAGGAGCTAGCGCGTCCGTTCCTGCCCGCCGATTTGCGCGCCAGCGGCGGTCCGCCGGAATGGGTCATGGTGCAGGCCGGCGCGCAGTCTGACGGTGAACTCGCAGAACTCGATTGGATCGCCAGTCTCGCGTCGTCCGACCCGGCTGTTGTTGGCATGGTCGTGCACGCGCCTGTCGAGGTTGGGCGCACGGTTCGCGACCTCGTCGAGCGACTAGCCGCGATGCCGCTGGCGGTTGGTGTCAGGCGGCTGATCCAGGACGAGGGCGCGGGCTTTGCTTTGGCGCCTGGGTTCTTAGACGGCGTGCGCGTTGTCGGTGAGCTGGGTTTGCCGTTCGACATTTGCGTGCGGGCCTTAGAGCGTGCGGACGTTGCCCCGCTTATTGATGCGTGTCCTGACGTGAGCTTCGTCCTCGACCATCTCGGCAAGCCCGCAATCGCGGACGGCGAGTGGGAGCCGTGGCGTACGCAACTGGCCGAACTCGCACAACGGCCGAACCTGACCTGCAAGCTTTCCGGCTCGACGACCGAAGCCGGGCGCGATTGGCACGAGTCTGCCGTCCGGCCCTATGTGTTGCACGCGCTCGAGATGTTTGGACCGCAGCGATGCATGTTCGGTAGCGACTGGCCCGTCGCGTCGCTTACGACCGACTATCAGCGCTGGTTCGACCTTGTGAGCGACGCGGTCAGCAGTTGCTCGCAAGCCGAGATCGATGCCGTGTTCGCCTGCACCGCAGCGCAGGTCTACGGATTACCCGCTCGCCCCTGACTTATGTTGCCGGCCGTGCGGGCAGCCGCAACCCGTACATGCCGCCGTCGACGGCTAGCGCGGTGCCTGTTGTCGATGCCGCTGCGGGAGACGCGAGATAGACGATCGCCTGGGCGATCTCGTCGGCGCTCACGAGGCGCCCGAGTGGCTGGCGTGCTTCGAGCGCGGCGCGTTCGGCGACCGGATCGTCGGCTGCGTCGAGCAATCGTCCGACCCACGGGGTGTCGGCCGTGCCGGGGTTCACGCAGTTGACGCGAATTCCTTCACGCACGTGATCGGCCGCCATCGCGAGGGTCAGTGCCTGTACGGCGCCCTTGCTTGCGGAGTACAACGCACGTGCCGGCAAGCCGGCCCAGCCCGCAACTGATCCGGTGTTGACGATGGCCGGGTGCGACGAGCCTCGCAGATACGGCAGCGCCGCGCGGCTGACTCGAACCATGCCGACGACGTTGACGTCAAGCACGTGATGCCATTCGGCATCGTCGTTCGCGGCGACGTCGCCGCGGGCGCCAATCCCGGCGTTGTTGATCACGATGTCGATGCCGCCGTATCTGAACACCACGGCTTCGATCGCCGCCTTGACCGAGTCGTCGTCCGTGACGTCGGCTCGCACCCCGAACAGGTGGTCTTCGAGCCCGTCGATCACAACATCGAGGCAGGCGACCTTCGCACCTCGCTGCGCGAGTAACCGTGCCGTCGCCAGGCCGATCCCCGACGCACCTCCGGTGACGACGGCGACTAGACCGTCGAAGTCCGCCGTCATGCCGCTCTCCTCCCCGATGGCCGTCATGCTTGCCCCAGAACTTGGCGCTGGCGGCCCAGACCGTCGATTTCCAGTTCGAGCACGTCGCCCGCGCGCAAGAAAGGCTTGGGCTCAGGCTGGCCAAGAGCAACCCCCGCCGGTGTGCCGGTGTTGATGACGTCGCCTGGCCGCAACACCATGAACTGGCTGATGTAGCGCACGACTTCGAGCACGCCGAAAATCATGTTCGCGGTGTTTCCGTTCTGCTTCTGCTCACCGTTCACCCAAAGTCGCAGGCCGAGTGTTTGCGGGTCGGCGATCTCGTCGGCCGGCACGAACCACGGACCGAGCGGGTTGAAGGTCTCGCAGCTCTTGCCCTTGTCCCACTGACCGCCGCGCTCGATTTGGAACTCCCGCTCGGACACATCGTTGGAGATGGCGTAGCCCGCAACGCACGCGAGGGCTTCGGCGTCGCTGCCTAGGTAGCGTCCGGTATGCCCGATGATGACGGCAAGCTCGACTTCCCAGTCGGTCTTCACCGAGAGCCGCGGCACCAGAACCTCGTCATCTGGCCCGACAACCGTCGACGGATCCTTCATGAACAGGATTGGTTCGGCTGGAATTGCCGCGTTGGTTTCCTCTGCGTGGTCGCGGTAGTTCAGGCCTACGCAGACAACCTTGCCAGGTCGTGCGATCGGTGAGCCATAGCGCAGGCCGAGCGACTCGACGGGGTCGGTTGCCTGCAGTCGGCCGTCGGCAAGTGCGGCGCGCACGCGCACGACACCGCCGCTGTCGAGGAATGCGCTGTCGATATCCGCGGTCAGGCTTTCGATGCTTGACGCGACTCCGTCGACGATGACGAAGGGACGTTCGTGGCCGGCGGCTCCGAGACGGGCCAGGGCAAAGGTCATGAATCTGCGCTCACTGTCTTCTGTGGTGGTGTGGGATTTGTTGGTGTCCGTTGTGATGGGGTGCGGCTTGGCGGTGTCGGGTGGGAGGGGTTGAGGTCTGACGCTGTTGGCACGGGCGATCCCGGTCGAAGCAGCCCAGCGGTGAGCAGGTCGGCCCACAGTTGTTCAGGAATCGGTGTGTCGATGAAACGGGCGTTCTCGTCGATCTCTCGAGGGCTACGGGCTCCGACGAGCACTGTTGTGACCGCTGGGTGCCCTAGTGGGAATTGCAGGGCCGCCGCCGCGATGGCAACACCATGGCGCGAGCACACCTCATCGATCCGCTTTGCCTTCGCCAGCACGTCGACGGCTGCAGGCGCGTAGTTGAACGTCGCCTTGTCGTGAGGGTTCGCGAGTAGCCCGCTGTTGAAGACCCCACCGATCACGACCGACGTGCCGTGCTCAAGGCAGGCCGGTAACAGGTCGTCGAGTGCTCCTTGCTCAAGCAATGTGTACCTACCTGCCAGCAACACGACGTCCATGTCAGTCTCTTGAACGAACCGTTTGAGCATGGCGGTCTGGTTCATCCCCGCACCGATCGACCGCACAGAGCCTTCGTCGCGCAGCGCCGCCAGCGCCGGCCAAGCCTCGTCGATCGCCTCCCGCCAGTGATCGTCGGGGTCATGCAGGAACAAGATGTCAATCTTGTCGACGCCGAGGCGCGCGAGACTCGCGTCGAACGAGCGACGGATGCCGTCGCGGCTGAAGTCGAATACTCGACGGACGTCTGGCCCGTCGACGAAGCCATCCGATCCCGAAGTCGCCGAGGAGGCGGTCTCGAGGAGACGCCCTACTTTGGTCGACAAAACCCATTCGTTACTGGGTTTCTGCGCTAGGAAAGCGCCGACCCGTTGCTCTGAGAGTCCGGCGCCGTAGTGCGGCGCGGTGTCGAAGTAACGCTGACCGGCTGCCCAAGCCTGCGTCATGCACTCGTGTGCCTGCTCTTCGCTGACGGACTCAAAGAGGCCGGCGATGGGCGCGCCCCCGAACCCGTAGCGACCGACCTCCAAACCACCGCGGCCGAACGCCGAAAGGCTTCTCACGACGACGACCCTAGACCGGTCGCGCGATAGAAGCCCTCGATGTGTTTCGTGACGGCAGTAGCCGCGGCAGCACCGTTGTTGGCGCGCACCGCGGCCAGAATGCGCCGATGCTCTCGTCGTAGCTTGCGAGTCATCGCCGGCCAGTCGGGTAGTGCGGGAACGGCGGCTAATACATAGCCCTGGATCGATTCGCGCAACGATGCCATCACCGCCGCGACGACAACATTGCCCGCCTGGCGAGTCATCTCTATATGGAACTCGGCGTCGAGTCGGTGAAAATCCTCCGGAGCAAGCGTCATGTCGTCCATCTCGTCGAGGAGCTCTTGCGCCTTGTCGTACTGCCCGTGATCAGGCGACGCAGCGGCGACGCGCACGGCCCATGACTCGAGGAGCACCCGGGTGGCGACGATGTCATCGATCGCGAGGTGACTGGTCGCTAGATGCAGCCTCAGAGCCGCCGTCAAGGCGAGGCTCGGGTCGGCCACGATGATCGCGCCCGCCTCGGCGCCAGAGCCAACGGCGGTGCGAACGATGCCCATCGCCTCAAGCACGCGGATCGCCTCGCGCACCGAAGCGCGACTCACCCCGAGTTGTTCCGCGATGCCGCGCTCGCCTGGCAGCCTCTCGCCGAGGGAGATCCGCCCGTCGAACAGGTCAGCTTCGATGCGGCGTACGACGAGCTCGTGGGTCCGCTCGCGCTGGGCTGCCATGCGGGCAAGGGTAGTGTGGTCTGACCACATGCGCTAGCGTCATCTTTTGCGGCTGACGAGACCCTGGAGCGACATGCGCATCGCGCTGTTTGCCACCTGCCTCGGTGACGCGATGTTTCCCGACGTGAGTCGCGCGACCGTCGCTGTCCTCGAGCGGCTCGGTCATACCGTCGTTTTTCCTGCTGGCCAGACGTGCTGTGGGCAGATGCACGTGAATAGCGGCTACCTCGATGAGGCGGCCCCCCTCGTGCGTCATCACGTTGAAACGTTCGAAGACGCCCTCGAGACCTGCGACGCCGTGGTCGCGTCATCGGGATCGTGCGTCGGGTCGGTCCGGCATCAGCACGCCATGGTCGCTCGCGCCAAGGGCACTTCCGAACTGGCGCAGCGCGCTGAACACGTAGCTGCGCGCACCTACGAACTCTCAGAATTCCTCGTCGACGTACTCGGCGTGACTGACGTAGGTGCTTACTACCCGCATCGCGTCACCTACCATCCGACCTGTCACTCGCTTCGAATGTTGCACGTGGGCGACAAGCCGGTGCGACTACTGCGCGCGGTGCGCGGGCTCGATTTGATCGAGTTGCCGGCCGCCGACTCGTGCTGCGGATTCGGCGGCACGTTCTCGGTCAAGAATCCCGACGTCTCGACAGCGATGCTCGCCGACAAGATGAGCAACGTGGTGGCGACCCGCGCGGAGGTCTGCACCGCGGGTGACCCGTCGTGCCTCATGCACATCGGCGGCGGCCTGTCGCGGCTGCGCGCCGGCGTCCGGACCGTGCACCTCGCCGAGATCCTGGCGGCGACAGAAGACGCTGCAACAGAGGACGTCTCATGACGAGTACGTTCCTGGGTCTGCCGAAGCCAGTCACTTACGCTCCCGAGGGTGTCGGCAACCTGCGCGGTGACGAGAGTTTCCCGCACGCAGCGAGGTCGGCATTGAAGAACGCGCAACTGCGTCGCAATGTGGGCATCGCTACGGCGACCATTCGCGAGAAGCGGACTGCTGTTGTTGCGGAAGTCGACGACTGGGAACAGCTACGCGACGCCGGTGCCGCGATCAAGGCCGACGTGATGGCTCGGCTGCCTGAACTTCTTGAGCAACTCGAAGCTGCGGTAACCGCACGAGGTGGTGTTGTGCACTGGGCGCGCGACGCCACCGAAGCGAATCGCATCATCGTCGACCTTGTGCTCGAGACGGGTGCGCTCGAGGTCGTGAAGGTGAAGTCGATGGTGACGCAGGAGATCGGGCTGAACGAGGCACTCGAAGCTGCCGGAATCGCGCCGATCGAGACCGACCTCGCCGAACTCATCGTGCAACTCGGGCACGACAAGCCGAGCCACATCTTGGTGCCTGCGATTCACCGCAACCGGTCGGAGATCCGCGAGATCTTCATGCGCGAGATGCCCGACGTTCCTGCCGATCTCACCGACGATCCGCGCCGGTTGGCGATGGCCGCGCGAGCTCACCTGCGCAAGAAGTTCCTGTCCGCCAAGGTGGGCATCAGCGGCGCCAACTTCGCGATCGCCGAGACCGGCACGCTGGCCGTCGTCGAGTCTGAGGGCAACGGCCGCATGTGCCTGACGCTGCCCGACACGCTCATCACCGTCATGGGGATCGAGAAGCTGCTCCCGACCTGGCGCGACCTCGAGGTGTTCTTGCAACTGCTGCCGCGTTCGTCGACCGGCGAGCGGATGAATCCGTATACCTCAATGTGGACCGCGGTCACGCCGGGCGATGGTCCGCAGGCGTTTCACCTGGTGCTGCTCGATAACGGTCGGACGGCGGCGCTGTCCGACGAGATTGGTCGAGCCGCCTTGCATTGCATTAGGTGCAGTGCCTGTCTCAACGTGTGTCCGATCTACGAGCGGACCGGCGGAAACGCCTACGGCTCGGTATATCCGGGGCCGATCGGTGCGATTCTCAGCCCGCAACTGACCGGAATGAACGGGCACGGCGATCCGAACTCGAGCCTACCGTTCGCCTCGACGTTATGCGGCGCGTGCTATTCGGTATGCCCGGTGAAGATCGACATCCCTTCGATCCTGGTTCATCTTCGGGCCCGCGCGGTTGACCACGTGCGTGCACAGCCGGCGCCGAATGCGGAGCTTGTCTCGATGAAAGCCGTCGCGTGGGCGATGCGAAAACCACGCCGGTTTGCTCGCGCCGAGCGGTTCATGCGACTAGGCAGGTTGCTCGGGTTGCGCCCTGGTAGTCGGGGTCGCATTACTGCGTTGCCGTGGCCGGGCTCGGCGTGGACGACAAGCCGCGACCTGCCCGTTCCGCCGAAGGAGACCTTTCGGGAGTGGTGGTTGCGCGAGCGAGGCGCTTTGGGCTCTAGTGAAGGCGACCTACCCGCATGACCCCACGTGACGAAGTGCTGACCCGCATCAGGACCGCTCTGGCCGGGCAATCGGCGTCCGACGAAATTCCCCGGGCGTACCGGCTGGTTTCCAACCGACTGCCCGGCACCGAATCGGTTATAGCGCTCTTCGTCGAGCGGCTTACCGACTACAAGGCGACCGTGTATCGCACCGACGCGTCCACCCTGGTGCAAACACTGACCACCGTGCTCGCATCAGACGCGTCAGTTGTATTGCCACCTGGAGCGCCGGTGCAGTGGCGTGACGCTGCTAGCGATGCGCGCATCGACGGCGATCCGGGCCCGCTGAGTGCGACCGAACTCGATGGCATCGCCGCCGTCGTCACGGGTTGCCGGGTGGCGATCGCCGACACCGGCACGATCGTGCTCGATGCAGGGCCAGATCAGGGACGCCGAGTGCTGACGTTAGTACCGGACCATCACGTCGTTGTCGTGCACGCAGAGCAGATCGTGATGAGCGTGCCCGAGTCGTTGAGCCGTCTTGATCCGACGCGACCGCTCACGTTCATTAGCGGACCGAGTGCCACCAGCGACATCGAGTTCAAACGGGTTGAGGGCGTGCACGGGCCGCGTGTGCTCGACGTGATCGTTGTTTTCCCAGGGTCTTGGCCGGCCGCCGAGCCATCATCGCTGGCTGCAGCTGAGACGCTACCTTCGCTGCGCTCCGCGGTGACATCATCTGCGCTGCGCTCCGAATCGCCTCGCACGTAGCCGGTCCGCGAGGACCGCAACGCCGAGCACGCCACCTTGTACCACTTGTTGGTCGTAGGGACTGACCCTCAACGCGAGTAACCCGTTGGTGATGAGTTCGAGCAGGATCGCGCCGGCTGCGATGCCGAGGATCCGACCCTCGCCGCCAGTGAGCGCGACCCCGCCGATGACGGCCGCCGCGATCGCGGTCAGTTCGAAGCCGCTCGAACCGATTGACGGGTCAGCGACATTCATGCGACCGATGATGAGGACTCCGACGATGCCGGCCAGCATCGCGCTTGCGACGTAGGCTCCGGTCTTACGGCGCGCGACCGGGATGCCGGCCAAACGAGACGCCTCGGCATTGCCGCCGACGGCATAGACCTGACGGCCTACGTAGGTTCGCTCAAGGACGAACCAGGCCCCGATCGCGATGGCGACGAAGATGACCGCGGGCAATGGAACGTCGCCGACGTGGAACGAACTTATCCGGCTGAACAGCGGCGAGATGCCGTTGATGGGCGTGCCGGTGGTGATGGCTAGCGCGAGTCCTTCGGAAATCGTGAAGGTAACCAGCGTGATGATGAACGGCGGCACTCCCAATCGGGTCACCATCGTGCCGTGCCAGAGCCCGACGGCTGCGCAGATGAGGAGAGTGAGCACGATGGAGACTGGCGCCGAGAGCTTCTCGTGCACGTTGAGCCAGGCTGCGACGATGCCCGCGAGGCCGGCCAACCCACCGACGGAAAGGTCGATACCGCCCGTCAGGATCACGACCGACTCACCGATCGCGAGGATGCCGATCTGGGCCAGGTCGCGACCCATGACCTGGAGATTGCCGACGTGCGTGTAGTTCGGCGCGGCGAGGCCGATGCAGACGAACACCAGCACGCAGGCGGTGACGACGCCCGCCTCAGGCGACGACGCGAGTGTGCGCAGCAGGCCAGTGACCGTCGACTTGGTGCGTGACGCAGCGCGCGGTGGCGACGGTTCCAAGGTGGTCTGCGCAGTCATGCTTCTGCTCCCGTTGCCCGACGACGGCTGCCTGCTGCAGCAGTCATGATTCGTTCCTTGGTAGCGTCTTCTCGATCGACAACGTCGACGATTTGCCCCTGGTTCATCACCACGATGCGGTGACACATCCACAACAGTTCTTCGAGTTCTGACGATGCGACAAGCACGCCCATCCCTTGTTGAGCGGCTCGGTCGATGAGTTCGTAGATCTCCGCCTTGGCGCCGATGTCGACACCACGTGTGGGTTCGTCGAGGAGCAGCAGTTTCGGTTGGGTCGCAAAAGCACGGCCAAAGACCACGCGTTGCTGGTTGCCTCCGGACAGCGAGCCGACCGGTTGGTCTATCGACTGCATCCGGACCTTCACATCGGCAGTGATCTTTTTCGCTGCTGCGCGTTCGCGCTTCGGTGTGAGGACGCCGTGGCTACTGAGATTGCGCAGTATCGAGACCGTCACGTTGGAGTGGATCGGCGCGAACAAGACAAGTGCCTGCTGTTTGCGGTCTTCGGGAATCAGCGCGATTCCGGCAGCAGTGCCATCTGCCGGGCCACGCGGCCAGTACGAGCGGCCGGCTAGTTCCATCGAGCCACCGGTCGCCGGTTGAGCTCCGGCAACTGTGTGGATAAGTCTGCTCCGGCCAGAACCCATCAATCCGGCGACGCCGAGAATCTCGCCAGCGCGAAGTTCGATATCGACGGGACCGAGTCCGTCTGCGGTCAGGCCCTCGGCCTTGAACAAGACACGGGCTTGGTCAGGCGTGGCCTTCGCCCCACCACGCCCCAACTCGGTGCCGACCATCTCTCGGATCAGCCGTTCCTCGGTCGCCTGGGCTGGTTGTAGGTCGGCAACCAGCCGGCCGTTTCGCAGCACGAGAACGCGATCGCTCACTGCGCGCACCTCATCGAGGCGGTGGCCAATGAACAACACCGCGCCGCCGCGGTCGGCAAGGGTGCGAGCGAGACCCAACACCATCTGCGCCTCGACCGGTCCGAGCGAGGACGTCGGCTCGTCGAGGATGAGCAACGTAGGCTCGCGGCCCCACGCCTTTGCTATCTCGAGCATTTGACGGGTCGGCACTGGCAAGGTACGAACCTGGCGGTTGAGAGGCACTTGTTTGGGAGAAAGCCCGACCTCCTGCAACATCGCCGCGGCCTCGGCCCGCTGGGCTCGGTTGTCGACCAGGATGCGACGTTTCGATACCCGCGGCCGGCGTCCGAGCAACATGTTCTCTGCGACGCTCAGTTGACCCACGAGCGGAAACTCTTGCGCGACGAGCGCGACGCCTCTATTCGCGGCCGAACCCGTCGACCCGACTGCTAGTGGAACTCCGCCGATCTCGATCTCGCCGCTGTCGGGATACACGGATCCGAACAGCGTGCCGATCAACGTCGACTTGCCCGCGCCGTTCTCGCCGACGACTCCGGTGACCTCGCCGGCATAGATCTCGAGCCCCGGGATGTCGAGTACTCGCACTGAGCCGTATGACTTCTGCACGCCCCACAGCCGCGCGGAGACCGCGCGGCTGTGGGGTTCGTCGGACGTTGTCATTCTTAGGTGCTCATCGTTGTGGTGATTGCTTTCGCCTCGAAAGGGGCAGGTGATCAGCTGATACCAAGCGACGCCTGTAGTGCCTGGTATGCAGTGAGGTCGGCCTGGTTGAGGGTACCGACGCCCGAACTCAGGGTCGATCCATCTGTCGACAGGAACGGCTTGACGATGGCCGCCGTTGCTGCGCTACCAAGGACCTTCTCCGCCGCCATGATGTAGGCGCCGGTGTAGCCCTGCTGGTAAGGCATTTGCACGATCGTGGCGGCGATGGTGCCGTCCTGAATGAAGCCGAGCGTCTGGGCGTCGGAGTCGTCGGACACAATCGAGACTGTGCCTTTCTTCTTCGCCGTTACCACTGCCTGCGCCAGCGCGGGGCCATCGTAGGAGTACACGCCGTAGAGGCCGTTGACGTCGGGGTTGTTCGCCAAAATGGTCTCAGCATCAGACGTCGCTGTCGCCGCGGACAAGTTGTCGTTGAGCTTCTGGACAATCGTGATGCCAGAGCCAATCGCGGCTTGGAAACCCTGGATACGCTGAACCGCGTTGAGCGCCGTCAGTGAGCCCACCAAGATCGCCACCTTGCCCGACCCGTTCAGGGCCTTCTTCATCGCAGTACCAGCCGCGAAGCCGGCGTCGTAGTTAGGCGTACCGAGGTAGAGGCCGGCCGCCGCCGTGCCGGGGAGCGGTGAGTCGATCGCTAGGACGAAGATGCCCTTGCCGGTGTCGGTTGCGATGGTGCCCTTGGCCGACGCCGGGTCGATCGCGGAGATCGAGTAGCCCGTGATGCCTTGGCTGTCTAGCGTCTCGAGTTCGGATGTCTGTTCGGTGAGCTTGCCGTTCGGCGGCGCGAAGAAGGTGCACTTGCTGCTGGAGAGTCCGAGGTCTGAGCAGCCCTTCGTGAAGCCGACCTGGCCGGCCTTCCAGTAGTCAGCGGCGACATTCACGACCATCGCGATGTTGACTTGGGAGAGGTCCTTACCCGCCATCGCCGCCTTCAATGCTGAGTCGAGCTTCGCCAGGTTGTCCTGGTTGAACGCGATGTCAGCATTCGCGCCGGAAGCAGCGGAGCTGGCAGCCACCGGGGCTGAGGCGCTCGTAGCTGGTGGCGGTGCAGAAGCCGCTGCGCTCGTACTAGCAGCAGCAGCCGGCGCGCTCGTAGTTGCGGCTGGGGCTGCCGGACTTGATGGAGCTGCGGTGTTGCTCTTGGACGACGAGCAACCCGCAGCGAGGACGGTGAGTCCTACGGCAACGAGCGCGGTCATGTAACGCCGTGCAGTCATTGCGTGCCTTCCTTCTCGAATGTGATCGTTCTCGGCGGTGGTACTGGACGGCTGTGGGGTCCTCGGCGAGGACTGTTCACGCTAACATTCGGCTGGTCAAGGCCTCCCGAGATGCCAGGCGTGAATCGTGTCCTGCCCGTTACATTGGCGGCCGACCAGCGGGCCGCCAATAGACACCAAGAGAGACCCCAGACGGCCATCGGCAGGCTCGGATCGAGGAGCGATGAGAGCGCACCCATGCCGTCAACGAAGGACTGTGCACGCTAACATCGCGTAGGTCAACCGCTCCTCAGTGATCCGCCGCGAATCGTGTCCTGCCCGTTACATTCGATCGGCGACTTTCGATGGCCCGACGATCGAACGACTGGCGTTGCAGGCGGCCTGATGTCCCCTTGCTGAGCCTGATACCCGGGTGTAACGTCCCGTTCATCCCCATCGTCACGAGCGATGGCTAGCTGCGCAGAGAATTGTTAACGCTATCAAGTCACGAGTCTCCGCCGCGGACGGCGCCGAGCTGACTCGCGATTCCAACGATCCCGTTGCCTGGTTTTCCCAGGCTTGGTAGCCAGTTCTCTATCCGACGCTGCTCGTGCATGGCCGCCCACGTCGTACGTGAGCGATCACACGCTCTGCCGATCGGCCCAACCGATGAGAGGTATGCCGATGTTTGTGTTCCTTGGGAGGCTTGTCAGGCTCGATCGATCCCGCCACCGTCGCTGGCGAGGCGCCGTCCTGTCGTGTTGCACCACCCTCGCGTTGACCGCAGGCGCGTTGGTCGCGACATCCGATACACCCGCGGCCGCCGCGGGCTCATTGCCGTGCGACATCTACGCCACCGCGAACACCCCTTGCGTGGCCGCCCATAGCACGACTCGTGCGCTGTTCTCCGCTTACAGCGGCAACCTTTACCAGGTGAAGCGCATCTCCGACGGCGCCACCACGAACATTGCGACGCTAGCCGCGGGCGGATACGCGAACGCGGCGACCCAGAACAGTTTCTGCGCGAACACGATCTGCAACGTCACCGAGATCTGTGACCAGACCTCGCATCACAACAACCTGACGATCGAAGGTCCAGGGGGCAATGGCGCCCAAGACTTCGGCGCGAACGCCGCGGCGCTGCCGATCACGGCCGGCGGTCACGCCGTCTACGGCCTCTATGTGTCGGCCGGTGTTGGTTACCGCGACAACGCCACGTCAGGAGTAGCTACTGGCAGCACCGGTGAAGGCACGTACATGGTGACGAGCGGAACTCACGTCAACAATCGGTGTTGTTTCGACTATGGCAACGCAGAGACGAGCGGCGACGACACGGGCAACGGCCACATGGATGCGATCAACTTCGGCACCGAGTGCTGGTTCGCGCCGTGCTCGGGTTCTGGCCCGTGGGTTCAGGCCGACCTCGAGAACGGGCTGTTCGCCGGCGCGAACGGTTCTGACACCAACAACCACGGCAACTCGAGCCTGTTCGTCACCGCGCTCGAGAAAAACAACGGAACATCGACGTATGCAATAAAGGGAGGCAATTCGCAGTCGGGGAGCTTGACTACGTGGTACAGCGGGGCGCTTCCCAATATCGGCGGTTACGTGCCGATGCACAAGGAAGGCGCCATCGTGCTGGGCACCGGCGGCGACAACAGCGACGGCTCTGTCGGTTCCTTCTTCGAGGGCGTCATGACGTCGGGATATCCGACCGATGCGGCCGACAATCTCGTCCAAGCCAACATCGTCTCCGTCGGATACACGGGCCCGAGCACCAGCTTCCCCGTCGCGGGCACCGCTTACCGGATCACCAATATGCACAGCGGGACTGTCCTCGACGACACGGGTTGTGTGAAGACGAACGGAACAGCGATTGACCTATGGGCATCGCTCGGCAACACCTGCCAGCAGTGGAAGTTCGCAAGCGTCGCGGCGGGCGTCTACACCATCACGAACGTCAACAGCGCGACCGTGCTCGATGCGGTCAACTGCGGGTTGGCTAACGGCACGGCCGTCGACATTTGGTCATCGCTGGGCAATCTCTGCCAGCAGTGGCAGGTCATCCCGACCGGGAGTGGTCGGTATGAGCTCGTTGTCGAGAACAGCGGGATGGTGCTCGACGATACGAACTGCGGCACGGCCAACGGGACAAAAGCGGACCTGTGGCAGTGGTTGAACTCCACGAGCTGCCAGGACTGGACTATTGCGCCATAAGACCGCAACGGCGGGCGGTCTTACAGGCCGCCCGCCACGCGGTAGTAGACCTGATTCCAGCGCACCTCGTTGACGAAATCGCGCATGGTGGTGTCGGCGTCGATACGCAGCAGTTCGACGTTCGCAATCTGTGCGAAGTCGGCGAGGGTGTCGAAGCTGAGCGCCGTGGTCAGTGCTGTGTGGTGCGGGCCGCCAGCGGTGAGCCACGCTTCAGCGGACGTCGCGAGGCTGGGCTCCGGGCGCCACACCGCGCAGGCCACGGGCAGCCGTGGCAGCGGCTCGTCGGGTTCGACGATCTCTATGTCATTGGCGACGAAGCGGAACCGGTCGCCGAGATCGATCAGGCCTACCACGAAGCCAGTTGCTGGCTTCGCGCGAAAGACCAGCCGAACGGGATCTTCCCGGCCGCCGATCCCGAGTGGGTGAATCTCGCAGCTCGGCGTTGCGTCGCTGATCGTGGGGCAGACCTCCAGCATGTGGGCGCCGAGGATCTTCGGCTCTCCGGGCCCGAGGTGGTAGGTGTAGTCCTCCATGAACGACGTGCCACCCTCGAGACCGGCCGACATCACCTTGATGAGCCGGACCAGTGATGCCGTCTTCCAGTCGCCCTCGCCGCCGAATCCGTAACCGTCCGCCATGAGTCGCTGGACAGCGAGGCCCGGCAGTTGTCGCAGGCCGCCGAGGTCCTCGAAGTTCGTTGTGAACGCGGTAAAGCCGCCATCCTCGAGGAACTTGCGCAGACCCGCTTCAATGCGGGCCGCATATCGCAGCGAGTCGCCTTGCGCGCCCCCCGCCAGGAGCGACGGCGCCACCGTGTACGAAGCCTCGTAGTCAGCGACGAGGGCATCAACCTCGGAGTCTGTAACGGCGTCGACGACCGCGACGAGGTCGTTAACGCTGTACGTGTTGACCGATATCCCAAGCTGGAGCTGTGCCTCGACCTTGTCGCCTTCGGTGACGGCCACGTCGCGCATGTTGTCGCCGAATCTGACGAGTCGCATGTCGTGTGCCGCCTGCCATCCGAGCGCGGCCCTGGCCCAGTCGGCGACTCGGCTAACGGCGTGCGTATCCGACCAGTGGCCGACGACGGTCTTGCGACGCAACCTCATGCGGGTCTCGATGAACCCGAACTCGCGATCGCCGTGGGCCGCCTGGTTCAGATTCATGAAGTCCATGTCGATCTCAGCCCAGGGAAGTGCCATGTTGATCTGCGTGTGGAAGTGCAGTAATGGCTTGCGGAGCGCGTCGAGGCCGGCGATCCAGGCCTTCGCTGGAGAGAAGGTGTGCATCCAGGTGATGACACCGACGCAACGCGGATCCGCCGTGGCGGCGATGCACGTGTTGCGGATCGCCTCCGCGCTAGTCAGTACTGGCTTCCAGACGATTGGCAGCGGGATTAGACCCGACCCGTCGAGGCCGGCGGCGATTTGCTGCGAGTGCGCGGCGACCTGAGCCAGCGTCTCGTCGCCGTACAGATCCTGACTCCCCGTCAGGAACCACAACTCGCCCTGCTGCCTAGGCATATCCAACCCTTCGGGCATTCTCGACCTTCGAAAACAGAATATGAGAGCGTTAACATATATCCTGGACGCGCCTGCGCATACGGGTGGCTCACCCTAACGCCGGGCGCGACCGCTGGGGTGACCGCTGCGCCGGATAAAGTGTGTCCGGCGATGGAGCTCGCCCGCTTGTCGAACCGCCACCTGGCCGATGGCTCCTACTTCTCCACCCAGAGGTAGGGCACGCGTGCACGACCTGCCGATCGACCCCGACGTCGAGCCCGAGAACGACTACGCGTCACGCTGGCCCCGCCTGGCACCCGGCGTCCTCTTAGTCGTCTTCATCGGAGGTGTGCTCGGAGGCTTGGCCCGCTACGGCATAGGGCGTGCTGCCCCGCCGCGTAGTGACGGTTTCCCGTGGGACATCTTTGTCATCAACCTTTCCGGCGCCTTCGCGCTCGCTCTGCTGCTCGTGTTGCTCCTCGAGGTGTTTCCGCCGAACCGGTATGCCCGACCAGCCTTCGGCACCGGATTCATCGGTGCGTTCACCACGTTTTCCTCATTGGCGACCGCCACTGATCACCTGCTCGCGCACGGTCATCCGGTCGTGGCGATCGCTTACACCTTCGGCAGTCTCTTCGGTGGTCTGGCCGCGGCGCTGCTAGGGCTCGCATGTGGGCGCGCGATCAGCGCCCTCCCCGCGGTCGGACGCCGCTGATGCTGCTTGCCCTGGCGGTCGCTGCCGTGGCAGGTGTGGGTGCGGCGTGCCGATATGTCGCCGACCAGGTCATCTCCCACCGACACCACAGCGTGTTTCCGTGGGGCACGGTGACCATTAATGTCGTTGGCTCGTTCGTTCTCGGGCTAACGACAGGCCTGGCTGCGCATCACGGGCTTTCCATGACCGCCGCCATCATCATCGGCAGCGGTTTCTGCGCGGGCTTCACGACGTTCTCGACCTGGATGTGGGAGACGGTCGCGCTCACCGAAACAGGTGCTTTGGTCGAGGCTGCGATCAACGTGCTGGCCACTCTGGCGATCGGCCTCGCGGCGGCCGCCCTCGGCCTATGGATTGCGCTCGGGTGAGAGTTGGTGTGGTGACCGTCAGCTCTGGCTGAGCCTGTCAACCAAAACGGTCAAGGCGGGGACGGCGGCGCGTACCGCCGCCCGCTGTGCGACGGACAGTTGCGCCAGGGCAGCGCCGAGTCGCCGCTCGTGGGCTTTCTGCCAATCCTGTAGCTGTCGTCGTCCGGCCTTCGTCAGTCGCACGATGGCGACGCGTCGATCGGCAGGATCCGGATCTCGCGTTGCTGTCCCAGCCTCGACGAGTTGCTGCACCAGCCCGCTCGTCGTTGCGGGCGCGAGGTGCAGCGTGGTGCAGATTTCACCGATTCTGATGCCGGTCGGCTCGTGGTCGCGTACGCACTGCAGCAACTCGATCTGCGCCATGGGCAGTGTTTCCCACGGATAGTCAGTACGGATGCCGGCCCGCAGAACCCGACGCAGGCGGTTTACCACGTCGGTCAACGCCTCGGCGTCGCTCGGAGGCTGGGTGTCAGGTTGAGGCATCCGCCCATCGTATACATCGTATTCCGAAATATTCGGTAACCGGTGTACTTTGAAGTCGTGACGGGAAGCGGCACCGATGATCAGCCGCGCGGCTGGCAGCGGCTGGTCGTCGAGCCCCGCCGGCCTGCAGCGATTCGGAATTGGCCCAATGCCCCATGGCTCGTCGTTATCACCGTCAGTATCGGCGCGTTCCTCGGGCAACTCGACGCATCGATCGTCACGCTTGCGCTGCCGACATTGCAGCAGCAGTTTCACGCCAGCCTCGCAAGCGTCGAGTGGGTCGCACTGAGTTACTTGCTCGTGCTGATTGCGAGCGTGACGGCAGTAGGCCGGCTCGCCGACATGATCGGCCGAAAGCTGCTCTATACCTACGGCTTCGCGATCTTCACCCTTGCGTCAGTCGGCTGCGGACTCTCGCCCACCCTCGGCGTGCTCATCGGGTTCCGTGTTGTGCAAGCGCTTGGCGCGGCGATGCTGCAAGCCAACTCGGTTGCGCTGATCGCCACGGCGATACCGAAGGCCAGCCTAGGTCGAGCGATTGGCATCCAAGGTGCGGCGCAAGCGATCGGTCTCGCGCTCGGACCGACCGTCGGTGGCTTGCTGATCGGCATCGCAGGGTGGCGGTGGATCTTCTTCTTGAACGGTCCGGTCGGGGTCGTCGGTCTCGTGCTCGCGTGGTTCCTGCTGCCGCGCTCGCGTGATCTCGCGCCGCGGGTGCGATTCGATTGGGTGGGCCTGGGACTCTTCGCCCCCGCAGTCGTCGCCCTTCTGCTGGCGCTCAACTTGGCCGGCGACTCAGGGCTGGCAGCGCCGCTGCTGCTGCTTGTAACTGCTGCGGTTCTTATTGGCGTTTTCATCCGGCGCGAGCGGCATACGAGCGCGCCGATGATCGATCTTCGACTTTTTCGCAACCTCGACTTCACCGCAGGCATCGCGTCGGGCTTACTCAGCTACCTGGTGTTGTTCGCGGTGCTCTTCGTCGTCCCCTTCTTTCTTGAGCATGCGCAGGGGCTGTCGGCGACGCGCGCCGGCCTAGAACTCGGGGTGTTGCCGATCGCGCTCGCGATCGTGGCGCCGTTCGCTGGCCGCGCGCGCGATCGGATCGGCGCTCGGATCCCGACGGTGACTGGCATGCTGCTCGTCGTCGTATCGCTCGGTGCGCTCGCGTTCGCTGACGGGTCGTCGGTTGCGATCGTCGTGCTTCTCGCTGCCATCGGTGTGGGGCTTGGCCTATTCACGCCCGCGAACAACGCGGCCATCATGGCGGCCGCGCCGCGTGAGCATTCGGGGATGGCGGGCGGCATCCTCAACCTGACCCGCGGTCTCGGTACTGCGATCGGCGTCGCGGTCACCGGGCTGGTGCTTGGGTTGCGGCAGGCCGAACGGCTACACGCGTCGCCCCACGTGGTGACGGTTGGCTTTCAGGCCTGCGTGGTTGTCCTCGCAGTCGTCGCCGCGACGGCTGCGGTCGTGGCCTCGCTGCGCACCTCGCCGTCCCCACCCTCGCACCTGTCTCGCTAGGCGAACCGTCACCTCCACAGGTACGCCTACCTGTTGAGGGGCCCCGAGACCCCCCTTACGTGATCAACCTGCGGGGCGAGTGAGCCACTACGGTGGCTGTCGTGATCGAGAGCCTGGCGCGTGAACGTCTTGGTGCGCGGGAGGCTGACGCGTTTCTGGCCCGCCTCGAGCAGGCCGTCTTCGACATCCGCGAACCGCTCGAAGCGCTGTACGGCGACGTTGTCGACGTCGACGAACTCGTGAACGACCTTGTGTCCGACGCGATCGATGCTGCGGCGGCACGGCCGGAGAAGCTTCGCGTCGTCGACCGGCGGCGCGAGATCGACCAGGCATGGTTTCAGCGCTCTCGCATGATCGGTTACGTCGCGTACGCCGATCGGTTCGCCGGGTCGCTCGAGGGCGTGGCCCAACACCTCGACTACCTGGTCGAACTCGGGGTGACGTACCTGCACCTGATGCCGTTGCTCAAGCCGCGGGCCGGTGAGAACGACGGCGGCTACGCGGTGCAGGACTATGACGAAGTCGATCCGCGCGTCGGCACGATGGCCGATCTGCAGGCGCTTGCCGACGATCTGCACGACCGAGGCATCGCGTTGTGCATCGACCTGGTCGTGAACCACACCGCGCGCGAGCATAGGTGGGCGCAGCAAGCTCTTGCGGGCGATCCGGTCTACCGCGACTGCTACCTCGTCTTTCCAGACCGGACGCTGCCCGACGCCTATGAACGCACGCTGCCCGAGGTCTTCCCCGACATGGCGCCTGGCAGCTTCACCGAGGTCGAAGGGCTCGGCTGGGTTTGGACGACGTTTCACGAGTTCCAGTGGGACCTCAACTACGCGAATCCGACGGTGTTTCGGGCGATGCTCGGCACCATGTTCGCCCTGGCGAATCGCGGCATCGACGTGTTGCGACTCGACGCTGTTCCGTTCCTCTGGAAGCGGCTGGGTACCGACTGCCAGAACCAGCCAGAAGCCCATCTACTGGTTCAGGCGTTCCGTGCGCTCACTGGCCTCGCTGCGCCAGGTCTGGCACTGAAGGCCGAGGCGATTGTCAGCCCCGACATGCTCGTGCAGTATCTCGGCGCGCACGACAGGTACCAGCCCGAGTGCGATCTGGCCTACGACAACCAGCTCATGGTGATGCTGTGGTCGACGCTGGCCAGCCGCGACGTCCGCCTCGCCGAACAGGCCTTGTCGCGCCGCCGTCCCGCGCCGCAATCGACATCGTGGGTGACGTACGTGCGGTGCCATGACGACATCGGGTGGGCGGTATCCGATGAGGACGCCGGGGCGGTCGAGCTCGATGGCTTCAGCCACCGCCGTTTCCTCAACGACTACTACAGCGGGCGCTTCGCCGGCTCGTTCGCGCGCGGTTCGCTGTTCCAAGAGAACGAGGCCACCGGAGACGCCCGGATCAGCGGTAGTGCGGCGTCATTGTGCGGCATCGAGAGTGCGTTGTCTTCGGGCAATCAGCACGAACTCACGCTTGGGTTGCGACGTCTCGAGTCGATGTACGCCGTGGTGTTCTCCTTCGGCGGTATCCCGCTGATCTACATGGGCGACGAGCTCGCGCTGCGCAATGACCCGCAATGGGCCGACGATCTGGCGCACGCCGATGACAACCGGTGGATGCACCGGCCACCGATGGACTGGGCCGCCGCTGATCGCCGGAACGACCCAAATACGCCGGAGGGAAAGGCTTTCTCCGCAGTCCGCCGGTTGGTGGATGCACGCCGATCGTTGCTCGCGCTGCGATCGGGAGGCGAGACGGAGATCATGCCGACGGAGAACAGCAGCGTGCTCGCTTATCGGCGGGCGCATCCGCGCAGCGCCCCGTTTCTTGCGCTGACGAATTTCAGCGACCTCACGCAAGACATCGACGCTGACGTTGTGAAACGCGCCGGGCTGCACGCACCACGCCACGTGCATTCGACCACCGGGGTATTGGGCATCGACGCGGGCCGGATCCAGCTCGCGCCGTGGGGATTTGGATGGCTCTCCGGCACCTGAACGGGTCAGCTGCCGGAGAGCATCGCGGTCAGTCGAAGTCGGGCTCTTTGAGGTCGAAGAACGTAAGGTCGCCTTCGATCGTGGCGCGCAAACGTTGACTCAACTCGGAATCGTTCCCGAGGGCTTTCTCGCTAGCACGAGCCGCTTCCTCGGAGCTGAAGTAGATCGCCTGCGTGAAGCCCCCATCACCGTGAAACGCGACAACGACGCCAAGAATGTCTGGACGAAGTGCGTGCAACCTGTCTTGAATCTCGCGACCGGTTGTGCGCATCTGCGCTTCGTCGTTCGTGCGTCCTTGCAGCACCTGCACGAAGCCCGCGGAGTCGTCACCGCCACCGAGAAGTATCTCCATCTCGCTGCTGTTGTGGAACGTTATGTCGTCGCCGAACGCTTTCGAGGCTTCGTTCCACCACGCGCTCTGCTCAGGGCGATCGCTGTTGGCTTGGGCGTCGGCCTCAGACTCGAAGCGGACCATCGTGATGCCTCGCCCGTCAGGCGTGACCCCGCCGGTCGAACCTAAGTAACCGTGCGCGCCAGGCTTGATCTCCTTGCGCCACCGCTCAACCGACCGCTGTAAAGCGTCAGGATCGGTCACCGTGCCCTGGATGATCTGAACAAACATGTGCGCCGCCTTTCAGGGCGAACCTCAGAGGTGAGCCGAGGTTACGGCTTACCCGAGCGGCGTACTAGGGGTCAGCGCCTACGCCTCGCGACGCGCAGGAAGAAGCGGACCAGCGCCATCGCAAACCACAAACCCATACCTCGACGCTACTCGCTCGGCGGTCGGTGGGCCTGCGATCGGTAGGAGAGAGTGGGACGACGACGGCAACCCATCTGGGCACCGGTCCGTATTGCGGGGTGTGACGACATCGATGGAGCGGCCCGACGAACTCGACGCCGCCGGGCAGACCAGCTCGGTGGCAGCGACGGACCAATTCACCCGGTTCGTGACCGAGTCGTCCGCACGCCTGCTGCGGACGGCCTGGTTGCTCACGTCACATCGGGAGCAGGCTCAAGACCTCACCCAGCTCGCGTACGCGAAGACGTTCGCCGCGTGGCGCCGGGTGCGGTTCGACGACGCGGAGGCCTACGCGCGTCGGGTCATGGTGAACAGCTATATCGACTGGTGGCGCAGAGCGCCTTGGCGTGAGCGCCCGACCGAACAACTACCCGAGAACGGCGCCGTGCCCGACCACGGCAAAGCAATAGCTGAGCGGACGGCGCTTGCTGCGGCTCTAACGCAGCTGACACGTCGCGAACGAACGATCGTGGTCTTGCGCTACTACGTCGACCTGAGTGAAGCCGAGGTCGCCGCGCATGTCGGCGTGTCCGTCGGCACCGTAAAAAGTACGTCGTCAAAGGCGCTGGCGAAACTGCGGCGCTCACCTGACCTTTCTGACACCGACCTTTTTGACACTGACTTTTCGAAAACAGACGTGCCGGCGTTCTCGCCCGCGCGGGAGGAGACCTCATGAGTGAGAACAATTTCGGCGAGGAGCTCGGTAAGTTGCCCCCCGACCTCACACTCGGCGCGACATCGGCGCAGATCATCCGACGCGGCCGCCGGATCAGAACGATGCGTCAAACGTCGATCGTCGGCGCTGCCGCAGTCGCTGTGCTCGGCATAACGTCGGTAGCGGCGCTAGCAAGTGGCGGCCATCACGGGACGCAGACCGTACAGTCGGGATCAGGCAACGGCCTGGGCATCTCGCTCGCCGCACCTACATCGCCATCACCGGCGCCCGCCGCCTCGACATCATCTGCGCCTCTGGTGAAGTGGTCCGCCTCGGCGTCGACGCCACCCGCGTCGTCGTCGGCAGTGTCGCCATCCCTGATCGGCTCCGCCCAGGCCAGCTCATCGCCGTCCGCGTCATGCACTGCCTCACCCGCGCCCCAGTCGACCGACGGTGCGCCGGCCGCGATCCCTGATGGCAACGCGCCGCCGTGGGGCACGCTGGTTCCAGGCGGTACCGCTGCTGGCACGGGCGAAACCCTTGTGCTGTACGGAATTCACATCGACGACCCTGCGATCCCGTGCACGCACTTCGGCATGATGGTCGGAACCGTCGATGCGGCCGGTACTGCTACAGCTGTGTATGAGGCGAACGAGACCTCGGGTAGCGACTTGGAGCCCGGCTTCCATGGGGTCTCGATGGTTGGCAAGGAAGTCGCCGGCACGTACTTCGTCGGCTACTACGTCGGGCCGGCGGCGACGATTTCGGTGGTCGTCAACGGAGTGCCGGTCGCCGCACATGTCGCGGCGTGGAGTGTGAATCCCGACGTCAAGTTCTGGTGGCTCGGCGGCACCGCGAACGGCAACCCCACCTACGGCGCACTCACACCCAAGGACGCCAACGGCAACGTGCTACCGGTGGGCGACCACGCACAACCAGCCTCCGGCTGACCCTTGCGCCTTGCCCACCTGACCGCCGGCCCTACAGGGTCGGCGGTCAGCTGTCTGACGCCTCGGCGAAGGCGAGGGCGAGGGCGGTGACACCGTCCCCGTCGTGACCCGCCCCGTCGACACCGTCTTGCCCGGCAGCAGCCGGCCCGGCGGCGTGCTGCTCGCGGGCGTGCTTCGGCAGCATCGCGACGAGTAGCGCCAGCACCGGCATGGTCGTGAGCTCGACGAGCAGGCACCGACTGATCGCATCGACATAACCGTGCCGGCCCAAAGCCGAGAAGAAGATCGTGCCGATCACTGCGACGCCCACGGCGCCAGCGAGTTGCTGAAGTGCGTTGAGCACTCCCGACGCCGACCCCGTCTCGGCATCAGTTACTGATGCGAGGACGAAGTCGAAGAGCGGCGACACCAACATGCCGAGGCCGATTCCGAACACGAGTTCGGCCGGCACGGTGTTCCACGTCGAGGTGTGCAGCCCGTGCGACTGCACGGTTTCGTAGAGCCACCACACGCCGCCGCCGAGGATGACGATGGCAATGTGCAGTGTGGTTCGTCCGATGCGCGGAGCGAGTAGTGCCGCACCGAGTGTCGCGCCGATCGCTGATCCGAGTGCGAAAGGCGCGAGTGTGAGACCGGCGTGAATCGCGGAGAAGTGCTCACCGAACTGCAGGAACAGGCCGAGCACCAGCACCGTGCCGCTCATGCCGGCGAAGAAGACCACGATGCCGGCGAGCCCGGCGCTGTAGCTGCGGTGCCCGAAGATGCTCGACTCGACGAGTGGGCTGCGACCAGTTCGGGTCGCGCGCCTTGTCCAGCCAACGAGCGCGAGGAACAGCGCTATACCGGCCGCGATCATCAGATACGTCCAGAGCGGCCAGCCGTAAGTGCGGCCCTGGATCAGTGGGTACACGACCGCGCCGGTCGCGGCAGCGGCCAGCACGGTGCCGACGAGATCGAGCTTCGGCGCGTTCGCGACGTTCGACTCGGGCATGATGCGCGCTGCACCGAGGGCTGCGGCGAGACCGAGCGGCAGGTTGATGAAGAACACGGCGCGCCAAGCGGTGCCGAACGCGTTCGCATCGACGAGGACGCCGCCCAGAATCGGTCCGAGCGTCGCCGACAGCCCGATCACCGGACCGAAGAAGGCGAACGCACCGCCAAGGTCTTTGGGCGAGAACACGCTGCGGATGATTCCAAGGCCCTGCGGGATCAGCACTGCGGCCGCGAAACCCTGCGCGAGCCGGCAGCCGATCAACATTCCGGGGTTGACGGCGAAGCCGCAGGCGGCCGATGCCGCGACGAACCCGAGCGCGCCGATGACGAACAGCCGGCGGCGTCCGTATATGTCGCCGAGCCGAGCACCGGCGATCAGGCCGATCGCGAACGTCAGCGCGTAGCCGCCGATGATCCACTGCAGTTGCGACGCACTGGCGTGCAGATCACGACTAATGGAGGGCGCCGCGACGTTCACGATCGTGCTGTCGAGCAGGTCCATACACTCGGCAGCCAGGACCAGCGCGAGGATCGCCCAGCGCAGCGGGTGGTTCGCGCGCGTCGCCTCTGCCCCGCCGCTCTGGGGCGTTAACTCGGTCATCTGCGGGCCCTTCCCTCGTGCCACATGGTCGAACGATGTACGCGAACACTGTTCGCAAACAATGTTCTACACTGACCGATGTGAGTCCGTCAAGCTCAAAACCGAGCAGTCCGCCCGACCCGGCGCCAATGCCGCCCGCCGTCCACCGTCCGAGTGCTCGTCGGGCCACGGCCGGTCGGCCCCGGACGCTGTCGATCGATGCGATCGTGAGTGCCGCAATCGAAGTTCTGGACGACGGGGGCGTGGCCGGCCTCTCGATGCGCAGCGTCGCGCAGCGGCTGGGGACCGGCGCGGCGTCCCTCTACGCATATGTGTCGAGCAAGGACGAGCTGCTCGAGTTGATCTTCGATGAACTGATCGGAACGATCCCCCTTCCGACGCCCGACCCAAAGCGTTGGCGCGAGCAAATCGTCGAAATGATGACCGACCTCCAGCGTGTGTTGGTCAGCCGTCGCGACGCGGCGCTCGCAGGGATCGGTCGAGTTCCGATGTCGGCCCGAGCACTTGCTGGCTCCGAAACGCTCGCGGCGGTGATGGCGGCTGGTGGACTCGAGCCAAGAATCATCGCGCTCGGGTCAGACCAGATGTTTCTGTATGTGTGTGCTTTTGCCTTCGAGCAGGGGCTTTATGTCAACAGCGACCGATCACCTGCAGACATTGCGGAGTATTTCCAGGGTGTACACGAGTTCATGGCGGCCCTGCCGGCCGACCGCTATCCGATGATGGCTTCGATCTCATCCGAGATGACCGGCCACGACGCGGCCACCCGTTTTTCGTTCGGGCTCGACATCTTGATTAGCGGGCTCGAAGCCGCAAGCAAGCGCCTGCGCAGCTAGCCGCGCAACTTATCGCTCATGGTCGCTGTCAGGCGGGCTTGTCGCTTGTCCCAGCCGTGGAACTGCGAGTAGTCACCGGCGGCCCACGCCTCGCGAAGTCCGGGCTTGGCGAGATCCCAGTCAGGGCGGCTCTCGCTCATCACCGCGCGTAGGTCGCCCCACAACTCACTCACAGATGGTCGGCCCCAGAACCAGTACCCGTTGTACAGGCTGTGCACGACGAGACCCGGCTTCAGGATGAGCGTGTGCGGGATCATCGGGTCGTGGTCGGGGTCGGTGTACTCCTGGATGTCGAGGTCTTTTTGAACGGTCCGTCCTGGGTCCGACAGGAACGGCCATTGTGCTCCGACCGACAGGCGGAACTCTTGCGACGTGTGGTGCTCGTCCGTTGAGATCGTGACGATCTGGGTGTACGCGACCGCGATGTTCGCCTGGAACGCGGCGAGCTCAAGGTGTTGGCGGTGTTCCTTCGGGCAGTAGTGGCCGCGCGCGAGGGTCAGGATCAGTGGATCGTCGCCCTGCAGCTCACTGAGTTTGCGGACGGTGTCGGTGTGGTCGGGCAGTGCGTAGTCGGGAAAGATGCCGCCCGGCTTGATGTCTGGTCGCATGAGTAACCGCCTTTCTCACACAGCGTGCGCCGACTTGAGATAGGTCTTCGCGTAGTGCAGATAGTTGTCTCGCACGGTTTCGACAAGGCGCGCGTCGTCGGCGTCTTGTCGATGTCGTTTCAGTGCGTCTTCCCAGATTGACCTGCCGACAGCAAAGCCAACGAATCCGGGAACGGGTGCTGCGATCGCAAGCCAGTGGTCGAGTACGTCTTTTGGCGCATCACGCCCGAGCACGATGCAGTCGGCATTGCGACCGTCGGCCTTAGCCGCGGCGACGACCTCGCAAGCTGCGGGCGTCGTGTCGAGTCCTTCGATCTTCCACAGTGTCGGTTCGATGCCGGCCCGCTGGTTGATCGCGATCACCTCAGTCACCAGCTCCGGTCGTACGTCACGGTCGTACGCCTGCTCGCTGCCGGCTCGCTTCAACTGATCGTCCGTTGCCGGCACGAGCAGTTCGTAGAGGAATGGCGTGCCGCGCTTGGTCAACAGCTTTGACAACGCCGCAAGCCGGGCGAGCTGTTGCGCGGTGTCCTCGGCGCTGTCGGCGGGGTTCATCCGCACCAGGACCTTGACGTAGTCGGGCGCGAACTCATCGACGTGTGCTTCGGTGTCGTCGCCGTATTGCAGCTCGAAGAGCTGCTGGCCACTCTTCTCGACCGGCATGGCGACGACCAAGCCGTCGCTACGTGCTTCGCGCAGCACCGCCGCGCCGAGTTCCTCGTCGACGAGTACGCCCGCCTGGCCGCCGTCCAGCTGCGACCGGGCGTCGCGGACGCCGTGGTAGATCAGTAGCTTGGCAGCACGCATCGCCGCTTCATCGGACGGCGACGGCTCGGCATCGGTGACCCCGAACAGCTTCGCGAATGAGTCCCGGTGATCCATCGCAAGGATCAGCAATGGATCACGGGCGGTTGGAGTAGTCACACCGCCATCTTGCCCAATCCGTCGTTGGCCATCCATCGCCGGCCCGATGTCTTGTGAACGCCCGGGCGGGGCAGGATCGTACGTACCGGGCTCGAAACCCTGCGAAGACAATCGCTGCCGAGGCGAAGGAGTGTCCGATGGCCGAGACCGTCGCGGACGCGCGCGACTGCAGCCTCTTCGCTACCCGAACCATCCTGTCGGGCCAAGGCAACGAGCTAGTCGAGCTCGCGAAGACGAACCTGCGTCAGTTGGCGCACGAGTAATCGAGGTCGAGACATGGAAGAGCAAACAGTTGCCGTGCTCGGCGCCGGCGCATTAGGCGCGGCGATCGCCGCACGATTGGCCGAGGTTGGGCATCAGGTCAACTTATGGGACCGCACGCCGGAGCGGGCGGTCGCGGTCGCAGCCACCTCTGGCGGGATGACGGCAGTCGATGAGGTAACAGACGCAGTTCGTGACGTCGCAATGGTTCTCACGCTCCTGCGCGATGGTGCTGCGGTCACCGAAGTGATGGGCACTGCGATCGAGGCGATGAATGCGGACGCCGTGTGGGTGCAGGCCAGCACGATCGGCCCCGAGAGTGCCCGCGCGCTCGCCGAGCTGGCAGCCAAGCACACGGTCGCCTATCTCGATGCTCCGGTGTCGGGCAGCACGGGACCGGCCCGCAACGGAAAGCTGGTCTGGCTAGTCGCCGGCCGCCAAGATGCCTTCGAGCGGGCCGAACCGACATTGCGCCAACTCGGCTCTGCCGTCGAGCATCTGGGGACCGGTGTCGAGGGCAGCGCGATCAAACTCGCGGTCAACGCCTGGATGACTGCCGCGACAGTTGCGATGAGCGACGTGCTGTCGTTGTGCGACGCCCTCGGAATCGACCACAAGGTCTTCGTCAAAGTTCTCGAGGACGGTCCGTTGGCGATGCCGTACGCACTACAAAAGGCAGCAGCCATGGACGCACGCGCCTATGAGCCGGGGTTCTCCATCGAGCTCGCGCGCAAGGACCTCACCCTCGCCGCCCAGGAGCTTCAGCCGTCGCCGCTGCTTCGCGCAGTAGAAGAACGAATGGACCAGGCCATCGCCGATGGCCACGGTCACGACGACGTCGCCGCCGTCGACTACCAACGCGGGAAACCCCACTGACCGTGACTTCGCCGTGGCTTGTGCCCTCGGCAGGATTCGGACCTGCGACACACGGTTTAGGAAACCGATGCTCTATCCCCTGAGCTACGAGGGCGGGATAGCGCAAGGGTAGTGGCCCGCCCTCGAGACGCCTCCGATTGACCGTCTGGCTTGGAGCCCCAAGACCAGGGGCGCGTCAGGCAGTAGGCGCTGGCTTAAGACCCTGCTTGTCCAACCACAGCAGGCAAGCGTCTGCGACTTCACGCCAACCGCTGTCGATGGTGAGGGAATGACCACGGTCGGCGAACTCGATCAGATCCGTCACCGCTGACGAGTGCTTGTACTGCTTCAAGGTCGACTTGGTAATTGCCTCTGGCACGGTGTGGTCTTGGCCGCCCATCACCAGCAGCAAAGGCCCCCGCTTCTCGTTGTGTGTGTCAACCTTGTCCGGCGAGTGCAGCGAGAAGTTGGCAACCGCGGCCTCGAACAGTGGCCGCCCGGGAGCGGCGATGTTCCACTGCTCGTAGAGCGCGTCGGATTCCTTTTCGGTCAACGCGTTGCCGAAGCTGAAGCGGAACTCCTCGGCCGTGAGTGTTACCGCCTTGTGTATGTTCGCCGGATTCTTGAACACCGGAAGTGTCGAGTGCAGCGCCGACAGCGGCACCGGCAGCACGCCCTTGATCTGGGCCGCATCGATAGCGATCGCGGCGGCGCCGTAGTTCTCGCCGAGCAGCTTCTCAGCGATCATGCCGCCGAACGAGTGGCCGACGAGAATCGGCCGCCCCTCAAGGTTCTCGATCAGGTTCCGGTAGTGAGTTGTGACGTCGTCAATGCCGTAGTTCGCGACGAACTCCGGGTTCTCGCGCGTACCCGCAACAGTGGCGTGGTCGCCCGGCCAACCCGGCGCGATCGGGGCGTAGCCGGCTGCTGCAAATAGCTCGAGCCACGGGTCCCACGACGTGGCATGCAGCCACAATCCGTGGATGAAGACAACCGGAGTCTTGGCAGTGCTCATGATCGCTGTCCCTTCGGAGTATCGAGCGTTCTTCCGTGATCGTTTCAGCCGATGTCCTGACGCGCTCGGGTCAGGTGACTGTGTTCACCCGGTCGTCATCTAGCAGCTATCTCGGGCAAGCGTACTGAGTTGGGACCTCCTGGGTTCAGAGCGTCCAGGACCGGAGGTGGGACTACAGAAGACCGGCGAGCCGGTACAACACCAGAGACCCTGCGACGGCGACGTTAAGACTCGTGCCGGTGCCGACCATCGGGATCTCGACGAAGTTGTCAAGCAAGTCCAAGGCCTCACCCGGGATACCGGAATGCTCGTGTCCCAGCACCGCTACCGTGCGTCGCCTCGCGGCAGGCAAGTCGCCGAGCGCGATCGCACCTTCGATGAGTTCGACGCCGATGATGTGCGAGTCACTCGCGCGTTGTTGCGCGAGCCACCGCTGTGCGCTTGGTCCGGTCCAGTGCACACACGCAGGCTGACGCAACGTGTTGCCTCGAGCCAGCGCCTCCGGAACCCATGGCAGTCGTGGTACCGCCATGCAGGCGCCGACCGCGTGGCAGGTGCGCAGTAACGTGCCGAGGTTCAGCCCGTGCAGCGGCCAGAGCGGGGCAACGATCAGGTGGTCCCAACATCCGTGTCGCCGTTGCCGGCGGCTGCGCGGGTCGTACGGATCGCGAATCCGACTCCGCGGCCGGCTCATCCGCGAGGGCGGCTCGCGGCGTCCGACAGAGGCTTGGGGATCTGACGTTCACTCATGAGGTGAGGCGCTTAGCGGCGCGCCCGAGCCATCACCGACGAAGAGTTGTCACGCCATTGTGCACAGGCTGATCGTTCATCGACAACCCCGGTGACCGTTGATGCACTCCGACCGACGCACCGAGTGAGCTACGGCGCGTCGGTGTACTGGATCGAGACTTGGTTGGAATAGCCGTGCGGCACGGTGGATCCGTCCGATAGCCAGGTCTCGTAGAAGACGGGCTGCGGCTGCGCATGGTCGCCGACGACGACGAAGTGCGCGACCCCGGCGCTGTCGGTTACGGCTGACATGGGGCTCGTTCCTTCGCTGGCGCCGTTGATGCTCGACTCACCGGCGAGTAGTCCGCCGGACGCGTAGACAACCTGTCCCATCACGACCACGACACCAGCGCGATGCACTGCATTGCCGTACTGGTCTTGCAGTTGGACGGCGAGTGGTACCGCCGTGTGCACGGGTACAGCTTTGTTGACCGCGTCGGGCACGATCGACGTCGAGAACCGAGACACCAGGTAGGTAGCACTCGTTGACATCGCCGCCGGGCCGCTGGTGAAAGCCGCGACGAACATGGGCGCAGCGACCGCTGGCATCGACGCAGTGTTCGGTGCGCGAAGAATGAATGTCGACGAACTGTGAGCCGCAACCACTGGAATGACGACGTGCCCGGACGCATCGACCGGGTTCCAGAACGTCGTCGCGTGCGCCTGCGTCTGCACGGTGAAATGCGGGCGCTGCGTATGACCGGTGTGGTTCGTCACCTGAACTGTTGCTTGGTCGATCGTGCCGAGCTGCCCGGTCGACTGCGTGTCGACGATCCGAACCGACAAGGGCGCGGGCGTGGCAACGGCAGCGATGGTGAGACCAAACGTCACCAGGCCACCCGCGACAAGGCCGAAACCGATCCACCGCTGATAGCTGTGCCGAACCCGCCAACCGACGGGCGGATCGCTAGCAGTGACTCCGGCGATGATGGCTGCGGGAACGAGCATGAACAGGTACGAGCCGAACGAACGCGTGGGCAGGAAGAAGGTCACGCCGACCAGCGGAACCCACGCCCGCTTCAGCGCCGCATATCGGTAGCGGAAAGCCAGCAATGCCAGGGCGAAGCAGGCGACACCCGCAAGGCTGTAGAGCGAGAGGCGGCCACCGCCCAGGTGGTCGAAGATGGTCAGGTCGACAAGTCCTTGGCCGTCAGGAATCGTCGGCTGTACTAGCGGAAGGAACGTCCCTCGCGCCCACGCTGCAGGGTCCGCGACGATGAACGGCGCGTTCAACAGCAGGAACGTGCCGAGCGCGGTCGCGGCATAGCGCCCGACAATCCGCGCGCCGTCGGTGCCGTTCTCGCGATGTTCGATCCACAAGCCAATCAAGAGGAACGGCGCGAGGAACCACGGCGTCTGCTTGACACTGCACGCCACGCCGAGTGCGATTGGACCGATCCACCTCGCCACTGAGTCTTCGAAGTGGACGCCGTAGCGGTCCCATCGGTAGACGGCAATCAGCACGAACGGAACGAACAGCGCGTCGGTAAGCCCCCCGATCATGAATGACAAGTACACGGCGGCACTGAGAACGAGCCCCGCTACCCACGAGGCGCGCACGGGCAGCATCCGCCACAGCAGGAAGCCCGACACTGCCCAGAACGCAACGTCGACAACGTTCGCCGCTTGCGTGTGCAACCCGAGCATGAGCGCCGGCATATAGAAGAGGAAGGACGCCGCTGGGTACGACAGGTTGTCGACTTCGGTGCCGTTGAGCCGGTAGGTATGGAAGATCTGCGGTACGTGGAACTGCGTCAGCGCCGGCGCCATCGAGTGCGTGTACGGATTGAGTCCGTGCATCGCGAGGCTCGCTGCGTACTGGTCGAAGGCTGCTCCATCGGTGCCGTACCCGGGCTGCATCATCCAGACCGCGGCCGCGTAGAAGCCGATGCCGACGACGAGGGCGCCGAGCACGATCGCTTGCCCGCGTATCCCGAGTCCGTCGCGGCCGACCCATGTGCGCCAGCCGCCCCAAAGGCTGATCAGGATCACCGCAACGCTCACGAGGTTGCCGCCGGGCACCAGGGTTGAGCCGTTCCATGCCTGCAAGCCGGTAAGCCCTGCAAGCAAGCTGACGAGTGACCAGCCGATTCGGGACGTGAGTAGCGCGTGGTCTTCGTCTTCGGGTCGAGCGTGGTGTCGCGGTCGCCGGGCAGCTTCTTCGGCTAGGGCGACGCGTCTGGCTTCCTCGAAAAGGAGGCGCCGCGACGGAACGACGTCGAGCGCGGTCATGACCGGGCATGCTTTGGTGCGAACGACGGCGGTGGACCGCGCCGCTGCTTTGCCGGCGCGCCAGCCGAAGAATGCCTAGGGGTAAAGGAATTCGGACGCCGACGACGAAGCGTCAGCATCATTGCGCCGATCGCAACCACGAGCACGACCACGACTGCGAACAACGTCTTGCCGACGATGGAGCCGCCAGTTCCCTTCGTGAACTGCTCGCCCAGCACTGCAGTGGGAGCACTACTACCGGACGACGAGGGGCTCGTGCTTGCAACGGAACTCGTGGCCGTCGACGGCGCGAGGACCGCAAAGTCAGGGTCCGCGGAAAGACTGACGGTGACGCTTCCGTCGGTGAAGACGGCGTCCTGAAGAGTCGCTGCAGTCGACAAGCTGGTGAACTCGACGAGCAAGTCACCCGCGCCGATGCCCGAACCGGTAATCGTCAGATTGAGCGGGTGAACGAACTGTCCGCTGATCGGCTGGCCATTAAGGTCGTCGATTGTGATGCCCACACCGCCGATCGCGGTGTAGCCGCCGAATCCCAGTTGAGGGAGTACGGCGTTGATGCCGCTCAGCTCAGGCGCGGTGATGAGCGCTTGGACAGATTGCCCAAACGCGCCGTCCGGAACGCCCAGCTCCGCCTCGCCACCTGGCACGTTGGCGCTCACGGTTCCGCCGGTCGCCCCGAACGCGTGCGTCGTCACTACGCTGCTGAAGCCACCGGGCGCGGCACCCGGACCTGAGATTCCCGGGCCGTAGCCACCTCCTGCTGCATGCGCCGCGGAGTCGCCGAACAGACCGATGGTTGCGACCAACGCGAAGCTGAGTAGGACGGCGCAGCGCGCGATCCGCCAACTCGACACGGCTTCCCCCAGCCAACTACCCAACGCCATCGGCCCCTGTTGCCAAAGCTCGAACCTCATGGTCGCGCCGCGACGGCACTGGGCGCTGCCAAAGTCGAACTAGAGACCCGAATGGCCTAACCCGCGGCGGCGCCCTCACCTAGGCGCATTGGTGCGCGAGGTAGCAAAACTAGTGGAAGGCGCCGCCGCCCAACCGCCGACGCCTCCCACCCTTCGCGAGCAAGCTGTGGTGGCGCCCGCTATGCCTTTTTCTTGCCGAGCGATGGGAAGCGCCTCTTCACGGCGGCGCGCACTGTCTTCTTCTGCGCGGGCGTGCCGTTCTGTGCTACTCGCGCCAGCGCATTCCGCGCGTGAGCTTTATCAGGGATCGGGTACTTGCGCTTGCCCGGAAGTGCGAACGACTTCTTACTGAGTTTCTTGCGTTCCTTCGTGCTGCTCAGATCCTTCGCCATCTCCGCACCTTCCTATCGCCAAGCCCTACGGACCGCGCAATACCCGAGCGCCCCGCCGTCCAAACCGCTGGTCTTGGCACTTTCAAATCGATTGAAAACTCGCAGGTGAGAAACGGCGGGAAGCGGGTAATCCGTCGCCAACAGCTCACAAGGGAGTGGGATAGATGGCTACGACGCAGTCGCCCGCGACGCGATCATCCGACAGCATCCGCAGCCTGATTCCGGCTCGGATCGATCGGCTTACCTGGTCGAGATTCCACACTCGCATGATCATCGCGCTGGGCGTGGCGTGGATTCTCGACGGTCTCGAGATCACCATCGCCGCGAACGTCGGCCCGTTGCTCGGCAACAAGGACACGCTGCATTTGTCGTCGGGTGCGATTGGCGACATCGCGACCTGGTACCTCATCGGCGAGGTCATCGGGGCGCTCGTATTCGGACACCTGTCAGACAAACTGGGCCGCCGCAACCTGTTCACGGTGACGCTCGGCGTGTATCTGATCGGCAGCGCTCTCACGGCCGCAACAGCGGGGCACGGCACCGGCTGGGTCATCTTCCTTTACGGCACACGTGTCATCGCTGGCATGGGCATCGGTGGCGAGTACGCGGCGATCAACTCGGCCATCGACGAGATGGTCCCAGCGCGTTACCGCGGGCACGTCGACATCGCAGTGAACGGCACGTACTGGGCTGGCGCCATCATCGGCACGCTCGGCACCCTTGCGGTTCTGAACCACCTGTCGGACACCGTTGCGTGGCGAGTCGCATTCCTCGTCGGGCCCATTCTCGCGTTCATCATCATCTTCGTCCGCCGCAATCTGCCGGAAAGCCCGCGCTGGCTGGTCATGCACGGTCGCGAGGAAGAAGCCGAGCGGGAGATCAAGCGCATCGAGAGCATGGCGCAAGCAGGCGGCGGAACACTCGAGCCGGTCGATGAGTCGAAGGCCATCGAGATCGAGCCCACAGCCGACATCGGGTTCTTCGCACTCGCGAGAGTGTTGTTCACCCAATACCCGTCGCGTGCGTTTCTCGGCGCAACTCTGATGATCACGCAGTCGTTTCTGTACAACTCCATCTTCTTCACTTACACGCTGGTACTCGTGAAGGTGTACGGCGTCAACGAGAAGTCGGCGCCCTGGTACTTGTTGGCCTTTGCGGCCGGCAACTTGCTTGGCCCGCTGACGATCGGACGGCTCTTCGACACCATCGGACGCCGCCTGATGATTTCCAGCACGTACATCATCTCCGGTGTACTCCTTGGCGTCAGCGCGTTCATGTTCCGCGCCGGATATCTCAACGCAACCACGCAAGCGATCTGGTGGTCAGTCGTTTTCTTCTTCGCTTCCGCTGGCGCGAGCGCGGCCTATCTCACCGTGAGCGAGACGTTCCCGCTGGAAGTGAGGGCAAAGGCAATCGCCGTGTTCTTCGCCATCGCACAATGCTTCGGCTCGCTCGGCACGCACCTCTATGGGCACCTCGTCGGTAACGGGCAAGACCACAACCGGCTCTTCCTTGGCTACCTCCTGGGCGCGGTCATCATGGTGATCGGCGGCGTCGTGGAGATCTTCCTTGGCGTCGCCGCGGAGGGGAAGTCGCTGGAAGACGTCGCGACCCCACTGTCGGCCGTTCGACGGATCCCCGAGTTCGGCAGCGGCTACGGCGCACCCAAGCGCTGAACGAAACACAGCTGAAGGAGATGACGTAATGCCACGCTCATGGAGCGACAAGCGGGAACGGCAGTACGAGCACATCAAGGAGGGTCTCGAAGATCGCGGCCGCTCCGAAGACACCGCCGAGGAGATCGCCGCGCGAACGGTCAACAAGGAACGGGCACGGGCCGGCGAATCCAAGACCGCGAGCCGAACCTCAACTGACGACATTTCGTCTGGGCGGCGGGGTGGGTTACGTTCCCACAGCGGCGCAGGCGGCCGGACCAAGGATCAACTCTACGGCGAGGCGCGTCGGATGAACGTCAAGGGCCGCTCGTCCATGACCAAGGCCCAGCTAGAGCGAGCCGTCGACCGCTAGCGCGGGATGTTGGACTTCCCCCTGCTTGGCCACCTAGGCTGTGCGGCGTTTCAGCCAGTACGCGCACCTCCCGACCCTGGGTAACGAGCACTGGAGAGCACCACATGGTGAGCCCGTCTCGCCTCCAGCACGGCGTACGTGGTGCTTTTCCGCGCCGATTTATGAGCGCGCCACGGCTCGGCGTCGCCGTGGGCCTCATCGGTCTTGTCGTTACGGCGTCGCTCGCGTTGACGGCGCGGGCCCTCAACAACAGCAACGAGCGTCGGCTCCTGCAGGTGCAGACCGCCCAGGCCGGCGCGGTGATCTCCTCATCGATTCTTGGACTCCAAGGCCCCCTCGCGACTGCCTTGCAGATTGAAACGGCAACGGGCGGCGATGCCGGTCAGTTCGCGCGCTTCATGTCTGCCTACGTCGGCCAGGGAAAGCTCTTCGCCTCGGCCTCCGTCTGGCAGGTGAACGGCTCGGGGGTGCGGTCATTGACCATGCTCGGGCTGCCCGCGAAACTGGCGCCGGCGTCAGCGGGCGCCCAAGCCTTCGTCACGAAGGCATTCCATACCTCGACATTTGTGGTCACCAGCATTCCGATGAACCAGCCGCAATCCGTCGGCTATGCACTCGCAGATTCGGCCAGTCCGAAGTACGCGATCTACGCCGAGCGAGCGATACCGGCGAACCGTAGGGTGTCAGTAGAAAGCGATTCCGCATTTTCCGACCTCAAGTATGCGACCTACATCGGCGACACGACGAACTCATCAGACCTGGCAACCACGGACGTTTCGCCGAGCAAGCTGCCTCTGTCGGGGCGGACGTCGCGGATCGCCGTCCCGTTTGGTGACACGAAGCTCACACTCGTCGCGTCGCCGCTCGGACATCTAGGCGGCGCGCTAGGCGCGAACCTGCCCTGGATAGTGCTCGCGGTTGGCATCTTGCTAACCGTCGTGGCCTCATTCGTCGCGGTGCAGTTGGCCCGACGCCGTAGGGAAGCAGAGCGAAGCTCTGAAACCATCAGCGGTCTCTACGGCGACCTCGACCGCCTCTACGCGGAGCAGCGGACCATCGCCGTGACGCTGCAACGTGCACTGTTGCCGCGGCGAATTCCGTCTATCGAGAACCTAGAGATTGCTTCTCGCTATGTGGCTGGAGCCGACGGCGTCGACGTCGGTGGCGACTGGTACAGCCTTGTGCAGATTGATGACCAGCATTTCGCGTTTGTCGTCGGAGACGTCTCAGGCCGCGGCGTCGGTGCGGCCACGATCATGGCGCAACTCCGCTACACCGTGCGGGCCTATCTGCTCGAGGGTCACGGGCCGGGTGCGGCGCTTGGAATGTGTTCTCGCCAACTCGACATCACAGTCGACGGGCACTTCGCGACCGTCCTTGTCGGAGTGGGAGATCTCAGTTCGCGCGAGATCACGTTGGCCAACGCCGGGCACATGAATCCGCTCTTGGTAACCGGTGACCAGACGACGTTCGTCGACACGACGGTGGGGCTGCCGATCGGTATCGGGCCGTCGACTTATGCCGAGACGACAGTTGCCATGCCACCAGGATCGACTCTCCTCGCCTTTACCGACGGGCTGATAGAGCGGCGTGGTGAAGACATCGACCGTGGGTTCGAGCGGCTGGCTGACGCGGCGACCGACTTGGGTCCAACTCTGGAGGGCGTTCTTTCACGGCTGCTCACCAGCGTGGCGGAGGACACCGCGGGAGACGACATCGCGATCCTGGCGTTCCGTTGGGTCGACGCACAGTCGCCCGATGCGTTCTCTATTTCCGCCAGCGAATCGCGAGTATGACCGTGTCGTCAGGCGCATCGGCAACGATCAGCGCATTTACGAGTCCGTCGACGAGTTCTGCAAGCGACTCGCTCTGACCTGTCGCCGCATTGCGAAGGCGTTCGAGACCAACGTCGATCGATTCGTCGTCCTTGCGTTCGATCAAGCCGTCGGTGAAGGCGATCAGCGTCGCATGAGGCGGGACGTCGAAGGTGACGGTAGTCAGATTGTCCAGTGGGGCCACACCAACGGGCGGCGCCGCAGAGCCAACGACGAATTCGGCACCGCCATCGCCCACGACTAGAGGCATGAAGTGGCCTGCCGACACCAACGTCACCCGATGCAGTTCGACGTCGATCTCGCCTGCCAAAACGGTCGCGAACTGCTGATCGGATTCGATGTCGAGCAACGCGTTCAATTTCACGAGCACGGTAGCGACGTCATCGCCCTGAGCGGTGTAGGCGCGGATCGCATACCGCAACGACGCCATCGTCGTCGCAGCCTGTAACCCACGACCCGAGACGTCGCCGACGAAGAACACGCAGCGATCGTCGCCAGTCGAGATGACGTCGTACCAGTCGCCGCCCACCTCGATGTCGACGACGCCCGCGAGGTAACGAGCAGCAATCTCCACACCCGCGATCTCTGGTACTCGCGGCAGCAGGGCGTGCTGTAAGTAGCCCGCGATGTTCTGCTGTTCGCGATACAGCCGGCCGTTGTCTCGCGCGAGACTCTCCGCGAACAGGCGGCGTCGCAGCGCGTATTCGACCGCCGCGCCACTACCGAACGCAAGTGCGACCCCAACGCCGAGGACGATCCACACAAGCGCCGCTGACAAGCCACCGCTGAGCTCGCTGCTGGACATCCCGACCATCGTGATGGAGGTGTCGCCGAACGGCAGGGACGTCGATGAGGTATGCCCGCGGACCGGCGTGCTGCCGGTGGCTTCAAGCAGGTCGGCCGGCAATGGCTTTGCCCCGAGGTAGAGCGCGAACTTCAACCGCGAAAACGGCGACGAAGCCGGAACGGCCACTTGTCGATTAGCGGGCAGCGAGGTCTCGCGGTAGACCATGAGCCCGCTCGTATCGCCCGCTGGCATTTCTGCATACCCCAACCGTGGTGTGGCTCCGGGCAGGATTCCGGTGACGAACAACGACGCGCTCGGGTGCACCGTCGCAAAGAAGGCACCGTCGAGCTTTTCGGCGACCAACGTAAGCGGGGGGCCGATCGAGGTGACCTCTTGTGCGTGCCCGTTAGTGAGACGCCACAACGAGATCGACCCGGAGTTGCCTGTCGACACCGTGCCCGCGGTGACGAAACGCTGGAAGGTCTGGGCATTCCCGTTCGTATCGATCGCGACTTGCACCGCGTCGACGAGCTGCGACTGCACGACCGGCAACGCACTCGAAATGGCGGCTGCAGTTTGCTGCACCTGCTGTGCTAGCAAGCGGTGATCGTTGTGGGTATTGACCACGTCGGTGACCCAGGCCAAGCCCAAGGTGAGTGCCACACCGATCCCGACGACCCCGGTACTGAGCGGACGTAATCGGAGGGCGAACATTTGCGTGTGAGTCTGGCACATCGCCCCTATCCGGCACAGGTTTGACAGCACCGGCCGCGAGGCCTTCAGCGCGAGTGTTTGTCGCGCGCGGGCGTGGGCATGGGGTGTCCTGTAATCACGTAGATCGCGCTTCGGAGGATGCCGTGCGCATCGGCTATTTCTTGTCCAGCGAGGAACACGGGCCGGGCGCTCTCGTGCGCCAGGCACAGCTCGCCGAGGACCACGGGCTGTGCGGACTGTGGATCTCCGATCACTACCACCCGTGGAATAGCGCGCAGGGGCAAAGCCCGTTCGTGTGGACGACTCTTGGTGCGCTGGCCCGGGCGACGATGCTTCCGCTGACGACTGCGGTGACATGCCCCACAACCCGGCTGCATCCGGCCGTGATCGCGCAGGCGGCGGCGACGGTGAGCGTCCTCAGTGAGGGCCGTTTCACGCTCGGCGTTGGCACCGGCGAAGCCCTGAATGAGCACATCCTCGGCGGCCGTTGGCCGCACGCCGACATCAGGCTTGCCATGCTTGAAGAAGCAGTCGAGATCATCCGCGATCTCTTCTCCGGTGAGGTCGTGAATCACGTCGGCGAGTATTACGAGGTCGAACACGCGCGCTTGTACACCGTGCCCGAAAGCCCGGTCGCGATTTACGTATCCGGGTTCGGGCCGTCGTCCGCCAGTCTCGCAGGGCGGATCGGAGACGGGTTCGTATGCACGAAGGCCGACTCAGCACTGACGTCGGCCTTCAAGGCCGCAGGCGGCGCCGGAAAGCCGATGCAGGCAGGCATGAAGGTGTGCTGGGCGCCCTCGAAGGACGATGCGGTGGCGACCGCATACCGGTACTGGTCGAATGATCCGCTGCCGGGCGAACTCGCTCAAGTCCTGCCGACCCCAGAGCACTTCGAGCAAGCCAGCACGCTGGTGACTCCGGATATGGTGGCCGAGAATATCCCCTGCGGACCTGATCCGGAGCCGTACGTCGAGGCATTTCGCAAGTACGCGGATGTGGGTTACGACGAGTTGTTCGTCCAACAGATCGGGCCGGACCAAGAGGAGTTCTTTACCTTCTTCGCCAAAGAGGTCGAGCCATTGTTGGCCGCATGACTCAAATCACAGCGGAGGTCACGATGGCGACCAAACGTCAGGGTCGGGTGATTCCCCGTGTGTCGACATGCCTCGCGCGAGCTGCCCCCTGAGCCTCGGTCGGCCGGCGTGGCCCGCGGGTTCTTGCGCGAATACTTCACGGCCTGGGACCTCATGGAGTTGTACGACGACGCTGCGCTCGCCCTGACCGAGCTCGTCAGCAACGCCGTCATGCATGCGGCGACGCCGCTCGTCGTGGTCGTCAGCTGTGAAGGCGGCATGGTCGAGATCGCCGTGCACGACGGCAATCCGTCAATGCCGGCGATCCGGCCGCACCGAACCGACATTGAAGGCGATATCAGGCAGGCGCTCGCTGCTGAAGCCGCGGTCGCCGAGCCGATGGACGAACCTGATCCCCGCGTGTATGTCGGTGACGCTGGCGCGCTCGCGGGCGGTCGCGGTCTGCTACTCGTCGATGCGCTCTCGGCGCAATGGGGGGTCAGCCCGTTGAGCGACGGCAAGGCAGTGTGGGTGCGCACGCCGGTGCCTGAGGGTTGGCCGCACGGTGCCGACTGCTCGTGTGCCGACGAGGACGAATCGACCGTGCTGGGATCGGGGCGGACAGTCGTCCACCGCTGCTAGCCCCCCGTCGTCCACCGCCGTAGTATTTAAGAAGTTTGTGCCAGTACGCACGCGCCTCCAATCCCTGGGTGGCGAGCTTCTGGAGGTTGTTGCGCCGTGACCACGACCCCGCTCTCGCAGCTGTTCGATGAGTGGCAGCGCGCCGGTGCTGCGCTGCGAACCGCGGAAGCACACGGAGCCAGCGATGACGAGGTACTGCCGCTGGCCGAAGAGGTACTGCGCGCGCGGGTCGCTGTGCTGCGTGACCGCATCGCCGCCGGCTGGCAGCCATCCGATGGGGTCATGCGCGAACTCGAAGTCGACACGCAACTGGTGCGCGAGGCCGACGCACGGGGCACGTGAGCCCGTTTCCCGTCGTCCGGCCGATGCTCGCCACCGCTGGACCAATTCCTGAGAAGGACGACGGCCGCTTCGCCGTCGAGATGAAGTGGGACGGTGTGCGCGCCGTTTCTTATTGGGACGACGGGGAGTTCCGTCTGTTGTCGCGCAACGACAACGACGTGACGGCGGGCTATCCCGAACTTGCGGCGCTCGGAACTTTGCTCGGGTCTCACAGCGCGATCTTGGACGGCGAGATCGTCGCGTACGTGCGAGACCGACCGTCGTTCGAGGCGCTGCAGGCCCGGATGCATGTGCGCGGCGCGAAGGTCAAGCAACTGACGGTTGACGTGCCGGTGACGCTGCTGCTGTTCGACATCATGCAGCTCGACGGCAAGGCGACGACGGGGCTGACATATACGCAGCGACGTTCGCTTCTTGAGGGGCTCCAGCTCGCGGGCGACCACGTGCTGACCCCGCCGGCCTTTCATGACGCGCCGAAGACGGTCCTGGCTGCGAGCCGCGCGCAGGGTCTTGAAGGGGTGGTCGCCAAAGCGGTCGACAGCATCTACTTACCGGGTCGTCGATCGCCGTCGTGGATCAAGGTCAAGCACGAGCACACGCAAGAGGTCATCGTCGGCGGCTGGAAGCCAGGCGAGGGCGGCCGTGCAGGTCGTATCGGATCACTGCTGCTCGGCATCAACAACGACGCGGGCGAGCTGGTCTACGTCGGCCACGTCGGCACCGGCTTCAGCGACCGCGCGTTGGTCGAGCTGGGTACGCGGCTCAAGCCGCTTCAGCGCAAGACCAGTCCGTTCACCGACGAGGTGCCGAGGCTGCACGCGCGCGACGCCGTCTGGGTGACGCCCTCGCTGGTCGGCGAAGTGAGCTACAGCGAGTTCACCCGCGACCTGCGCTTGCGCCATCCTTCGTGGCGCGGTCTGCGCCCAGACAAGTCCCCAGCCGAGGTCCACCGCGAGCCGTAGCACCCGACCCTGCAGCTCCCGACCTGTAGCTCCCGCCGTCCCGCTGCTGCCTGCACCGCCTCCCGCTAGGCGAACCGTCACTTCAACAGGTGCGCCCGCCTGTTGAGGCGACCCGACGCCTCCCTTACGTGATCAACCGGCGGCAGCCGACGGGGCGGGACCTAGACTTCGCGCATGGGGTTTGAGCTTGCACAGGTGAACATCGGGCGACTCGTGGCGCCGCTCGACCACGCACAGCTGGCTGGTTTCGTCGAACTGCTCGACCCCGTGAATGCGGCGGCAGACAGCGCTCCCGGCTTCGTCTGGCGGCTGCAAACTGACGATGGTGACGCAACGTCGATCACCGCCTTCGAGTGGGACGCCGAAGGCAGCGCAGGCGTGATCGTGAACATGTCCGTGTGGGTCGGTGTCGATGAGCTGGCGGCGTTCGTCTTCGGCGACATGCACCGGGAAGTTTTGCGCCGGCGGCGTGAGTGGTTCCATCGAATGACCGAGGCCTACACCGTGTGCTGGTGGGTGCCCGCGGGGCACCGGCCGAGCACCCACGAGGCTGAAGACCGCATCCGCAACCTGCGCGCTAACGGGCCAAACCCGCAGGCCTTCACGTTGCGTGAGCGCTATCCGCGACCCGACGAGCAGGTTAGTTATGCGGGAGTGCAGGGGTAGAAGCCCTGCATGTACCGGTCGCCGATCACACCTGCCACATGAACGGCGTCCGTGCACTACTTGCGCGTTTCGACGGCTACCAGCAAGCGCATGCGGGGCTGGGGTTTCCTTATGCCGTCGTCAAGAAGTTCGGAGATGACAGTGCGGGCAACCTGGCTGCGGTGATCGCCTGGTCTGCGATGCTCGCCGTCTTCCCACTGCTACTGCTCCTCATCACAGTGCTCGGCATCGTGCTGCGCAACGATCCGAGCCTCCACGCCCGGATCCTGAAGTCGGCACTGGCGGAGTTTCCGGTGATCGGCCAGCAGCTGCAGGCAAATATCAACTCGCTGAATAGGTCCGGAGTCGGATTGGTTGTCGGCCTCATCGGCACATTTCTTGGCACCCGTGGCGTCGCCAGCGCGCTGCAGACTGCGTTGAACACACTCTGGGGCGTCCCGCGCGAGCGCCAGCCGGGGTTCCCGATGAATGCGCTGCGGTCGCTGGCCATCGTGCTCGTGCTCGGCGTCGGGTTGCTCGTGTCAGGGACGCTGTCCGGCTTCGGCGGGGGAACTGGTGCAATCGGCGCAGGCTTTCGGATCGGCGCGATTGCCGTGGCTTTCGCGGTGAACGTTGGCGTGTTCTCGGTCGTGTTCCGGCTGGCAACCGTCGAGGTCGCATGGAAGGACTTGTGGCTGGGCGCCTTCCTTACCGCCCTCGGCTGGGAAGCGTTACTTACCCTCGGGGGCTATTTGATCGCGCACGACGTCAAGAACATGAGCGCGGTGTACGGCACGTTTGCCCTCGTGCTCGGCTTGATGTCGTGGCTCTACTTGCAGGCCGAACTCACGCTGTATGCCGTGGAGATCGACGTAGTACGCGTCCAGCATCGGTGGCCCCGAAGCATGGTGAAGGCAGCTCCGGCCGCGCGTCGCGAGGAAGAAGTCTCGACCGGGTGATCGGATAGCCAGCAAGAACTCACGGGGAGGACGGCGTGGCAGAGGCATCCGCACCGCATGCCGACGAGATGGTCGGGGAGTCGCTCGCGCAGGTCGAGGGCGCCTTGCCGGCGGGCGCGCGCAGCAGGCTCGCCGAAGCTGGCTCAGACGGCCGCAAGTTGTTCACCTCAGACCTGTCGGTCAACGAGTTTCTGCTGCTGCGTCACGCCGGGTTTCGACCGCTCGGGCTTGTTCTTGGCAGCTCGATCTACCGGCTCGGGTTGAGTTCGCGGGTGCGGGCCGGCGCCGGTGAAATGAAAGAGCTGTCGCAGGCGATGTACTCGGCTCGCGAGCGTGCGATGACGCGGATGGAAGCCGAGGCAGATCTGCTCGGTGCCGATGGTGTGGTAGGGGTTCACCTCGACGTCCGTCTTCGCGACTTCGGTAAGAACCTCGTCGAGTTTGTAGCGATCGGCACGGCGATTGCCGCGGACACTCCAGGGGATTGGCGCACGCCCGCGGGCAAGCCCTTCACCTCAGATCTGTCGGGCCAGGACTTCTGGGCCTTGTTGCAGACCGGATACGCCCCACGCGGTCTGGTCCTTGGGAATTGTGTCTACCACGTAGGGCGGTTTGCGTCTTCAAGGGCAATTGGCCAAACGGTCGAGGTCACCGGCTTTACCCAGGGAATGTATGCCGCTCGCGAGGCAGCGATGGCCAGGATGGAGGCCGAGGCCGTCGCCCTTGAAGCCGAGGGAATCGTCGGGGTGGATATCGAGGAGTCCAACCACGTCTGGGGTTCGCATGTCATCGAGTTCTTGGCGATCGGAACGGCAGTCACGCCGTTGCCCGATGCGGTCGAGTCGCTGCTGATTCCCCATCTGGTGTTGCCGGTGGAGGGGTGAACGCCGCGACGTGGGCTGCACGGCTCAACGGCGCCGAACTGGCCACGATCGAAGCCGTCGGATTTCGCGCGGTGGGCGTGCCGATGGGGATGTCGATCTACCGCGACATGGTGTACGCCGGCTACCCGGCCGGCCGCGGAGCGGGCAGCCCGTTCACCCGGCCCGCATCGCCGTCCCAGCGCTTCTATCCCTGTCCGCACGGCAGCAACAGCATGAGCCACTTGCCCGGCTTGAACTATCGGCAGACCTGGACCCAGGCGCCGCGGCGACAAGCGCTGAAGCTTGTCCTCGACAAACTGGTGGCTGACGCACGGAGCATGGGTGCACACGGAGTCATCGGCGTTTCGGTGCAGCAATCGATCTTCACTGCCGGCGAGCCGCCGATTCGCCAGATTCGGATGACCGGCACGGCGGTGCGGGCTGACGGCGCCGAAGGTAGCCCGCACGGTCGACTGTTCACGACAACGCTGTCGGCCGCGGGTTTGGTGGAGTTGCTCTTAACCGGCCGCACACCGTTGGAGCTGACATTCGGCAACGCAGTGGTGGCCGTAATGCCGGGCTGCGTGCTGCGTCATTCGAAACGCACCAAGGGTGTCGTCGAAGTGACCCAACTGGCTGATGCGAGCGAAATGGCCAGAGAGGCTGCTGTCGCGGACCTGCGCGCAGACGCAGCAAAGGCAGGTGCGAACGAGGTCGTAGGCATAGAGCTCGACCTCGACAGTGCACTGCCGCCGCGTCTCGGCACCGGATGGGCGTCCGTTCACGCCTACGCGATCGGCACCGCCGTTCGAAGCTTCGAGACCGGGCTCGATCACTTCGGCGCACAGCAGATATTTCGTCTAGTCGATCGACCGTGAGCACTGAAACAGACGTCGCCCGGCGAGCCGTTGAGGCGGCGCGTCAGAGTCTCGCGACCTCGGCCTCCGTCACCTCCAACTCCCTCACCAGCGGCGAACTGCTTGCGCTCACCCGCGCCGGATATCAGCCAGCGGGCCTCATCAGCGGAACGTCCGTGGCCACGATCGTCACGGGGTGGGCAGCTCAAGGCGGCGACGGCGAGATCGACTCGCTGACCTCCGGCATGACTACCGCGCGCAACAGTGCCGTTGAACGGCTCATTGCAGCTGCGCACGCTCTCGGTGCGGTCGGCGTAGTCGATGTGCGACCACGCCTGACGTGGCGCGGACATCGTCGCAGCCACTCACTCGAACTCACGCTTGTCGGAACCGCAGTGACAGGCAAGGGCGCTCATCCCACCGCGGCGACCGATCTCCCCGCGTGCTTCGTCGCAACCATGGACGCCGTTGCTGTGTCGCGGCTCGCGTGGTCGGGCTGGCAGCCTGTCGGCGTGGTGATTGGCGTGTCTGTCTTTGGATTCGCCCGGCGACGCGTTTCGGTCTTGGCGCATTCCAGCTGGCACGGGGGCGAGGCGCCGCACCAGACCGAGGCGTTGTACGGCGCGCGTGAAGCTGCAATGGACCGGCTGTATACCGATGCCCGCGCTCTCGACGCCGACGGCGTTCTCGGCATGTCGTTACAACAAGATGCACACATATGGGGACGGCGAGCAGTCGAGATTTCGGTGATCGGAACCGCCGTCGTCCGCACGCAGGGTGACGAGCAGATTCGCATACCGGAGCTCGCGTTCAGTCTCGCGGACCCGAAAGCCGAGCTTCGGACTGACCTGCGCTGAGCTACAGACGCAAGTACTGCGACAGCGTGACCAGCGCCGCGGCTGCCATGAGCGCGAATGCTAACCAGCCGAGAATGTTCGCGACCTTGCCGTTGCGGTACTCGCCCATGACCGCCCGATCGCGGGCGATCAGCATGACGACGAATAGAAAGGGCGCGGCGGCGATGCCGTTAATGACAGCGACGAGCACCAAGAGATGGATGGGGTTGCTGGTCAGCAGCGAGAGAATCGTGCCACCGACGGTGCCGACAGCCACGAGACCGTAGAAGACGGGCGCCTTTCGTACCGAGCGGGAGAAGCCCCAGCGCTTGCCCAACAGGCCGGCCATGCCTGCTGCGCCCGAGCCTGCGAGCACCGGAATCGCGAGCATGCCGGTTCCGATGAATCCCAATGCGAACAACACCGACGACCAATGCCCCGCGACCGGCTTCAGCGCATTTGCTGCATCGGCCGCGCTACTGATCTTCTTGCTGTGCAAGGTGGTTGCTGTGACGACGATGATCGCGAACATCACCGCGTTCGAGAACGCCATGCCAGTGAAGACGTCGCCGCGCGCTGTGCGCTGCTTGAACCTGGCGTCTGCCTTCGTGCGGTCCTTCAACGCGACAGGCTCGTCGCCGCCTTCGGGCTCGTCACGCAGTTCTTCGAGCCGGTGTGCCGACTGCCAGAAAAAAAGGTACGGGCTGATGGTGGTGCCCAGGACGGCGACCAGCAACGCGAAGTAGCTCGAGCTGAGAGTGAAATGCGGGACGACGGTGTGCAGGCCGACTTGTGCCCAGTTGACCTTGATCGAGAACAGGACGACGAAGTAGGTCAGTAGCGCCAAGCAGATGATCTTGAACACCCGAGCGATCTCGGTGAACGAGCCCATGATGACCAGCCCGGTGATCACCACGCCTGCGACGAGCGCCCACACCCATGTCGGTCCGGCGTGCAGCAGATTCATACCGCTGCCGACGGCTACCAGGTCGGCTGAGATGTTCAGCGCGTTCGCCACGATCAACGCACTAATGAGGACGATCAGCACAGGCCTGGTTCGGGTCTTGAACTTCTCGGCCGCCAACTCACCAAGACCGCGCCCTGTTGCCAACGCCGTGCGATCGCAAATCTCCTGGACGCCGGCCATCAACGGCAACGTCAACAACGAGACCCACAGCAAGCCGAGACCGAACTGCGCGCCTGCCTGCGAGTAGGTAGCAACGCCAGACGGGTCGTCATCGGAGGCGCCCGTTACCAAGCCTGGGCCTATGGCCTTCAGGTAGCCGCGCCAACCCCTAGTGGAACCCGACGCCGTTAGGTCGACCTCAGATCGGTGACCGGTCGGCTTCCGCCGATTGCCGTTCGCGGGCGATGCGCTGCGCTTAGGCCCGCGTTTCGCTGGGCGCTGCGCATTTTTGGCACCCGTTGCACGGGGCGACGGCGTCCGTGCCACGACGAAAATGTGCCCGCGGCACAGGACGGCAAACGTCGGAACGCGTGTGGATAGTCACAGCTTTTTGTGATGGTTTCGAGCCGCAAGTGCTGGGCACAAGTAGCTCCGATCGCTCGCGAATCCTCGCTAGCGAGCAATCCTTAAGGAGGCACTCCGATGGTCGTCCTCGGAATCGTATTGCTCATCGTCGGCATCCTCTTCGGCGTGAGCATTCTGTACACCCTTGGCATCGTGCTCGTCGTTGTCGGCGCCGTGCTCTACCTACTCGGCTCCACTGGCCACGCCATTGGCGGCCGTAACCACTACTGGTAACAATTCGCTAGCGGGTAAGGGAAGTTGACGCGGTGACCACCATGAAAGGTAAGGAGTCGAGATGCGTCTCGCCGCTGTCCTCGTCGTCGTCTGGCTGATCATCGGCGTCGCCGCGACCGTTCAGCGCGGCTACCTGAAGAACAACAACGCGACCTGCGCCCGTACCGGTACGGTCGCTGGGACCATCGTCGTCGGCCCCCTGAATTATGTCGGCGTCAACCCGAAAATCAGCTGCCACGTCCCAAAGCCATCTGCCTGATTCGCAGCCCCCGCTTGGTGTTTATGCGTTGAGGTGGCGGGCAAATACCGCACGAAGGTTTTCTCCACCAATCTTCAACTTCAGATCAGGAGAGTTCGCCATGCTTCTCGTCATCGCCATCATCTTGTTGCTTCTGTTCGGCGGCCTTGGCTTCGTTGCTCACGTCTTGTGGTTCGGCTTGATCTTGGCGGTCATCATCCTCGTTGCTCACATGCTGACCGGTAGTCGCGCATAGATTTCAGGGGACCGCGGGGGAGCCTCCTGGGCACCGGAGAACTCCACCCCATCATCAGGCCGACGCCTTCAGGGCGCCGGCCTGATTGGTTGTTCTGCCGAGGTCTGTTCAACTCGCTCCCGGACGGCTACCTTCTGCTCATGGAGCAGGCCGAGGTGGTCGCTTTTCCCGCTCGTGGCGAGGTTTTCCTCGACCACCGCGGTGACGCTCGCACTTTGCGGCTGGCATGGCACACCGAGGCGGACGTCGTGGTGCTGAGCCTATGGCAGGCTGACCGGTGCTCAGGAACCTTCCGCCTCGCGCTCGAGGACGTTCCGAGGTTTGTGGCGGCACTGGTCGAGGGCCTTGGAGCAGCTGCGCACCTGCCGGCTGCTCAGGCGGCTCGCCTACGGATGAGCCGAGCAGCCGAATCCGCGAGCGCGACCGCGAGCTGACAACTGATCCCTGTCGACCTAGATGGCGCAGGAATCGCCCTCGCACGCCGCATCACCAGCGGTCGTCACCATGGTCAACGGATTCGCTTCGGCGTGTGCCGTGCGCAACGTTTGAAGCAGGACCTCCGGTGATTGAGCTCCCGACACTCCGTACTTGCCGTCTACGACGAAGAACGGAACGCCGGAGATGCCATACGCAGCAGCCTGTTGCTCATCAGCGACCACGTCGTTCGCGTATTGGTCGGAGGTCAGCACCGCCTTGACGTCGGTTTCATCGAGACCGGCCTCGACGGCGAGGCGAGTCAAGGTTTCAGCGTCGCCGACCGGCTCGTTCTGGGTGAAGTAGCCGAGCATGAAGCGCTCTTTTACGGCGTCCTGAACGCCCTTCTCGCCGGCAAGATGAATCAGGCGATGCGCGTCGAAGGTGTTTCCGCCTCGCGCGGTGTCGAGGTGAAACTCGAGTCCCTCGGCTGCCGCCATGTCCGTCAACCTCGCGTTGGCGGCTAGCGCCTGAGCGCGGGACATGCCGTACTTGTCAGCGAGTCCTTGCACGGGGTCGCCCTCGCGAACCGCAGGTGCGCCAGGGTCGAGTTCGAAGGCGCGCCAGTGCACGTCGACCTCCGCCCGATGCTCGAACTGTGCCAGTGCGGTCTCGAAGCGTCGCTTCCCGACATAACACCAGGGACACACGACGTCCGACCAGATCTCGACTTTCATTGCGCTCCTCAATAGCGATTACTAAGGGCGACAACAGGTCGGGACGGCGGCTTGTTCCGGTCCGGCTAGTGGCGGCCGCGGGTGCCGTGCTGACGGCCGGCCCGTCGGATTTCGCGGATCGCCGATGCCTGCCACCCGCGCATGCTCCGGCCACGGACCCGGTAGGGGTCAGGGTGTTTGCGTGCCGGCTGCTGCGGGCGATTGCGGGCGACCATCACGATCGTGGCGATGATCGCCACCGCGACGAGGCAGCCGATCACGATCGCGATGATCGTGATGATGTGCGCCGCCATGCCACTCACTCTGGCACGTCACGGCCTGGGTGTTAGCGGAAGACGATCGTCTTGTGGCCGTCGACCAGCACGCGATGCTCGAGATGCCATCGCACGGCACGGGCTAAGGCCAGGCACTCGACGTCCCGTCCGATTGAGGTCAGGCCCTCGACGTCGTCGCCATGATCGACGCGCGCCACTTCTTGCTCGATGATCGGCCCTTCGTCGAGGTTCGCCGTCACGTAATGCGCGGTCGCGCCGATCAACTTCACGCCGCGATCGTGCGCCTGGTGGTACGGCTTCGCGCCCTTGAAGCTCGGCAAGAACGAGTGGTGGATGTTGATGATCCGGCCGGGCAATTGCTCGCATACGCGCGCCGAGAGGATCTGCATGTAGCGAGCTAGAATCACCAGCTCGACGTGGTTTTCGGCGACGATATCGAGCAGCCGCTGCTCGGCGTTGTCGCGGGTCTGCGGTGTTATAGGCACGTAGTGATAAGGAATTTCGTACGACTTCGCGAGCGACTCGAAGTCGCGGTGGTTGGAGACGATGCCCGCGATGTCGGCGGGTAGTGAGCCGATTCGCCAGCGGTAAAGTAGATCGTTGAGGCAGTGCCCTTGCTGCGAGACCATGATGATGATGCGCGCGCGGGCGGCTTCGCCGTCGATGTGCCAGTCCATCGAGAAGGTATCGCCGACGCTGGTGAAGGCGGCGCGGAGGTCGTCGAGGTGGAGCGGTCGATTGTTCGACTCGAGGTGTACCCGCATGAAGAAGCGTCCGGTGTCGCGATCGCCGAACTGCTGGCTGTCGAGGATGTTGCACTCGTGCGCGGCAAGGAAGCCGGTGACCGCGTGCACGATTCCGACTCGGTCGGGACACGACAGCGTAAGGATGAAGCCGTCCACGAAGCGGCCTCCTCCTAGGTCTGGATTCTCAGGCAGAATAGTGCCTGAGGCCGCACGCTCTCGCCGCGGCCGACGAGGAACGGGGACTGCGTGATCTTCAAAGCTGTCGAGGATGGCCGGCCATACCCGGCGCACGACCTGCTGCTGCGTGACTGGGCAGAGGTGCCGCCGCGGCAGGTTCGGCTCGACCAGTTGATCACGACCAAGAAGGTGCTCGCGCTCGACGTCCTGCTCGATGACGACTCGACCTTCTACGGCGACCTGTTCCCGCACGTCGTCCAGTGGCAAAACGAGCTCTACCTAGAAGACGGCCTGCACCGGGCACTGCGGGCGGCACTCCAGCAGCGCACGGCGTTGCACGCGCGGGTGTTGAACCTTGACGCTCCCGGCGGCGCCGACATCGTGCTGTCCGCAGGTGAGGATGCCGGTCTGGCTGGCGCTGATTTGGGTAGCGACCGGTGACCGAGTCAATCCCCGAGCAAACCACCGACGACACGGACGCCGGGTGGGGTGACGAGTCGGCAGCAGAGAAGGCGAAGCGGGACGCCGATTGGTACCGCCGCGAAACGCCCCCGCACCACGGCGACTAACCCTCGCCCGCTATGCCGGGGTGGGCGCTGAGACTGCGGTGCAGAACATGCAACGGGAGGCCTGCGCCGGGATGCTGCTCAAGCACTCGGGGCAGTCGCGCGTCGGTGCATCGGGCTCCGGCTGCTTCGCATACCGATCGAGCAGCTTGCCGAAGGGCACGACGACCAGGTAGTAGACGACCGCCGCCATGATGACGAAGGCGATCACTGCGTTGATGAAATCGCCGTAGGCGAAGACGCTGTTGTGGATCGTGAAGGTACGGCCGCCGAAGGCTCCCTTGCCGCCGAGCGCACCCACGAGCGGTGTGATGAAGTCCTTCACCAGGGCTGTCACGAGGGCGGCGAATGCGGCGCCGATGACGAACGCGACGGCCAGATCGACCAGATTGCCGCGCAGCAGGAACTTCTTGAAGCCTGACACTGTGTTCTCCCTCGGTAGGGGTCTCTGTCGGGGTGTGTCTGCCGGAGCGGCTACGGAACATAGCGCGCGAACCCGACTTTCGACTAGCCGACCACCACGGCAGACAGTCGCGACGTGACCTGCGCCTGAGCGAGAACCCTCGCCTGCAGCGGGCTCGTGGCGAGCACGACGAGCGCTCCCTCGACGCCGACGCCGACGTCGGAGTCGGAGTCGACCTGCGATCCGCCGGGCGGCGCGGAGGCGACCGGGACCGCAACCACCATCACGTCGGCCGCCACGACGGTTGCCGCAGGAACCGTCGAGCCAGTGGCCGCGCCGGAGCCCGAAAATTCCGCGTCGCCGACCGCAGTGCTTGCAGCGAGGACGTCGATTCGCTGGCCTGGCTGCAACAGCTGCGCGGCCTGTGAATCGGCGAGTCGGACCGGCGCAGAGACCAGTCCGACGGCGGGTCGGCTCAACACGCCATCAATGAGGCGGACGTCAGTCAGCAGCTCCCCACGTCGCAGCGGCGCCGACAGCTGGCTCCCGACAAGCGCGGCCACATCTGTCGTAGCTCCTGCGGGAACAGCCCCTGGCGGCAGCGCGATTGTGCGGAGATCTGCTGCCGTGAGTACGGCACCCGCGGGGAGGTCGCGTGCGGCAGCCACAACCGCGGTTGTCGGTGTAGGCGTGGGCGACAGTCTCGCGACGATGATCGCGGCCACGATGACGACCAGAACCGCGCGCAACAACCGGCGATAGCGGTGCACCAAGATGCGAATCTCACGCCAGAGCTGGTCGCTGCCGCGCTGCTTGGTGCGCGACGACGGTGCATCGCGAAGGATCGGCGGCGCCGCGCGAAATGGCAGCCACGGCAACCCCGCGCCGCCGCGCCGACTCACGGCAAGGCGAAGGGCAGCGGCTGACCGTCGAGCGCGTGAGAGCAGTCACACGTGCGCTCCGTCGGCAGCGCCGCGATCACACCGGACAGCAGCGATCGCAGCCGAGAGATGCTCGACGCGAACGCGGCCAGCACCTCTTGGTGACTGACGCCCTGACCGGCTTCGACTCCTGCGTCGAGGTCCGTCACCACCGCGATCGAGGTGTAACAGAGGGCCAACTCACGGGCTAGCACCGCTTCTGGCTGCCCTGTCATGCCCACCACGGACCAGCCCTGCGCCGTGTGGTGCAACGACTCGGCACGACTGGAGAACCGAGGACCCTGGATCACGACCAATGTGCCGCCGTCGTGCGGTTCCCACGATTGGGTCGCAGCGACATCGACGACAGCTGCACGGCCGTGAGGGCAGTACGGGTCGGCGAAACCGATGTGCACGACCGGACCGATCGTGTCGTAGTACGTGAACTCGCGCCCCCACGTGCGGTCGACGACCTGGTCGGGCACCACGAGACTGCCCGGCCCGAGTTCGGCGCGCAGCGACCCGACCGCGCAGGGCGCCAGCACTTGCCGAACGCCGACAGAGCGCAGCGCCCATAGGTTCGCGCGATATGGCACTCGATGTGGCGGGTAGCGATGGTCGCGCCCGTGGCGCGGGATGAACGCAACCGGCCGGCCCTCGACCTGCCCCGTCACCACCGGCTCGCTCGGATGGCCATACGGAGTCTCGATCGGCACGCTCACGGGGTCGTCGACAAACTCGTAAAACCCCGAGCCGCCAATGACGCCGATGGGCGATGAAAAGTCATCGTTCATGGGCCGACCCTAGGTGACGCAGACGCGCAATGACCAAGAGCACAAACAGCTAGTGGACGGCGGTTTGCGGGGTGTGGACGAACCGCTCAGGTAGTCGCGGCGGCCTTCGAGCCGCCACCGGTGCTGGATCCCGAGCCGCTGGAACCCGAGCTGCCCGAGCTTGAACCCGAGCTGTTCGCCTTCGGTGTCGCGCTCGGCTTCGAGTCGCTACTCGGCTTCGCCGAGCCGCCCGAGTCACCAGACTTGCTCTCGGCCGCGGGCTTGCTCGCGGAGTTGCCGGAATCCGCCGAACCCGAGTCGGACCCCGAGCTTGAACCCGAGCCCGAATCCGACGATGCGGATGCCGGCAACGCCGACCCTCCGGCGTCCGACCGGCTCTTTGAATCGGCTCGACTGTCGGTGCGGTAGAAGCCCGAGCCCTTGAAGACGACGCCGACCGACGAGAAGACCTTGCGGAGCTTGCCGCCGCACGTCGGGCAGACCGTGAGCGCGTCGTCGGTGAACTTCTGGACGGCCTCGAGGGGCGTGCTGCACTCGGTGCACACGTATTGATACGTCGGCACGACTCAGACCTCCGCTAGCACTCTCGACCCCTGATTGCTAAATGATACGACGGACCCGCAAATTCCGGTGCGTCCGTCTCCGGTGCGCGTCTGGGACCGTGGATGCCATGTTGGTAGAGGTGCGGCCTGCGACGGCGGACCGCTGGGACGACATCAATGCCTTGTTCGCACGGCGGGGTGGTGGCGCTTCGTCGTGCTGGTGTCAGGTCTTCGTGGGCTCGCCCGGCACCGGGGCGGCTGGGGCGTTGAGCAAGCGTGACGCCCTGCACGAGGAGGTCACCCGCGCAGTCGTGGCACCCGGACTCATCGCCTACGTTGACGATCAGCCGGTCGGCTGGAGCAGGGTTGGGCCTCGCGCCATCTTGCCCGGAGTGCTCGGCAACCGCGCACTCGCGCGAGTGCTGGCTGATGATGAGGGCGCCTGGTGGGTGAGCTGTTTCAAGGTCGACAGTCGCTATCGGCGAGTCGGCGTTGGAGCGGCGCTGTTGCGCGCTGCTGTTGCCTACGCGCGCGACCAGGGCGCAACCTCAATCGAAGGGCATCCCGTCGACGTCGCGTCACTGAAAGCCGAGCGGGTGAGTGGCGCCGCCATCTATACCGGCACCGTCGCGATGTTCGCCGCCGCCGGGTTCACCGAAGTCGCCCGCACGTACCCGACGCGCCCAGTGATGCGGTTGGAGCTCTGAGGCGCTAAGGCTGAGCGACCACCAGAACGAGGGAGCCGTCGAACGTTGGCTGGGTACGCAGGTGGCCGAAGCGGCGGTCCCATGTTCCGTCGGCTAAATCGCGACCGAGGTCGGCCGTGAATCGACCCTGGACAGCGTCGCCGACGAAGCTCCACGCCGAGCACGACAACCGTGCGCCCGGGTCCAGCAGCGCCTCCGGTCGGCCGTAGTACGCCTCGTTGAACCCGTCGACGCAATCGAATGGCACGGGCACGACGGCGCTGCCGACCGAGCCTCCCAACACCTCCGACATCGTCGCGATCGACGGGTAGCGGCGCGCCTCTGTGTCGAGAACCTCGGGTGCGTAGTCGTACAGCCAGAACCGCCGCACCAGCTCGGGGTTGCAAGTCAGGATCACGATGGGTCCGCGGGTGACGCGGCGCATTTCCCGTAACCCCGCGTGCAAATCGCCCCCCTGATGCACGCTGAACGTCGTCATCGCCGCGTCGAAGGAGTCGTCGGCGAACGGGAGATTCTCCGCGGTCGCATCGATTGCTGGCGCCAGCGAGGCCGGCCGCTGTGTGCGCATCGACGCCGACGGCTCGACCGCCGTCACCTCTCGATCGACCGGCTCGTACGAACCTGCGCCCGCACCGACGTTGAGCACCGTTCGGGCACCGCCGAGTGCGTCGACGATGCGGGCCGCGATCCGCGGATCGGGCCGCCGGTACTGCGAGTACGCCCCACCGACCCGCCCGTAGTCGGCATCGCCCGCGCTGCCGTCGTCCAATCGTTGACTCACGGCGGCAGGCTATCCGCGTCGACGCACCGCGGCGGCGGACAAGATCCAACTTGCACTGGCGCGGGCGACTGGCCCGCCCCGGTGCTGAACCACACCGCCGCGGTCACGGCGGACGGCGACCTTGTTGTCTACGAGGTTTGGGAGTCGAAGGCGGCGCAAGAGGCGTTCATGGCTCGGCCCGACCGGCTCCTTGAAGGGGGGCCGGTCGGCGTCCGTCCTGGCGGTGAAACCATGCATGGGTGCCTGCTGACGCGATTCCGCCCCTGACAACGCACACCGCGTTCACGCAGTGGGAGTTCGCGCCGGTCGTAACAGTTGGCGTCATCATCGCCGCGGTCGTCTATCTGGTCGGCGTGGTCGTCGTTCGGCGTCGCCACCGATCAGGGCCGTGGCCGCTTCGCTGGACCGTCTCATTCCTGGCCGGCAACGCCGTCATCGTCATCGCGACCCAGAGCAGCATCGGTGCCTACGACGACGTGCTGTTCTGGATCCACATGGTGCAGCACGTGTTGCTGCTCATGGTCGCGCCACCGCTTTTGCTGCTCGGCCGTCCGGTCACGCTGCTACTACACGCGACCCGCAATCCGGTGCACACGACGGTCAAGCGCATCGTGCGATCGGCACCGATCAACGTGCTCACGTTTCCGTTGCTCGGCGTCCTGCTGTATATCGCGACGGTGGTCGGCACGCACCTGACCGGCTTCATGAACGTCACCCTGCAACACCCGGTCGCGCACGATCTCGAGCACGTGCTCTACCTGGTCGTCGGCTACCTCTACTTCTTGCCGCTCATCGGCCGCGAACCGATCCGGTGGCGCCTGTCGTTCACCACAAGGTTGTTCCTACTCGTCCTCGCGATGCCGGTCGACACCTTCACCGGCGTGGTGCTGACCCAGACGAACCACGAACTGTTTCCTGCCTATGCCGGACGTCGAAACTGGGGGCCTAGCTTGGTCGCTGACCTCCATGCCGGTGGCGCCGTGATGTGGATCGGCGGCGACTTTGTGATGCTCGTCATGGTGCTGATTCTGTTTGCCGGAGTGGCACGGTCTCGTCGTCCCCTCGATGGTGGGGCATGGGTGGAGTCGGCGCGGCAGAACTCGCTCGCCGGTGGCGCGTTGGCTGGGGTTCCTTCGCAGGCCTTGGACGACGACGAAGCTCAACTCGCGGCCTACAACTCTTACTTGCAAACGCTCGGCGGCAACGATGCGACTTAGCCGCCCGATGATCGCGGGTTTTGGTGTCGTCGGTTTGATCCTCGTCGCAGCCGCGATCGGACAGTTCGCCCCGACGTCCCCGAAGAAGCCCGCCCTGTCGATCGGGACGACGCTGAACCAGGTCCTCCCGTCATCGGTGACGTCGATCAAGTTCACCGATGACACCGGAAAGCAGCTGACGTTGGCTGCGTTCAAGGGGAAGGCCGTGGTGTTCACGCCTTTCATGACGTTGTGCCAAGAGACATGTCCGCTCACGACGAGCAACATGCAACTGCTCGACAAGTCCGTCATCAAGGCGCACCAAGAGAACAACGTGCAGATGGTCATGATCACGATCGACCCCGCGCGTGACACCGTGGCGCGTTTGCACGCCTATCGATCGGTCGCGCAGATCACTCAGCCGAACTGGACGCTGTTGACGGCCGCGCCCGCCGATCTCACGGCGCTTTGGAAGGCGCTCGGTGTCGACGTCGAGAAGACCGCCGAAGATAGCCCGCCTGGCATCGACTGGATGACGGGTGCGCTGCTGACCTACGACGTCACCCACACCGACGAAGTGTTCATGCTGAACAAGTCGGGCGACGAGCGGTTCCTGATCGATGGGGCACCGAATACACAGGGCGTTACGCCGCCGCCGGTGCTCGACAAGTTCCTCGACGACCAGGGCCGCGACAACCTCGCCCACCCCGATGCCTCGACGTGGACAGTCGCCGACGCAACGACATCGCTCTCCTGGGTGCTCGGCAAACACCTCCCCAGGGCGTAAATCCCCGGTCGGGAGCGACTTTCCCGAATGCTTTGCTCTGTTGCTCCACAGCGACAGCTCAGCTCTGTTGCTCCACAGCGACAGCTCAGCTCTGTTGCCCCACAGCGACAGAGCAAAGCGCGCCAAAGAGAGGGGCGCACTGGCCGCCGCACGCCCGGGGTCGCGCTCATTCGCCGTGGTCTCCGTACCAGGCGGCGAGCTTGCCGCGGCGGCTGACGGCTCGCAGGCGGCGTTCGGCTTCGACCCGCGCGGACGCGGTCGTCACGATCAGCAGCGCGTCGCCACGGCGCAACTCCGTCTCGTCGGTCGGCACAAAGCTCACTCCATCGCGGACGACGAGGGTGACGGCCGCACCGCGAGGTAGCCGTAGCTCGAAGATCTCGACTCCGTGCATCAGTGATCCCGGCGGAATGCTCAGCTGCAGCACCTCAGCATCGAGGTCTTCCAGGGGTGCTGCTTCCACGTCGATGTGCGTCGGCTCGGCCGCGACCACCAACCCGAGTCGGCGCGCGACAAAGGGCAGCGTCGGTCCCTGCACGAGGGTGAACACGACGACGAGCACGAACACCAGCCCGAACAGCTCGCGGCTGCGGGGAACATCCGCGGTCACGGGGACGGTGGCCAGCACAATCGGAACCGCACCCCGCAACCCCGCCCACGAGAGAAACAGTCGCTCGGCGCGACCAAATGTCGCGACGCGCACCCGCCGAATTTGCAGAGGCAGCAGGGAAATGACGACCGAGACGGGGCGAGCTAGTAGAAGCAGTGCTGAACCGACGGCGATTGCTGGAAGGATCTCGCGGGGGAGCGCCGACGGGATCACCAGTACTCCGAGCATCACGAACAACGAGATTTGCGCCAGCCACGCGATTCCTTCAGCGAAGCTGCGCGTCGCGGGCCGATGGGGCAGTCGCGAGTTGCCGAGAAACAACCCGGCCACGTAAACGGCGAGGAAGCCAGACGCGTGCGCGAGCGCTGCCGTCGCGTACCCGGCGACAGCCAGCGCCAGCACCGAGAGGGGGTACAACCCCGACGCGGGTAGCGCCAATCGGCGCAGCGCCAAGACGCCGAGCCACGCGACACCGAAACCGATCGCTGCGCCTGCAACCAGTTCGTAGCAGACCAACGCAACGATGATGCCCGCGTTGGTTTGAGGGTGATGCGAGCTCAGCAACACAACGGCGATGACGGCGGGCGCGTCGTTCAGGCCTGACTCGACCTCGAGCACTCCTGCGAGTCGAGATGGCAGCTTTAGCCTGCGCAGCATGGAAAATACGGCGGCCGCGTCGGTCGATGACACGATCGCGCCGAGCAGAAACGCCAGGCGCCAACTGCCGCCGAGCACGAGGTGCGCGATCAGCGCCGTGACGCTCATGCTGATCGCGACCCCAAGGGTGGAGAGCAGCGCGGCCGGTACGACGGCCGGCTTCACGTCGTCCCATCTCGTTGTCAGTCCACCCTCGGCGAGGATCAGCACCAGCGCCGCGAGGCCGAGCGACTGCGCCCGCCGTGCATCGTCGAAGTGCACGATGCTTTGCAGCGCGAGGCCGATCGCGAGGTAGACGAGCAGGCCGGGCAGTCCGATGCGAGTCGCGAATCTGACCGCCAGGATCGCGGCGAGCAGCACGATCGCGCCAAGCAGCAGCGTCACGTCGAGCTGGGTCGCGCCCACGAGGGGTCAGCCGTCCGCGGCGATGCCGAAGTACCGCACCCCGCTCGGAGTCAGCGCGCCATCGACGATGCGGTCGTGCGATTCGAACGGCACCGAATCAAGAACCTCGTGATCGTGGACGACGGCAAGCACGGTCTGCCCGGGCTGCACCCGAGTCAGTGCCCTGTCGTACGAGCCACCACCGCGCCCGAGGCGGTGTCCGCTCAGATCGACCGCGAGTGCCGGAACGAGGATCACCTCGGCGTCAGTGATCGCGTCGAGTCCCAGCGGGGGGCCGTCCGGCACGTCCATCCAGCCGAGGTCCGCGTCGGGTAGCAACGTCGGTGCGAGTGCTCGCACCCGCTGGTCGGCCAGCCACTGGATCAAGGGACCGGTGCCGGGTTCGGTCGCGAACGACAGGTACACCGCGACCACCCGCATCGGCTTATCCGGCGCCGAGCCGCCGCGTATTCGCGACTCGAATTCGGTCGCGAAGGCCGCTGCCAGGGTCGCCGCAATGCTGGCCCGTTCGGCGTCCGTATGCCTGCTTCGGCGCGCGAGCAAATCCCGCCGGAGGGAGGTTTTGGCCGCAGTCACCTCCGAGGAGCCCATCACCCATCCCCCTTCGTGTCCTGTTTGACCTTTATGTGGCGGCAGAGTAACGACTTATCCCCCGGCTGGAGGCTTCGCAGGGAAGGGTGTCCATGCGAGCATCGCATGGGGAGTTACGCCGCAAGTTAACGACAGTGGTTGCCGAAGAGGGTGGCAACGGTTGCCGCAAAGCGTGGCGACGAACACCGGAGGTGCCGGCAGAATGGCGTTGCGCACCCGGCTCTCCCTTGCCTTCGTTCTGATCGTTTTGATCCCGATCCTGGTCGGCGCAGTTGCGGTCCTGATCGCCGTCCCGCACATCTTGAAGAGCCAGATCAGCACCCGGCTGCGAACCGCGGGCGTCAGTGTCACTGACGTGCTGTCCGCGCGGTGCACCCAGGCGCAGCAGGCGGCGCAGCTGCTCGGACTCGAGGTCGCGACCCTTGGCCCGCAGGCCGCCGTCACCCACATGGTCAGCGACCACGCGGCCGACTACGCGGTGGTGTCCGGATCGAACGGGGCCATCGTGGCGAGCGCCGGGAAACTTGCCGGCGCTCCCGCGCAGGTGGGGACGTCGACTCTCAACAGCTGCGGCGACGCGAAGAATGCGAACGTCGCGATCTCCAGCCGCGCAGGTCTGGCGATCGCGGAAAGCCCGCAGCTGAGCCAGGTCGCGGTTGCCTACAGCGTCGGGTCGACGACGGCGGCCAGCCTTCGTACGGCGCTGTCGGGTTCGACCGCAGTAACGCTGACGACTGGCGGTGCGCTCGTCTCGAGCACGCTGACGAGCACGCAGGCGGCGAAGCAAGCGTCTGCCGCGAAAGCGCAGCCGAACACGCCCAGCCCGCAGGTCTTTGACGCCGCGGGCCGCATCCTCGCGTTCGTGCCGCCGTCCGCCAATCAGCCCTACGGCGTCATCGTCAGCGAGCGGGTGCCTAACACGACGAACCTCACGTTGGTGCTCGCCGCGATCGTGCTCGTGACGATCCTTGCTGGGCTCGTCATGGGTCGCCTGCTTGCACGACTCATCTCGGGCCCGGTCGTCGAACTGTCCGAGGCTGCTGCGCGGGCCGCGAGCGGTGACCTCGACATCGCGATTCCGGTGCGTTCGAAGGACGAGGTTGGCCAGCTGGCGACCGCGTTCAACCACATGACGCGCGAGTTGCAAACCTACATCCGGCAGCTCGAAAGCAGTCGCGACGAGTTACGGCAAAACCTCGACCGGCTCGGCGCGACATTGACACACACGCACGACCTCGATGGGATTCTCGCGGTCGTCCTCGACACGGCGATCGGCAGCGCGCAGGCAACCGGCGGCGCGATCATGTTCCTCGACGGCGACGGCAATCTCGCGGTGCAGGTGCGTCGGGGCGAGGTCGCCGAGAGCGTTGACGCAGGCACCGTTGTTCCGCTCGGCAAGGGCATCGCGGGTCAGGTTGCCGCAACCGGTGAGCCGGTGTGCGGTCGCGCCGGCGACGGGCCGGGACTGCGACGGGTCCCCAGCGAGCCGGACGCCGCGTCAGTGATCGCCGTCCCGCTGAAGCAGTCGGGCCGAATCGTTGGGGTGCTGAACCTCTACGACAAGGAGGGCGCGCGCGAGTTCACGTCGCACGACCTCGACACGATTCTCGCGTTCAGCACGCAGGCCGGCGTCGCGATCGACAACGTGCTGCTGCATCAAGAGGCGCAGCGCCTGAGCCTGACCGATCCGCTGACTGGCCTGTGGAACTACCGCTACCTCACGATCGGCCTCGGCCACGAAATCGAGCGCGCGACCCGATTCAGCCGGCCACTCGCGGCGCTGATGCTCGACCTCGACCGCTTCAAGTCCATCAACGACAAGTACGGGCACCAGGTCGGCGACGCGGTGCTGATCGAGTTGGCGGGAAGGATGCGCGCCGAGGTCCGCGAGGTCGACACCGTCTCGCGGTACGGCGGCGAGGAGTTCGTGATCGTGCTGCCCGAGACCGACGCGATCGGTGCAGCACGTCTTGCCGCACGCCTCGGCACCGTGATCAGGTCGACGCCGTTCTGCCTCGACCTCGGCGCGAACGGCCACGCGGTTGACCCACGAACGGGCCTCAACGTGACGGCTTCGATCGGCGTTGCGGTGTTCCCCGAGCACGGCATGACACCGTCGCGGTTGCTGCGCAGCGCCGACGACGCGCTGTATGCGGCCAAGGACGCCGGCCGCGACGGTTGGCGCTTCGCCCTCGCCACGCAGGACGACGCAGCGAACCAGGAACGCCGAGTTCTCGTCGTCCCGGATACCGATATTGCGCTGCCTGAGGGCGCAGATCGCCCCCGCTTCAGCGACGACTGAGCCCGGTTTGCCCGAGGTCCGACCCAAAACGTTAGGGTTCGGTCATGGCGGATCAGAAGGTCACCAAGGCCGTCATCCCGGCCGCCGGTCTCGGCACCCGATTCCTGCCTGCCACGAAGGCGACGCCGAAAGAGATGCTGCCGGTCGTCGACAAGCCGGCGATCCAGTACGTCGTCGAAGAAGCCGTCGCCGCCGGGCTCGACGACATCTTGATGATCACGGGTCGCAGCAAGCGGGCACTCGAAGACCACTTCGACCGCAACTACGAGCTTGAAGAGACGCTTCGCGCCAAGGGGGACGCCGACCGGCTGTCGCTCGTACAAGAGGCGACGGACCTGGCGACGGTGCACTACGTGCGCCAGGGCGAACCCCGCGGTCTCGGCCACGCTGTTCTCGTCGCCGCCCAGCACGTCGGCAACGAGGCGTTCGCGGTTCTGCTCGGTGACGACCTGATCGACGAACGCGACCCATTGCTGTCGCGCATGGTCGAGGTGCAAGAGCGGCTAGGTGGCAGCGTTATCGCGTTGATCGAAGTCGACCCATCGCAGATCCACTTGTACGGCTGTGCAGCGGTGGTGCCGACGGACGAAGAAGACGTCGTCCTGGTCACCGATCTCGTCGAGAAGCCGAAGACCAATGCGCCGAGCAATCTCGCGATCATCGGCCGGTACGTGATCGCGCCGGAGGTTTTCGACGTGCTGCGCGAGACACCTCCGGGAGCCGGCGGCGAGATCCAGCTCACCGACGCATTGCGGGTGCTCGCCGGCCGCTCTGACCACGGCGGTCCGGTGCGGGGTGTGCTGTTTCGCGGCCGTCGATACGACACCGGTGACCGCGCCGAATACCTGCGCGCGGTCATTACGCTCGCCGTCGATCGCGCCGACCTTGGCCCGGATTTGCTTGTCTGGCTGAGAAATTTCATGAAGCAGCAAGACGCCGCCACCGAGGACCGCACGAACGCATGAGGACCGTCGACGAACACCTGACTGCGGTGCTCGGGACGCTTGCTCCGCTGCCACCCCTCGAGGTGAACCTGCTCGATGCGCACGGCTGCGCGCTCGCCGAAGACATCGTGGCGTGGCGGCCGCTGCCCGGCTTCGACAACTCGTCGATGGACGGGTACGCAGTGCGCTCCGTCGATGTCGCCTCGGCAACGCCAGAGACGCCGGTCGACTTGCCAGTGATCGGTGACATCGCGGCCGGTAGCGGCGGCGTCTATTCGGTGAACACCGGACTCGCGGTACGCATCATGACCGGCGCACCGATTCCGGCCGGCGCCGACTGCGTCATCCCCGTCGAGTGGACGGACGGCGGGGTGGCGCGCGTTCGCATCAACTACGCCCCGCCAGCCGGGCTAAGCATTCGGCGCGAGGGGGAAGACGTTACCGCGGGCGAGACCGTGCTCACGAAAGGCACGTCACTCGGAGCGCCGCAGATCGGCCTGCTCGCCGCGATTGGACGCGCCCGCGTCTTGATCCGCCCGCGGCCTCGGGTCGTCATTTTCTCGACAGGCAATGAACTTGTTGACGTCGGCGTCGAGCCAGGGCCAGCCCAGCTCACCGAATCGAACAGCTATGCACTTTCTGCTGCCGCCCGTGAAGCTGGCGCTATTGCCTACCGGGTCGGCATCGTGCCCGACGACCCGACCAAACTCATGTCGCTCATCGAGGATCAGCTGGTGCGCGCCGACCTCGTCGTGACAACCGGCGGCGTGAGCGCCGGCGCGTACGACACCGTGAAAGCGGTGCTGTCGCGTCTCGGCACCGTCGAGTTCTTGAAGGTCGCAATGCAGCCGGGGATGCCGCAGGGCTTCGGCACCGTCGGCCCCGATTCGACGCCGATATTCACACTGCCTGGCAATCCGGTGAGCGCCTATGTGTCGTTCGAAGTCTTTGTACGGCCGGCAATTCGTCGCATGCTCGGCGTCCTGCCGCTCTATCGCCCGCTCGTTCGCGCACGGTTGGCGGCGCCGATCACGAAGACCGCGGGAAAGCGCTCGTACGTGCGCGCCCGCCTCGACGTCAACGACGGCGCGTACGTAGTGACGCCTGTTGGGGGCATGGGCTCGCACCTCGTCGCCGACCTCGCGCTGGCCAACGCGTTCATCGTCGCGCCCGACCACGTCTCCGAGATCCCGACCGGCGCGACCGTGTCGGTGATGATGCTCGAGCGGCGCCAGATGTGAAGCGCCTCACGCACCTCGACTCAACCGGCGCCGCGCACATGGTCGACGTCTCAGGCAAAGACATCACAGCGCGGACGGCGACAGCGTCTGGTCGCGTTCTCGTCTCCGCGTCAGTTGTGGAGTTGCTGCGCGGGAGCGGGGTCCCCAAAGGTGATGCGCTCGCGGTCGCACGGTTGGCCGGCATTCAAGGCGCGAAGCGCACGCCCGACCTCGTGCCGCTTGCGCACCCGATCGCTTTGCACGGCGTGACCGTCGATCTCTCCGTTGAGGATGACTCGGTGCACATCGTGGCGACCGCGCGCACGGCCGATCGCACCGGCGTCGAGATGGAAGCGCTGACCGCCGTGGCCGTCGCCGGCCTCGCGCTGATCGACATGGTCAAGGCAGTCGATCCCGCAGCCGTGATCACCGACATCAGGGTCGAAGAGAAGACCGGCGGCTCGAGCGGCCCCTGGACGCGCCCAACCTGACCGACCGCCTTACTCTTTCGCGCGCTTTGCTCTGTTCCCCCACAGCAACAGAGCTGAGCTGCTCCCCCACAGCAACAGAGCTGAGCTGTTCCCCCACAGCAACAGAGCAAAGCGCTGGGAGAAGCACGCCCGCGGCGCATTTCTCTTTCGGGTGCAAAGCACAGCTATGAGGCGTGCCGGAGGTCCAGGCGGCAGTGGCCCCGTGGGTGCACGCGGGCCGCGATGCACTAGTTTCTCGTCATGCTGATCGTCCGCGAGCGTTGAGCGATGGCGCCGCCCACCCCGAGGGCGCTGGTCATCACCGCGTCTGACCGCGCGTCCGGCGGGATGTACGCCGACAAGGGTGGCCCGCTCATCATCGAGGCCCTGCAAGCGATCGGGTTCGAGGCGGACGGTCCGATCGTGGTGCCCGACGGCCCTCCCGTCGAGGTTGCTTTGCGGTCGGGAATCGAGGCCGCTTACGACGTCATCATCACCAGTGGCGGCACCGGTCTCGGCCCGCGCGACCACACTCCACAGATGACCGCGCAGGTTCTCGACTACGAAGTGCCTGGCATCGCGGAAGCGATTCGCGCGACCGCACGCATCGACGTCCCAACTGCTGTTCTTGGTCGTGGCGTTGCCGGTGTCGCCGGACGCACGCTGATCGTGAACCTGCCCGGTTCGACGGCCGCAGTGCGCGACGGGATGGCGGTTTTGGCGCCAATCCTCCAGCATGCAGTTGAGCAACTCGCGGGGAGCGATCACGATCGCGGTCCCGCAAACCATGACCCCGATCATCAGGGATAGGCGCTCGTGAGTGTGGGCTGGCCAGTCATCCTTGAGCACGGCCCGGTGAGACTGCGGCCGCTGCGACTGCGCGATGCCGGCGAGTGGCGGATGACGCGGCTGATGAATCGCGAGTGGCTCGAACCGTGGGAAGCAACGACGCCCGGGGTGACGCAATCTGATGGTGGACGCGGGTACGGCGACGCGGTGAGAGCACTGCGACGCGACGCCCGCCTCGGCCTCTGCTACCCGTTCGCGATGCTCGTCGGCGAGCAGTTCGCAGGGCAAGTGACGGTCGGTGCGATCGCCCGCGGTTCGGCGAACTCCGCCTACCTCGGCTACTGGATCGCGCGCCGATTCGCCGGCCGCGGCATCATGCCGACGGCGCTCGCGATGGTCATCGATCACTGCTTTGGGGACGCCGGGCTGCATCGCGTCGAGGCGAACATCCGGCCAGAGAACGCGGCAAGCCGCCGGGTCGTCGAGAAGTTGGGCTTCCGGCTCGAGGGCACCCGCGAGCGATACATCCACATTGCGGGTGCGTGGTGTGACCACTTGTCGTACGCGATGACGGTCGAAGATGTGCCCGGCGGATTGCTTCCGCGCTGGCTCGCAGCAGGCGGCGCTGCCAGATTGAGCAGCGCAGACTCGACCTGAATTCGCCCGACACACCACCGATGTACTCGTCACATCCGTCACTCGTGTCTAGCGTGACGAAGTGTGAGCAGCCTGATCGTCCTTGGCATCGTGGGGATTTGGATCCTGGTGCTAGTCCCGATGTGGCTCAACCGGCACGACGCCGACAGTGCGAGCCGCTCGATGGACACCTTCTCGACAGCGATGCGAGTGCTCTCGCGGCGCGGCCCAACGCATGGACGCTTCAGCCGCTTCGGCCGGTTTGGTCGCGCGGACCGCTCCGATCGCACCGATGAGGGTCAATACCTCGTGATGCCACGCGACAATTGGGGAGTCACCGTGGACAACCAGACCGACACATCAATCGCCCGCCGGCGACTTCGGGTGCCGCTGCGTCTGCCGTCGCGCCGACAGTCGTATCAGGGTCGGCAGTCGTATGCGACCAGCGGCCGGGCTCAGTTGATCGCCCGCCGGCGTCGAATCGCGGTCGGCTTCGCGGTGCTCGTCATCGGACTCGCGCTCTCGGCCGAGTTCCTACACACGTCGTGGTGGTTCGAACTCGGCGCAGGGCTGGCGCTCGCCGGCTACGTGATCCACCTGCGTACCGAAGCTATTAGGACCTCGGAGATGCGCCGCCGCAGTCTCGCTCGTGCAGCCAGAGCAGCTGCGCCATACTCAACAGCGCGGACGGCGGGCGGCGAGCGTTACTACGCCGCTCGCGTCCGGCACGACGACGCCGACATCACGCCGGTCGCCACGGCTGAAGCGGTCAGTGCCTCGGGGACGGGCAGCGCCTCTGGAACAGCAGACGGCTCGCGATGGGAACCCATCGCCGTCCCGCTGCCGACTTACGTTTCGAAGCCTGTGGTCTCGCGTCCGGCTACTGCGGCGCCTCGCGCGGACGTTGAGTCGGGGCCGATGATCGACCTCACGCAGCCCGGAAAGTGGATCGATTCGCAGGTCGACGTCCGGCATCTGTTGCTTGACGACGACGTTCCCGATGTCGACGAACTCGACGTGATCCTCGCGAAGCGGCGGGCCGTCAACCATTAGAGCGTGGCTGGCGCCCGAATGCCGGGTGATAGCCTGACGAGTCCCGTTTGGGGCTGTGGCGCAGCCTGGTAGCGCACCTCGTTCGCATCGAGGGGGTCAGGGGTTCGAATCCCCTCAGCTCCACAAAATTCGCAGGCCGGGCTAGCGATCGGTCTGCGAGAGGGACTGCAGTCCGTGGTCGATCAGGTTGACCATCCAGGTGAAGCTCTCGTCGACGTCGGTGTCGAACTGGAAGCCGCCGCTCACTTCGATGGTCGCGAATCCGTGCAGCATGCTGCGCAGCATCCGCAGGGCGTGGACCTCCTCGCTTGGCTGCAGTTGGTAGCCACGCAGCACGGCTGAGAGTGAGCCCAGCAGCCGGGTGGCTGCCGGGATCAGCGGGTCGTCAGGCCCTGTCGGCTCGGCGCTGTTGCCTGCTGCGTACCGACCAGGGTGTTCCTTGACGTAGGCCCGCATAGCTTGTGCGGCGGCGGCAAGGGCGTCGCTGCCGGCCCGGCCCTGCGTCGCATCGCGCACCGCGTCGCCGAGTTCGACCATGGCGAGCACGGCAATGCGGTGGGTGAGGTCAGCGAGGTTGTCGACGTGTTTGTACAGCGACGGCGTCTTGACCCCGAGGCGTTCGGCGAGCAGGCCCATGCTGAGTTGATCGAAGCCGATCTCGTCTGCAAGCGTCGCAGCCGCCTCGGTGACCGAGGCCGAGCCAAGCCCGGCTCTAGGCACCTGGCAGAACCTTCGTCAGGAAGGGCAGCGTCAACGCGACGACCTGGTCGGGCGATTGGGCGTGTGGGTAGTGACCGACACCATTCAGCACAACGAGCTCACCCAGACCAGCGGGCAAGTCGGCGATGATCCGCTCGCCCTCTGCGCGTGGGTCGGCCCAGTCAGGGTCGGCGTCGCCCTCGATCACCAGCACGGGGCAGCGCACGTTCGCCAGTTGCGCGCCGGCGTCGTTCGGCTTCGACTTGCACATCGCCTGCAGTGCCTTCATCCTTCCGGGCTCGCTCAATTTCGCTTCGATGCGCGCCAATTCGGCGTCCCAGTCGGCGGGCTTGGTCGGGTACGCGAGCTCAAGGTAATTCTTCCAGGCGGGCATGCTGCCCATCAGGATCGTCCGCATCAACAGCATGCTGCCGCTTCGGTAGCGCTTGACCCGCAGCATCGCGCCGAGGGGGATCGACTGTGCGCGGGTGAATGGTGCGAGTTCGATGACACCGGTGATCACGTCGGGTGCGGTGGCCGCGGCAATGGTCGCGGCGCCGCCGCTGATCGACTGGCCGATGATCACGGCCGGGCCGCCGAGGTGGCGAACGACGGCCACCAAATCGCCGGCGATGTCGGTGCGGCTGTAGCCGTCCCAGCCAAGGCTCGAGTCGCCGCAACCGCGGATGTCGACGTTAGCGACCCGGTAGCCAGCAGCCACCAGCGCGGGGGCGATGAAGCGGTATGAGTGCCGGCTGTCGCCCATGCCGTGCGCGAGGACCACGAGTAGGCCCTGCCCGCTCACGTCGTAGGCGATGGTGTTTTCGCCGATGTTGAGGTGCTCCGTCATGACTTCCTCCGAGAGAGTTGGCTTAGCGCATTAGGTAAAAAGCTAATCTACTTAGCCAACCCTGTCAACACCATCCCGACACATCCGCCGGGGCCACTCGAACGTCTTCCGTTCGACCTGTTGATGATTGGCTACTCAGGCACAGCCGACTTGCTCTGTTGAGGTGAGACGAACGTGGCGGTCGCCGGCCGCAAGGCCACGTATCGGCAAGGCGCGATCATCCTGGCCGAGCGGGATCCAGTGATTGCCGAACTCGTTGCTCAAACGGGTCTGCCGAAGGTGCCCCCCGCGGGCGAGACTCACTTCGCGACGCTGGTGCGCTCGATCGTCTATCAACAGCTCGCGGGAGCCGCCGCGCGCGCGATCCATGGTCGGCTCATCACGGCGCTCGGCGATGACGTCTCGCCAGAAGCGGTGCTGCGAACGTCGAGCGAGACGCTGCGGGCGGTTGGGCTGTCGGGGCGCAAAGTTGAGTCGATCCAAGACCTCGCGGCCAAAACCCTCGATGGCACTGTCGTGATCGACCCGCGCCGCGCCGCTCGGATCGATGACGAAGAGTTGATCGTCCGGCTATCGACTGTGAAAGGCATCGGGAGATGGTCGGCGCAGATGTTCTTGATGTTCCAGCTACGTCGTCTCGACGTGTGGCCAGTCGGCGACCTGGCCGTCCGCAAGGGATACGGACTCGCGTGGAAAGTCCCGACTCCGACGCCCAAGCAACTTGAGTTGCTCGGCGAACCGTTCCGGCCGTACCGCAGCGTTGCCGCCTGGTACTGCTGGCAAGCCGTGCGGCTCTACGCCGGCGTGGCTCCGGTCGTACCGACCGCGAGCAGCGCGCCAATCGGCTGACTTGCCCCGCCGTCCGATTTACAGGTCTAGCAGTTCTTCGTAGAAGGCACCGATCTGCCGCTGCGGGTCGACGAGGTGAACCTCGAGGATCCAGTGGCACGGCTGGCCGGTGCGGTCGGTTCGCCGCATCGGCTTGTCCGAGCCCGGCGTGATGTACAGCTCGATGTCGTCACCGGCGATTTTCTCGTGCGGGAACTGACCGATCAGATGCCCTGCGATCGGCCCGCCGAACTCCCACCCGGCCTCTTGCGAAAGCCGCACGACCTCGGCGAACAGCTGCTCGCCTGTGACGTCGGGATGGGCGTGGTAGTAGTCGCGGCCCGCGTCCCAAACGACAGGTAACGCATCGCGTATCGCGACCTTGTGCGGATCGTCGCCGAGGACGAACGTGCGACCGAAGTCGGCTTCCCATTCCTCGAAAATCGGGCCGAAGTCGCAGAACACGATGTCGTCGGCCTCAATGACGCGATCGGGCGGATTCTCGCGATACGGCTCAAGCGTGTTCGGGCCCGCTCGCACGATTCGCTTGTGCCAATACCGATCGACCCCGAACAGGTCAGCAGCCAGATCGCGAATGGCGTCGCTGGCGCCTCGTTCGGTCACGCCCGCCGCGATGAGCTCGCGTTCGCGGACCTGGTCGAACAACTCGACCGCATTGGCCTGGGCCAGCAGCAATCGCTGTACCCGAAGGTCCTCATTCTCGACCGCGTCGCTCACCCGCCGCAGGCTAGCAACCCGACGATGCTGGTGTGCTGACAGTTCTAAGTCAGAAGCCGATGGCAGAGGCATGCGCGAGTTCGAGTCGACCCTGAGCAAGGGCTTCGATGTCGCGTACACCGGCTTGGCTAAGTGCGAGCCGCGACACTAGATCTCCCTGCACCCGGCCGTTTCGGGTACGTCACTCCGGGTATCCGTCGCGGGACCGGCAGCCGCCGGTGCGATTCGACCCACCCTGGAGAGTGCTCGTCATGTCCACCGATGCCATCGTCGTCCTCAAAGATGACCACAAGGCAGTCAAGAAGCTGTTCAGGGCCTTCGAAAAAGCAGCGAAGAACGGGACTCCCCAAACTCGGGGCGCACTCGTTACGCAGATCATTGCCGAACTGACCCGGCACACGTTCATCGAGAACGAAATCATGTACCCCGAGGTCCGCAAACTGCTGCCTGACCTCGAGGACGACGTGCTCGAGAGCTACGAGGAGCACCACGTCGCCGACGTCCTGTGCCTCGAGCTATCGACGATGTCTCCAGCCGACGACCACTTCATCGCGAAGACAACGGTGCTGATCGAGAACGTCGAGCATCACGTCGAAGAAGAAGAAACGGACTGGTTCCCGAAGGTGCGGGAAGGATTGTCTAGGACGCAGCTCAGCGAGATCGGCGTGCGCCTACTCGAACTCAAGAAGACGGCTCCGACCGATCCGAGTGACCCTAAGGCGAAGAAGAGCGCGCACGACGCCGTCACTGCCTAAGGCCGACCGGCAGCCCGCTCACGACACCATGGGCGGGCTGTCGAACGGTCCGAGCAGGGGATGCTGGATGGGTCAGCGGAGTCGAAGCCGATCTCGACCGCATCACCCAGGTAGAACGGTGAGACGAGAATCGTCCCTCCGGGGCACGCGCCCTGGTACTGCGGCCACGACACGGATGTCGTTTGGTGGCTGCCGGGAAGAGTGACCGCCCACGAGCCAGCGGCGAAACATTGCTCGCCGTAACCATCGCCGCCCGGGATGCCAAAGATGTCCAGCGCGGTCGCGCCGGTCTGCTGTGGCTGCAGCACCAAGCGGGTGACTGCGACTTCGAATCCTGCACCGGTGGACGTCGAATACTGCACCTTGGTATGAAGCCCCGGAGTGCGGATCGTGGGCCAGCCTGTAAGCGAGCAAGGCTGCGACCCAATGTTGCGGAAGACGATCGCGACAGTTTCGCCTTCCGCGCCGGAGATGGCGTTCGATGGGTTGGAGAATTGCAGGTCTGCGGCATCGCAGACAGCGACTGCAGGCGGCGGCGACGGAGTTGCCGTTGAGGTGAGGGCGACGGGGCTGGACGGCGCAGCTACGGCTGACGATGCGGCGGCGATGGGGCTAAAGGGCGAGGCGGTTGCGCTTGTCGATGATGCTGCAGCGGCCTCCGGGGTGGTTTTCCCTGACGACAGCGCGAAACCGGCCCACACTGCACCGCCCGCGATTGCAACGGCCGCCAGCGAAGCTGCCGTGGCGGCTAGCCGGCGTTGCACGGGCTGCCTGATCTATTGCCGCACCGGTCGACGTCCATCTTGAGGTTCTTCCTAGCCGAGCAATACGGGCATACAGTGCGAAGATGAGGAAGCCACTGAGGTGCTGGATCGGACTGCACAACTGGCACGTCTACCACGACCAAACCGTCGACGACCTCGACACGACGTTGATCGAATGCACGCGCTGTGGCAAGCGTTCATCGAAGGGGTCGAACACGGCCGCCCGCATTGGATGGCCTGGGCACGCAGGCTCGTAGTTCATGGCAACGTTCAAGAGAATCGCCCCCATCTTCCCCGTCCGCGTCTCCCTCTTACGCGTGTCGGTGCGCCGAGCCACCTGACATCACGGTGCGGCTTGCGCGCCATGACATGACCGAGCGGTCCGATACCGCCGACATGATCGAGCCGAAGCTCGCGAACGAGCCGATCGAGAACGCCGACGCGAACGACCCGATGCTGCCGATGGAGAGCATCGAACCGACCGAACCGATGGACAGAATCGAACCTCGCGAACCGATGCTCAGGATCGACCCTTCGGACTTGATCGACAACAAAGACCGCTGCGCCATGTACCCATCATCGCGGTGCGGGTTTAGCGGACGGCGGCGGGTGCGTGTGTCGCGCGGCCGCCGCCGAGTCCGTGGGCTTGGCCGACTCGACCGGCTTCGACGCGGTTGGTGACGTCGAGTTTGTGCAGCACGTTCGACACGTGAACACTCGCGGTCTTCTTGCTGATGAACAGTGCTTCGGCGATTTCACGGTCGGTCATCCCGTCAGCCAACTGGGCCAAGATCTCGAGCTCGCGCGGAGTAAGACCCAGCGCCGTAGCCGGCGACGAAGGCAAGACGACCGCGTCAGCAAGCGTGATGCGGGCTCGCTGAGCGAGCTGCTCGATGCGGGTGCGCAACGGGACCGCGCCAATCCGCGAAGCCGTCGCAAACGCAGCTTGCAAACAAGCCTCAGCTTCTCGACGTCCAACTCGATTTCCTAGCAGCGCCTCGGCCTGTCGCCATTGGCAATATGCGGCGCGATACGGCTCGTGCGCAGCCTCCCACGACGCTACGGCCGCGGCCCACAAAGACGGCTCGGACCGGGTCAGACGAGACTCCTCCGCAACGCACATCGCGATGCATGCCATTGCCTGCGGTGGGCGTAAACCTGCTCCGCCGTCAACGAGTCGGCTCGCCTCGACGACCAGGGCAGCTCCCTGAGCAAGCGCAAGCGAAGTGGCGACTCGTTGGCCGTTCGCTTGTTTAAGAGCCAAGCCGTCTGCGAGCGCGCGCGTGCCGATCGCACACATGTGTGCGCGACGCGATGCGTCGTCGGTCGCCGTGACGAGGACCAACGCATGTTCGATGGCTGTGTAGGCTTCGTCGGGTAAGTCGCGCTCGATAGCTAACTCCGCGGCCTCGATGTACATCTGGCCACGGGTCTGAACGTCGTCGAGGTTGATACTCGACCGCTCGGCATCGGCGAGCAATTGTGCAGCTTCGTCTAATCGACCGCGGCGGATCGCGATCATCGCTGGCACCAGTTGTGGTGCAATGTCAGTCGTGCCGACTCCTCTGCGTCCCCAGTTCGCCAGCATCGCTTCGGCTTCCTCGTAGCGGCTAAGTCGAACGAGCCCCCACACTGCGTTGATGACAGACCCGTTCAATCTGGGGAAGCCGCGTTGTTCGCCGGCCACACGACTCTCCGCCACGAGGTCGACAGCCGCCTCGAGTTCGCCCCAATCCGTGAGCACATGGCCGAGGTTGATGTAGGCCCGATCGATATCCCATGCGCTGCCTGCTTCAAGCGCGATGCCGAGTGCGGTTCGCAGCAACTCAATGCCCTCGTCGGGATGTCCGAGATCGGCCCGGCAGACCCCCAACGTATTCGTGGCGTGTCCCTGAACAGCGCGTGCACCGACCGCCCGAGCGACTGCGATGGCCTCGTGACACAGGGCTTCGGACTCGACGTAGCGCGCGACGAGCATCAGCCACCGAGCCTCTTCGGCGAGGATCCGTGCGAGCTCGTCGGACGGCGGGTCTTTGGGCAACAGCGACGCGGCTTGGCGATAGGCGTCAAAAGCTGTTTGCTGTTCGCCGAGTGCCCACTGATTGCGGCCGAGCAACGTGTAATACCGCGCGGCACTGAACGGATCGTTGGCGGCGTCGCAACCATCGATGGCTGCCTGTGCCAACTCGGCGGCGCGCTGCCCAGCGCCAGCCATGTGCGCGACTTCCGACACCTTGGCGAGCAACGCCACGCGGTCCGCAGTCGCTCCGCTCGGCACTCGGTCAAGCGCAGACAACGCATGCTCGAGATGGGCGAGGGCTTCGGGGAACGCCCACACGGCTTCAGCTGCATCGGCAGCCGCGAGCGACGTAGTGAATGCTTCTGGCCATTCGCCGGCCGCCCACCAATGGCCCGCGAGTTCGGCGACTCGATATCCCGGTCCCGATGCGCCGAGCGATGGATCCGCGGTGAGGACCATCGCGAGAGTGCGATGCAGCCGACGTGCCTCGCCAGGCAGCATTGCTGCGTAGACGGCCTCGCGCAGCAACGCATGCCGGAAGCGGTAGCCCCCTACGCCGGCGTCGACGACAAGGATCTGCCGGTCGACAGCCTCGGCCAGAGCAAGCTCAAGAGCTTCAGAATCGAGGACGGCGAGGGCAGTCACGAGACGGTCAGTGACCGTCGTCCCCGCGGTAGCAATAGCCCGAAGCACTTGCTGCGTCGGCTTCGCAAGAGCCTCGACCCGGCCGAGAATCACGCCCTGCAGTTCCGGCGACAACGACGCGTCATCGCGGGCGGCGATGAGCTCCTCGGCGAAGAACGGGTTGCCTTGCGACCGAGCCCAGACTCCGTCGGCGAGCGCCCAATTCGGTTGCTGGCCGAGGATCGCACCGATCAGTGCCGCGGTTTCGTCGCGGTCGAGCCCGCCGAGACGCAGTTGCGTGGTGCGCGGATGCCGGCTGAGTTCCGTGAGCCAGCCATGCAGTGGGTGATCACGCAGAACTTCTTCGGCCCGGTAAGTAACGACGATGAGTGCCTTGGCATCGGTGAGGTTGCGCACCAGATAGCCGAGCAGTTCGGCGCTTGCAGAGTCGGCCCAGTGCATGTCTTCGAACACGAGGACGACCGGCGTCTCGATTGCGGTCCTGGTAACGAAGGTGAGGATCGATTCGAACAGGCGGGTCTTCGCGAACTCGTCGACCGGCAGAACTTTGCCCGAGGCGTCGATGCCGAGTCCACGGGTGACCGGGCCAACGACCTCGGCGTTCGGTGAAGTGAGCTGGCTGAGCACGTCGCGCACGATGCCGACGATCGGTGCGTAGGGGAGTCCGCCGCTGTCAGTCGGTACGCACACGCCGGTGGCGACGCGTGCATCGCTGTCGCGGGCGATAGAGCTGAACTCCTCGACGAGCCGCGTCTTGCCGACCCCGGCGTCTCCGCCGATGAGCACCGTCGTCGTCCGGCCGTTACTTACTTGTTCGAAGGCTGCACCCAGAAGTGCGAGCTGCTCGGTGCGGCCGACGAACTGTGCGGACGAGACCCGACCCCCCACAGCTTCACCCGTCCCCATGCGCCGCCTCGACGGAGTCGAGGTTACTGCGGGCGCGGCATCCGTGGCAGTCACTAGCAGGGCTGGCCGGCGATGCACGACGTGGTGTTGGCCTGGCTGAGCGGGGTGACCGGTGCGGCTGGTGCGTCGTCCGCGACGATGGCGCGGTCGGCTGCGCTGAGCTGCGTGCCAGTGTTGCTGAGTGCCGCAGCGTCGTTGGTGATCTCGGCACGGTTCGCGGGGCTCATCTTCTCGGTGGTGACGGTGCCGTTCAGGGAGGCGACCTCACCGGCGACGATCGCGCGGTCGGCCGGGCTGAGCTGCGTGGCGACGGTGTTGCTCAGTGGTGCGACTTCGTTCGCGACGATGGCGCGGTCGGCCGGGCTGAGCTGGGCGTGGGTCGCGAGCTGGGCAGTGGAGCTGACGTGGCTGGTGGCGGTCGCCCGGCCGAGGAAGAAGGACAGCGCGAAGAGGGCGATGACGGTGAAGACGATGACGGCGTTGCGCTTGTTGTGGGTCGAGGACTGGTCGGTGCCGACCTGACCGAAGACTGTGGTGGTGCTCATGACGTTCCCCTTTCACCTCGATCGCCCCGGTGGTGATCGCCTTGAGTCCAAGGTGCTCGTAAGGAGCTAGGTCGGGCATCGGGAGACCTCCTCAGATGAGGCGTAGGTACTACCTAGATTTCTGGACGGCGGGGGTCTGACCCTTAGAGCGCGGTCGTTTCGCTCGTGGGGCAGCGAGCTGGGTCGAAGTGACTAGCCGGACGCCGCGCAAGTGCCGATCGACTGCGCTCGGATTTGGTCGAACAGGTCTACTCCTGGTCCATTCAGGCTAAATTCGCCCGTTTGGTTGGCAGCTGAGCGCGGAGTCACGGAGGATGCAGGTCAGACGCGGATACGCCGTGTAGGTGGGCAACGCGCCCGAACAGGTCCTGGGGGACGTTTTATGCGCAAGGCATTTTTGACCACGGCCACCGGCGTGGCTTTGAGCGCGCTACTGACGACGAGCGTGGTGGTCGCCCTGTCGGCGTCCGCATCCACCTCGAACCTCACGCCCGCGGTCACTCCTATAGCCACCACGCAGATCAACGCGACCCCGCTGACCTTCGCCCGCACTAACGGCGACATTCTCGCGATCAACAAGGTCGGCCCGGACGAGCTGGCGATCGGTGGCAACTTCACCAACGTGATCGAGCCTGAGTCCGGCGGCGGAACGCTGACCGTTGCCGCGACCGACTTCGCCGTCATTTCCGAATTGACTGGGCAGGTCGTCTTCGCCGGGCAGACCGTAGGCACCGGATCCGGTTCGGCGACCAACGGCTACGTGCGGGCGATCAACACCTTCGGCGGCGTGACCTACATCGGTGGTGACTTCACTTCTGTCGGCGCTATGAATGGCAGCCTGACCGCGCGCAACTATGTCGCTGCACTCGACTCCTCGTTCAACGTGACTGCATGGGCCCCCGCGGTGACCGGCCCTGTGCGGGCCATCGCATCCGATGCCAGCAACGTGTACGTGGGCGGCGACTTAGGTTTCGTGGAGGCGCGCGACGCCACGACCGGAGCCCTCGTCTGGCAGCAGGCCGTCACGGGCGGCGGCGTGCACGCGTTGCTCGACACCGGCGGTTTCCTTTACGTTGGCGGCCTTTTCGAGACCTATGGCGCTGTGACGCAGCACGGTTTGGTGAAGGTCAACCCCAGCAACGGTTCAGTCGTCACCGCATTCAACGCTAATCTCCGTGCGGACGAGGGCACCGTGCAAGACCCGACTTACGGCGACTACGACGGCGAGGAGGTCATCGCCTTGTCGGTCGGCCCTTCCGCGAACCAGATACTGCTCGGCATCGGCGGCCATGCCCCCGTGAATGACTCGTCGAACGAAACGATCCTGACCGATGTTGCGACCGGTGCGCGTCTTTGGAAGTACTCCACCCGAGGTGACTCCCAGGCGGTCGGAAGCGTCGGCGACACCGCTGTCGCGGGCTATCACAACAGCACGTCCGACAATCCGCTGACCGCACCGAACTATTTCGGCATTCAATTGGACGACACGAACTCGGCTGTCACGTCGTGGAACCCCGCCATCACCGGCAGCGTCAACGCGAATGCCGACGGTGGAAACGGCGGCGTGCAGGCGATCTACGTCGACCAGAGCACCAACACGCTCTACATGGGCGGCGCGTTCATTTACTGGAACAACCAATTCGCCGACACGTCCCTCATTGCCTTCTCGTTCACGCCCGGAGCTGCGACAGCGCCTGGAATCCCTGCGCCTGGCACCGCGATGGCTGGAGATGCCACCGCCTCCGTCAACTGGACGGCGCCCTATGACGGCGGCTCACCGATCACCGGCTACACCGTCACCTCGACCCCCGCCACTCTCCCCCAAACGACGACCGGCGCCACCACCTTGGCCTTCACCGGACTGACCGACGGCGTGAGCTACAAGTTCAAGATCACGGCGACGAACGGGGTAGGCACGTCCTCGGCGTCCGTGTCGACGAACTCAGTCACACCCGCGCCGCCGAGCGTGACCACAACGACCACGACGATTTCGGCCACTCCCGGCGGTCCCGCGACCGTCGGCGCTTCGATCGACTTCACTGCAACCGTTGCTCCGAGCAATGCCGTTGGATCCGTGCAGTTCATGGACGGTTCCTCCGCGCTGGGCGCCCCTGTTTCGGTGTCGGGCGGTACTGCGGACCTGACAACGACGGCGCTGACGGTCGCGATTCACTCGATCACCGCCACGTTCACGCCCACGGATTCCACCGCCTTCTCGGCGTCCGGGAGTAGCGTGCTCAGCTACGAAGTTGACGCCGTTGTCAGTGGCAGTACTGGTAGTGGCGGCGGGCCTGCAGCGCCGACTGCCGCGCTCGTACGCGTCGCTGGCGCGGACCGCTTCTTGACCGCCGTGGCGACGATGAATGCCGAGTACCCAAGTGCCGGCAGCGCGGGCGCGGTCGTGTTGGCGCGCGCTGACAACTACCCCGACGCATTGGTCGGCACTGCACTCGCAGCTGCGAAGAATGCTCCGCTGCTATTCGTCCAGGGCAGCTCATTGACACCCGAAACGCAGGCCGGAATTGTGCGGGTGCTGCCGTCCGGCGGCACCGTGTATCTCCTTGGTGGAACCGCAGCGATTCCGGACAGCATCGCGACCAAGTTGACGAGTCTGGGATTCAACGTCGTTCGCTACGCCGGCACCGACCGCTACGACACCGCGCTAAAGGTGGCTGCCGCCCTGGGTAGCCCGAGCACGGTGTTCCTCGCGACCGGAACCAACTTCCCCGACGCGCTGAGTGCCGGCCCGGCAGCAGCCGAGGTGCATGGCGTCGTCTTGTTGACCAACAGTTCGAAGCTCACGACGTCGGTCGAGGCCTACCTGACCGCACACCCAGGGACGGTCTACGCGGTCGGCGGCCCAGCTGTAGCGGCCGATCCAGCGGCGATTCCCCTGGACGGCGCTGACCGGTATGCCACTGCAGCTGCGGTGGCCACCGCGATCTTCTCCGCACCGACAAGCATCGGCCTCGCGAGCGGCGTCACGTTCCCGGATGCCTTGAGTGGTGGTGCCTACCAGGCGCATTCCGGTGGGCCGATTCTGCTCGGGGCCACGACGGCGTTGCCGTCAGCGACTGCCGACTACCTGAGCGGTGGCAAGGCAACGATCACCAACGCTGTGATCTTCGGTGGAGTCGCCGCACTGTCCGCGTCGGTGCAAAGCGCCATCGCCGCAGCGCTCGGCGGCTAACCGCCCGTCGCGCGGCGTAAGGCGCGCGCACCCGGCGTCCAGAAATCTAGGTAGTACCTAGGCCTCATCTGAGGAGGTCTCCCGATGTCCGCCCTAGCTCCTTACGAGCACCTTGGACTCAGGGCGATCACCGCAGGGGTGGTCCAGCCAGAAGGAGACCACAATGACCGCCACCACACTCACCCGGCCAGTTAGCTCCAACCAGTCCTCGACCGGCACGAAGCGCTCCGTCGCCGTTGTCATCGCCGGCCTCGTCGCGGCGTCCTTCCTCGTCTCCCACATCGCGACGACGCACCACACCTCGACGACCACTGTCGTGCCGAAGATCAGCGCCGCCGACGTCGCGCAAGCTGCGGGCGACAGCGCGCCAGTGACAGTGCAGCTGAGCGCCGCGAACGCCGCACAGATCGCTGGCGACGTTTCACCGGTGACCGTGCGGATGAGCACCGTCGATGCGGCGCAGGTCGCTGGCGGCGTCGCACCCGTCACGATCAAGCTCAGCGCGGCCAACTCCGCCCAGATCGCCAACTAACCGTTGGGCATCGCCAAAGCTGTCAGCCCCCGGACGCTCTCTTAAGCGCCTGGGGGCTGACAGCTTTTGCTGGCATTACGCCGTCGCGCGAACAGACGAGTCGGGTCGGCTCTTAGAGAGCATGCGCACCACCGCTGTCTCAACCGCTCCGTGAGTTGCAAGGCCGGACGACGGGGCGGACCCAAGGCGATCCAGCTCGCGCGAGATGGTCACGCCTTGCTCGAACAGTTCGACGACGTGGGGGTCAACGTAGGACCGGCGGCAGATGGCCGGAGTGTTCCCGAGGTAGCCCGACACCTCGCGGTACGCGCGCGCGATCGCCCGAGTTTGCGCAGCCGACGAAACATTAATCGCGTGCGTAGAGACGGCGAGTGCGACCGCCATGAGCACGGTGGCGTGCCACGTACGGAAATCCTTTGCGGTCATGTCGACGCCGGACATCTCCTGCAGGTGCGCGTTGATGTCCCCGGATGTGACGTCGTGCCAACGGCCCGCATCCTTGTAAGCCAGCAGTTCCGACCCAGCTCCGCGCCGGCGCTTCAGGGCCGCGACCACGTCATAGACGTCCGGATCGATAACGGTCAGAACGCGGTGCTTGCCGCCCTTCGCGTCGTACTCGAACATCAGCGAACGACGCCGCACCACGACATGCTCCTTGCGCAGCGTCGCGAGGCCGTAGGTGTTGTGCGCCTCCGCGTAACTCTCGCCGCCGACCCGAAAGAAACCAAGGTCGAGCAGACGGACGGCGGCGGCGAGCACCCGGCGTCGGTCGAGCTCAGTGCCCTCGAGGTCGTCGGCAACCTTCGTCCGCAGGGCGGGCAGCACCTTCGCCATTCGCAGCACGCGTTCGTGCTTCTCGGCATCGCGAACCAGCCGCCAGTCGTCGTGGTAGCGGTACTGCCGGCGGCCGGCCGCGTCGGTGCCAAGAGCTTGAACGTGGCCGTTCGGCCATGGGCAAATCCACACGTCGGTCCAGGCGGGCGGCAGTACCAGGGACTTCACCCGCGCGAGCACGTCGACCTCGCTCACCCGCCGACCGTCGGGGTAGTAGTACGCAAATCCCGCCCCACGCTTTCGCCGCGCAATACCTGGCCCGTCGCACTTCGATCGACGCAACCGGCGTCCCACGTTTGCTCCTTCACCAAGCCAGTCCAGCGGGACGGCGGGTGCCTCAGCTTGCGGCGACCGCCAGGGTCCGCGATACCCGAGCATCCCGTCGTCCAAACGACAGTTGTCCTTGCAGGCAACCGCTAGTTCACCGTTTGTTCAGGTTGCAGGGCGGGAAACCACGGCGGTGTGGAGATCGTGCTCAAGGCCCTCGTCGGTGGCGCGCTCGTCGTGGCGTTTGCCGTGCTCGCCGAGACGCTGAGCCCGAAGCGGTTCGCCGGTGTCTTCGCGGCGGCCCCCACTATCGCGGTCGGCAGCCTGATGATCACCGTCGCCTACAGCGGTTCGTCGGACGCCCGGCGCGCGTGCGTCGGCATGGTTGCTGGCGCGGCCGGCTTTGTCGCTTATTGCTTGCTGGCGCCGCGCGTGGTGCAGCGGTTCGGCGCGCTCCGCGGATCGGCTGTCACGTTGACTGCGTGGGTCGGCACGGTCGCCGTCGTGTTGCCGGCCTTGGCGACGTTGCCAGTGGCGAAAGCTGCCGCCGCGATCGCGCCAGTTCGACGCCGGGCTGAAAGCTCGCGGCCGCGCCTGCGATGCGAGCCTTCGAAGCTGCGAGAGGTGAAGCCGCGAGAGGCGTTGATTCGGTTTGTGTTTGGTGCCGGGACGTCGGCGGTGGCCGGATTGGTCTCTCGCTGCGCTGGTCCGTTCGTGGGTGGAGCGCTCTTGGCGTTCCCCGCGATTTTGCTTGCCAGCTTGACGCTCGTGGCCGACGAGGACGGCGAGGCTGCTGCCCGCGACGATGCTCGAGGCGCCCGCGCTGGCGCGGTGGGGCTGCTGTGTTTCGCCGCCGTTGGTGCATCCGTGTTCACCGTTGTCGCGGCGGCGCTCGCGCTCGTGATTACCGCAGCGACGTGGCTCGTGGCGGGACTCGGTACGTACGGCATCGCCTGGGCGACCGGTCACGGTGGCGACGAACACCCCGCCTGACGCCCGGCCCGCGAGCTAGTCGGCCGTGGACCACAGTGCTTTCAGTACTAGCGCGGGCGTCTCGAGCTGAGGCATGTGCCCGGTGCCTGGGAGCAGATGGAAACGTGCCGCGCGGATTGCTGCGGCGTACGCGCGGCCGTACTCGGCATCGACGATTCGATCGCTGTCACCCCACAACACCAGCGTCGGCACGGTGATGTCGTCGAGACGGCCAAGCAGTGTCGGGTCAGCCATCGCCGGCGAGCCGGTGTAGACCGCGATGCTCGCGGTATTGCCGGCCATGATCGCCTTTTGGGCGTCGGAGATCGTCGCCGGATCGATGCGGAACGGCGCAGGGTCACGAAACGACAGGTCCATGATCTCGGGAACCGTCATCGTCGACACGTCCGCGACACCGTGTCCGTCGACTTCGATGCCGACCGCGTCGACGAGCACGAGCGCGCCGACTCGAGGTGAGTTCAGCAGCGCCAACTCGGCGGCCACCCAGCCGCCGATCGAGTTCCCGATGACCGTGACATCGCCGAGGTCGAGCTTGTCGAGCAACGTGCCGTAGACGGCGGCGAGACCACCGATGCTGGCCAGTCCGTCTGAGCGCGGAGTGCCGGCCCACCCGGGATGAATCGGCGTCAGCACTCGGTTGTGGCCGGCCTCGGCCAGTAGCTGCGAGAACCGCGCCATCGACTGCGGCCCGGCACCGCCATGTAGCAACAGGAACGGTTGTCCTTCGCCGCGCGAGTCAACGGTGAGCTCAACCGAACCGACGCTCGGCACTGTGAGTGTGTGCGTCGTCGACACCGCTTCGATTGTCATGGCACTATCTTGCCGCAGAGTGTGGGGTCTGCCGCAGAGCATCAGGCGAACAACGCTTGTCCCCAGTGTTGGCCAGACGTGATGCCAGGCGGGCAGGCGAAAACGGCGCTGCCGGTGTGCTGGATGTACTCGTTCAACGCGTCGTGAGTGCCGAGCTGCGTTTGAAGTTTGACGAACTGGTCAGGGTCTTTCATGAACGCGATGAAGAACAGACCGCCGAGCAATGTGCCCCGCACCGGGTCGATGCCGTCGGTGAACGAATACCCACGACGCAGGATCTGGATTCCGTCGTTCGACTCGCGGCTGGCGAGCCTGATGTGCGCGTCGAACGGAATCACCGAGTCGCCTTGGCCGTCCTTCACCGCGAAGTCGGGTTCGGTGAACTCGGTGCCGCCGCTCAGGGGAGCGCCGCTGCCTTTGACCCGACCAATAACGTGCTGCTGATCGGCGAGGTAGTCACGGTCCCAGTTCTCGATGAACATCCGAATCCGTCGGGCGACTAAGTAGCTGCCGCCCTTCATCCATGGCTGATCAGTCTCGTTACCGACCCAGACGTAGTCGTTCATCACGTCGGCTTGCTGCGACTTGATGTTGCGAGTGCCGTCCTTGAACCCGAGCAGATTGCGCTGCGTCGACTCCGCAGTGCTGGTGGTCGACGTGCGGCCGAAACCGAGCTCCATCCAGTTGTGCACCACGACGCCCATGCCGAGTCGCGCGAGATTTCGCACCGCATGGAACGCGACTAGCGGATTGTCGGAACACGCCTGAATGCACAGATCGCCGCCGGTGTAATCGGGGTCGAGATTCTCATTCGGCAACGGCGGAGGTTCTTGCAGCGCAGCAGGTTTCTTCGCTTGCAGTCCAAGTCGCTTATCGAAGAACGATGGCCCGTAGCCGATCGTGACAGTGAGGTTCGACGGGGCCGAGTCGAGCGCCTCGCCCGTGTCGAGCGGCGGTGCGTTCAACAACGAGCTGTCGCCGACAAGCTGACCTTGACTCATGCGGACGGCGGCGGCGCTCCACTGCTGCAGCAGATCGGCGACGTCGGAGCGACTCGCGCCGTCAACCAGGTTGAGCACTCCGAACGCCAACCGGTCCTGTGCGGGGGTGGCGATGCCGGCTTGGTGCTCGCCATAAAACGGCACCGTCGAGTGGTCGCTGTGCGATGTCGTCGCGGCTTTCGCGGCGTATCCACCGCCGAAGCCAGCTGCTACGGCTCCGGCACCAACTACACCGAGACCGCCGAGAAATCGGCGCCGCGAAACTACGCCAGCGCCCCCGGCGTCCGCCCCGCTCGTGTCTGGCACCACGCGCCTCAGCTGACTTCGACAGTAACCTTCGACAGCGCCTCGGCAAGTGCGTTGACCGCACCTGAGAGTGCCTTGCGCTGGTCTTCGAGCACGGTTGAGTACTCGACATATCCGGTGTTCAGGTAACCCGGCGTCGCTTGGTAGGGCCCCAATGCAGCGAGTACACCTTGGTAGCGCTGGTCGATTTCACTCAGGGTGCTGGCGTCATTGGCTTGCAGGTACGGTCTGAACAGGTTGACGACTTCTTCTGCGCCGTCGACGTTCGCCTTGAAAGTCGGCAGGTCAACGTTGGAGTACCGCTCTTCTTCGCCGCTGATCTTTGAGGTCGCGGCCTCGTTGATGAGGTCCGTTGCGCCGGCCGCCATTTCAAGCGGACTGTAGGTGGCCGACGCGACCAACGTCTGCAGCTGCTTCTCGTGATCGACGAGCCCGGCGCACAACGCGGGCGCACCGGTGAGTGTGCCGGTCTCCCAGAGCAGCTGCTCAATGCGGTGAAAACCGGTGAACTGCGCGACATCGGTTACCGGATTTTCCCAACGCCCGTCGATCTCGGTGTCGAGGTCGCCCCAGATTTCGGCAACCGGTTCGATCCGCTCGTAGTAGATGCGGGCCGGTGAATACAGCATCTCAGCCTGCGCAATGCTGCCCGAGTTGATCGCGTCGCAGAAGCTCTGCGTGTGCATGATGAGGTCGGCAACGTTCTGCTTGATGTACGCCGAATACCCCGTGACCGCCGCAGTGAGTTGTGGGTTGGACTGCAACGACGTGTCGCTCGCTTTGCCTGTCACGGTGAACTCCCAGTGCGCCTGCGAGGCGCCCGGGCAGCTGATTTTGTACGCGCCGGGCTGCACGTTGAGTGCGAACCCGCCGGAGAGTCCCGGGGTGAGATTCTCTTGCTCGCCCAGAATGTGTGAGAGGTCGTTGCTACGCAGCTCCGCTTCGGTAACGGCAGACGCGTTCTTGTTGACGACGTTGAAGTTCACGTGGCCTGCCGCGACGCTCGCCGGAGTCGGTTGGCAGCCCGCCTTAGTCAGCTCCACTTGCACTGTTTGATCTCCGCTGCCGTCGTCACTTGCAGTGCTCTTCTTACTGCTGCAGCCCGCTAATAAGACGACAGCAGCCAATCCGATGCTGATCGCGGCGAACGGCTTACGGAGTCTCATGAGTTCCCGATTCAGATCGTCACTGCGGATGGCCGGCGGCGTGTGCGCGGGCATGGTCGATGAAGCGACGCGCGTCGTTGCGGCGTCGACGATGGGGGTGATTGCTAAGGCGCCGCGCGGGAGATCGCCGCCGGCATTGCGGACGCCACCTGTCGACGTCCGGGCTGCCGTCGTTTTGTTGGCCAGAGGGTCAGCACCAACATCGGCACCAAGTACGCGAGGTAGGCCGCGACCTCGATCCACACCGGATACACCTGGAGCCCCAGGACGCCGGTAAGTACAGCCGACATTGCGGTGCCCGGATGGATCAGCCAGGACAGGTCGAACGCCTGAACCTGTCCGACGTTGAGCCAGCCCGCTTCGTTCGCGGTGTGCGCCGCGGTCATAACTAGTCCGGCCGCGACGACGATCAGCACCACGCCGGTCGTGCGGAAGAACCGCGACAAGTTGATCCGCACCCCGCCGTGATAGATGCAGTAGCCGAGTAGGACCGCGACCGCGATGCCGAGTACTGCACCTGTCGCGCTCGCTGCTGCGTTCCCGCTCGCGCGAAACGTGGCCAGCAAAAACACGGCCGTTTCGAAGCCCTCGCGCAGCACCGCGAGGAAGGCCATCACGACGAGTGCGCGGGCGGAACCTTGCGCCAACGCCGCCGCGGTTGCGCCTTCGAGTTGACCCTTGAGGTCGCGCGAGTGCTTGCGCATCCACAAGATCATGTAAGTGACCATCGCGACCGCGAACAGGCCGACGACGGTCTCGAGTCCCTCTTGCTGGCGTTGCGGGAGATCCGTCGTTGCGATTTGCAGCCCGACGCCGACCGCGATACAGATCGCGACGGCGACGCCAACCCCGATCCACACCTGGCGCAGCGCGTCACAGCGACCCTGTTTGCCCAGGAACGCGGCCACGATGCCAACGATCAGCGATGCCTCGAGGCCTTCGCGCAGCCCGATGACAAAGGTCGGAAGCACGCCGCCTCCCTGCGAGTTTGGATAGGGTTACCTAACTAAGGGGACCCTAACCTACGCCGGCCAACCGTGCAAGACGCGTCCATCGCGCTTGGGCTTAGTGCTTCGCCGGAAGCTTTGCTCTGTTGCTCTACAGGAGCAGAGCTGAGCTGTTGCTCTACAGGAGCAGAGCTGAACTGTTGCTCTACAGGAGCAGAGCTGAGCTGTTGCTCCACGGCAACAGAGCAAAGCGCGCCCTAGAGCGTGCGGGGGAGGCCGAAGTGGGGCGCGACCGTGGTCTCGAATCTGGTGATCTCGCTGACGCGGTCGCCGGCGAATCCGACGACCTCGATGCCCATCAGGTGCAGCCCTCCGGAAGCCGAGTCGCGGCGGTACTCCCCCCATGCCGGCTGCCCATTGGCACGCACCGGCACCAGCCGCGCGATGCCAAGCCGGTGTGGAGCAGTCGCCAGGAAGAAGGCGTGCACCGCCGCTGTCCCGCGGTACTCGAACGGCAGTGGCGGCATCCGCACCCACGCGTCATCGGTCATCAACGCGACCAGCCCATCGACGTCCAGCGAAGTAAAGGCTGCAACGAAGCGTTCGAGCAACGCGCGCTCCTCCGGACTGTCCGGAGCGGGCGGTGGCAGACCCGGCGACCGCGACTGGTCCATCGTCGCGCGGGCTCGTTTGAGGGCACTCGTGATCGCATCCTCGGTGAGTCCGAGCAGCTCGGCGGACTCACTCGCGCGGTAGCCGAGGACGTCGCGCAGCAGTAGCACCGCGCGTTGATTTGGCGGCAGCAGTTGGACGGCGGTCACGAACGCCAGCGAGATCGCCTCGCGAGATTCGTAGCGCGCCTCAGGGCCAGGCGCCTCGTCGGAAAGTCCCTCGAGGAGCGCGTCGGGATACGGCTGCAACCACAGCACTTCGCCGAGTCGCGTCGGCTCGGGGGGCGTGATCGGCAACGGCGCCGCGGTCACCGGCCGCCGGTTCGACGATCGGAGCTGGTTGAGGCAGCGGTTGGTCGCGATGCGATACAGCCAGGTGTGCACCGACGAGCGACCCTCGAAACCGTCGAGCCCGAGCCACGCCGCGAGCAGCGTTTCCTGCAGCGCATCTTCGGCATCTTGCAGCGAGCCGAGCATGCGGTAGCAATGCACTTGCAGTTCGCGCCGGTGCGGTTCGACCAGCTCCGTGAACGCCTCGCGATCGCCTTGGCGCGCGCGCTGGATCAACTCAGACATCTGCCACCTCCACGCATCGATCATCTCCCCGTACTGACACCGCGGGCCACCTGAACTGGTCGCTGTTTTGGTGACCAGTTTGGGCCGCCCGCCTTGTCTGTCCCTGTGACCGAACTATCACGTCATGGGAGAACGAAATGACACAGGCTACAAACCGGGCGGACGTCGTCCCTGCAGTAATTCTTGACAGCACAGTGCTTGTCACGGGTGCGAATCGAGGCATCGGCCGGGCGTTGGTCGAAGAGGCTTTGAGCCGCGGTGCGCGGCGGGTGTACGCCGGCACGCGTCAGCCGTTCACGCACCCGGACTCGCGCGTCGTGCCGCTGACGCTCGACGTGACTTCGGCGTCGGACATTAACGCCGCCGTCTCGAAAGTCGATGCGCTGGACATCCTCATCAACAACGCCGGCATCGCGCTCTACGACGACCTGACGGATCGCGCCGTTCTGGAGCAACACCTCGCGGTGAACCTGCTCGGCACGTACAGCGTGACGCAGGCATTTCTGCCGCTACTTACGACATCGCGTGGAGTCATCGTCAACGCGTTGTCGGCAACGGCTCTCGCGCCGTTCCCGATGATCCCGGCCTACTCGATTTCGAAGGCGGCCGGGTTGTCCCTCGCTCAGTCGTTGCGTGTGCTGCTGGCCGGCCGTGGCATTCGCGTGCACGCCGTGCTGACTGGTCCGACCGACACAGACATGACGGCGGGCCTCGACATCCCGAAGGCGTCGGCTTCGTCAGTTGCGGCAGCCATCTTGGACGGCGTGGAGAATGGTGACGAGGAGATCTTCCCCGACCCGATGTCGGCGTCGATCGCGTTAGGTTGGACCAGCGGCGCAGCAAAGGCCCTTGAGCGCCAGAACGCAGCGATGGCGTCATGAACGACTACACAGTTGCGTTCGCGGTGCCGCAAAGTACCGACGATGTGTTCGCTGCGATCAACAACGTGCGCGGATGGTGGTCAGGCGACATCGAGGGCGACACCGACTCACTCGGCGCCGAATTCACCTACCGCTACGAGGAAGTGCACCGCAGCAAGCAGCGCATCACCGAGTTCGTCCCCGGTAAGCGCGTCGCGTGGCATGTGCTCGACGGCTACCTCGAGTTCGTCAAGGACAAGACCGAGTGGACGGGTACCGACATCACCTTCGACATCGCGCCGGTGGCGGGCGGTACCGAGGTTCGCTTCACCCACGTTGGCTTGGTCCCGCAAGGCGAGTGCTTCGAAAGTTGCGCGAGTGCGTGGACCTTCTACATCGACGGCAGCCTGCGCGACCTCATCACGCAAGGTAAAGGCACCCCCAACACCTAGCCGCCGCGCCGTCCGCACCACCCCGCCGTCGGCCTGTCCCGCCGTCGGCCTGTCCCGCAGGGTGCTGGTCCCCAACGTGTGCTCTTGCGCACGCGTACTTGCGCGCGCTTGTGACCAACACTCGCACGGCGGGACGCGGGACGCGGGACTGCGCGCGATTTGCCGGGCGGACGCCGGCCGGCCGGTGGGCGGACGGCGGAGTGGTGCGCTTAGCGGTGGGAGTGCCAGTTGTGCATCGCCGTCTCCAGCTGACTCTGGTCGAGCGCGGGGACGCTGATCGTGCGACGGGGCAACGACTCGGCCAGCATCCCGTCGAGCATCAAGTCGAGGTATCGGCGCCACAAATCGGGCGACACGGGGCCCGCGTAGTCGCTGATCGCACCGGTCATCCAGAGCACCATCGGGATGTCGTTCGTCTCCAGCTCCGGACGCAGGATGCCGGCCGCGCGCGCTCGCTCAACGATCCGGATCGCGATCGGCTGCACTCGCTGCCGAATCGCCGACACCTTGTCGATGCCGTGGTCGGTGCGCATCACCTCACGCATGCCGCGATCGTGCGACTGCATGGCCGCAACCCCGTACACGAACGCCTCGAAAGACTCGCGCGGATCCGGCAACGCGTCGGCATCCTCCATCATCTGCAGGATCTTGTTCAGCCGGTCCTCGAACATCGCCGCGAGCAGCGCCTGCTTGTTCTCGAAGTGGCGATAGGCCGTCGCGACCCCGACGCCTGCATGGCGCGCGATGTCGTCGAGCGTCGCATCCGCGCCCCGCTCGGTGAAGACCTCGTCGGCCGCGGCGAGCAGCAGGGCCTGGTTGCGGGCAACGTCCTTGCGAACCACGCGGGACGCCGGGTCGGTGGCGGTCATCCCGGCAGCGTAGGCCACGTCACCGGGAACCGTTGCCGTCTCGCCCGCGACAACCTGATCGGTGCTCACAACGGGAGCACCTCGGCGTCCCCGCTTGTCATGGAAACCTCGCTGGTCAACAAGAATCCGCAGATAACGGCGCCGATTGCGAAGATCCCAGCAGCCCACCAGAACGCGGTGACGTAACCGTGAATCGACGCATTGACCAACGCTGCCGCGGACTTGCCGTGCACGGCGACGTAGCTAGCCGCAGCCGACGCGGCCAATGTGTTGAGCAGTGCGGTGCCGATGGAGCCGCCGACCTGCTGACCAGTGGAAACGAGGGCCGATGCGACGCCGGCGTCGTCGTGCCGCACCTCAGATGTTGCGAGCGACATCGCGCGAGAGAACGTCATGCCCATGCCGATGCCCATGACGATCGTGCCAGGCAGGATGTGCGCCGCGTACGCAGTGTGGGCGCCGATGCCACTGAACAGCACCATGCCCGCCGAAGCGATGAGCATGCCGATGCCGACGGTCCAACGAGGTCCGACTCGCGGCGTCAGCAAAATCGTCGACGTGATCGAAGTAGCCACCAGCGAAATCGTCAGCGGGATGAACGCGAGCCCTGACATCACGGCGCTGTAGTGCAGCGTGCCCTGCATGTAATAGCTGAGGAACAGGAACGCGCCGAACATGCCCATGCCGGCAATGAAGATCGCGAGGTAGGCACCGCTGCGGTTGCGGTTCGCCAGAATTCTCAGCGGTAGCAAGGGATTACGCGAACGGGTCTGAATGAATACGAACGACAGCAGTAGCGCGACGCCAGCCACCAGGAACGCGACGGTCGTCGTCGAACCCCAACCCGCCGACTCGGCGTGCGAGAAGCCGTAGACCAAGCTGAACAATCCGGCGGACGCCGTCAAGACGCCAGGGATGTCGAGACGCGGGCGCTCCTCGGCCGGCTGGTTGTGCAACAGGATTGTGCCGCCGATGACTGCACCGATCGCGAACACCAGGTTCACGTACATGCACCAGCGCCACGACAAGTACTCCGTCAGGACGCCGCCGAGCAATAACCCGACTGCAGCGCCGCCACCGGCGATTGCGCCATAAATACCGAATGCCTTCGCGCGTTCCTTCGACTGTGTGAACGTCGTTGTAAGTAGCGCGAGTCCGGCCGGTGCGAGCATGGCTCCGAACGCTCCTTGAACAGCGCGCGCGGTAACCAACATGCCGAAGCCGTTAGCCGCCCCGCCGATCGCAGAGGCAGCGGCGAAGCCGATGAGTCCGATGATGAAGACGCGCTTGCGGCCGAGCAGGTCGGCCAGTCGCCCGCCGAGCAATAGCAGGCTGCCGAACGCGAGGGCGTAGGCGGTCACGACCCATTGCCGGTCGCCGGTCGAAAATCCGAGCGCCTTCTGGGCCGACGGCAGCGCGATGTTCACAACGGTCGTGTCGAGCACCACCATCAGCTGCGCGGTCGCCAGCACCGCGAGGATTGCCCATCGCCGCGTGTGGTGCGGGTTTTCGACCTCTAAAGCCGGGGCGGACGGCGGGGTGGTGACGCTCGCGTCGGCCGTAACGGACGCCCGGCCGGAGGGGCCGTGGGGTGCGCCGGCTACGGGCGCCAGGTCTGTGGCAATCATGTTCTGCTCCTACGAGGGAAAGGGAGTTCTTTGCTCCGTTTCACCACGCTAACACAATACGGAGTAGATGTCTCCACATGGAGCGGGTGACTCCACTTTGTCGAGGCCACCTGGCCGATCACCTCTGGCAGTTGGGCTATTAGGGTCGAAATCCTCCGACGAGCGATTGGACCAACATGGTCAAGGCATTCGGTTACCGCAGCAACGGCACCGCCGACGTCCAGGAGCTTCTGGAGATCGACATGCCAACCCCGCTCGCCGCTGACCTGCTCGTTCAGGTGCGCGCCGCCGGGGTGAACCCGGTCGACTGGAAGATCCGGTCCGGGGCCTACGGGGCGACGCCGCCCGACAGTTTCCCGATCGTCTTCGGCTTCGAGGCTTCCGGAGTGGTGCGCGCCGTCGGGAAGGACGTCGAAGGGTTCGCCGTCGGCGATGAGGTGTTCGGCCGAGCCGCGTCGGGCTCCGGCACCTGGGCGGAATTCACCCTGCTCGTGGCGGACGGCACGGCACACAAGCCGCCGCACGTCTCGTTCAACGACGCCGCGACACTCTCCATCGCCGGCGCGACCGCGTATGACGGTGTCACCCAACTCGAGCTCAAGCCCGGGCAGACACTGCTCATTAACGGCGCAAGTGCCGGCGTTGGCGTTGCGGCCGCACAGATCGCCCGCGACCTCGACATCTTCGTGATCGGCACCGCCAGCGAAGCAAAGCGAGCGCTCGTCGAATCGCTTGGTGCGACCTTCGTCGCGTACGGCGATGGGGTAGCCGACCGGGTCAGGGAGTTGATGCCCGACGGCGTTGACGCGATCCTCGATCTTGCCGGCGGAGACGGACTGCGGGCCGTTGCCGAGCTAGTCACCGACAAGACGAAGCTGATCAGCGCAGCCGACCCAGCCACCGCAGCGGAGGTCGGTGGGCACGGGATCGTGCGCGACTACGACCCGCGGATCCTCGACGTCCTCGCTGCGATGGTCGCCGACCGCAAGCTCGATCCGCACGTCGAAGACGCCATCCCACTCGACAAAGCAGCCGACGCGATGGCTGCGGTCGAGGGCGGCCACGCCAAGGGCAAGGTCGTCATCGAGGTCGCCTAACCCGGGGATCCACGCGAGCGCGGCGGGCGGCGGCGGTTCGCGACGGTGGTCGGACGGCGGGGGGGTCGGGGCTGTACCCGATCTGTCCCAAACGTCACTGTGTTTACTTTCCGTAACGTTGGGAACACGGAGAGTTAAATATCCATCGATCGCCAGTCTCGGGAGGTGCGAGATGCGCCCAATCACGGTGCTCGACGGGTCGACGGTTTCGCGCTTCCGGGACGCGCTTACGGCACTCCCCGATCGCCGAGCCTTTGACCGTCAGAAACCCCAAGGTCCCAATCCCGCCGTCGACGCGGCACCCAGTGCCATCCTTTGTGTCGACCTCGACGGGTTCCATGATGTGAACGAGGTCGTCGGCTACGCAGTCGGCGACGGCGTGCTGGTCCAGTTCGCAACGCGGCTCAAACAATGCATCCGCGCCAAAGACGTGCTGGTGCGCCTGGGAGCCGACGAGTTCGGCATCTATATAAAGGCTGGCGACGAACGCCAAGTG
>DASYAG010000125.1:0-26132 GCA_036501485.1 Acidothermaceae bacterium | reverse complement strand
CCACCTCCACCGGCCCGAATCCACCGCCGCCGCCGTCCGCTCCGTCGTCCGCTCCGTCGTCCGCTCCGTCGTCCGTGCCGGCGCCGCTCGCGCAGATCGAGTCGTATCCACCATGGCTAACCGCCGCGCCCGCAAGCTCGTATCTCTCGGAGAGTTCAAGCGCGAATGGAGTTTCATTTCCGGCCGACGGCGACTACATCTGCATATCGAAGGAGTTCGCGATCTGCCGCGATCAAGGCGGCGAGGCCACGGCAGTCGCCCTCACAACCGGCGAGGACGCCGACCAGACTCCGACGAGCGGCGTGAGCGACTTCGACCCAACCATCAGTCTTACCGCGGGCGCCGTCTACTTCCGGCGGGAGGAGCGCACTGCCACATCACCGATTGAGACGATCCAGCGTGTGTCGATACACGGCGGTCCGTCAACGACGATCGTCACTGCACCTGTGCAAAACGGAGACGAGAACACTGGACTTGGTTCGCCGCAGATCTCGCCCGACGGTCGCTTTCTCGCGTACAGCATCACCGTCGGGCAAGTAAATCTTCCGAGCTCAGCGATCCCCACACCGACCGGAACTTACGCGCCGCTTGGCACCCACATCCTCATCCTGGACGTCGACAAAGGAGCGACCGCACCCCTCGTCGTCCCGTCTACTGTTACCGGAGCGGAGCTACCTGATGCGTTCGACGGATACCAGCTGGTCGGATGGTCAACCGACGACAAGACGCTCTACTACTTCGGCGACCCCTCGCGCACATTGCGCGCATTGACATTCGATGCCGCCGAGCAACCGGTCGCCTCGAAGGTCGTCTTCCAGCCGGCCGCACCACAAACCCCGTGCCCCGACAGCCAGGCGGTCAGTGCGATGAGTCCGACCGGCGACGCGTACTTCGCGACCTACTGCCAGCAGACGGCGCTAACTATTGAACGCCTGCACAACGGGCAGGTCTCGAGCTACGCAACAATGCCCGAACTCGTCGGCGGATGGATCGTGTCGGACATCCACGTCGACACGACCGGCCGCTACATGCAACTCGACACCGTGCCACTAGGCACGAACTGCTTAGGCGGTTCGGCTTACGTCGCATTCCTCGATGGTGTCGTCATCTCGAAGCAGATTCAGACCAACCCGTATGGTTGCCCACCTCCTACCCGGCCATAAAGGCATGAAGTGGGCCGCCGCAACGTCTTGAAGATCGACAGTGATTCCATGTCGAGAAGCGCTGAACGGCTCCGCTCAACAGGTGAAGGGCCACGACAGGCGCGGCCCGAGACACAGGAGACACCATGCCGAAGTACCTGCTTCTCAAGCACTACAGCGGTACCCCCACGCCACACCACCCGTTCCCTCCGATGGACAAGTGGGCTCCCGAGGACGTCGAGGCGCACATGGCCTTCCTTAGGCACGTTGGCGAGCTGCTCAAGGACAACGGCGAGTTCGTCGACGCGCAGGCGCTGACGCCCGCGCAAACGTGGGTGCGCTACGGCGGCCCGGACGCCGCGCCCGTCATCACCGACGGACCCCTGCCCGAGATCACCGACCTCGTCGCAGGTTGGTACATGGTCGACGTCGATTCATATGAGCGGGCGGTCGAGCTCGCGGCCTACGTCTCGTCGGAGCCCGGGCCAGGGGGCAAACCGTTGTATGAGTGGATCGACGTACGAGAGGTCATGTCCGACGCACCTGCAAACGACTGACCCAGGCGAAACCGCCATGTCGACGCGACCGCTGGACGAGGGCGCACTACGCGCCCTCGTCCCGAGCGTGCTCGCGGGCCTCGTCCGGCGCGGCGAAGACTTCGATGCCGCCGAGGACGCGCTTCAGGAAGCGTTACGTGAGGCACTGCGCGCGTGGACAGCGAATCCGCCAGTTGATCCACGTGCGTGGCTCATGACGGTTGCAACTCGGCGGCTCATCGACGCCCGCCGCACCGACGTGGCGCGCGTGCGCCGCGAAGAGTCGGCGCTCGCCGAACCGATGCCGGCCGAAACGGAGGAGGGCGACGACACCCTCTTCCTGCTCTTCTGCTGTTGCCACCCCGACCTCACACCCGCATCGCAGGTGGCGTTGACGCTGCGCGCAGTCGGTGGCCTCACGACGCGCGAGATCGCCGACGCCTTCTACGTTCCCGAGGCAACAATGGCCCAGCGCATCAGCCGGGCCAAACGCGACTTGCAAGGACGAAGACTCGACCAACCGGGTGACCTCGCCGTTGTGCTGCGCGTGCTTTACCTCGTCTACACCACCGGGCACGCAGGCCGCGTCGACCTAGCTGGCGAGGCGATGCGGCTCGCCCGCCAACTCACCCTCGCCACTGACGAGCCCGAGGCACGTGGGCTGTTCGCGCTGATGCTTCTCAACCACGCCCGCCTCGCGGCGCGAGTCGACTCGCAAGGCCGCATCGTCACCCTCGACCGACAAGACCGCAGCCTCTGGGACACCGCTGAGATTGCCGAAGGCGTGCGCGTGCTGCAGTCGGCGTTAGACCTTCAGCGGTTCGGCCGCTACCAGATCGAGGCCGCCATCGCCGCCCTGCACGCCGACGCAGAAAGCGTCGAGGAGACCGACTGGTCGCAGATCCTCGCGTGGTACGACGACCTCGTCGCCCTCAGCGAGAATCCGGTGCGGCAAGACCCGGCTGCGGTGCTCGGTCGGGCGGTCGCCGTCGGTCATGTCCTCGGTGCCGCCGCCGGATTGCGCGAAACCGACCGGTTGCGCGACGTGATCGGCGAGCGGCACCGCTGGCACGCCGTGCGCGGCTACCTGCACGAGATCGGCGACGACTTCCCTGCGGCCGCCGCTGCGTACGCGGAGGGCGCCCGACGAGCGATGAACGTCGCCGAGCGCGACCACCTGGTTCGCCAAGCCGCGCGAGCGGGTCACTTGGCCGAGCACTCCTAACATCGGCTCAGCGCATTCATGAAGCGCGTTGGATGTTGATATCGCCGAGCGAGGTGCGCGCACGTACGGCGACGGTCTGCTCCGACGGATCGGGAGCGCGATCGCTGACGAGCTCGTTGCGCACGTGCCCGTTCTTCGACGACAGGTCGAGCCAGGCGGGCACGCCGGGCCGGACGCCAACCGTGACCTCACCGAGGCCGCTCTCGACCTGGATCGAACCGCTTGAAACTTCGCGCAGCCGGATGCTGCCGTAGGCGGTCTTCGCCGCAACAGAAGCCAGCGCTTTCGCGATGTCGAGATCGCCGAACGAGAGCTTCACGTCGACGTCGCCGCCGGACTCCTCGACCGCGATCGAGCCGTGCGACGCCTTGAGGGTCGCATCGCCGGTGACGGTACCGACCCGAATCTGACCGAAGTCGGTTGTGATCTCGACACCGCCCTCCGCGGCAGCCACAGTCGCGTTGCCGTGCGAGCTGTGCAGCCACAGGTCGCCCGTGGTGTCGATATCAACGCCGCCCATCGCGCTCTTGATGCGGGTGGCGCCGAGACGTCCGACGGTACGCAGGGCACCGACCGCAGTCTCAGCGGTGAGGCGCGAACCCGTTGGCAGCTCAACTCTCACATCGATCGATTCGGACGGCCCGAACCAGTTGATGCGCGGCCGTGGCCCGATCACGGATACCCGCTCGCCATCGAATTCGACCCTGGCCTCCTCCGCGCCTTTGCGGTCGGCCGATTTTGTCGGGTTGGTCGGCGACACCGTCACAACGGTGTCGGCGCGGTCGCTCGCGATGACCTCGATCGCGCCAACCTGCAGGTTGATCGCGAGGTCGATGGGCGTCGGTGTTTGGTAGGTGGGCACGGCTGACGCTTTCCTTTCTCTGGACGTGATGGGCCGACCCTGCGAGTCCGCGTGGGTGGTGAGCGTTGGTGGCCCGAGCGGGTTAGCGCGCCCAGCCTGCGAAGTTGTCGCCTCTTCGCGGCGTGCGCTGCTCAGATCGTCGTTGTTTGGGTTGCACGGCCGCCGCAATCGCACGGACCAGCCACGTGTTGACCGACAGGCCGTCGGCCGCCGCCGCCTCATCGACCCGTGCCTTAAGTGCATCGGGCAGCCGAAGTGTCGTGCGCGAGGTGCTCGCATCGTCGGCGTCGACGTTCGCCGCGGGCGCGTCGTCGCCATCGGACTCACTGTTCGGCTGCGTCACGACGAAGTCGATGTCGCGCCCGCGCAGCCGCAGGTCGACGGACCCGGGTGCGAGGTCGCGGGTGATCTCGCCGGCGGCGGCGGACAAGGCATCGAGCAGCACGAGGCGCGCGGCGGCATCGAGTCCGGCAGCGAGCCGTTCGGCGACGACGCGAGCGTCCTGCGTGCCGTTCTCTGCCGCGTCGACCAGTTGGCGCCGGAGGTCACTGACGTACGTTCCGAGTTCCATTTCCCCATCGTGACACCACTATGGTGTTACATCAAGTCATTGTGGTGTCAAGTGCGTCCGACATGGTGTCTCAGGGCCGTCGGCCGGTTCCTGGCGGCCGGCCCCGAGCTGGCCTTTCATACGAACGGATCGCCCAGGCCGCGGGAAGGCGCGGCCCGTGCCCCCGCCCACGAACCAGGCGATGTTGTGGCGGACCCGTCGCCAAAAACTCGGCGGCTGGCCGAACGCGACGGGAGTCGCTGGCGGCCGACGATGCGCACGATTGCTCACGGAGTCCACTCTCGATGGAACCAGCGCCGAATGCGCTCAGATCCGAACGCGATCTTGTCGGCGGCCAACTCAAGCGACGGACCTTCGAGGACACCCGCTGGTCGCTCGCCGCTGAGGAAGGTGACATCGACCTTGGCGATGGTGTCGTGCCCAAAATCCAAGTAGCAGATGCCGCGCCCGCCGTAGGTCATCGACGGAGCAACACCTCGAATGCGTGCGCTGATCTGCGCAGCGACGACGGCCGCTTGACCTTCGGCAAACACGCCCGCTTTCGGCGTCCCGACGCTTGTGACATCGCCGACCGCGTACACGTCGGGAAACATCGTTTCCAATGTGAGCGGGTTCACCGGGATCCACCCGTCGGCCGTCATCCCCGCCTCGACGACTATGGCCGGCGCGTGGTGCCGTGGGACGCCGAGGAACAGGTCGTACGGAAACTCCTCGCCGCCGCTAGTGAGCGCGACCTTACGTTCGGGTTCGAGCCCCACGACCAACTGACCTGGGTGCCACGCGATGTCGCGGTCAGCAAACGCTGTGAGCACGGCCTGCGATGCATCAGGGGACGGCGGGATGGGCACGCCGAATGGCATTACTAGCGACACGTGAGACGACTCGAGTAAACCCCGGTCGCGCAGGAAAAGGTGCGACAGCAGCGCAGTTTCACTCGGCGCCGGGGGGCATTTGAACGGGGTCGACGTCACGCCGATCACGATGCGGCCACCGGCAAACTGCGCCAATGCGTCGCGTGCAGCGAACGCGCCCGCAACGGTGTAGAACTCGTACCCGTCCTCGACAAGTCCGGGGGTCGCCGCAGGATCGAGGTCGGCACCGAGAGCGACGACGAGGACGTCGGCTTCGAACGTTCCGTCGTCAGTGACGACGGTGCGCGCGACCGGATCCAGAGCGCGAACCGTCGACCGCACGAACTGAACACCCGGCCCTGCGACGTCGACGTAATGATGCAATGCGTGGTCTGCGGTCGCTCGGCCGAACATCACGTCGAGCTTCGAGAATCCGAAGACGAAACCCGCAGCACGATCGATCAACACGACGTCGGCCTCGTCGCCGAATTCCTCCGACAGCCTGGTCGCAAGTTCAAGTCCACCAAAACCTGCTCCGGCGATCACCACCCGCATCCGCGCAGCCTAGAGCCCACGCATGGAACGGACTAGCTCATGCCCCAACGGGAAAGGGCTGCGCCTTGCTCCAGCCCTGTCGTCCCCGCCGCCTTGCGCTCGCGCACCAGCTCTCCAGGGAACGTGTAGCGCACTGCCTTCTCCGGACGCCCTTGGGCCTGCGCGACGATCTCGTCGACCAGCGACCGCTCCATCGCGAGCCTGGGATACGCAGCGTGGATCAAAGCGGCCTGCTCGTCGCTGACAAAGTCAGTGCCGCGGCCGAAGTCAGCGCCAATCCCACAACGCGTCAGCTCCGTGACCGGACCGCGCCGCTCGGCGATACCGGACGACGTGTGCAACGCGATCGCCTCCCACACGGTGCCACGATCGACTGCCGAGAACCCTTGCTCGGCAAGGAATTCGGCCGCTACGTCGGCGCCGTCGACCTCGAACCGCTGAGTGCGGTTGCCGAGCTCGCTGAGCCCGATGTCGTGCAGCACGCACGAGAAGAACAACAGCGAAGGGTCGAAGTCAGTCACACCGCGATGCTCGGCACCCAACGTCGCAAGGAGAAAGGTTCTGACGCTGTGGTTGGCAATCGCGGCGTGTCGTGTCGATCTGTACCGGCGCCTTCGCTCTCGCAGCTGCCGGCTTGCTCGACGGCCTGCAAGCGACGACTCATTGGCGCGATATCGACGAACTCGCCGAACGGTATCCGCGGGTGACTGTCGACCGTGGCGTGCTCTACATAGACAACGGCCAGGTGCTGACATCTGCGGGAGTCGCCAGTGGGGTCGACCTTTGCCTGCACATCGTGCGCCGCGACTGTGGTGCCGCTGTCGCGAACCGATTGGCCCGACTGATCGTCTCTGCACCGCACCGCGAGGGCGGCCAAACGCAGTTCATCGAAACGCCGCTCGGAACCAGCGACGGCTCGCTGTCGTCGACCCGCGTGTGGGCGCTCGAACATCTCGAACACCAGTTGTCGGTACGAGACCTCGCCCGGCACGCCAGCGTGTCGGAGCGCACTTTCGCGCGGCGCTTCGTCGACGAGACCGGGTCGTCGCCCTTGCAGTGGTTGCTCAGCGCGCGAATCCAACGCGCCCGTGAACTCATCGAGACCGCCGACCTCAGTGTCGACCAGGTCGCGCAGCGCTGTGGTCTTGGTACGGCCACGAATTTGCGCCTGCACTTTCGTCGCCTCGTCGGCACCACGCCGACGTCCTACCGCAAAGCATTCACCGGAAACTAGGGCTCGCGGCGAACCATCCGGAAGCCACCGGCGATCAACGTGATCGCCGCATACCCAGCCAACACGGCGAGACCCGTCCACGGCGCGAAGGCGTGCGGGTCGTGATGGGCCGACATGGCTTGGACGCCGATTTGTGACGGCAGCCAGCGGGACGCCTGCTGAACGATGCTGGCCGGCAAGATCTGCACGAGGATCGGCGCAACTACCAGCAGGAACGCACTCGTGATGATCGCCGATGCGGAGGTACGGACCAGTGCGCCAAGCGCGATCCCCCACACGCACACCAGGATCAAGTAGACGACTCCGCCGCCCAGCGCAGCCGGCAGCTGCGGTGCCGACCACCCGGTTGCGAGGCCACCGGTACTGAGCAGCGTCTGGCCCACGGCGAAGGCGGCCACGCACGCGCCTGCACCCGCCAGCCCAGCAACCCCGGCATGGGTAAGTAACTTTGCTGCCAGCACCCGAAGGCGCGCGGGCTGCGCGAGGAACGTGACAGCCATCATCCCCGTGGCGTACTCGCGGGTGATCGACAAGATGCCGAACGCCGCGACGGCAAGAACAGCAGCGTTCACACCTTCGAGCGAGATGCCGACGGAATCGAACGTAAGACGGTCGTAGGCCGACATGTGCGATGCCGACGACGCAACTGCCAATGCGACAAGAGCACTAACGGTCACGGCGAGTGCGATCGCCAACGCGATCGTTCGCGAGGTCTTGTGAACGGGGCGAAGCTTCTCCCATTCCATTGCAAGCGCAGTGCGCATCGCGCGTCAGCTCGCTTGACGGCGGGTGGCGAACTCAGCCGTATCGCAGGTCAGTTGCATGAAGGCGTCTTCTAACGACGCACGTTGCGGCGAGAGCTCGAATAGCGTCGCGCCAGTTCGAGATGCCATCGACCCGATCTGCTCGATGCTCAGACCGACGACCTCAAGAGCGTCGCCGTCACGCCACAACGAGACGCCCTCAACTGCGAGTGCGGCCTCGAGTTCGTCGAGTTGCGGGCTGCGCACCCGCACCGACGAAACCGCGCGCTCGACGAAGTCGGTCACACTCTCCGCGGCGATCAGTCGCCCCGCGCCGATCACGATGAGTGCGCTCGCGGTCAGTGCCATCTCGCTCATCAGGTGGCTCGCGACCAACACCGTGCGACCGTCGGCCGCGAGGCCCTGCATGAACCCGCGGATCCATCGAATGCCCTCGGGGTCAAGGCCGTTGATCGGCTCATCGAGGATCAAGACCGGTGGGTCGCCGATCAACGCCGCGGCGATGCCGAGCCGCTGCCGCATACCGAGCGAGAACCCGCCGACCTTGCGCCCTGCAGCGCTGTCGAGTCCGACGATGCCGAGTACCTCGTCGGCACGCGAACGCGCAATGTCATTTGCGGCTGCGAGCCAGCGCAAATGTTCAACTGCAGTACGGCTCGGGTTCACTCCGCCTGAATCGATTAACGCACCGAGCTCACATAACGGTCGCGACAAGTCGTGGTAGCGCCGTCCGTTGATCGTCGCGACGCCGGAGTCACTGCGCGTCAGGCCGAGGATCATGCGTGCAGTGGTGGTCTTGCCACTTCCATTCGGGCCAAGGAATCCTGTGACAACACCGGGCTTGACCTCGAACGAGAGATCATCAACGACCGTGCGACCGCCGTACCGCTTGGTCAGACCGCGTACTTCGATCACCGGAGGTTTCCGTCTCTGCAGAACGCTCGCACGCTGAACAGTCGCACGCCGAGCAATCTAGAGCGGCAACCTGAGTCTGCCCTGAAGACGAAGAACCAACCTCCTGTCAGGTGAACAGGGGACGTTGGTCAGCGCGAAGTGGTGTCGATGGTCGCAGAGCCGACGACCCGCGTACCGTCGTAGACGACGACGGCTTGGCCTGGTGCGATACCGCGCGCGGGAACTGTCAACTCGACATCGAGACGATCGCTACCGATCACTCGCACCACCGCGGGCACCGGCTCGCCGTGCGCCCGCAACTGCACGAGACACTCAACTGGCCCGATCGGCGCAGGCCCACACCAGCGCGGACGAACACCAACAAGTGAGTGGACGTCGAGCTCCTCCGCCGTGCCGACCGTGACCGTTCGGGTCACTGGAGACACATCGAGCACGTAGCGGGGCCGGCCGTCGGATGCCGGAGTGCCGATGCGCAACCCGCGGCGCTGACCGACCGTGAACGCGTAGACGCCGTCGTGCGATCCGAGCGTCTCCCCTGACAGATCAACGATGTCACCGCTGACATCGCCCAGCGAAGAAAGCTGCCGCTGCAAAAAACCCGCAGTGTCGCCGTCCGGGATAAAGCAGACGTCATGACTGTCGGGCTTCTCCGCCAACGCGAGCCCGCGACGGGCCGCCTCGGCACGAACACCAGACTTCGGGGTGTCACCGAGCGGGAACATCGCATGGGCAAGCTGCGTCGCGGTCAACACTCCGAGAACGTACGACTGGTCCTTGTCGGGGTCGACCGCGCGGTGCATCTCGCGGCCGTCAGGGCCGTCGATCAGTTGCGCGTAGTGGCCTGTGCACACGGCGTCGAATCCGAGTGCCAACGCCTTGTCGAGGACTGCGGCGAACTTGATGCGCTCGTTGCAGCGCAGGCACGGGTTCGGAGTGCGGCCAGCCGCGTACTCGTCGACAAAGTCTTGGACGACGTCATCGGCGAATCGCTCGGCGAGGTCCCATACATAGAACGGGATGCCGAGCACGTCGGCGGCGCGTCGAGCGTCGTGCGCATCTTCGACCGTGCAGCAGCCGCGTGCGCCCACGCGATGCGACTGCGGCGACTTCGACAGCGCGAGGTGCACGCCCGTAACGTCATGGCCGGCATCGACGGCCCGCGCAGCCGCGACAGCAGAATCCACGCCACCCGACATGGCGGCAAGAACTCTCATTGAACTACCGCCGACTCGCCGAGGAGACCACGCCGGCTCGCTTCGCCCGCTCGACGGCGCTGGGCAAAACGGCGAGCAACGCATCGACGTCCGCTTCGGTCGACGTATGTCCCAGCGAGAACCGCAAGGTGCCACGCGCGCGCTCGTCGTCAGACCCCATCGCGAGCAGCACGTGGCTGGGCCGAGCTACTCCGGCGGTGCAGGCGGAACCGGTCGAGCACTCGACCCCGCGCGCGTCGAGCAGCATCAGCAACGCGTCGCCCTCGCACCCGGGAAAACCGAAATGCGCGTTGCCCGGCAACCGCTCACCAGCACCGATGCCAGGGTCACCGTTCAACACAGCATCGGGGACGGCGGTCATGACCCGCCGTACCAAGTCTTCGCGAAGTTCGACGAGAGCGGCAGCACGCGCGGGCTGCGACGCGACCGCATCGCTCACCGCTGCGGCGAACCCGGCGATCGCCGGGGTATCGAGAGTGCCCGAACGCAGATCACGTTCCTGGCCACCACCGTGCATGACGGGCGTGAGTAAGAGGTCGCGGGCCACGATCAACGCGCCTACTCCGAGCGGGCCGCCAACCTTGTGCCCGGAGACCGTCAGCGCGTCGAGGCCGCTCGCGGCGAAGTCGATCGGCAACTGACCGACGGCCTGCACCGCGTCGGAGTGCACCGGGATGCCGTAGCTGTGCGCGATGGCAACAATCTCAGCGATCGGCTGCACGGTGCCGACCTCGTTGTTCGCCCACATGACCGTGACGAGGGCAACTGACTCCGGGTCGGAGTCGATCGCCGCACGTACGGTTTCTGGCCGCACCCGGCCGAGCTCATCGACGTCCAGCCAGATGGGCTCGGCGCCGTCGTGGCTAGCGAGCCACTCGACGCAATCGAGCACCGCGTGATGCTCCACGGCACTGGCCAGGATGCGCACCCGGCGCGGATCGGCGGCGCGGCGTGACCAGAACAGGCCCTTGACCGCGAGGTTGTCGGCTTCGGTGCCGCCCGAGGTGAAGATGACCTCGCTCGGACGCGCGCCCAGTGCCTGGGCGATGGTCTCGCGAGACTCCTCGACGACCCGGCGGGCGGTGCGGCCGGCGCGGTGCAGCGAGGAAGGGTTCCCGACCACGCGCAACTGCTCGGTCATGGCGGCAAGAGCGGCCGGCACCATCGGGGTGGTGGCCGCGTGGTCGAGGTATACGGCGCCAGGCACGTCGACGGTGTCCATTACCCGCCAGCGTAGCCGCTGCACCCAAGCGCGCGGCGACCGTCAAGGTTTGATCAAGTCAGGCCTCAACGCCCGACCTCAAGTTGCCGATGACACGACCGTGACGGCCGAGCAGACTTTGGCAGCCCAGCACCCATGCCCGTGCGGAATCGCGCCGGCCAGCCAGGTGCAGCGGTGCTTGGCCTGCCCTGCCCGCACTCGGCGCGCGTCGGACAGCCAGCTCCTGTCGGCAGCAGAACGCCGGACGACAGACCCCGAGACCGGCGCGGCTCTCATGACTTATTCGCGCTGGAAGAAGACCGACGGCACGTTCGGCCCGGCCGGCCGGATCGTCGCAACGTTTCTTCTGCTGGTGCCGCTGCCCGTCTTCGCCCTTGGCGTCGCCTCCGGAATCGGGATCATCGGCGCGGGCCTCTGGGTCGTCGTCGTGATGCCGTGGGCATTGCGTGACATCTGGAAGCGCGGAGCGACTCACGTCCAGCCGCCGCTGCCAGCACACTCGCGCCCGCAGTTCTGACGCCCCCGCTGCTCGCGTTGCGCGGCACCCTGCCCTACGGGCCTCTCTGTAGGCTGGCGTTGTGAGCCAGCCACTGTTGTCACCGTCTCTTTCCCGCGCCCGTCGCGCATTTCCGAGCGTGCTGTTCGACGAGGCCCACAGCGAAGCGTGGAGCATCAGGGCTGAGACCGTCGCCCAGATGAACCCGCGGCACCCTGGCGACGCCGGCTATCTCAAGGCCGCCGCCGCCCTGCGCGAACGCGGCATGCGGGTCGATGCCCATGTGTCCGGACCATTGACTGCCTCGGCTTTGGCCGAGCGCGACGTCGTCGTCGTGGCGCATCCTTCGGATGGCACCTGGGAAAGGGTCACCGGCATCGGGTCCGCTGTTCTATCCGCGGAGGAGATCGACGCTTTGGAGTCGTTCGTGCGGGACGGCGGTGGGCTGGTCGTGTTGGCCGAGTGCGAGCAGGACAAGTACGGCAACAACCTCGTGGCTCTGCTCGAGCGGTTCGGTGTCAGGCCGATGAACGTGACGGTTCAGGACACCTCTTCCAACCACCAGGGCGTGGTGGCTTGGGTGCGCGCTACCTTGCCGCGCCAGCGGGGCAAGGCCGATCTGTTGGCTCGCGTCTCCGATGCATGCTTCTACCGCTCCGGCGTGCTGTCGATCACCAATCCCGACGCCGCGGTGCTGGCGAAAACGTCTCCTTCCGCCGACCCGGCCGAACAGCCACTGGCAGTTGCACTGCAGTTCGGGCTCGGGCGCCTCGTGGTGTTCGCCGATTCCGACCTATTCGGCGACGACTCGATCGGCGACTACGACCACCTGACGCTCTGGACCAACGCGATCACCTGGGCGGCTTCCGGTGTCGTGCCGGTTGTTGCGGATGCCGCCGCTTCTTGGCTGCTTGACCACCCCGGCTGGGTGGCGCTGAAGGAGTCGGTGACCACGCTGCGCGGGCTCCAGGCAAAGGACGGCTCGCTCGATTTCGAGGCTCACGGCGAGTCGGCTGAGTCGGCGGCGACCGCAGAAGTCGCCAACGTCATCTCCGCGATCGAGGCTTTGCGGCCGCACTTCGAACATGACGCCGACTATCTCGACGCGGTGATTTTGGACCTCGAACGCTGGCGTGACGGCGGGTTCGGAGTGCCTGACTTCCTCAACTCGCTGTTGGCATTCCGCCCCGAGTTGGCGCGCGTTGACGGCCTTGAGCACCTCGTGGTGTTCCCGATGTATACGCAGAACGGCAACCCCGACCGCAACTTCGAGGCGGTCGTCATTCGTGTCGTGTGGCCTGACTTCGTGGCTTCGCTTGAGGCAACGCGCTATGACAACTCGATGTTCGTGCCGATCTCGTTCGTTGACTTCACGGCCGGCTACGACACGAACTCCGCGGTGCTGTTCCCCGAGACCGTTGCGGTTCGCGAAGTACCGAAGTTCACCTGGGGTGCGATCTTCTGCGATCGCGAGGCAGCCCGGTTCCGGCGGGTGAGTGCAGCGGCGGCCGACACCTTGAAGCTGTCGTTGCCGCCAGCCGCCGAGCGCCTTATCGACAACCAGGCGCTCGCGCAGAACACATTTGTGTTGTGGGACCTCATTCACGACCGTACGCACAGCCACGGCGACCTGCCGTTCGACCCATTCATGATCAAGCAGCGGATGCCGTACTGGATGTATTCGCTGGAAGAGTTGCGATGCGACCTGCAAGCTTTCGCGCAGGCGGTCGAACTCGAGGCTTCGCAGGTGACCCCCTACGGCGAACTCGTGCAGTACGCGGTGCTGTTCGACCGGCTCTTCCGCTTCCCCATCACCGGTGACCGGGTGCGCAACTACGACGGTCTCGGTGGTCAGTTGCTGTTCGCGTACTTGCACAAGAACGGCGTCTTGCACTGGACAGACAACACGCTGTCGATCGACTGGTCGATGGTTGCGCCGGCGGTGGTGGACTTGCGTAGCGAGGTCGAGGTGCTCTACCGCGACGGCATCGACCGCTCGCGGGTAGGTCACTGGCTCGCCGGCCACGAGTTCGTCGCGCGTTACGTGGCGCCGAACCCGATCTCGGTGTGGGCGCGCGGCGCCTCGGCCTTGCCACTCGACGGACCACCGAAAGGACTTGTCGATCTCGTGCTGCCTGATGAGTTTCCGCTGAACGTGTTCTACGAAGCGTTGCGCCGCAAGCTCGGTGACGTCGTCGAGTCGACCCGCGGCATCACGGCTGTGAGCGCATGAGCCTCGCAGACGCAGTTGTTGTTGTGGCCGGAGCGGGCGGTGGCGCCGGAACTGCCGTCGTCCGCCGGTTGTCTGCAGCTGGCGCGATCGTCGTGACCGCCGATCGTTCGCTCGACTCGACGGGAGAGCTGGTCCGCGAGATCGGCGAAGCCGGCGGCCAGATCGATGCTTATGCCATCGACCTGCTCGACGGCCCGACGACGAAGGCGTGGGCCGACTCGATCACCGCGCGGTTCGGTCGCGTCGATGGTGTCGTGCATCTCGTCGGCGGGTGGCGCGGCGGCAAGGGGATCACCGAGACCGACCTTGCCGACTGGAACTGGCTGTCGGGTCTGCTCGTGTCGACGGTGCAGAACACGACGCGCGCTTTCCACGACCAGCTTCGGTCGAGCCCGCTGGGCCGGTTCGTCTTGGTGTCAGCGGCCGAGGCATCGCGGCCGACTGCGAAGAACGCGTCCTACGCCGCAGCGAAGGCGGCCGCGGAAGCGTGGACGCTCGCCGTCGCCGATTCGTTCCGCGGCTCGGAGGCGGCAGCCACGATCGTCGTGGTCAAGGCGCTGCTGACGCCGCAGATGCGCGAGGCCAAGCCCGATGCGACGTTCGCCGGATACACCTATGTCGAGGACCTGGCCGACTCGATTGTCGCCCTCTGGAACAAGCCAGCTAGTGGAGTAAATGGGGAGCGCATATGGCTGACGACCTGAACGGGCAGCACCACGATCCGGCCCGCCGCGGATTCGCCAGCGACAACTACGCCGGCGTGCACCCCGAGATTCTGACTGCCTTGGCTCTCGCCAACGGCGGACACGTGGGCAGCTACGGGGGCGACCCTTACACGGCTGCCGCGGTTGAGGTGCTGCGCGGACATTTCGGTGCGGCGGCGGAGGTGTTCTTCGTCTTCAACGGAACCGGCGCCAACGTCGTGTCATTGCAAGCCATGACGAGGCGCTGGGACTCCGTGATCTGCGCGGAATCGGCGCACATCAACGTCGACGAGTGTGGTGCGGCCGAGAAGATCGCCGGGCTGAAGCTCGTTTCGGTGGCAACTCCCGACGGGAAGCTCACACCTGCACTGATCGACGTCCAGGCTTGGGGATTCGGCGATGTGCACCACGCCCAGCCGCACGTCGTGTCGATCACGCAGAGCACCGAGGTTGGCACGGTCTACACACCGGCAGAGATCGCTGCGATCTGCGAGCACACGCACTCGTTGGGGATGTTCGTGCATGTCGACGGCTCACGCATCGCAAACGCCGCGGCTGCCCTGGGTCTGCCGCTTCGTGCTTTCACGACGGACGTCGGTGTCGACGTCCTCAGCCTCGGCGGCACGAAGAACGGTCTGCTGTATGGCGAGGGGATCGTCGTGCTGAACCCTGACGCCGTTTCCGGGGTCGATTACCTGCGCAAGGCGGGCATGCAGCTGGCGTCGAAGATGCGGTTCATCGGCGTGCAGTTCGAGGTGCTGTTCGGAACCGATCTATGGTTGCGCAGCGCTACGCACGCGAACGCGATGGCACGTCGGTTAGCAGACGCGACCAGGGACATCGCCGGCGTGCAGCTGACCCGCGAGCCCGAAGCCAACTCGGTGTACGCGATCTTGCCGGCGGACGTGACAGCGCGACTGCAGGAGCAGGTCTTCTTTTACCCATGGGACCGCGCGACCGGTGAAGTGCGCTGGGTGTGCGCGTTCGACACCACCGAGGCCGATGTCGACGACTTCGCCGAACTGGTTCGCAAGGAACTAGCCAGCCGTTAGTGGTTGCGGAGCCAGACCTGCCAACCGCCGTTCGCGAAGTCCGACACGAACAGCTGACCGTTGCCGGTCGATGCGCTGTTGTTCGGATCGTGCGGGAAATGGACCTCGACAACCCAGGTGCGGTCACCAATCGTCTGGCCGCAGGTGCCGTACACGATCGTCCCGATTCCTTTGCCGCCATCAAGGCTCTGGCCGGCCGGATACACCGCGGTGACGGTGAAATCTTTCGTCGGCTCGGGTGGATAGAGCGTCGGAACCGCCTTGACCGCCGCCGCGTCCGCTTGCGCAAATGCATCAGCGCCCGGCTTTAGCGGCAGCACGGTCGGGCACGCGCCCAAGTTGCTCGACACCGGCTTCGCGGTCGACGTCGCCGGCGGGTCGACGGCGATGACCGTGGTCGCGAGCAACTGCCCTCCGTCACATTTTGCGGCCGCGGCACACGGCCTCAGCAGAACGTCGACGTGTTCGACGCCAGGCCCCTGAGGCCGAATCACGAGCGGTGCGAACGTATAGCCGGATTGAACAGTCCCGACAGAAGTCGGGAACGTGTCTGAGTCTGCCGAAAGCGCGAGCCGATTCACGCACGCAACCGGGCCGGTCGCTTCGAAGCTCACCGTTCCACCCGCGTTCAGAGTCAGCAGGTTGAGGCTCGGCTCTGTCTGCAGTGCGGAAATAGCAGCCGTGAGCATGTCAATGTGGTCAGGACCCTGCGGACCGAGGTCAGACGACGTCGCGACCGATAGACCAGCGCACGCGCCTGTCGTGATCAACGGTGGCGTTGGTGGGGCACTGCTTAGGGGCGGACGCGGCGAGATGACGACTACCGGCGACGCCATGGCGGACGGACTCACCGGCGACGACGGATGCTCATTGCCGTTCTGCAGCGGGGAACTCGACGGCGCCGAACTGGCAACCGATCCAGGCCCGGCAGGTTGCGTGGTTGTCGACGAGTGTCCGCGTCCCAGCGCCGGAACCAACGCGACAACCGCCACCACAACTGCGGCCGCAACAACCGCGCCAATCGAACGCTGCCGCCGGCGTCGACGAGCCCCGACAGTTACCCGGTCGAACAGGTCGGGAACGTCCGGCCCTGCTGGCTCGATGTGCTGCATCGCGCGACGCACGCTCTCGTCGTCCGGAATCATCGTCCTGCCTCCGTCACCCGCGGGTCGTTGCTCAAGCGCAACCGCGCGAGCGCCTTCGACGTCTGGCTCTTGACCGTGCCGACGGAGCATCCGAGCGCCTCGGCCGTCGCGTTCTCAGTGAGGTCTTCGTAGTAGCGCAGCACAAGCACGGCGCGTTGCCGCGCAGGCAGCGTCGGCAATAGGCGACGAAGTGCGTCGGCGAGGTCGGCCTGCGCATAGTCGTCGTCCGCGGTCGTGATTTCAGGAAGATCGGACGTCGGCTGCTCGCCGCGCCACTTTCGGCGCCACCAACTCGAGTAGGTGTTCACCATCACCTTGCGGACGTATGCATCGGGATCGCGATCACGAGCCACCCGTTGCCAGTGCGGCCACACCCGCTCCAACGTCGTCTGCACGAGGTCCTCCGCCGTCTGCTCATCACCGGTGAGCATCCGCGCGGTGCGAAGCAGGGCACGCTGGCGCGCGGCGACGTAGTCGCGCAACCCCGGCGGTTCCTGGAACACCTCACCCCTGTCTGCGGATCTCGCTACCTACACCGGTCGGATGCCACGAATGGTTGCCAGGTTGCCACGATTCCGGGAATGGGCGCTGCCGCCCACTCGTTAGGCGCGGGTATGCAGATAGCTGTGATCGGAACGGGCAAGATCGGCGGCACGCTCGGCGAGAAGTGGCGGCGGGCCGGTCACGAGGTGCGGTACGGGTCGAGGAATCCGCGCACAGACGGCCCCGGCGGCGCAGTTGTCGTGGCAGTCGGCGAGGCCATCGATGGCGCCGACGTAGTGGTATTCGCCGTCCCAGCAGCGGCTGTGGAAGAGGTCGCAGCCGAGAACGCCACAGCACTCGCGGGCAAGGTCGTCGTTGACGCGACGAACCGGATGGGCGCCGCGGTCGTCAACAACCGGGCGGAGATCGAGGCGGCCGCTCCCAGCGCAAAGTATGTGCGGGCGTTTAACACGTTGGGCTGGGAGAACTTCGCTGAACCCCTGCCCGACGCCGACCTGTTCTTCGCGGCCGACCCCGAGGCGCGCGGTACTGCCGAGACACTCATTGAGGCCGTTGGATTGCGCCCTCAGTATCTCGGCGACGCCGGCGCAGCGGCGATGGTCGATTCGCTGTTGCCATTGTGGTTCGCGCTGACGAAGCAACGCGGCGGGAACCGCAAAGTCGCACTCCGCGTCGTCGAGTAAGTCGACCGTCAGACGCTTACGGGTCAAGAGCGCCGCAACTGTCTGACAGTCGCGCCGGACCGCAACTAACTCTTGCGCTTGGCGATCTCGGCGATCAATTGCGGCACGACGACGTGCAGATCGCCGACAACACCGAAGTCGGCGAGCTCGAAAATCGGCGCCTCGGCGTCCTTGTTAATGGCCACGATCGTCTTCGAGGTCTGCATCCCCGCGCGGTGCTGAATGGCACCGGAGATTCCGCACGCAATGTAGAGCTGCGGAGCGACGGTGACTCCGGTCTGTCCGACCTGCGCGGCGTGCGGATACCAGCCGGCATCAGTCGCGGCCCGCGAAGCACCAACGGCGGCCGACAACGCATCGGCAAGCTCCTCGATGAGGGCGAACTTCTCCGCCGTCCCGACCCCACGACCACCGGCGACGACGACGCTGGCCTCCGACAAGCCCGGGCGACCACCCGCTGCAGTGGCCGATCGCGATTCAACAACCGCGTGACGTCCATCGGCAGCGGGAAACGTGACCGCCGACACGTCCGCAGCAGCCGGAGATGCGACCGGTGTAACGCTGTTCGGCCGGACCGTCACGATCGGCACGCCGCGAGTTGCCTTTGCATGCACCACAGTCGACCCGCCGAACACCGACTGCTCGACCACGACGGTGTCACCGTCGAGAGCTACGTCGACCGCGTCGGTCAGAACACCAGCATCAAGGCGGACGGCGAGGCGACCGGCAATCTCCTTACCTTCTGTTGTCGACGCGATCAGCACCGCGGCGGGCGACCGTGACGCGACGAGCGACTCGATCAACGACACAACCGGTGCGACGACGGATGAAGTCAGCGCGTCGTCGTCCGCGCTAAGAACCGCGGTCGCGCCGTATTCGCCGAGCTTCTCCGCAAGGCCCGTTCCATCGCCGACCACGATCGCGACCGGCGATCCGATCCGTGTCGCGAGCGTGAGCAACTCAAGTGTCGGCTTCCCGACGACACCGTCGACGTGCTCGACCAGTACAAGTACGTCCGCCATGACGAATCCCGTCGTTAGAGAAGCTTGCGCGAAACGAGGAAATCCGCGATCCGCGAACCCCCGTCGCCCTCGTCCTTGATGATGGTGTGCTCGCCACGCGGCGGTCGCGCAACAGCGTCGACGACCACGGTGGCCGAAGCGGCCAAGCCAACCGACGAGGCGTCAATGTCGAGATCGGTAAGCGCCCACGTCGCCGTAGGCTTCGTCTTCGCAGCCATAATCCCTTTAAACGAGGGATATCTCGGCTCGTTGATTTTCTCGAGCACGCTGATAACGGCCGGCAGTTGGGCAGAAACGACGACCTGCCCGACGTCCGTCTGTCGATGTATTTTCACGGTCGCAGGTGAGGTCGATGCGTCGACCTCGACCTTGCTGGCAAGGGTCGCCTGCGGCACGCCGAGGCGCTCAGCAAGCATCGCAGGCACGACACCCATGCGTGCATCTGTCGACTCGGATCCGAGCACGACCAGGTCGAAGCCGGTGCGCTCGATCGCTTTTGCCAAGACGAGTGAGGTCGCTAGCGCGTCCGAGCCGTGCAGCGCGTCGTCGACAACATGCACGGCCTCGTCGGCGCCCATCGAGAGCGCCTTTCGAACCGTGTCGGCCGCACCTGCTGGTCCCATCGTCAACACAACGACCGTGCTGCCTTCGTTTGCTTCCTCGATGCGCAATGCCTCCTCGACGGCGTAGGTATCGAGTTCGTCGATCACGCCATCAGCGGCCGCCCGGTCGAGCGTCTGGTCCAACGGGTCGAGCCGCTTCTCCGACCACGTGTCGGGCACCTGCTTGACGCAGACCACAATCCTCAACGCACTCACTGTTTCGCGCCTCCTGCCGGCCGACTCTACCGGGCGACTTTCCAGGAGAGCCCTCGGCGCCACACTATTACCGACGCCGCGAGCCCATACGCGGCGCTACGGTGACTGGTATGGACCAGCGACTGCGCTCCGTTTGCGATCTGTTCATGGGGGACCTCCGCGAAGGTTCCGGCTTGCACGAGTACGACGGCCTGATTCAGGACTTATCACCGGGCGGTGTTCAGGCCGGTCTCGCAAAGCTTGGTGGGCCACCGCTCGACGACCCGCACGACGAGGCCCACCTGCGAGCTTTCGAGGACAACGCCCGCGTCGCGTTCGGCGAACTCGAGGTGCACAGGTCGAATCCGTCGACGCACCTGCCGAACTTCGACCTCTCCTGTTACGACCGCGAGTACGCGCCGGCCAGCGACCGTGCGGCGGCGAGACGCGCGCACCTCGCCCAGTGGCCGGACGCCGTCGACATGACGATCGAGGCGCTCGACGCTGTACCTGCGCCGGTGGCCACTGCGCTGCTCGGTGCATTCACCGGACTCGCTTCAGTGGTCAACCCTGCCGAGCCGCATGGCACCGCCGCGCTAGCCGCGCACGCCCGACTGATGTCGCATCTGCAAGACGCGGCCGAGCACGGCTCACCCGACGCGTCGTTGGGCGCGAGCGGCCTGGCATCGTTGATGGGTTCGTTCGAGGCAACGACAGTCGACATCGGCCGGCTCGCAGAAATCGCCGATAGTGAGCGCGACCGGCTGACGGCGATTCTGCGAGACGCGTGCGCGCGCTTCGATCCCGACGCGACGCTGACACAGGCAGTGGCAGCTCTCGTCGCCGACCATCCCGATGCCGACGGCATTCTCACCCAAGCGCAAGCGCAGGTCGACGAGGTGCTCGCGTTTACTCGCGAGCACGATCTCGTGCCGTACACCGACGGCGAATGCATCGTCGCGCAGGCACCGGAGTCGCGCCGATGGGCCATGGCAATGATGGCGTGGGCTGCCCCAGGAGAACCCGATGCGCCGTCGTTCTACTGGGTGACGCCGCCCGACCCGAGCTGGTCTGATCACGATATCGAAGACTGGCTGCAGATCTTCAGTCGCGCGACGCTGCCAGCAATCACCTTGCACGAGGTATCCCCTGGTCACTTCGCGCACGGTCGGGCGCTGCGTCGCGCAGCTACACCGGTGCGGCGGATCCTGATGTCGCCGGCATTCGTCGAGGGCTGGGCGCACTACACAGAAGAGCTCAGCCTCGATCTCGGCTTCCGGGCCGGCGACCCGCGATTCGCCGCTGGGGTAGCGATCGAAGGTCTCGTGCGGGTGACGCGTCTCGCCGCTGCGATCGGCGTGCATACCGGTGCAATGACGGTGGACGACGCGGCGCACAAGTTCGAGTCGGACGCATTCTTGTCAGGGCGGGCCGCCCGATCCGAAGCCAACCGTGCGACGTTCGATCCGACGTACGGCCGCTACACGTGGGGGAAACTCGTCATCCTCGAAACGCAGGCGAAGGCGCGAGAGGCGTGGGGCGCCGACTACTCCCACGGCCGATTTCACAAGGCGATGCTCGACCTCGGCGCACCGCCGTTGGGTCTTCTAGCGACGGCGATCGACCGCGGCTAACCGCGACCCAGCGGCTATGCGGCTATGCGGCTATGCGGCTATGCGGCGGCCAACGTGTCGAGCGATACCTGCCACAGTCGCGTGGCCGCGTCGGGGTCAAGGGCGTACGCGGCGACTCCGTTGCGGGCGCTCAACTCGCCGACCAGCGCCTCGTTGCAATCTTCGAAATAGCGGCCACCGATGCCGTCGAGCAGCGGCGACGTCGCGACGAGTATCGATGTCGCTGCGCCTTGCTCCGGCGTCTTCCACTTGGCAGCAGTCGCCCCGGCAGCAGCGCGCAGCCGGTCGAGTTCCTCTTCGGAGACGTACCGCTGCAGGTTGGTGCGGATGCCGCCCGGCATCAAGGCGTTGACGGTGATCCCGTCATTCGCCCAGTGCTTGGTGGCCTCGACGGCGAACAACACGTTGGCGGTCTTGGACTGCCCGTAGGCCGACCACGGCTCGTACTCGCGGCGCTCGAAGTGAATGTCTTCGAACACCATGGGCGAGCGGTGGTGCGCACTCGAACTGACCGATACGACGCGGGCGTTGCCGACCGCAGCAAGCGCCGAATGCAGGCCGGTCGCGAGAGCGAAGTGGCCGAGGTGGTTCGTGGCGAACTGCATCTCCCAGCCTTGCGGCGTGGGCATGAGCGGTGACGCCATGACGCCAGCGTTGTTGATGAGAACGTCCAAAGGCCCGTCCCACGCGGCCACGAAGGCCGCGACCGAGGCCTGGTCGGCGAGGTCGAGCGGAGCAACCAAAATCTGCTTGTTACCGGTGCTGTCGATGATCGCGGCGGCAGTGCTTTCGCCTGCCTCGACATTACGGACGGCGAGGGTCACCTCGGCGCCGGCACTGGCCAGCGCGCGTGCGGTTTCGACGCCGATCCCGGATGCGCCACCAGTGACGATGGTGCGCTTGCCTGTGAGATCGATGCCCTCGATCACTTGCGCCGCCGTCGACTCGGCGCCAAACGGGGTGATGATGCGATCGGTCATGGTCGGGTCCTTCTCGCTAAGCTAATCGGAGGTTCCTCCGGTCCTAGTCCAAGCATAATCGGAGGCGCCTCCGGAACGCTAGTGGGGAGGGCACATGGCACTCAGAGCCGACGCGCAGCGCAATCGTGAGCGCCTGCTCGAGGTAGCCGCCCGGGTGCTTTCGCAGGCCGGCCCCGACGTCACTCTCGAAGCGATCGCCAAAGGGGCCGGCGTCGGCATCGGCACGCTCTACCGCCATTTCCCCACCCGGGAGGAGCTCGTCGACGCCGCCTACCGCAACGAACTGGCCCGGCTGTGCGATTCAGTCGATGACCTCCTCGCGGAGATGTCGCCCGATAAAGCACTGCGCGCATGGATGGACCACTTCGTCGACTACATGACGACCAAGCGCGGCATGGGCAACGCACTGCGCGCACTCATCGCGTCGGGCGGTGACCCGTTCTCGGAGAGTCGAGTGCGCTTGACCGCCGCCGTGTCGACGTTGCTTGAGGCCGGCTCGTCGGCAGCTGTGTTGCGTTCAGACGTTCAGCCGGACGACGTGTTGCTGAGCTTGAGCGGAGTTTCACTCGCCACTGCTGACCCTGCACAGCGCGAACAGGCCGGCCGCCTGCTCGATCTGCTCATGGATGGACTCGTAGTAAGTCGACGTCCAGCCATTGCGCAAGGTCAGTGAGCTCGCGCGTCACTTTTGCCGTCATCGTCTTGGTGAACGGCACGTCCTCATGGATCGCATCAACCCGCAACACGCGTTCTCTAAGGTCGGTCGTCGCGTCGACCTTTCCGACGAGGCGATCGCCGTACAGGATCGGCATCGCCCAATAGCCCCACTGCCGCCTCGCTGCCGGCTTGTACATCTCGAGGTTGTAGTCGAACTCGAAAATGTCCGTCATTCGTTGGCGGTCGAAGATGAGCCGGTCGATCGGTGAGATGATCGCCGCGCGGCCGCTGAAGGTGCCGCCGAGGTATGTCGGATCGACTCGCCATTCACCTCTCACGCCGTCAATGACAGCTGGCTCACCGACCTCTTCCACGCCGTTCGGCTCGATTTGGTTGTCCTGACCGCGCGCACGCGCAATCCCCATCGCACGCAGTCGACGCACGTTGCGGACCTGCCACGCTTCCGCTGCGGGGACGACGTCGTCGTCGGGATAAACACGCGACGCGAGGTCCCACAACCTGTCGCGCCCCCGGCGTCCGGCCACTGCTACTTCGCCCCGCAGCACCAACAGCTCCAGCATCATCGCGACGTTGCGGTTGTTGTTCCAGCCCGTCGAACGAAAGGGCACAACGCAGGTGTCGGGCAACTCGCGCCACGTCAACGGACCGTCGCGCCGCAGTTCATCGATCAGGTCCTGCCGAAAGGCTTCGTTTGCGCGCACCCACGCTGCCCGACTGTGCCGCCAGTCTGGATTCGCGTTGTCATCTGGCCACGCCGCCATTTCGCCGCGATAAAGCGCGATGTCCTCGGCCGGCCTGAGTACACCCTGCACGTCGATGAGCGATTGCTCCTCGACAGCCTCAGCAACCGCCGTCTTCGGAGCCGACGAGCCCAACCGACTCCAGATAACGAGCTCAGCATTGGGCGCGACGGCTGCGGTCCTGTCGTCTTGCAACAGCGTGAGGTGGCGCACGATATCGAGCAGGTCCGTGGGCCGGTTCGCATCAAGAAGCTGAGCGCGGACGGCGATTTGGCGGGCGTTCGTGCGCGACAACTGGTGGACGGTCACGAAGGTCAGGCTAGGCCAGCCCGGGGACGGAGCACCGCTGCTGCGGTGACCACCGCGAAGGTCATCGCGTCGATGTCCATGGGCACTCCCGCGCCGAATGCCCCGGTGAGTAAACCGCCGACTGCAGGGGCGGCGACCAAGACGAGCGCGTTGAGTGACTGCTGCGCCGACACGGCGGCGCCAACGTGGTCTTCGCCCACGACACGCGGAACCAGCGCAGACCAGGTAGTTGCGCTCACTGCCGCGGCCGCACCACGCAGCGCGACCAGCGTCGCGATCGCTACCACAGCGTGCACGAAGACTAGGGGAACCGTGCACGCCACCGCGACCAGACCAGCGCTCACGAGCGGCTGTCGCGAATCGTGACCTACAACAGCGATCTAGGGCGACACCGGCGATGTGACCAGTTCGCGCACCCAGACCTCCGCGACGCCGTCGCCACACTCGTTGACCCGAGTGCGCGGGCTTAATCGTCCGTTTGGGCCGAGTTCCGCGCGATCTCGAGAAACCCGCCACCTGACAGGCGCGCCGATCGGTAACGTCGGTTCCGCTGTCAACAACGGGGGATCAAATGCTTGTACGGCGCTTTTCTCGGCTGCCCTTGGCGATTCTCGCCCTCGTCGCGGCCGTGCTGGGCTCGGGATTAGCCGTAGCGGTAGGTGCGCATATTGCGCACGCCACGACCGGCTACAGCGGGGCGTACTTCGACAGCGAACAGAACGAATTCGTCGGCCAGGGCCAGTCGTGGGTGCTGCCCACCGTTACGTACAACGGGCTGCATTTCGGCTACCCACAGTTCACGGCGTCGAATGGCACGGACAGTTTTGTGATCCAAATCTCCGCACCTGCCGGCCAACTTCTGGTCCCTGGCACGTACGAAAGCGCACAACGCTCTGTTGTTCGGGCCGCCGGCTATCCCGGGCTTGACGTCTACGGCGACGGACGTGGATGCAACGTCGTTGCGGCGCGCTTCGTCATTGACGACGCGACCTATGACGCGTCAGGCAATGTCCTTACGTTCTCGGCACGTTTTGAGCAGCATTGCGAGGGCCTCGCGACGGCGCTGTTCGGCGAGTTTTCCTACAACTCCGCCGTTCCGATCGACAGCCGAACCGTGTCAGCGAACGCACTGCAGTTCACAAGTGCTGGCGGCCAGCCGATCACCCGAAGTGTCATCCTCACAAACAACGGCCCTACAACCGATGATCCGACACAGTTCGCGCTCACCGGCCCCGATGCCTCGCAATACTCGTTGACCAGCAACACCTGCACTAGTCCCTTGGCGGCAAATGCGTCGTGCTCTGCGACGGTACAGTTCACTCCGCTGTCGACGTCCGAGACAGCGCACGCACAGCTATCTTTCACAGACGAACTTGCGCCTCTCGGTAGCACGGGCGAGCCTGCGGGCGCGGGCACGGGTCGATTCATCAACCTCACAGGCATTGCCGGATCGGGGTCGAACCGCGGCTCGATTACCGGCACTGTTACCGATTCCAGCGGCGCGCCGCTGGCCGGTGTTTGTGTGCTCTTCGTCGACCCTGCCACTGGCACCCTGACGGGGCCGGAAGCAACCACGGCGAGCGACGGAACCTACTCGACCGGCAACCTGCTCCCTTGGACTTACCACGTCTACTTCCTGGACCAGTGCCAGTCGACGTCTCTTGCCAACTTCACGCCGGTGATCTATAACAACGCGTCCACGCTTGCTACAGCCACACCCGTGACGGTGGTCGTGGGTCCGGTAGGCGGGGTCAACGCTCAGCTCGCCGTCGGCGGGCAGATCAGCGGGCAGGTCACAAACGCGTCGGGCTCCCCGGTCGAGGGTGCCGACGTCACCGCGTTCCCGATGGGCGACGTTCCGTCGGTGTCAACAACAACGCAGACGGACGCGAACGGCGACTACACCCTGCTTGGCTTCGCAACCGGAAGCTACGCAGTTGAGTTCAACGACTGCCCACCACTCATTGGCTGCCAGACGCAGTGGTATGACCAAGCCACGTCTGCGGTGTCCTCGACCCCGGTTAACGTCGTTGCGGGCCAGGCCGCGACGACCTGCATCGATGC
>DASYAG010000124.1:0-4585 GCA_036501485.1 Acidothermaceae bacterium | reverse complement strand
CGCTGCGTCTCGGGAAGCAATCGCTCGTCGACGCTCCCGCTCGAGGGCCCTGTTGACGACCACGGCTCGGCTGGCGGCCTTGCCCGCGGAGACTTGTCCGTCAACGAATTCGACTATGTCGTTCGGTAGTCGCACCGCGATCTGCTTGCTCATCCCATAATGGTACCAACATGGGATTCAGGCCTGTCCGCTGAGGGTTGGGGCTTGAGACAGTGGCTGCGGGAGCTGGGGGGTCAGACGCGGATGACTTGAACTGACGAGAACGATGTGAAGTCTGCGTCTTGGGTGACGACGGATGCTCCGTGTCGTGCCGCGGTCGCTGCGATCCACGCATCGTGCCGGCGCAGTTTGCGGCCAGCGCTGAGCTCTTCGTCAGCGATCCTCGCGAAACAGGACGCGGTGGCGTCGTCGATCGGGAGTAATGGATATTCGGCACGGACACGCGCAAGCGTCGCGAGGCGCCGTGCCCGGGTCCCGGCTTCGCCGGCGCGTAGGACGCCGAGCTCGAGTTCAGCCGCGGTGACGACGGAGACGGCAATCTCGTCTGGGAGCTCGCCGAGCGGTCTCCCTGTCTCGGCCGCGATGAACACCGACGTGTCGGCGATGGCCCGGCTCATGCGTCGTCGATCAGCGAGTCGCGCACGTCAGCGAGGTCGTCGAGCAATCCCGGATCGGCGCCGGTCTCCTGGACGATCAGGCGCAGCGTCGCTGACGGCACCCACGGGTTGCGGGTAGCCGCGTGCGGGACTATGTCAGCCACTGGCGTTCGGTTGACCGTGAGCGAAAGCCGCTCACCGGAGCGGACAGCTGCGACCACTTGGGCTGTGTGATTGCGCAGATCACGAACCGAGATCTCTCTCGACATGTGGGGATCGTAGCATGCAGTGCTACGGAATGCTACGGATCGTCCCCCGTGTGTGCGGAGGGGCTTGGGACTTGAGACGGCGTGAGCGCTGCGGGCGTCTCCGGCGCGACGAGCTTACGGTGCCGGGGCGGGTCGGGTTGGCGATCGAATGCGAAACGTTTTGCGTCTGGATCCGAGCCGGAAGCCCCGGACCACGTGGCCACGATCGCTATGCGCGGATCGACGCGTCGTCGAGCTCGATGCCGATGAGCTGCGCGACTCGGTCGAGGTCCGCGTCGCGGCACAGCAGGGCAGCGCCTTGGCGCCAAGCGACGGCGGCAATCATGCAGTCGATCATCCCCCGCGGTGTGATCCCTGATCGCCGACAGCGTCGGTAGATACGAGTCGCCGCTTCGAAGTCCGTGGTGGCGTCGAATTGCAGGAGACCGGCCCGCATGAGTAGGCGACGCAGATCGTTCTCGCGCGCGTCGTCGCGCGCGCCGGCCAGCACCTCCATCAGAACCGGCTCGGTGACCATCAGCGGGCCATCCGTCGCGATCAGCTCAGCCACCCGCTGATCCACGGCACTGCCGGTCGCCCGGTCGTATTCAACCCAGGCGGAAGTGTCCGTCAGGATCACGCGACTGCGCGGGGCGCGGCGTCGACGGGGATCTCGGTGAGCGCGTGCGCGCCGCGCATTTCCAGTGCCTCCTCGCGCGTCATTGGCTGGCCGGCTAGATGCCGAAGCGCGAGATCGACTGCCTCGGTCTTGGTATGAACGCCGTAGCGGTCCATGATCGCCTTGACGTAGACGTCTTCAATTTCGATGTTCGTGCGTACTCTGGGCATACACGTAGTCTACACGCTGCGTGCAGAGCACGTGTACCTCATTCTCTGATCTGCGTCAGATGTGGCCCGATCGCTCACGCAGAGGGGCCTGGCAAACGTTCGCTCAACCTTGGTACGCGCACACTCGAAACGCCGCGCCTGGCTGCCGCGCCGGGACGTCGGAGTGTGCGTCTACAGATCAATGGTTGACTCCATCCGATCTATATCTGATAATCCGATTATGGCTGAGATCTCTGCGACGGACGCTTCGAAGCGGTTCGCAGACATGCTCGATGCAGTCGAGCATCGCGGCGAGACGTTCACCGTCGTTCGCCGCGGCCGGCCGATCGCAACGATTGCACCGGCCAGCCACACCACCCTGGCCGAGCTGCGGGAGTTCTTGCGTGCTCATCCGCCCGACGACGCGTGGCAAGAGGACCTGGCCGACGTGCGCCGGTTCGTGGGCAGCGCTCCGACGGAAGATCCGTGGAGCGACTGATCCTCGACACGAGCGCTCTGATCTCGCTCGAGCGTGGGGGCGCGGAACAGGCCGATGTGCTTCCTGACGACGCGGACGTCGCGATCAGCGCCGTCACCGCCTCGGAGCTTCTGGTCGGAGTCGAGCTCGCCGACGATCGATACCGCGAACGGCGAAGCGAGCTTGTCGAGGGCGCGATCGAGCGGGTAGAGATCATCGCGTTCGATCTCGAGGTCGCCCGCCACCACGCCTCGCTCCTTGCGCACGTACGTCGGGCCGGGCAGCCGCGCGGCGCGCACGACCTCCAGATCGCAGCGACGGCCAGAGCGACCAGCCGGATCGTCATCACCACCGACGCAACCGCGTTCGAAGGACTGCCCGGCGTCAGCCACCGGCTTCTGAGTTGATCGAAGGCGGCAGGATGGTGTTCGTAGAGCCTTGGTTCGCGGGCGCCCGCAACGCCGGCGCCGACCTTCATGTGCCGGGCTTCCGGGGCGTCCGGTTGTCGATCCTCTGCGTACACGCCGCTGTCGGGTTCGAGCGACGCGAAGTAAGCGAACGGGGCACCTGCGGCGCCTTGAGTGTCGGCGAGAGCCAGTCGATACCAATCACATGGGGACGCTGCCCAATGATCCACAACGTCCCGTACCGCAGGACCTAAGCGACGAAGCCTCCCGCGAGTACGAGCGGCGAGTGATTGACGAGCTGCGCCGGGTGATGCTCAGTGGCCAAGCCGGCCTGGTCGAGATCGACGAGATCGAGCGGCTAGGGACTCGACCCGACACTGTGATCGTGTTCCGCTACCACCACCGTCCGAAGTATGTGGGACGCGACCCAAGCATCATCGGTGGCCCGCAGGCCGAAGTCGCGCGGCTCTGGCAGTTCGCGATCGACCCAGACGATCCGTGGTCGCATGGCCTCATGGACCCACCCGAAGTCCTCGCCGCGGCCATCGGAAGCGCATTCGACGCCGCCGAACTAACTTTGGTCGACCCGAAGAGCCTCGCCCCGATCGGTCACCCGCCCAACATCTTCCCTCGCCGTCACGACCTAAAGCCTTCGCTGCCGGATTGATCGGTTCATAGTCCGGTCGGCTGTTCGGCGACGTTCGCCAAGCGATCCCGACCGAGACGCACGCCTGACCCTCGGGGCGAATGCTTCGCCGGATGCGGTGGCCCTGTTCGGGAACGAGCGGGGCGATCTCATTGAGTTCCCGTTGCCGGAATGACGGGCGACAGGGTGAGTGTCGGCCAGTCGTCGGCGATGTGGCGCAGCGTTCGGTCGTGAGTGACGAGAATGACTGCTGCGGGCGTGCTGAGCAGGGCATCGCTCAGTTCATCAACGAGCGTGACGGAGAGGTGGTTGGTCGGTTCGTCGAGCAGCAGCACCGATGGTCGGCAGAGCAAGACGCGCGCAAGCGTGACTCGTCGGCGCTGCCCGACCGAGAGTTGGCCGAGCGGGCGTCCGAGGTCGGTGTCGAGCAGTAGCCCGGTCGCGCGGATCTGATCGAGTTCCCATCTGCCGAGCACATCGGCTGGCGTGTGGGTGGGATTCCAGTCATCCTCTTGGGCGAGGAGCCCAATCCGGGTACCAGGCGCGATCGTGAGGGTGCCGCTGTCGGGTGCGAGTTGGCTCGCGAGCACGTGCAGCAGCGTCGACTTCCCAGCGCCGTTCGGGCCGCCTAACAGCAGGCGGCCGCGCGTCGCGAGTCGGATGGGCGAGTCGCATGGCTGGGTCACGCGACCGTTTACTGCGATTCCGGCGGCCTCGAGCACGATCGCGTTGCCCGTTTCTGTCGCAACGGGCGGGGTGAACATGAGCGGATCGGGCGGGGCGGGGCCGCGCTCGCGCCGGAGATCGTCGATGCGGCGCGCGAGCAGTCGAACCGAGCTCGCCGCTCGGCTCTCGCGTCCGTGCTTGGCCGCGCCCTTACCGGGTTGCCAGCGGCCCGGCGCCGCAGCGCGAGCGGCGATCAACCGCCCGGAGAGCTCGCGTTCGGCGTCGAGACTCGCCGCATACCGTCGGCGCCACTCGCCCAGCGTCGCGGCACGCGCCTCGCGGTACGCGCGAAAGGGTCCGCCGAACAGCGTGCCGCCAGCAACAAGTGCCGGATCGAGGTCGAAGATCGCTGTCGCGACCGCGTCGAGGAGCCACCGATCGTGCGTCACGAACACCGCGATCCCCGAAAACTCGACCAGCCACCGCACGAGCCGGTCTAACGAGCGGTCGTCGAGGTGGTTACTCGGCTCATCGAGCAGCACGGCGCCGGCGGGGTCAGCCAGTCCGCACCCGAGCCGCAGCCGATAACGCTGGCCGACCGACAGGCTGGCAAGCGCCCGGTCGGGATCGAATCGCGCATCGAACGCGTCGAGGGCTGCGTCGAGCCGCCGCTCGGCGTCCCACGCGGCAAGCCGCTCGACGCGGTCGAGCGCTTC
>DASYAG010000123.1:0-101438 GCA_036501485.1 Acidothermaceae bacterium | reverse complement strand
GGCCTTCGGGTTGATCACGTAAACGATCGTCTGCGGCGAGGTTGTCGTGACGGTCGCACTGGTCAGCAGGTCGGTGTTGAGCACCGGCTGCAGGTCAGGGTCCACGTTGAACGCGTTCGGGTAGATCGCGTTCTCAACCTCGGCGGTCTCGAACGTGTCACCGGCGGAGGTGAGGACGTTCCAGTTGTCGATGGTCTTCTCGAGCGTGTAGGTCAGTGTGCCGCCCTTGGCCACGGTCGCGGTGTTGATCGTGTCCGGGTTACCAGTTAGGCGGTTGCCCGTCTTCGTCTCGTCTGCCGCACTCGGGGACGTCGCTGCGCTGCTGGCCGCAGCCGGTGCGCTAGCACTTCCGCTGGCCGCAGGAGCGGAGCTCGTCGTCGCCCCGGGAGCGGGGCTCGAGCTCGTCGCGGCGTTGTTCTTCTTGCTACTGCTGCATGCAGCAAGTGCAAGCGCGACGATCGCGGCTGATGCCGCAATCTGAATACCTCTACGTCTGACGAGCATGTCTCTCCTTCTGGCGGCCGCCTTGTGGGTGGTCCGCGAGTAGTAACTCCCGTACGCCGGGTTTTGTAGGCGAACGCCCCCCGCAGCGGTCGCGGTGACTGTAGCCACCGGATGCTACGTAGGCATTCTTTGGGGTGAACCTAACGCAAATCGTGACACAAGAGTTACGCAGTGGATCTCGGCCGACGAGTTGTCACCAAAGTGACGCTAGACCGTGTTGTTAAATCGGACAATACGGACGAACTCGTCTGGATCGAGGCTTGCACCTCCAACCAAAGCGCCGTCGATGTCACGCTGAGCCATGATGCCCCCGGCATTAACTCCCTTGACCGAGCCCCCATAGAGAACTCGGACCGCGGCCGCTACAGACGGCTCGTACAGCTCCCCTACCCGACGGCGGATCGCGCCGCATACTTCCTGAGCGTCCTCGGGCGTGGCCACCTCACCGGTGCCGATCGCCCAGACAGGCTCGTAGGCGATCACGATCTGCGCCGCCTGCTCAGCAGTAATATCGGCCAGTCCGCCGTCCAGCTGAAACAGGGTGTGCGGCACCTGCCGGCCTTCCTTGCGTACCTCGAGCGCTTCGCCGACGCACAGGATCGGCGTCATGCCAGCAGCGATGGTGGCCCTGACCTTCGCATTGACTAGCGCGTCGTTCTCGTCGTGATACTGGCGACGCTCGGAATGACCGACGACCACGAAGGTGCACCCGAGCTTGGCGAGCATCGCGGCTGAGATCTCACCGGTATACGCACCGGCGCTGTAAGCCGACACGTCCTGCGCTCCGTACAGCAGTCGCAGCCGGTCGCCGTCGACCAGCGTCTGCACGCTGCGGATGTCCGTGAAGGGCGGCAGGACCGCGACGTCGACGGCGTCATAGTCCGGATCTGAAAGCGAGAAGGCCAACTTCTGGACCAGGCCGATGGCTTCGAGGTGGTTCAGGTTCATCTTCCAGTTGCCGGCCATCAACGGCTTGCGACTCGGTTTGGAGGCCACTTGTCAGTGCTCCAAGACCTGAAGACCGGGAAGCGTCTTGCCTTCGAGGTACTCGAGGCTGGCACCGCCGCCCGTCGACACGTGACCGAAGTCGCTCTCCGCGAAGCCGAGCTTGCGCACCGCCGCGGCCGAGTCGCCGCCGCCGACCACCGTCAGGCCGTCAACCTTTGTCAGCGCTGTCGCCAACGCCTTAGTGCCGCTGGCAAAAGCATCGAATTCGAAGACGCCCATCGGACCGTTCCAGAAGACCGTTCGAGCATCGGCGAGCTTCGATGCAAAAAGGGCTCGCGTCTCTGGACCGATGTCGAGCCCCTCGCGGTCGGCGGGGATCTGCGAAGCCAGGACGACGATGTGCTGGGCGTCTGCCGCAAAGTTGGTCGCCGCGACGATGTCGACCGGCAGAACCAGTTCAACCCCGCGCTTGTCGGCGTCGGCGATGAGTCCGCGGACCACGTCGAGCTGATCCTTCTCGAGTAGTGAGTTGCCTACCTCGTAGCCCTGTGCCGCCAGGAACGTGTACGCCATGCCGCCGCCGATCAAAAGCCGGTCGACCTTGTCGAGCAGGTTGGAGATCACGCCGAGCTTGTCGGAGACCTTCGCACCGCCAAGAACCACCACGTAGGGCCGCACGAGTTCCTCGGTCAGCCGTCGCAGTACCCCCACCTCGGCCACCACGAGACCGCCGGCGGCATGCGGCATTCGCTGCGGCAGGTCGTAGACGCTCGCGTGCTTACGGTGCACCGCCCCGAACCCGTCACCGACATAACTTCCGCCCTTGCCCGCCAACGCCGCGAGTTGGTCGGCGAACACGCCCCGCTCGGCGTCGTCCTTGCTGGTTTCCGCAGCTTCGAAACGAAGGTTCTCGAGCATCACGACTCCGCCAAGCGGGGTCTCTTCGACGACCGCCTGAGCCGAGACCCCAGCAATGCCGTCGCTCGCGTCGTCAGGGAAGCCCACTGGCCGACCGAGCAGCTCTGCCAGTCGGACCGCCGCCGGACGCAGCGACAGCGCCGGATTGACGCCACCCTTGGGGCGGCCCAGGTGCGCCATCACCACGACCCGCGCGCCTCTGTCCGTCAGGTCGCGGATTGTCGGGACACTCGCCTGAATGCGCTTGTCGTCGGTGATCACCGGCGGCCCGTCGCCGCTGGAGTCGAGTGGCACGTTCAGGTCAGCCCGGACAAGCACGGTCCGGCCGGCGACCTCAAGGTCGTCGACAGTGCGCATACGCTCCTCGCCTAGCCGAGTTGCGACGCGACGAGCGCCGTCAGATCGGCCAGCCGGCTGGAGTAACCCCACTCGTTGTCGTACCAACCCAGGACCTTGACTGTCTTGCCATTGACCATGGTCAGCAAGGAGTCGAAGGTGCACGAGGCTGGCGTTCCGACAATGTCGGAGGAGACGATCTCGTCCTCTGTGTAGACGAGGTAGCCCTTCAGCGGCCCTTCTGCGGCGGCCTTGTATGCGGCGTTCACCTCGTCACGAGTCACTTCGCGCTCGAGCTCGACGACGAGGTCAGTGATCGAACCGTCAGGCACCGGAACCCGTAACGCGAACCCGTCGAGCTTGCCCTTCAATGCCGGCAGCACCAGCGAAACGGCCTTCGCCGCACCGGTTGTCGTCGGGATGATGTTCTGCGCAGCGGCGCGGGCCCGACGAAGGTCCTTGTGCGGGAAGTCGAGGATGACCTGGTCATTGGTGTAGGCGTGCACGGTCGTCATGAAGCCCTTGACGATGCCGAAGCTGTCCTGGAGAACCTTGGCGAGTGGCGCGACGCAGTTCGTCGTGCACGAGGCATTGCTGATGATGTGGTGCTTGGCGTTGTCATATTCGCCGTCGTTCACGCCGAGCACGAATGTGCCGTCTTCGCCCTTGGCCGGCGCAGAGATGATGACCTTCTTCGCCCCGGCGGTGATGTGCGCCTTCGCCTTGTCGGCGTCGGTGAAGTGGCCGGTCGACTCGATGACGATGTCGACGCCGAGCTCGCCCCACGGGAGCAAGGCGGGGTCGCGCTGCGACAGCACCTTGATCTCTTTGCCGTTGACAGTGATAGAGCCCTCGCCGAAGCTGACGTCGCCCGCGAACGTGCCCAGCACCGTGTCGTACTTCAGCAGGTGAGCCAGCGTTTTGGTGTCCGTGAGGTCGTTGACCGCCACGATCTCGATATTGCTGCCGTGGGAGGCGGCGACAGCTCGGTAGAAGTTGCGTCCGATGCGGCCGAAACCGTTGACGCCGACACGAATGCTCACGACTTGTACTCCTCGTTCGAGAGAAAAACGCCATGACGACCCTAACCGATCAGGGGCCGACAACCCGCATCGGATTCGCCGGGAACGCTCCCTACTACGACACGCGTGGCGGTCAGGGCACCAGCATGTCGGGGGTGAGGCCAGCCTCGGTGCCTGGCTGACCAAGATCGCTGGCCCGCTTGTCGGCCATCGCGAGCAGCCGCCTAATGCGGCCGGCCACGGCGTCCTTAGTCATCGGCGGGTCGGCAAGTGCGCCTAGCTCCTCGAGCGACGCTTGGGCGTGCTCGATGCGCAGGTGGCCAGCGGTCACGAGATGCTCCGGCGCTTCGTCGCCAAGCAGCTCGAGCGCTCGCTTCACGCGGGCCCCGGCAGCCACGGCGGCGCGTGCCGAACGGCGCAGGTTCGCGTCGTCGAAGTTCGCCAGCCGGTTGGCCGCTGCCCGCACCTCGCGGCGGACCCGCCGCTCCTCCCAGGCGAGCACGCTGTCGTGCGCGCCAAGCCTGGTGAGCAACGCCCCGATCGCGTCGCCGTCGCGGATCACCACTCGGTCGACTCCGCGCACCTCCCGAGCCTTGGCCTGGACGCCGAGGCGCCGGGCCGCGCCGACCAGCGCCAGCGCCGCCTCGGGGCCGGGACAGGTCACTTCGAGGGCGGACGAACGGCCGGGCTCGGTGAGCGATCCGTGTGCGAGGAACGCACCCCGCCAGGCCGCTTCCGCGTCACAGACCCCGCCGGAGACCACCTGCGGCGGGAGTCCCCGAATGGGTCGGCCGCGCCCATCGAGCAGGCCGGTCTGCTTCGCCAGCAAATCGCCGTCCTTCACTACCCGCACGACGTACCGACTGCCCTTGCGCAGCCCCCCGGGTGCCACGACAGCGATGTCGGAGCCGTGCCCGTAAAGCTCGGCGATGTCCTTGCGCAGGCGTCGCGCGGAGCTCCCGGTGTCGAGTTCGGCCTCAACCACGACCCGACCGCCGACCAAGTGCAAGCCGCCGGCGAACCGCAAGAGTGCAGACGTTTCGGCCTTGCGGCAGCACGACTTGGTGACGGTCAGCCTCGATAGCTCGTCCTTTACCGCCGACGTCATTGCCATCGTTACCGTCCGTTCCCCAGTGGGCTGTTAATAGTGCTCAGTGGTGTCCTTGAAGATCCCCGCGTACGCGGCTGCCAGCAGTTCGGGGTCATGGCGCGGGCTGCCGTCGCTCATCGCGACGGGTGCCAACACCAACCGACCCCCCATGTCAGCGGCCACTGCTCGCAACGTATCTGCCTTGGCAACAACCCTCTCGTCAGCGAGCACGACATCGACCGAGAGCTCGGGCGCGTGCGCCGCCAATACGTCGAGGTGGGCCTCGGGCGAGAAGTCCGCAGTCTCCCCCGGTTGGGGTGCCAAGTTCAGGGCGACGATCTTGCGCGCCGGCGTCTCGATCAATGCCTTCGCCATCTCGGGGACCAGCAAATGCGGCAGCACGCTGGAGAACCACGAGCCCGGACCCAGCACCACCCAGTCGGCATCGAGGATCGCGTCGATCGCGTCGGGACATGCAGGCGGATCGGCAGGCACGAGAGTGACGGACACCACGCGGCCAGTTGCAGTCGCGACCTTGACCTGTCCGCGCACCGTGCGCATGGCCGTCGGGTCGTCCGGATCGAAACCGGTGACCTCGGCCTGAATGTCGAGCGGCACCACAGACATCGGCAGCACCCGGCCATGTGCTTGAAGGAGGCGGCCCACCAATTCGAGGGCGGCCACTTGATCACCGAGCAACTCGCTGATCGCCACGATCAACAGGTTGCCAAGCGCGTGGTCGTTCAGCTCACCCGTACTGTCGAACCGGTACTGCACGACTTCGGCCCACATGCGACCCCACGGGTCATCACCACAAAGCGCGGCGAGCGCCTTGCGCAGATCACCGGGCGGCAACACACCGAATTCGCGGCGCAGCCGACCACTTGAGCCGCCGTCGTCGGAGACCGTGACGACGGCCGTCAGGTTGTCGGTCACCCGGCGCAGCGCGGACAGCGAGGCGGCCAACCCGTGACCGCCTCCGAGTGCGACTACCCGTGGCCCGCGGGCAGCCGGACCCGATGGCAAAAGGCCGCCGACGTCGCCAATGCGCATCCCCGACGGCAAGCCCGGCGCGCGCCGTTCGGTGCGCGACAAGCCCAGCGCTTCGCGTTCGGTATCCCCGCGCTCTGGTACCGCGGGCGTCATTCCCGGCCTAGATCCCGGTGTGTCACCTGAACCTCGATCGGGTCGCGCGGCGGCACGCCTGCCCGGGTTGCATGTCCACGAGTGGAGTAGCTCGGATGCAGTGCCTCGAGCCGCGCGGCGAGTTGTTCGGCGATCGCGACGCTGCGGTGCTTACCGCCAGTGCAGCCGACGGCCAGAGTCATGAACCGCTTGCCCTCACGCTGGTAGCCGTCGACCAGGATTGCCAGGATTTCCGTGTAGCGATCGAGAAATTCCTGCGCGCCAGGCCGGCTCAACACGTAGTCGCGGACTTGCTCGTCGCGCCCAGTCAATGGCCGCAACTCCGGAACCCAGTGCGGGTTCGGCAGGAACCGGCAGTCAACGACAAGGTCGGCGTCGACCGGCAGCCCGTACTTGTAGCCGAACGACACAACGGTCGCGCGCATCGTTGGTTCGTTCGCGTCAGCGAATGCGGACACGATCTTCGCGCGCAACTCATGGACGTTGAGCCGGGTCGTGTCGAGGACGAGTCCGGCCTCTCCGCGCACATCGCGAAGCAACTCGCGTTCACGAGCGATGCCGTCGACCAGGCGACCGTCGCCTTGCAAGGGATGCGGGCGTCGCACGTTCTCGAATCGTCGGACGAGTTCGTCATCGGATGCTTCGAGGAAGAGCACCTGCGGCTCCGCGCCTCGACGTTCGAGTGACGACAACGCACTTTGCAGGTCGGACGTGAAGCCCCGACTGCGGACGTCGACCACCGCGGCAATTTTGGTAATCGCGCCGCCACTGCGGGTGCCGAGTTCGACCATGGTGTCGAGCAAGCCGGGAGGCAGGTTGTCGACCACGAACCAGCCGAGATCCTCGAGGCATTTCGCGGCGGTGCTACGACCCGCACCCGAGAGGCCGGTCAGCACGACGAGTTGGAGCGGTTCCTGCTCCGGCGCCGGCAGCGTCACGCTCACGTGTCCCTCTCCTTGCCCGACGTCCCCGCTGTTCCTGGCACCACACTCGCCGTCTCGGCCACCACACTCGCCGTCCCAGCTAATGCAGCGTGCACCAATTCCGCCGTCCCTCGCCCAATGCCAGTGACTTCAGCGAGCTCATCGACCGTCGCTGCGCGCACTCGCTTCACCGATCCGAAGTGTCGCAGCAACGCGGCGCGCCTAGTGGAGCCGAGCCCAGGTATTCCTTCAAGAGCACTGCGGGTCATGGACGCCGACCGCTTCGCCCGGTGATAGCTGATCGCAAATCGATGCGCCTCGTCACGAATCCGCTGTAGCAAGTAGAGGCCCTCGCTACTGCGCGGCAGGATCACCGGGTCGGGATCGCCAGGACGCCATACCTCTTCGAGTCGCTTGGCCAGACCGACCAACGCGATGTCGTCGATGCCGAGCTCATCGAGTGCCCGCTTGGCTGCAGCGACCTGCGGTTGGCCACCGTCGACCACCACGAGATTCGGTGTGTAGGCGAACTTGCGGGGCCGCCCGGTGTCGGGATCGATCATCGTGCGGACGCTGCCGTGTGGATCGGATTCGTCAGGCTCCGGTAGCTCGTCCATCTGAAGGTCGCTCGCCGCGCGCTCATCGAGATAGCGACGGAAGCGGCGGGTGATGACTTCGTGGATCGCGGCAACGTCGTTCGCGGTTGCCCGATCGATCGGCTCGGACTGTGCAGCTGGATCGGCAGCTGTGTCTGAATACGGATCGGCGTGCGGGGCAGGGTCGGCTGGCAGCGCGCCGCTCCCCACCGAATTGATCGCGAAGCGCCGGTATTCGCTCTTGCGAGCGAGCCCGTCCTCGAAGACGACCATCGACGCGACGACATCGGTGCCTTGCAGGTTGGAGATGTCGTAGCACTCAATCCGCAGCGGCGCCTCGTCGAGCTCGAGAGCATCTTGAATTTCCTGCAATGCGCGGCCGCGAGCCGTTAGATCGCCGGCTCGCCGCGTCTTGTGCAGCATCAACGATTGCGCCGCGTTGCGCGCGACCGTCTCCATCAGCGCGCGCTTGTCGCCGCGCTGCGGTACCCGGAAGTCGACCCGCGATCCGCGGCGCACGCTCAACCACTCGGTGACCGCCTCGAGATCGGCTGGAAGCTCGGGCACCAGCACTTCGCGAGGCACCTCGGCTGCGGCACCGACGAGTTCGTCGACCTCGCCGTACAGCTGGGTAATGAAATGCTCGACCAACTCCGCGGTCGTGACGTCCTCGACCTTCTCGACGACCCACCCACGTTGTCCGCGCACCCGGCCACCGCGCACAAAGAAGACCTGGACTGCGGCCTCGAGTTGGTCCTCGGCCATCGCGATGACGTCGGCGTCGGTCGCATCAGCAAGTACGACGGTCTGCTTCTCCATAGCTCGTCGCAACGCAGCGACATCGTCACGCAACCGGGCAGCTCGCTCGTACTCCTGCTCGGCCGCGGCCTGCTTCATCTCGCGTTCGAGCCGCTTGATGTAGGCGTCGGGGTGCCCGGCCATGAAATCGCAGAAGTCGTCGACAATCTTGCGGTGCTCGTCGATCGAGACCCAGCCAACGCACGGCGCCGCGCACTTGCCGATGTGCCCCAGAAGGCACGGGCGGCCGGTCTGCTCGGCTCGCCGGTAGACGCCGTTCGAGCATGTCCGCATCGGGAAAACGCGGAGTAGCAGGTCGAGGGTTTCGCGGATCGCCCAGGCATGCGAATAGGGGCCGAAATACCGGACGCCCTTTCGTTTCGCCCCGCGCATCACCATCGAACGCGGGACCTCGTCGGACACGGTTACCGCGAGATAGGGATAGCTCTTGTCGTCGCGGTACTTCACGTTGAACCGCGGATCGAACTCCTTGATCCAGTTGTATTCGAGCTGGAGAGCTTCGACCTCGGTCGCGACCACGGTCCAGTCGACGCGACTTGCACTGCACACCATCGTCTGCGTGCGAGGGTGCAGCGATCCGACGTCAGCAAAGTAAGAGTTGAGCCGAGAACGCAGGTTCTTCGCCTTGCCGACGTAGACGACCCGATCCTGGCTATCGCGGAACCGATAGACGCCAGGCGATTCGGGAATCGAGCCCGTCGCGGGCCGATAACTCGCGGGGTCTACCACGTCGTCCAGCCTACCGACGGCGACGCCAGATCGCTGCGTGCTACGACGTGCGAGACGACCGCGGTTACGCCCGTGCTGCAGCCAACTTCCGGGGACGGCGAACTGCTGGCGGTGTAGTCGCCGGTTGGGCCGCCAAGAGGTGCCGCAGGAACACCCCTGTATGGCTGTCTTCGTTGGCGGCGATCTGCTCGGGCGTTCCTTCGGCGACCACGAGGCCACCGCCAGACCCACCCTCGGGACCCATGTCGATGACCCAGTCGGCGGTCATGACGACGTCGAGGTTGTGCTCGATGACTACGACGGTGTTGCCCTTGTCGACAAGGGACTGCAGGACGCCGAGCAGCTTGCGGACATCTTCGAAATGCAGCCCTGTCGTGGGTTCGTCGAGCACATAGACAGTGCGCCCGGTCGACCGCTTCTGTAGTTCGGACGCAAGCTTCACCCGCTGCGCCTCACCGCCAGACAGCGTCGGCGCCGGCTGCCCGAGCCGCACGTAGCCCAGGCCGACCTCGACCAAAGTCACCAGATGTCGCGCGATCGCCGGAATGGCCGCGAAGAACTCAGCGGCTTCCTCGATGGGCATGTCGAGCACGTCGGCGATCGTCTTGCCCTTGAAATGCACGTCGAGCGTCTCGCGGTTGTACCGCGCGCCGTGACACACCTCGCACGGGACGTAGACGTCTGGCAGGAAGTTCATCTCGATCTTGATCGTGCCGTCGCCGGCGCACGCCTCGCAGCGGCCGCCCTTCACGTTGAAGGAGAACCGGCCCTGCAGGTAACCGCGGATCTTCGCCTCTGTCGTCTCGGCGAAAAGCTTGCGGATGTTGTCGAACACGCCCGTATACGTAGCCGGGTTCGATCGCGGCGTGCGGCCGATCGGACTCTGGTCGACATGGATCGCCTTGTCGACCTGGTCGAGCCCTGTGATCCGCAAATGCCTACCCGGAACTGTCTTCGCGCCATAAAGCTCGCGCGCGAGTGCGGCATAGAGGATGTCGTTGACCAAGGTCGACTTGCCGGAACCGGAGACACCGGTAACCGCGACGAGACAGCCGAGCGGGAAGCTCACGTCGACATCGCGCAGGTTGTGTTCGCGCGCGCCCTTCACTACCAGTGCACGCTTTGGATCAGGTGGTCGACGCTTCGTCGGCACGTCGATCTTGCGCCGCCCCGAGAGATAGGCGCCCGTCAACGAATCCTTGCTGGCAAGGAGATCTTTCACTGAACCCGACACGACAACTTGGCCACCGTGCTCGCCCGCGCCCGGACCGATGTCGACAACCCAGTCGGCAGTGCGAATCGTGTCTTCGTCGTGTTCGACGACGATGAGCGTGTTGCCGAGATCGCGCAGTCGGATCAACGTGTCGATCAGCCGGTGATTGTCGCGCTGGTGCAGACCGATGCTCGGTTCGTCGAGCACGTATAGGACGCCGACCAGCCCTGAACCGATCTGTGTGGCCAGCCTGATGCGTTGTGCCTCGCCACCTGCGAGGGTGCCGGCCGCGCGGTCGAGCGACAAGTAGTGCAGCCCCACATCGAGCAGGAATCCCAAGCGGGAGTTGACTTCCTTGAGCAGCCGCTCGGCAATCTGCTTCTCGCGCGGCGTTAGCTCGAGACCACGCAGAAACGTTGCGCATTCGCCGATGGGCAACCCCGCGACGTCCGCAATGGATTTGTCCTCGAGAGTTACTGCGAGCGAGACCGGCTTCAATCGCTTGCCGTGACATTCGGGGCACGGCACTTCGCGCATGTAGCCCTCGAACTTCTCCCTGCTGTATTCGCTCTCAACCTCGCTGTGGCGTCTCTCGATAAACGGGATCACGCCCTCGTAGGTCGTGTAGTACGAGCGCTCGCGGTTGTAACGGTTCTTGTAACGGACGTGGACCTGCTCGTCGTAGCCGTACAGCACGGCCCTGCGCACCTTCAGCGACAGATTGTTCCACGGCGTTGACGTGCTGAAGCCCATCGTATCGGCGAGGGAATCGAGCAATCGTGCGAAGTAATCGGAGCCGTGGCCGCCGGACCAAGGCGCGATCACGCCCTTGGCGATGGAGAGGCTGCCGTCGGCGACGATCAGGTCAGGGTCGACCTCGAGCTTGGTGCCGATGCCCGTGCACTCGGTGCACGCACCGAATGGCGAGTTGAACGAGAACGACCGCGGCTCGAGCTCTTCGAACGACAGGTCGTCGTAGGTGCAGGCGAGGTGCTCAGAGAAGACGCGCTCGCGATGCGGATCGTCTTCGGGCAGGTCGACGAATTCCAAAGTGAGCAATCCAGCGGCGAGCTTCAACGCCGTTTCGACCGAGTCGGTCAACCGCCGCTTCGCGGACTCCTTCACCGCGAGCCGGTCGACGACCACCTCGATCGTGTGCTTCTCCTGCTTCTTCAACTTCGGCGGCTCGGTCAGCGGATACACCACGCCGTCGACACGCACTCGCGCGAAACCCTTTGTCTGCAGGTCGGCAAAGAGGTCGGAGTACTCCCCCTTGCGCCCACGAATGAGCGGCGCCAACACTTGGAACCGGGTGCCCTCGTCAAGTTCGAGGATCCGGTCGACGATCTGTTGCGGCGTCTGGCGAGAAATCGGCCGGCCACAGACCGGACAGTGCGGGTGCCCGATGCGCGCGTACAGAAGTCGCAGGTAGTCGTAGACCTCGGTGATGGTGCCGACCGTGGATCGTGGGTTGCGGTTGGTCGATTTCTGATCGATCGAAACGGCCGGTGAGAGCCCCTCAATGAAATCGACATCGGGCTTGTCCATCTGGCCGAGGAACTGCCGGGCGTACGCCGACAGCGACTCGACGTAGCGGCGCTGACCCTCGGCGAAGATCGTGTCGAACGCCAGGCTCGACTTGCCGGAGCCGGACAGACCGGTGAAGACGATCAGGGCATCGCGCGGCAGGTCAAGGGAGACGTCCTTGAGGTTGTGCTCGCGGGCGCCGCGGATCACCAGACGATCGACCATGACGCGGCTGCCCCATCCCCTCAGATCGGTGGTCTCGAGCTGGTTGCTCGAGCCCGCTCGCCCAGATGCACCCCGGGCTCGTCCATCGTAGGTGCGGGCACGGACAGAAGGTCCGGCGCACAAAATGGGAGCGGTTGACGCCGGAACACAGGTAGCGTCCGGCGCATGAGTCAACACTGGGACCCCGCGCCCGATTCCGCCGAGATTGAGGCGGCGACGTCCCGGCTGATCGCGACAGCCAAGACCCTGTCGGATACCGATGTGCTGGCACCTTCCGGCCTGCCGGGGTGGTCCCGGGGCCACGTTCTGAGCCACATCGCCCGTAACGCCGACAGCCTGGTCAACCGCTTGACTACGGCGGCGACCGGCGTCGATATCCCGCAGTACCCAAGCCAGGAGGCACGCGACGCCGGGATCGAGGCCGGCGCGAAGCGTCCGGTCGCCGATCACATACGCGATCTTGAGGAGTCGCACCAGCGATTTGTCGCCGCGGTCGCCGCGGTGCCGCCGCCGAACTGGGCGAACGACATGCGATGGAACAGCGGGGACACTCGAAAGGCGTCCAAGATCCTCGACGCCAGGCTTCGCGAGGTGGCCATCCACCACCTCGATCTCGACGCCGGTTACACGGCGTCCGACTGGCCATCGCCCTTTGCCCTGCGGATCTTGGTCGCGGTGCTGCCCCCGTTTGAGCTCCGCGGGATCGAGCCGGTCACCCTGGTGCCGAGCGACGTCGACCTACGGATTGACCTGTCCGGCGGCTCCCCAGTTGAGGTACACGGCCGCGCATCGGCGCTGGCGACCTGGCTGCTTGGCCGCGACGACGGCTCGACGTTGTCGGTAACTGGCGGCCAGCTGCCGACGCCGCCCGCCTGGACCTGATCTCGTACCGTCGGGCGCGACCGGCCACAATGATCGGCATGGCATCTGACGAATACACCGGTGATGTGAAAGTCGGCGGCCCAGCCGCCGTGCGCGAGCTGCCGGGATTGCGGATCACGAAGATCGCGGTCGGGCCCTACGACAACAACGCCTACTTGCTTCGCTGCACTGCCACGGGCGACACAATGCTGATCGATGCCGCCGCCGAACCCGACCGTTTGTTGGCGTCACGCGCCGACGGGTTGCTCGTCAGTGTCGTGACGACACATCAGCATCCCGATCACTGGCAGGGTCTGGAGGCAGTCGTCGGCGTCACTGGACCCGCGGTAATCGCTCATCCGCTCGACGCTGTTGGGCTGCCGATACCCATGACAGAAACGGTCGTGGACGGCGATGTGCTGGCGGTTGGCGACGCGCAGGTGAAGGTCGTTCACTTGGAGGGTCACACCCCGGGAAGCATTGCCCTCGTGTACGACTGGGATTCAGCTGCGCCACACATCTTCACCGGGGATTCGTTATTTCCTGGCGGGCCTGGAAATACACGCAAGAACGTGGCCGACTTCACGTCGTTGATGGACGACCTCGAGACGAAAGTGTTCGGTGTCTTTCCCGACGCGACGTGGGTCTATCCCGGTCATGGCGGCGACACCACGCTGGGCGCCGAACGTCCGCATCTAGGCGAATGGCGCGAACGCGGCTGGTGAGCGGCCATTGACGTGTCAAGGCCCGAGCGACAGAGGCGCGACTGCGGCCCGGCGAAGAAGGCGCCGGGCCTCTTTGCTTGGTCTCCGGAAGCCGGGCTCGACAATGAAGCCCGCATGGCCTCCGCAGTTTCCTCCCCCGTGAAACCGGGCGTCGCCCCGCGTTAAAGGGATGTGCGGCGTTTACCGGGTGATCGCATGGGCAGGCCGGGCGCATGACGCAACCAACGCAGGGCTTAGGGACCGCGCCGCCTGAGCAACGTGAATACGTGCAGCAGAAGCGCAACCAGCGGGAAGAAAAGCAGCGACCCGCAGGCGACTCGGGGGAGCCCGCCACCGCCGCCGAAGCTCATCAGGAAATGGAAGTGAACCCTCGCCGGCTGCCGGGACGCACAACTCGCGACGGGCAATGAGGGTACGGCTCAGTCCTCATCGCGATCGGCTCAGCTGATGGCTTGATCGCAGACAACGGGGTTGAGGTTCAGGTCCGCAGCGCGGCAAGACCGCACTCGTGTGCTTCTAAGGAGGGGGACTAGCTTGCTGAGGCACACGACGGACGGCAACAAAATCAGCACGAGCGACGATGTCGGGCGGCTGTACGACATGTACGGCGCGCTGTGCTACCGGGTAGCGCTCGGAATCCTCGAAGAACCCGAAGTCGCCAGCGAGGTGGTTCGGGAGGTGTTCGTGGCTGCTTGGCATGCGCGTGCCACGTTCGGTGAGGGCAGGTCGGCGGCCAACTCGCTCTTGTCTCTCACCTATCGCCGGGCACTGGAGGCGCGCACCCCCGTGTAGGCGACGTGGCTTCCGGGAGGGCGAGTGCCCGCGTCGCGACTACCAAATACGTCTTAGGCCCGGGCCGTGTCGTCGTTCTCGTGGAGCAGCTGCTCGTCGGCGGTCAGGTGTTTGAGGATGTCGTCGGGTGCTTCCCAGCCGGCGTACACCCGGTCCAGCGTCAGCGCGTTGCGGGTGCGGATCACCGCAGCGGACAACTGGACGATCTCGGCGTGCGACGCACCGCGGGCCTCGGCAGCTTTCAGTGCGGCGGCTGCGTATTGCCATTGGCGAAACGGTTCACTGGCGGCTGGGTCGGTATCGCCACGGACAGTTTGGGTCATTGCGGGGCTCCTCGGTCGACAAGAAGGAGCGTGCGCCGCGTCCTCCCCGCGTGACACGCGTTGAGGGCTTTTGGCCGAACCCAAAGAAGACTCTATCCCGGTGCCACGCAGCTTTCCAAGGCCAGCGCGCAGATCGCATAACGACGGGCCGGCTGTGTTTTCAACCGACCCGCCTACGCCCGCCACCGTTCGCGACAAGTCCCGGGCGCTGCTCCTAGTGTGCCCGCGACTTGCCGCGAACAGTTGGCGTTAGCCCAGTGGGTTAGCCGTGCTCGGCTTCAGCTGTTTTGGCGTCGATCATCATTTGCGCGACCTCGCGTAGCTTGCGGTTGCTGGCTTGCGATAACCGGACGAGCAGATCGAAGGCCTGCGTGGCGTTGCAACGTTCTTGAACCATGGTGACCCCGATGGCCTGGTCGATGACCGACCGGGATTCCATCGCGTGCCGCATCTGCTGGGCTAGCGCGGCACTGCTTGTGTACAGGTGGGCGTTAGCCAACGCGATCGCGGCGTATCCGGCGAACGTGCGCGCCAACTCGATCGAGTCATCGTTGAAGGCTGCGGGGGTGGTGCCGTACATGTTCAGCGCGCCGACGACCGCATCTTGGATCGGGATGCCCATCGACAATGACGAGTGGACGCCTGCCGCGACCGCGGCCTCGGCGAACTTCTTCCAGCGGTCATCGGTGGCCATGTCGGTCACGGTGACCTGGGCGGAGCCGACCGCGGCATCCAGGCAAGGCCCGTGCTCTTCCTCGTACTGGCGTTCATCCAGCGCCAGGGCGATGTTGCCGGTGTAGGCCGCTGTTCTGGCTTCGCCGGCCTCAATAAGGGTCACGGATGCTTCGGCGGTGCCGGGGATTGTGCGCTTGGCGACCTCCGCGATGCGTCCCAGCACGGCGGCAATGTCATGCTCGCGCAAATCGATGCGGCCAAGCTCAGCCAACGCATGCGACGGCAGGTCATTCATCGGGGCCTCGGAACTTAGGCACACACCAGGCTCCGCCTGATCAGCGCGGGTGCGGGTCGTACCCCACCCGAAGGGGTGTGGCCTGTGGTGTGTCAAGGACGACACCGGACCCGCGCCGTTTCCCGACGCCGGCTCACCGCTTGCGCGATCGCAGAGCCTCAACGTACCGCACGGTTACCGGCCGCGAACGCCTGGCTAAGTGGACGTCCCGCGACGTCGCAGACGGCGGAACGTAGTTGGGCCATGCTGTTCCACGTGACCGAGCTGATCGCATGGCTGCTCGAGCAGATCGATCACGACGACGATGTCGGCGCTCTGGTGGGGCGCGCCTTCAATGATGGATGGAGTGGGGACCGTCGTCGCATCGTCGTGCAATGCCAGGGTTGGCTCTCGGACGCATCGGGGTCCCCGAGCGCTGAAGGCCCCCGTGCTTCCTTTCCCGAAGCGGCTGAGGTCATCCTCAGATTGCTCGCCGCCCCGTACGCCGACCGCGACGGATACCTGCAGGAATGGCGCCCGGCGTGATTCGTGATTGGTCACGCTGAAGGGAGACTCCGGCGCCGTCGGGTGGCTTACCCGTTCACTGCGCCGACTTCCGGTTACCGTCGTGCTCAGTCGCCCGGCCTGTCTCCCCCGTCAGGTCGGGCGACTCTTCGGCGTTCGGCTGGGTTCGCAAGGTTGCGCGACGCCGCTTGTAGTGCCGTTGCTGCGGCACCGGCTCGATGCGATGTCGCAGCGCATCGAGCCGCTCATCGGCTCTCACCTTTACCGCCGCGAGTTCCGCTAACTCAGCGCCTGGTGCACCGGCCCTCAACGCCCTCGCCAGATCGCCGGCCGCGCGCTCGGCGTCTCGCGCCGCTTGGCTGTTCTCCACATCGCCGCTCATATCGGCCACCCAAGATCGCCTACGACCCACGTCGCGGCAGAGTTTGGTGACCCGAGGTCCAGGGGCCAGCAGCTCCTTCGAGCCGCCACAAATGACGATAGTCCCGAAACGTGCGTTTACGGCCACCGCTGGACTTCGTGTCCGGCTCCCACGCCCTCCCGGATTAGCCAAGGAGCGATGGCCCCAGCTAGGACGAGACTGTGCCCTGCCTCGCCAAATCCTGACACGCTAGCGCCGGCGATGCTCACTCTCTTATCACCGCGCGCGCACCCTCGCCGACATCACTCAACGATGCGCTCGCCACTCCTCAAGGCTGATCTGCACTAGCGGGTCGTCCCAGGCGGGGTGGCGGTTCGCGAAACCTCTCGCACGCCAGCGTCAGGTTCAGTTGTGGATGGGTGTCCACTGACCTGATGATCCGCATGAAACAGCGCCTCGCTCAGCAGATTGCGGACGTGTGCTCCGCGCAGCCGGTACACGACGCGTCGACCGTCACGGGTGCCTTCGACGAGGCCGGCGAAGCGAAGCTTGGAAAGGTGCTGACTCGCGACGGTTGGCCGGCACCCGGCTACCGCAGCGAGGGTGGCAACGTCGGAATCGTTGGGTGCTGCGCTCGGCCGTCCGTCAAGTTGCAGCCCGACTGATGGACGCCGTCGATCCCGCGCTAGTCGACCAAGCCACTGCAGCGATCAACACCGTCGATGCCGTCGGGGCGATCCGCGACCTATGGGTCCGCTGGATCGGACACATCCTGCGCGCCGAAGCCGACATCGACGTGAACCCTGACCTCCGTCGGGCAAGCTCACGAACTTGCGCACCACGCCGAACAACATCTACTCACCCACGTCGGCCGGCTGACGGCCGCCAACATCCACACGAGCCCAACCGGGTCACACGTAAAGCACCGTGCTGCACGTGACGCCGTCAGCGCTAACCATGCGCCGGAGCGGTCAGCTCACCGGCCGCGCAACCAGTGCGCCGTGGTCGTCGATGATCGGCCGACCATGCTCGTCAGTGGCGATCGTCCCCGGCGGCTGGTCGATGTACTGCTACAGATCCGCCGGGAAGTTCCGCGGCGGTGCGCCGACCCGCATCAGTTGCCCAGCGCGCAACTCGTATGAGTGCCCGCTCGAGCTGTGGAACACCTCCGGGGCCGGCGGCGCCCTGTTCGGTGTGCCACGCGTTGTGCCGCTCGAGCGCGGTGGCGTCGGCCATGTCGCCGCGCACTTGAACGTGAGCGACTTCACGTCCTTGATGGACGACGTCGAGGCGTGAGCGTTCGGTGTCTTCCCTGACGCTACCTCGGTGTATCCGGGACACCGGGGCGATACCACGCGCAGCGCCCGCACGTACCCGAGTGGCGCGAGCGCGGCTGGTAGACGGCACCTCGCCTTGCCGTGCTTACTTGTCGGGTAGCTGCCAACGGCTGGCAAGCCTTGCGGTAGCGCGGCGAGCGAACTCTTTGGCGCCGATGAAGTAAACGACGGCAACACCGGTGAACAGGACGGCCAGGGTCAGGTGCAAGGCCTTCGGCTGCACGACGGCGGCTATCCAGTAGAACAACGCAACCAAAGCCCAGATCGCGCCACCAAACCGGTACCACTGGGGAGTTCGCCGTTCTGGCATCGCCACGGGGATAGGTTACGCACATACGCCGGAGGTAGCGATGGTCGTGTGGGTGTGGGTCATCATCGTGGCCGGTGTGCTCGGAGTCGGCCTGCTGCTGCGATCGATGGATCGCAGGTCACGCCGAAAGGGTCATGTCGTGCGCGGCTCGTCGAAGATCTCGACCTCGGTGCGCGATCGAAACGCTGACGCGCGGGTGATCGACGGGACCTACAGCATGGTCATACCGCCAAAAACTCCCCGGCCCAAATAGGCGGCCCGCTAGCAGGCTTAGAGCGGTTCGAGCAACGCCTCATTCCAGGCTCGTATCTCCCACTTCGCGACCAGATCGTTGAGCACGAACGGATCGGTTGCCGCGAACTCCTCAGCAGCTCCGCGCGTCGTGAACACCGCGAGCGCCCCCTCGCGGTTCGCATACGGGCCGATCAACAAGAGGGTGCCCTGCTCCTGGAACGCGGCCCACCGGGCTCGGTGCGCGGGAAAGTGCGCGCGGAGATCCTCCAGATCGAGGTCTTCGGGCGATTCGTAAATGAGGACGTACTTCACGGCAAGCCCTATGCGTCCGGATGCATCGCGCGCCAGCGCTCACCCTGGGACTTGATGACCGGGGCCCGCAGCGCCCGATTCAGTTGCTGGTTCGACCAGGCGCGACCGAGTTCGACTGCTTTCGTGGCGGCCTTCCGAGGGGTGGGGTGGCTGCTGGCCTTCGTCGCTGCGGCAGCAATAGCCGCCACAAAGAGATACTTCACCGCGCGACCTGTGATGCTCCTGCGACCGCGGTCGGAACTCATCCGACGCTCCTAACGAGACCGTTGAGCAAGCTGTGGGCACCTGGAGAGCCGACGATATCGACGGAACGCCGATTCCGACAGGATTTGTTGCCGCAGCCACCACGAATGACAGCCGACCGATCGAGACGATGTGCCGGTCAGCGGACGCCGGCCGCCTCCATGCCCCGCAGTTCCTTCTTGAGCTCGTGAATCTCGTCGCGCAGCCGTGCGGCCAGCTCGAAGTGCAGCTCTGTGGCCGCCGTGTGCATCTGCTCGGTGAGCTGGCTGATGAGCTCGCTCAGCTCCTCGCGCGGCATCCCGGCGAGCTCGCGCGCGTGCGCACCGGCACCACGAGAAGACAGCCCAGGCACAGGCGCCTTGCCTCGGCTCATCTGCCGGCCGCCGCCGCCGATCAAGGCCTGAGTATCGACGTCTTCGCGCACGATCGAGTCGAGGATGTCGGCAATCTTCTTGCGCAACGGCTGCGGGTCGATCCCCCGCTCGAGGTTGTAAGCGACCTGCTTTGCGCGACGCCGATTGGTCTCGTCGATTGCGTGCGCCATCGACGGGGTGATCGTGTCGGCGTACATGTGCACCTGACCCGACACGTTGCGCGCCGCTCGACCGATCGTCTGGATCAACGACGTTCCCGAGCGAAGGAAGCCTTCCTTGTCGGCATCGAGGATCGACACCAGCGACACTTCGGGCAAGTCGAGACCTTCGCGCAGAAGGTTGATACCGACAAGCACATCGAACTCACCCAGTCGGAGCTCACGCAGTAACTCAACGCGCCGAAGTGTGTCGACCTCGCTGTGCAGGTAGCGCACGCGAATTCCGAGTTCGAGCAAGTAATCGGTGAGGTCTTCGGACATCTTCTTCGTCAGCGTGGTGACGAGCACGCGCTCATTGCGCTCGGCGCGCAACCGGATCTCGTGCACCAAGTCGTCGATCTGTCCCTTGCTTGGCTTCACCACGATCTCGGGGTCGATCAGACCAGTCGGCCTGATGACCTGCTCGACGACGTCGCCCTGCACGCGGCCTAACTCGTACGGCCCTGGGGTGGCCGAGAGGTAGACCGTCTGACCGATGCGATCGACGAACTCCTCCCAACGAAGGGGTCGGTTGTCCATCGCGCTTGGGAGCCTGAACCCATGCTCGACGAGGTTGCGCTTGCGCGACATGTCGCCCTCATACATGCCGCCGATTTGCGGCACGGTGACATGCGATTCGTCGATGACAAGCAAAAAGTCTTCGGGGAAGTAGTCGAGCAGCGTGTTCGGCGCCGTGCCAGCAGCGCGACCGTCGATGTGGCGGCTGTAGTTCTCGATTCCTGAGCAACTGCCGACTTGCCGCATCATCTCGAGGTCGTACGTCGTTCGCATGCGCAGGCGTTGTGACTCGAGCAACTTGCCTTGCTTTTCCAGCTCGGCAAGGCGTTGTTCGAGTTCCGCCTCGATACCTGCAATCGCGCGTTCCATCCGCTCAGGGCCTGCGACGTAATGCGATGCCGGAAAGACGTACAACTCTTTGTCTTCCGTGACCAACTCGCCCGTCAACGGATGCAGCGTCGAGAGCCTCTCGATCGTGTCGCCGAACATCTCGATGCGCACGGCAAGCTCTTCGTACTGCGGAATGATCTCGATCGTGTCGCCACGCACCCGGAAGGTGCCGCGAGTGAACGCCACGTCGTTGCGCGTGTACTGAATCTCGACCAGCTTGCGGAGCAGCTTGTCGCGCTCGATCTCCTGGCCGACCTTGAGCCGCACCATGCGGTCGACGTACTCCTGAGGGGTGCCGAGGCCGTAGATACATGAAACGCTCGCCACCACGACGACGTCGCGACGCGTGAGCAGGCTGTTTGTGGCCGAGTGCCGCAACCGCTCGACCTCATCGTTAATCGACGAGTCTTTCTCAATGTAGGTATCGGTCTGCGGGATGTAGGCCTCGGGCTGGTAGTAGTCGTAGTAGCTCACGAAGTACTCGACCGCGTTGTTCGGCAGCATCTCGCGCAACTCGTTGGCCAGCTGGGCGGCCAGAGTCTTGTTCGGAGCCATCACCAGGGTGGGCCGCTGGAGCCGCTCGACCAGCCACGCGGTCGTCGCCGACTTACCGGTGCCAGTGGCGCCGAGCAGTACTGCGTCTCGGTCGCCGCGCTTGATCCGCGCCTCGAGATCGGCGATCGCGGTCGGCTGGTCGCCGGACGGAGTGAAGTCACTGACAACCTGCAGCGGTGACACGCTGCGCACAAGATCGGTAACTGGTCTCACGCAGACCAAGGTACGTGGTCGCTCCGACAGTTTCCTCCGCGCCGGAGCCGGGCCGGTTACCAGCCGTCACATCCCTGGGTGCACCTGAATCGGCTGTGGCAGCAACGCTGCGGCGTGCGAAGCATCCAACAACTCCAACTTCACATCCGGGTGGTCGCCGAAATCGCCCAAAACACCCGCGCCAACAACCACCCGGGATGCGAAGTTGGCCAGAGCTAGAGGCGGCCGAGACGGGTGTGACTGACGTTGACAACTGGTGCCATAGTTGCCAAAGATTCTCGCGGAATTCGCTTCCCAGTAAGGGGATTCTCCCCTAACGTTTGGTCTCGCAAGAAGTGATCCGCCGCTCTCGGGCAACTGGGAAAGGTGCGCAGCTGGCTTCGGTCGGAGGCGACGGGCGGGGAGCCACTTGCAATGTGACCCCCTGGGCTTCGGCTCGGGGGGTCACGTAATTCCAGCCCTACTTATTGGCCACGACGCGCGAGCAGCGCCGCCCAAAGCCGGGCCACCTCGGCTTTCAAATCAGCCAGCGTGCTCGAGTTGTCGATCACCCACCACGCGACCGCGGCCCGCTCCTCATCGGAGGCCTGCACCGCGATCCGGGCGCGCGCATCGCCGTCCGACATGCCACGAGCCGCAAGCACCCGGTCTAGCCGTGCAGCGAGCGGCGCCCGCACCACCACGACGACGTCGTACTCCCCTACCAAGCCCGTCTCGACCAGCAACGGCACCGCGTTCACCACGATCGCATCAGGCGCGGCTGCGGCGATCCGCGCCCGAGTCTCGGCTCGGACCAACGGGTGGGTGATCGCCTCGAGACGGGCACGTTCACCGGCATCCGCGAACACGATGGTCGCCAGTCGTCGCCGATCGAGGCCACCATCGCTCGCAACCACGCCCGCACCGAACGCGGCCACCACCGCGTCGAACCCAGGCGTTCCGGGCTGCACGACGTCGCGGGCGACCATGTCGGCGTCGATGCCGACGGCTCCCAGCGCCACCAGTTCGTCGAGGACTGCACTCTTGCCCGAACCGATCCCACCGGTCAGGCCGACCGTTAGCGCCGGCACTGCCTGCTCACCCAGACCCTCCCGCCGAGGGCGACGCCGAACCCGCAGGAGCCACACCGAACCGCAGCATCGCCGCTGCAATCGCCTCCAGCGCGGCCGGCGCCTTGTCAGCAGTGACCAACGTCGGCGACAGCTCGACGACGATGGTCCTGGCGAGGTCGCTCATCACAAGCTCGCTGAACGTCGGACCGATCAGCACGAACGCAGCTTTTCCACTGACGCTGACGTTCGATACGTCCGCGCTCGTCCCGTCCGCCTCGATGGTCGTCTGCACCCGCCCGGCAGCTGTCGACGCGTCGACGTAGGTGATGTAGGACACCTGCACGAGCGGCGTCGGGGTTGGGCTAGCTGTCGGCTTTCCCGTCGGTTTCACTGTCGAGGTCGGTGTTGGTGTGGGCGCCGTCGGCGCCGCCGCGCCTGGCGCCGTCCCGTAGGTGCACGTCACTCGACCGGTACGACCTGACTGCGGTACCGGTGCTGCCTTCAGATAGTTGACCTGCCCGAGAATCCCAAAACCGAGAATGCCCTCGAGCGTGCCCAGCGGCAGCAGTTGTGAGCATCCGGCCGGCAGAACCGGCGCGGACGGCGAGGCGCTGACCGAAGCGGACGTGCTCGCCGCGACGACCGTGGGCGTAGGCGCAGCCGTTGGTGCAGCGCTGGTGCTGCTCTCGCTCACCACCGGCGTCGGGATGATCGGCTTCGCCTTGGTGGTGCAGCCGGTCGCACCAACCGCGACCGCCACACCGGCGAGGCCGGCTACTGCGCGCCAGCTCGCGACTCCCATGGCGGCAGGCTAATCCTTGGAAGGCGCAAAAAACGGCGGACCCCGCCGAAGCGAGGCCCGCCGATTTCGAATGGATGTCGCCCCAAGATCTGGGGTCGACCGTCAATCAGCTGGCGATCAGCTCTCGCCACTCGTCAGCTTGCGCCGCAGTTCTTCGAGCTGTGCGTCGGACGCGAGGCTGCCCGCCGGCGCGTCGGGATCGGCGTCCGGGGTGCTGCCGTCGGTTGCCGCATCGGGCGTCGAGGAGCTGGACGATGTCGTTGACGTCGACGAACTCGAGCTCGACGAGCTCGCGCCCTCTTCGGTGCCGGCAGCCGCTTCGGCCTTTTGGGCCTCGACGATCTGGCTCTGGTGCGCTTCGAAGCGCGCCCGTGCCTCGGCGTATTGACGCTCCCACTCGGCCTGCTTCTCTTCGTGCCCCGGCAACCATTCGTTGGTCTCGGAGTCGAAGCCCTCGGGATAGATGTAGTTGCCCTCGGCGTCGTAGTTCGCCGCCATGCCGTAGAGCGTCGGGTCGAAATGGCTATCGGTCACAGCACTGTCGCCGCTGCTCTCGTTAGCCTGCTTCAGCGACAAGCTGATGCGACGACGCTCGAGGTCGATGTCGATGACCTTGACGAAGATCTCGTCGCCAACCTGAACGACCTGCTCGGGAATCTCGACATGCCGCTCGGCGAGCTCGGAGATGTGCACCAAGCCTTCGATGCCCTCTTCGACGCGCACGAAGGCACCGAACGGAACGAGCTTGGTGACCTTGCCCGGCACGACCTGGCCGATCGCGTGCGTGCGTGCGAAGGCCTGCCACGGGTCTTCTTGCGTCGACTTCAGCGACAGCGAGACGCGCTCGCGATCCATGTCGACGTCGAGCACCTCGACGGTGACCTCGTTGCCGACCTCGACGACCTCGCTCGGGTGGTCGATGTGCTTCCACGACAGCTCAGACACGTGCACCAGACCATCGACGCCACCGAGGTCGACGAACGCACCGAAGTTGACGATCGAGCTGACGACGCCGTTGCGGATCTGGCCCTTCTTCAAGGTCGTCAGGAACGTCTGGCGAACTTCGGACTGCGTCTGCTCCAGCCACGCGCGTCGCGAGAGCACGACGTTGTTGCGGTTCTTGTCGAGCTCGATGATCTTCGCCTCAAGCTCGCGCCCGACGTAAGGCTGCAGGTCGCGAACGCGGCGCATCTCGACGAGGGACGCCGGCAGGAAGCCGCGCAGGCCGATGTCGAGGATCAGGCCGCCCTTGACGACCTCGATGACAGTGCCGGTGACGATGTCGTCGTTTTCCTTGATCTGCTCGATCGTGCCCCAGGCGCGTTCGTACTGCGCGCGCTTCTTGGACAGGATCAGCCGACCCTCCTTGTCCTCCTTCTGGAGAACGAGAGCTTCGATGTGGTCGCCCACTTTGACGATGTCGTTGGGGTCGACGTCGTGCTTGATCGACAGCTCGCGGGAGGGAATGACGCCCTCGGTCTTGTAGCCGATGTCGAGCAGGACTTCGTCACGGTCGACCTTCACGATCGTGCCGTCGACAATGTCGCCGTCATTGAAGTATTTGATGGTCTCGTCGATCGCGGCGAGGAAATCCTCAGCCGATCCGATGTCGTTCACCGCCACCTGGGGAGAGATGTGAGGCGCGGCTCCGAGGACAGTCTCGGGTCGTACGTAGGTGCTGCTGGTCATAAGGGGATGGACTCCGGTCGCGGACAACAGGTTGGCAGTCGCGCTTGGGCCCGTCGTCTCAGCCGCGAACGGCGGCCACATTGCGTCTTTTAAGCGCGGGAGGGGTTACCGAAGTCGACCGAAGCGATCGCGAACCTGCTCCATACCGAGGTACACGCAGGCCCACACGCACGCTCCACTTTACGTGGCACGCTGTGAACCGGTCAATCCGGGCCTCCAGCGCTCAGATTCACCATCGTGATCATGCAGAAAGGGACCGGTTTGAGCGAGTCAGATAGCCCTTTTCTGCATGATCACGACGAGAACGGGGGCACCGCCCGGGCCACGGCCGAGGTCGGACGGCGAGTGGTCGGGGCCGACGAGACGGTGCAGGCCAACTGTCGGTGGTGGGACGCCGCCGCCGACGACTACCAGTCAGAGCACGGGGAATTCCTCGGCGGCCGCGATGCCGCCCGATTCATCTGGGGTCCCGAGGGGCTGGACGAAGCCGAGGCCCACCTGCTCGCTCCCGTCGCCGACCTGCTCGGTCGCCAGATCCTCGAAGTCGGCTGCGGCGCGGCGCAATGTTCGCGCTGGTTGGCCACCCAGGGCGCGCAGGCCATTGCCATCGATCTGTCGATGCGCCAGCTGACGCACGCTGCGCCGCACACCGGCGTCCGGCTGGTTCAGGCTGACGCCTGCAGGCTCCCTCTTGCGGATGCCAGCGTCGACCTCGCGTGCAGCGCCTACGGCGCACTGCCGTTCGTGGCGAGTTCCGCCGACGTACTGCGCGAGGTCTTCCGAGTGCTACGCCCGGGTGGCCGCTTCGTGTTCTCAGTGACCCACCCGATCCGTTGGGCGCTGCCCGACGACCCCGGGCCAGACGGTCTCACGATCCGCTCGTCGTACTTCGACCGCACGCCCTACGTGGAAGCGGACGACGATGGGCGGGCGACGTACGTCGAGCACCACACGACGCTGGGCGACCGCGTTCGTGACGTGGTCGGTGCGGGCTTCGACCTCGCGGACATCGTGGAACCGGAATGGCCGGACACCAACCCGCACACCTGGGGTGGCTGGTCGCCGCTACGCGGTCGGCTCATTCCCGGCACTGCGATCTTCGTCTGTGACAAACCCGGCGGCTAGCCAAGGAGTTGGCTGCCGCCGGGTTGCTCTGAGTTAGTTGACGGGGTCAGTTGACGGGTCAGCTGGAAGGGACAGCCAGCGCGGACAGTTCCGCCAGGGCCGACGCTTCCGCCGCCGACGCCGATGCCTCAGCCGAGGCGTCGTCGCCAGCTCCGGTGTCGATGCCACAGGTGGTCTTCAGGTAGGCGTCGACGTTCTGCTCCGCCTGCTGTACGGCTGGTGTCTCGAGCGGCGCCTCAACGCTCGGGTCGATCTTGGTGAAGTCGTAGTTGTTCTTCGCAAGAGCGCTGTAGAACTGGTCGAGCGCTCCGAACAAGGTCACCAGGTCGGGCTTGATGGCGCTCGGCGCGGACTTGAGCACGCTGCCCTCGATGGTCTGGAACTCCTGCACGCTGGCCTTGATCGAATCAATGCCCGTTCCGCTTGCGGCGTCCTTGGCGATGCTGTCGTTAACTTCCGCCGCTACCTGCTGGCAGAACTTGCCGCCGCCCGTCGCGACCACCTTGGAAGGCGAAGGTAGCGCCGCGGTGGGCGATGCCGCGGCCGGCCCAGGTGCACTGGTCGCGGCCGCGGCGGCCGACCCCGTCGACGCTGCAGTCGTGGCTGCCGTGCTTGCTGCCGTGGTCGATGCTGCCGTCTTCTTCGATGAGCAGCCGGCAAGCAGGCCGACCATCGCGAGCGCAGCAAGTCCGGCGGTGCCAACACGTTGGAACGATGTGGTCCTGCTCACGAGCGTCTCCCCAGATAGATGAATCAAGTACCTGCGACCGGTCGGCGGACGACCACTCGGAAAGAGACCGTGGGCCCGCCGCTTGATACATCCAGACTCCGAAGAACCACGGGATGTGGACGGCACAGAAGATACCGGCGCTCCCATCGGGCAACCAACCGGAACGAGCCCTGACGGCGCAGAGCAACAAAACCGTTATGTGAAGTGCGCCTTAGTGCCCCGCGGCGTCCCAGTTCAGGCCTACGCCGACCGAGACGTCCAGAGGCGCCTTCAGCGGGTAGGCCCCGGCCATTTCGCGTCGGACCAGCTCCTCGACGTCCGCCCGTTCGCCGTTGGCAATCTCGAACACCAGCTCGTCGTGGACCTGCAACAGCATCCGTGACTTCAACTTGGCGGCACGTAGCGCTCGGTCGACGTTGAGCATCGCCACCTTGATGATGTCGGCGGCACTGCCCTGGATCGGCGCGTTCAACGCCATGCGCTCGGCCATTTCGCGTCGCTGCCTGTTGTCGCTGTTGAGATCAGGCAGGTAGCGCCGCCGTCCGAGAATCGTCTCCGTGTAACCGTCCTGGCGAGCGCGCTCGACAACGCGGCTCAGATAGTCGCGGACGCCGCCGAAACGCTCGAAGTATTCGTCCATCAGACCGCGTGCTTCGTCGGCGCCGATGCCGAGTTGTTGCGACAACCCATACGCGGAGAGGCCGTACGCAAGGCCGTAGTTCATGGCCTTCACCCGATTGCGAAGCAGTCCGTCGACCTGTTCGAGTGGCACGCCGAACACGCTGGCCGCGGTCGTGGCATGGAAGTCGAAGCCTGAACTGAATGCCTCGACCAGTGCATCATCGCCGGACAGGTCAGCCATGATGCGCATCTCGATCTGGCTGTAGTCGGCGGTCATCAGCGACTCGAAGCCGGCTCCGACCACGAAGGCCTGCCGAATCCGCCGACCCTCGGCAGTGCGGATCGGGATGTTTTGCAGGTTCGGATCGGTCGACGACAGGCGGCCGGTCGCCGCCACCAGCTGGTTGAACGTCGTGTGCACCCGGCCGTAGTCGTCGATCATCGGGATCAGCGAGTCGACCACGGTCTTCAACCGCGACACGTCGCGGTGGTGCAGCAGGTGCTCGAGCAACGGGTGTTCGGTTTGTGCCAACAAACTCTGCAAAGCGTCGGCGTCGGTCGTGTAGCCGGTCTTGATGCGTTTGGTCTTCGGCAGGCCGAGTTCGTCGAACAGGATCTGCTGCAGCTGTTTGGGAGAGCCGAGGTTGAACTCGCGCCCGACCACGGCGAACGCTGCTTGCTCGGCGACTTTGACCGAGGCGCCGAGCTCGCTCGACAGGTCGGCGAGCACATTGAGGTCGGTGGCAATACCAACCTGTTCAAGAGCCGCCAGTACGCCGATCAACGGCAACTCGACGTCGGCCAACAGGCTGGCGGCGCCCCGCTCGCCTAGATCACCGTCGAGGGCAGTGGCGAGATCGAGTACGGCCTGTGCGCGCACGATCTGATTGATCGCGTTGCCATCTTCATCGAGACCATCCAAAGACAGCTGTGCCTCTGCTGGGCCTTCGTCTGCTCGCAGTTCGCGATGCAGGTAGCGCAGCGCCAGATCGCCGAGATCGAAAGACCGTTGGCCCGGCAGCGCGAGGTAGGCCGCGAGTGCGGTGTCACTGCTGAGGCCGGCTAGCGGCCAGCCGTGAGCCGCCAGCGCGAGGATCGGGCCCTTGGCGTCGTGCAACGCCTTCGGCTGATCGGGATCCGCGAACCACGCAGCCAGCGCGCGGTCGTCGGCCTCGGTCAGTTGGGTCGGATCGACGTACGCGCCGGTGCCGTCGGGTGCCGCGAGTGCCAGGCCGGTGACGACGCCGGTGCCACGGCCCCAGCTGCCGGCGACCGAAACCCCGAGCCGCACTCCTGGCGCACTGTGCTCGGCCAGCCAGGCGGGAACCTCGTCGGCGCCGAGCTGGCCGCCCTCGACGGTGAATCCGGCATCGGCTTCGGGCTCTGGTGCAGACAGGGTTGCGTAAAGCCGCTCGCGCAACACCCGAAACTGCAGCGAGTCGAACACGCGGTGCACTGCTTCGCGATCCCATTGGCCCAGGTTCAGATCGTGCGGGCCTACCGGGAGCGGCACGTCGCGGATCAGCTCGGTCAACTGCCGGTTGCGCAACACCGACGAGAGGTGGTCGCGCAGCAGGGCGCCGGCCTTGCCCGGGACTTCGTCGACTCGATCGACGAGGGATGTCAACGACCCGAAATCGCGGATCCACTTCGCCGCGGTCTTCTCACCGACGCCAGGAATGTTCGGCAGGTTGTCGCTCGGGTCACCGCGCAGGGCGGCGAAATCTGCGTACTGCCCGGGCGTCAGGCCATATCGCTCCTCAACCGCGGCGGGGGTCATGCGTGCCATGTCGGAGACGCCCTTGCGCGGGTACAGCACCGTGACCTGCTCGGTCACGAGCTGGAAGACGTCGCGGTCGCCCGAGCAGATCAGGACATCGAGACCGTCGGCCTCGGCCTGCGTGGCCAATGTGGCGATCACGTCGTCCGCCTCGAAGTTTTCAGCGGTGATGACCGGAATCGCCAACGCCTCGAGAACTTCCTGGATTAGGCTGATCTGGCCCTTGAACGCGTCAGGCGTTGACGTTCGGTTCGCCTTGTATTCAGGGAAAGTCTCGGTACGGAAACTCTGCCGCGAGATGTCGAAGGCGACGCCGACATGCGTGGGCTTCTCGTCGCGCAGGACGTTGATCAACATCGACGTGAACCCGTAGACCGCGTTCGTCGGCTGGCCCGTAGTGGTCGAGAAATTCTCGACAGGCAAAGCAAAGAAGGCTCGATAAGCGACGGAGTGCCCGTCGATGAGCAGGAGGCGCGGTGGGTCGCCGGGCTTCATCGCGACGACAGCACGTGCGGCAGGCGATACGGAAGCGTTGGGCACCCTGTGATCCTAGGCACCCCTACGGACATCGCCCGTTGCACCCAAAAGTCTGCCGGTAGATACAGGTCAGGCGTCGTTCGGCTGCTCGGCCACCGCGGATGCGATCGCCATACGACGCAGCGCGGCGCGCATCCCGGCCCGCTGGCCGAGTGGCCGCCGGCCGGTCGGGTGGTCGTGCGCAGCGGGACCATGGTCGAGGGTCGCGATCCGCCGCCGCAAGGCCGAGGCCGGAGCGACCCGGCGTACCGAGAGCGGCGCTAGACCGAGTTGGGCGTAGAACCTGTTCGCCTCACGTGACATCGGCGAGACACTGACGGTGACCTGCTCGGCGCCGATGTCCTCGGCGTAGCACGCTGCCGCGCCCATGAGAGCGCGGCCGACGCCGCGCCGGCGAAATCCTTCGGCTACGACCGTGTACTCGACCTGGACGCATGCCGCTTCGTTGAGCACACCGAGCGGAACAGTCGTGAGCATCGCCATGCCGACCGGGTCATCGCCGAGGAAGGCCAGCAGGATGCGGCCGCCCGGGCGGCTCAGTAGCCGATGGACGCGCTCTTCGATCGTGCGGTCATCTGGGAGGTTCGCGTGTCGACCGTTCAAAGCACCGCATCGCTTGAGCTCATCCCACAGCACCACGAGGTCGGCAACATCGGACGCGCCGGCGGCTCGCACCGTGATGTGAGATCGGCTCATCCTGTGCTCCTCAGTGCGACCTCTTGGGTCGCCTCGAGTTCACTCCCCCGGGTGGCAAGAACTGTGCTTCAACGTGGCCGAACCGTGACCAAACTGTTCCTCAAACGGCATCGGCCACGGCGTCAGTCTCGAAGGCCACCTGCTGTTTACCCGGAGATCGGGAGCGTAGCGAGGAAACCTGGGGATGTGCAGCCCTTCGGGGAAGAAAGATCAACGACGCAGCCGAGACCGGCGTGTCTTCACTTTTCATCGCAGTCACGACAAGTAACGCAAGCTGCCGCCCGTCGTCGTCCGCGCTTTCTGCGGTTTGATCATGAGATGTCGTAATCGACCGTCACGCTGTGAGAACGAGCTACTACGGCTCGTGTTCACCAGCCGAATCGGCGCCCAAAAAATTTCTCACCAGCACCACCGATCCCAAGCCGTTATGAGCTCGCGGTTGCCCGCGCAACGTTTCGGCGGCGAATCGCAAGGATGTTTTGCCGTGACCATGAAGACCTCGGTACGGTGTCTCCCGACGAGCCCGGGTGCCTAGTAGAGAACGTCCAAGACCGGGGAAGGCTTGGACGGCGCCAACAGTGCCCGGGCTCGCTCTGCTATAGCCCCACCGGCGGGATCGACGTCCGGATCGAAGCAATAATCGACAGCCCCAGCAGCACCCCACCGAGGATGCCCGCTGCGGACAACCTGTCACCGAGCAGCGCGATCGCCAGCAGCGTGCCCGTGAGCGGTTCGAGCAACGCGATCACCGTGGCATTGGATGCGGTCACCGAACGCAACCCGCGAAAGAAGAGTCCATAGGCGATCGCCGTGGGCACGACTGCGAGGAACACGAGCAGGCCGACGGTGTCGAGCGAGGGCGTGAACCCCAGCCCGGTAGTTGGGGCCGTGACGACCGCCAGGATGATCCCGCCCAACAGGAAGCCGTAGCCGGTCACGGTGCGTTGGTCGACGGCGACCAGGGGACGGCGTCCGAGCATGGTGAACGCGGCGAAGGTTGCGCCCGACAGCGCCGCGAGCCCGGCCCCGGCCAACAGCCGTCCCGGGTCCGACCTGCTCGCCGGTAGACCGACGAGCAAAGCCAGCCCCGTGAGCGCGACCAGCACGACGCCGGCCTGTCGCGGCGGCCAGCGACGCTGCGCGCAGGCCTCGTACACGAGTACCCACACGGGCGACGACCCGATGGCTACCAGCGTTGCGAGGCTGACCGACGACAGGGCGACAGCGCTGAAGAACGCGCCCTGATAGATCGCCGCGAGTCCGGCGACACTCGCGATCCGTTGCCATGCCGCGCGAGCGACTGGTGGGCGACCACCCGTGAGCAGCAGGACGACGACCAACAACAGGCCGCCGAGCCCTAGTCGGTAGGCACCCACGGCTATTCCAGACAGGTGCGCGCGGTCGGTGAGGGCGCGACCGGTGACTCCGCCGGTCCCCCATAGGACGCCGGCGCCAACGAGTGCGGCAATGCCGGTGGCAGACCGGCGACTTGTGGATTGAGGAGTGCTGGATTGAGTAGACACGGGTGAGCTCCTGCGACTGGATGGGAATGGGTCGCGAGAGCAGGATTTGGCGCGTCAGAACAGCGCGTCGGGGTCACGGATGGCCACGACGTCAGTATGCGTCCGGAAAGTGCAGGACGCGGGGCGCCAGACCCTGCTAGGAGCGGGTCGGCGGAGTGATGATCACGCGTCGATGCACGGTCGGAGGGTAGCAGTCATTACAGCGGGACGGCGGTGTGCGTCAGCTGGCGATTTCTTCCCCGAGATAGGCGGCGCGGACCCGGTCATCGGCGAGCAACTCGCCGCCAGTCCCGGAAAGGACGATCTCGCCGGTCTCCAACACGTAACCGCGGTGGGCGAGTGAGAGTGCTTGGGCGGCGTTCTGTTCGACCAGCAGGACCGTGACACCTTCACGGTTGACCTGGTGGATGATGTCGAAGATTTGGGCGACGATCAGTGGTGCGAGCCCCATCGACGGTTCGTCAAGCAAGAGCAGTCGGGGCTTGCCCATGAGCCCTCGCCCGATCGCGAGCATCTGCTGCTCACCACCGGAGAGCGTGCCGGCCTGCTGCTTGTAACGCTCGCGCAGCCGCGGGAAAAGCTCGAGAACGTGTTCGAGGTCTTTTTGGTCGACGGACTTGAAACGGAACGCACCCATTTCCAGGTTCTCGGCGACCGTCATTCGCGGGAAGACATGTCGACCCTCGGGGACGTGACAGATACCGAGACGAATCAGGTCGTGGGCGGGGATGCCGTCGATGCGCTGGCCGTCGTAGATGATCCCGCCGAGCGACGGCCGAAGCATGCCGGACACCGTCTTTTGCGTCGTGGTCTTGCCTGCGCCGTTGGCACCGAGCAGGGCGACGATCTCGCCTTCGGCGACCTCGAAGGAAACTCCCTTGAGTGCGCGGATGTTGCCGTACCGCACCTCGATGTCGTCAACCACAAGCAGCGTCATGAGTGTTCGCCTTCCGGTTCGTCAGTCGCGACCTCGATCAACTGCACCTCAGGTTGGTGCGCAGCTTGCTCCTGGGCCTGCTCGGTCGACGTCCCGAGGTAGGCCGCGACAACGGCCGGGTTGCGCTGGATCTGCTCCGGCGAGCCCTCGGCGATCTTCTGGCCGAAGTTCAGCACGATGATGCGATCGGCCACCGACATGACGAGCTTCATGTCGTGCTCGATCAACAGCACCCCGATCCCGTCGTCGATGTTGATGCTCTTGATCAAGCCAGCTAGCTCGCGCTTTTCAGCGGGGTTGGTGCCAGCCGCTGGCTCGTCGAGCAGGATCACACCCGGGCTGGTGCCAAGCGCACGGGCGATCTCCAAGCGGCGCTGCTCTCCGTAGGCGAGCGAGGAGGCCAGGTCGTTCGCGCGTCGCTCAAGACCGACCCGCCGCAGCAGCGCGTACGCCGCGGCCGTGCTCTCGCGCTCTTCACGGCGCTGCCACGGCATGCCGAGCATGGCGGCGACGGGACCGGACCGCTGCCTGGTTTCGACCCCGACCTTGACGTTTTCCAGCGCCGTAAGCGCGGGGAACAGCCGGATGTTCTGGAAGGTCCTTGCGACGCCTAGGCGGTTCACCTTGTGGGTCGGCATACCGAGCACGCTGACCGGCCGATCGCCGGCGCGACCCGACAGCATGATCGAGCCTTCTTGGGGGGTGTAGACGCCAGTCAAAGAGTTGAAGAGCGACGTCTTGCCAGCCCCATTGGGGCCGATGACCGCGAGGATTTCTCCACGGTGCATCTGCAGCGACACCGCGTTCAGGCTGGTGACTCCACCAAAGCGCAGCGTCACGTTGTTGACGTCGAAGACGATGTCGTCCGCAGGCGTAGCACCTGCTGCGGCTGGGTGCTCAAGAGTCGTCATGTCACAGCCCCTCAGACGCCGGGACTGCGAGGGTTTCAGCGCTCGACGGGACGTCAAGACCGTGCAACTCGGCGGCCCGCCGCCTAGCCGGGATCAGCCCGGCCGGCCGGAAGATCATCATCAACATGACGACGGCGCCGATCCACATGAGCTTGTCTGCGGGGGGCACCTGGTATTTCAAGAACTGCGGCAACCAGGTCAGCATCGCCGCGCCGGCCATCGCGCCGGACAGCGACCCCATGCCGCCGAACACCACGTAGGCCACGATGAGGATCGAGTTGTTCAGCACGAAGTTGTCGGGTGTGAACACGCCGATCTGACTGGCGAAGAACGCACCAGCGACACCAGACGTTGAAGCACCGATCGCGAACGCGGCGAGCTTGACCTTGGTCGTGTTGATGCCGGTCGCCTGCGCAGCTACCTCATCTTCTCGGACCGCTGCCCATGCACGTCCGAGTCGCGACTGCTCCAGCCGCCGGAACGCAAGGACGATCACCACGAGAAATACGAGCAACAGGTACCAGTACTGCAGCTGGTTCAGTCCCCAGTGGATGTGCAGCGGGCCGATGTGAATCGACGGCTGCGGCACCGACTTGGTATGGCGCTGCGTGTCGTTCGTCAGGCCTTCGCTGCCGTTCGTGATGCCCTGGGAGTTCACGGCGCTTAGATGGATGATCTCGCCGAAACCGAGCGTGACGATGGCTAGGTAGTCACCGCGCAACCGCAATGTCGGGGCGCCGAGGGCAAGGCCCGCCAACAAACACACCAGCACCGCTAATGGGATTGTGAGCAGCGGCGTGACGATCATCCAGTGCGGCGGCTTGATTGGCAGCGAACCAACGAAGTATGCAGTGGTATACGAGCCGATTGCATAGAACGCGATGAAGCCCAGGTCGAGCAAGCCGGCCCAGCCGACCACCACGTTGAGGCCAACGGCCAGCAGCATCGAAATACCGATCTGCGAGACCACGACCTCTTGCCAGAACGACGTGGCCGTCGGCGGGTAGAACAACGCCGCAGCAACGGCGATGAGCAACAATGTGCGGGCGGCACCGGGCGCGCTCAGATAGCCGATTGCCTTCTGCGAACCCGTGCTCGTGCCAACAACATCGGAACTGGTGAATCCGGGGCCACCGCGCCGGCCGTGTGCGCCCGAAACACCCGTGGCCGATGGACGCAGCGCCGTCGCGGCGATGAAGCCGGCCGCACCAAGCAGGAACAGTCCACCGCAGGCCATCCAGCCGCCCGCGCCCAGATTCTGCCAAGGGCCGGTAGCGGCGTCGAGCTTGTGCTGCGCACCGATCTTGCTCATCTCATACATCGTGAGCAGCGTGATCAACGTGGCGGCTAAGCCAACGACGGCCGCAACCCAGCCAAGCGGCCGGCTGCGGGTCCAGACCGCCGCACCCGCGACAACAACAGCGATCGCCAGGAGCAGCCAGCCAAGCCAGCCCAGGTAGTCGTACTCGAAGGAACTCAGACCGCTCCCGGCGAACAGGCTGTGCGTCGCGGAAAGTGTCGTGTTCTTGTCGCCGGGCGAAAACCAGCGCGCCTCGAGGAACGCCAGGAGCGTGAGGACGGCACCGATAACAACCAGCGGCAGTCCTGGACGGAAAGCGAACATCCGACCGACTAAGGCCTTGCTCTCGACTTGTTGAGCCGCCGTAGTCGCCGAAACCATCATGGCGCCCGCGACGACGAGATATCCCAGAATCGCGGCCGCGTACCCAAGCGAGTGATCGATCTGGTGGCCGCCGGCATTCACGACCGCCTGGTGCGCGAGATAGCTGATGATGGCCGCGACCACGGCCGCAACAGCGACGACAACCGCGAGTCGCCGCAGGCCCAAGATGATTGATGCCGCGCCGATGATGACGATGGCTAGCAGCTCGGCCCAGGCGAGCCAACTGAAAAAGGCTGTCGCCAATGCAGAGATGTTCTTCGCGTGGCTCACGACCGTGGCGGTGGAGCTGAACTTGCCGTCGCCAGCAGGGTCGTACCAGTGCATCAACGTGATCGCGGCGACCACCGCAAGCGCACCCGACAGCAAGGGCCAGAAACCTGGCCTAGTCAGGTACGGCACGATCGTCGGCCAGTACGTGATAGCGAGGAAAAGCAGGACACCGATGCCAAGAAAGACAACGATGCGCGGTTCAAGAACAGACTTACGGAACGCGTAGCCGTAGTCGGTTTGCGAGCCCTCCTGCGAACCCACCATCATCGCCAACACGACGCCGCCGGCAAGACATGCCAGGAGTCGCTTCACCAAAACAGTGCGGTGCGAGGGCGCGTGAATCTGTGCCCGGGGCGGAAGCGTCGTGCGCGCAGTGGCGTCGGTCATGCCGCCCGCCCCACACGCTCACCGAGGATGCCAGTCGGACGGAACATCAGCACACCGACGAGAACGATGAACGCGACGACGTCGGTCCAGCTCGCGTCGAACCCGGGAATGAGGAGCACGAGGTTCTCAACGACTCCGAGCAACAAGCCTCCGAGCATGGCGCCACGGATGTTGCCGATACCGCCGAGGACCGCGGCCGCGAATGCCTTCACGCCAGGCGCGAAGCCCATGTTGTAGGCAAAGCTGAAGTTGAGACCGAACAAGAAGCCGGCTGCACCACCGAGCAGACCGCCAATAATGAACGTCCGCGAGATCGTCTTGTCGATGTCGATCCCCATCAGAGCCGCCGTTGGGGCGTCCTCGGAGACCGCGCGAATACTGCGGCCCAGCTTTGTGACGTTCACGAGTCTGTCGAGGAACACCATCATCGCCAGAGCGGACAGCACGATGACAGCCTGAAGGGCTTTCACGTTCGCGCCGTCGATCTGGAACAACGTCGTGTTGTGGTCGAAGAAGATGGGGAACTGATTCGTGGTCTGGCTATTGAAGAGTTTGCTCGCCAGAGTCGAGAGAAAGAATGACGCGCCGATCGCCCCGATCAAGAAGGCGAGTTTCGGCGCGCCTCTTCGTCTCAGTGGCCGATAGGCCACCCTCTCGAGAGTCCAGGCGATACAGGCCGCGGTGAGAGCGCCACTGATCATGCCGACGGCGATAACGATGGGAACTTCCCACGTCGCCGTTCCCGAGCCGCTACCCACGATCAGGTGCACCACGATGTAGCTGCCGAATGCGCCAGACATGAACACCTCGCTGTGCGCGAAGTTGATCAGCTGCAGGATCCCGTAGACCAGCGTGTAGCCCAGCGCGATGAGGGCGTACATCGATCCTCGGGTCAGCCCGAGGATCAGGTAGTCGAAGAACTGGGTCATCCCTGGATGTCCCTCCGGGAGAGCATCGCGTCGGCGACAGTGTGTAGCAGAGTGCACTGGTGTTGCGAGAGGCGCCCCGGTATCCGAGGGAAATCGGATACCGGGGCGCCGTCGGGCTAACCGCCTGTGCGGATCGCGCCTACTGCTGCTTGGTGATGTCTCCGAGAAGGACGATCGCGCCGTTCTTCTGCTCGTACAGGTTGACCGTCGCCTGCGCGACCTCGCCGGTCGACGTGAACTTCACCGTCGTGGTGATGCCGGTGTAGTCCAACGCGTTGACTGCGGTCTCCACCGATGCCCTGGTGACTCCGCCCGCCTTCTGTGCAGCGGAGATAGCCGAGATCATCGCGTTTGTCGCGTCGAACGCCTCAGGTGAGTAGGTCGACGGCGGGGTGTTGAACTTCGCCGTGTAGGCCGTGTTGAACGCTGCAGCGGACGGAGCCGTCGTCGCGTCAAGGCAACCGCATGCAAAGTAGTACCCGTCACCGGCTGCGCCGGCAGTTGACGTGAAGACGCTGGACTTTCCACCGTTACCGGAGATCTCGAAGCCCTTGTACGACGCCGCCTGCAACGCCTTGGCCAGCAAACCAGCCTGGGCGTCGTAACCGCCGTAGTACATCGTGGCGTCGCCAGACGCTGCGATCTTGGTCGCGATCGCGCTGTAGTCAGTGGTCGGTGCGATCGACTGGGTGTCGACCTTGACGCCCTTGGCCTTCAGCTCCGCAGCGACGACCTGAGCCACGCCCGCGCCGTACGTCGACGTGTCGTCGACGACGAACGCCGTCTTGAACTTGGTGGCGAGGTAGTCGGCGGTTGCCTTGCCCTCGATGCCGTCGGTCGGCACGATGCGGTGGAACGTGGTGAAGCCCTGAGAAGTCAGGGTCGCGTTAGTGGCAGACGGGCTGATCAAGGCGATGCCGGCCTGCGCGTACTTCGCGCCGACAGCGGCGGTCGCACCCGAGAACGCCGGGCCGATAACGCCGACAACCGCGGGGTCCTGCTCGAGGGCAGCCTCGGCCGGAGGCGCGCCCGCGGCAGTGCCGAGGTCGTCTTCCTGCAGGGCTGCGAGCTGGAAGCAGAGGTTCTTCGCCGCATTGGCCTCGTCGACTGCGAGGTTGACCGCGTTGATCATGTTGATACCGAGCTGCTTGTTGTCACCCGTGAGCGGACCTTCGTAACCGATCTTGTACGTGGTGCCGGTGCCGTTGCACGAGCCGCCACCCGCGGAGGCAGATGCCGCCGCCGTGGGGGTCGTGCTGCCAAGGGCGCCGGTCGTCTTCTTGCTGCTCGAGCAGGCGGACAACACCATCGCGCCGATCGCGCTAGCTGCCAGCACTGTCGTGAGGACTTTTTTCTGCACCGAGGTGCCTCCAACGAATAGACCGAATAGGCGCGCGGACATCTGCCGTGCGTGCTGAGGACTGCGTGGGACAGTAGCGGGAGCAGGCGCCTGTTGATAAATCCTGCTGCCTCTAAGGAGCGGTCGTAACCAAATCTTATTCAGACGGTGACCGTGATATCACGATTTGCCCCGTTATGACGGTATCGATGGAGGCGGCGTCTCAGCGCCCTCCGAGGCGATCACCGCGTCTGCAATTGCCCGCATCGAGACGCGCTGGTCCATGGCGGACTGCTGGATCCACCGGAACGCCTCCGGCTCGCTGAGCTGCCTCGTCGCCTGCAAGATGCCCTTCGCCCGGTCGACCACTTTGCGGGTCGCCAGTTGCTCCGTCAGGCTGGAGACCTCGGCTCCTAGCGCCGCTGCCTCGGCGTAGCGACTCATGGCCATCTCGATGGCCGGCATCAGGTCCGTGGAACTGAACGGCTTGACCAGGTAGGCCATCGCGCCTGCGTCGCGGGCCCGCTCGACGAGGTCTCGCTGGGAAAACGCCGTCAAGATCACCACCGGCGCGATCCCCGCTGCAACGATCTTCTGCGCGGCGCTGATGCCGTCGAGCATCGGCATCTTGACGTCAAGAATCACCAAGTCCGGCCGCAGCTCGCGCGCCAGTGCGACGGCCTGCTCGCCGTCGCCGGCCTCACCGACGACCTCGTAGCCCAGCTCGTCGAGAGTCTCTTTGAGGTCGAGCCGGATGAGCGCTTCGTCCTCGGCGATGACGACCCTGGGTCGACGGGCTTGAGGCGGCGGTGTTGCGGCACTGGTCGACGTCCGCCCAGTCGTTGCAACGCGGGACGGCGATTGGCGGGCCTTCGCAATGTCTGCGGGCGTAGGCACGTGCTTGCCCGCCGCGTCGTCCTCCCGCACGCGGCCACCCTACCCGGACCGATAGATTGACCCGCGCACTGCAAGCCTTGCCGGGAAGCCGGCGGCAGCCCCGGTAGCCCAACGGCAGAGGCAATGGTCTCAAACACCATCCAGTGTCGGTTCGAATCCGACCCGGGGTACTCACTGTGCCGTTCGCGGCGGCCAAGGGTCGCTACCGGATGCTTCCCCAATCCTCACTGATGCTGCTCGACTCCTCACAAAGGCAGCCCCACCTGCCAGTTTCGGGTGAATGTGTGAGGAGTGGGCGACCGCCGAGCGGTCTGGGCGGAGATCGGTGAGGAGTGGCCGGCGGCCCCGCGCTCAGCTGTAGGCGGGGGTGTCGGTTTCGATCGTGTCGCCTATTCGGTGCACGCGCAGCGTGTTGGTCGAGCCGGTCACGCCGGGTGGACTGCCCGCGACGATGACGACGAGCTCGCCGAGCTGACACCGTTCAAGGTCAAGCAGGGCTCGGTCGACCTGGCGCACCATCTGGTCGGTGTGGGAGACCGGTGCCACCAGGAAGGTCTCGACTCCCCAGGTGAGGGCGAGCTGGTTTCGGGTGGAACCAACCGGACTGAAGGCGAGCAATGGGATCGCCGACCGGTACCTCGACAGCCGGCGCGCACTGTCGCCCGTCTCCGTGAACGCAACCAGGTAGCGCGCACCAAGGTCGGCACCCACTTCGGCCGCGGCATGGGCGATCGCGCCGCCTTTCGTCCGCGCCTTGCCTGTGACGACGGGGATCGTGTCGAGAGCGCCGTCCTCGACGGTGGTGATGATGCGGGCCATCGTCTCCACAACGAGTGACGGGTGCGCACCGACGCTCGTCTCCCCCGACAACATCAGGGCGTCCGCCCCGTCGAGCACTGCATTTGCAACGTCGGAAACCTCGGCTCGGGTAGGTCGCGACGCTCCGATCATCGTCTCGAGCATCTGGGTGGCCACGATGACCGGCTTCGCGTTTTGCCGGGCGAGCGCGATCGCCCGCTTCTGCACAAGCGGGACTTGCTCGAGGGGCATCTCCACCCCGAGGTCACCGCGCGCGATCATGAAACCGTCGAAGGCCTCCATGATCTCCTCGAGCCGGTCGACCGCTTGCGGCTTCTCGATCTTGGCGATCACGGGAACCCGCCGGCCCTCTTCGTCCATGATTTTCGCTACGTCGGCAAAGTCGTCGGCCGAACGCACGAACGACAGCGCGATCATGTCGGCACCGATCCGCAACCCCCACCGCAGGTCGTCGACGTCCTTCTCGCTCATGGCGGGCACCGACAACGCCGCTCCGGGCACGTTGATCCCCTTGTGGTCAGAGATCGTGCCGCCTTCGATCACCTTCGTGACGACTCGCGGACCGTCAACCGCGACGACCTCTAAACAGACGCGGCCGTCGTCGATGAGGATTCGCAAGCCCGGGTGGACGTCGCCGGGCAGGCCGCCGTACGTCGTCGACGCCATGACTTTGCTGCCGGGTACGTCTTCGGTTGTGATGGTGAACTCAGCCCCGGCGGCCAACGTGACCGGCCCGCTGGCCAGCCGACCGAGTCGGATCTTCGGCCCTTGCAGGTCGACCATGATTCCCACCGCGTGGCCGCTCGCGTCGGACGCCGCACGTACCAGCCCGTAGACCTGCTCATGATCGGCGTGCGTGCCATGGCTCAGGTTCAGCCGGGCGACGTCCATGCCCGCATCAACGAGAGCTCGAATCGCCTCCGGCGAGTAGGTCGCCGGACCCAAAGTGCAGACGATCTTCGCGCGGCGACTCATACGACCAGCCTAGGGCGGAAGCTCGCTGGGCCCGCTCCCGGCACGCGGGCAATCAGGTGAGTGGCCGAGCAGTCGACTTGATGGGCACGGGAAGCCGGTCGAGCCCGGTGAGGAAATGGTCGACGGAAGACGCCGCTGCCCGACCCTCGGCAATCGCCCAGACGATCAGCGACTGGCCACGGCCGGCGTCACCGGCGACGAACACACCGGGCACGTTGGTTGCGTACGACGAGTTGCGGGCCAAGTTGCCACGGCTGTCGAGGTCGATGCGGAACTGCTCGGCCAACGCACGTTCGGGGCCGGTGAATCCCATGGCAAGCAGCACGAGTTCGGCCGGAATCTCGAGTTCGGTGCCGGCCATCGCCTCGACCCTTCCCTGCGTCATCACCACTTCGACGACTCGCAAGGCGCGCACGTTGCCGGCCTCGTCGGCAAGGAATTCTTCAGTGTTGACAGCGAACTTTCGCTCGCCGCCTTCGTCGTGAGCGGACGATGTGCGCATCATCAACGGCCACGTCGGCCACGGTGTGATGGCTGCGCGGCTGCCAGGAGGCTCCGGCAGAATCTCGAGTTGCGTGACGGACGCCGCGCCCTGCCGATGTGCAGTGCCCAAGCAGTCGGCGCCGGTGTCGCCGCCGCCGATGATGATGACGTGCTTGCCAGCCGCCGAAATCGTTGGTTCGACGAGGTCGCCCTGCTGTACGCGGTTCGCGATCGGCAGGTACTCCATCGCCTGGTGAATGCCGCCGAGGTGCCGTCCGGCGATAGGCAGGTCCCGAGCCACTGTCGAACCGATCGCGAGCACGATGGCGTCGTAGCGAGATTTCAATTCGCGTGCAGTCAGGTGGACGCCGATCTCCACACCTGGCCGGAAACGAGTACCTTCGGCTGACATTTGCGCGAGCCTGCGATCGAGAACAGCCTTCTCCATCTTGAATTCCGGGATGCCGTAGCGCAGCAGGCCGCCGATGCGATCGGCACGCTCGTAGACCGCGACGGTGTGACCGGCGCGCGTCAACTGCTGCGCAGCGGCAAGCCCTGCCGGACCAGACCCAACGACCGCGACGGTGTTTCCGGTCTGCCGCCCAGGCACTTGCGGCGTTACCCAACCGTCGTCCCATGCACGGTCAGCGATCTCGTGCTCGACCTGCTTGATAGCAACCGAACCACCCGTCTGCGACGGGTCGATCGCCAGCACGCACGCGGCCTCACACGGCGCAGGACAGAGGCGTCCGGTGACTTCAGGAAAGTTGTTGGTCGCATGCAGACGCTCGGCGGCCTCTCGCCAATCCTGGCGCCAGACCAGATCGTTCCATTCGGGAATCAGGTTCCCTAGCGGGCAACCGTTGTGGCAGAACGGAATACCGCAGTCCATGCAGCGGCCAGCCTGTTTTTCCAGGCTGGCGTGCGGAAACGGGTAGTAGACCTCGTTCCAATCCATAATGCGGACCTCGACTGGCCGCGTCTTTGCGGTCTCGCGAGCCGTTGTCAGGAAGCCCTTCGGGTCAGCCATGCGAAGCCGCCATGATCTGCTCGTTGACATCGAGGCCCTCGTGCTCGGCCTTCGCGCGCGCTGCGAGCACCCGCTTGTAGTCGCGGGGCATGATCTTGGAGAAACGATCGACTGCCTTCGGCCAGTCAGCAAGCATCTCTGCAGCCAACCGCGAACCAGTCTCGTCGGCGTGCCTGCGCACAAGGTCGAGCACGACGTCACCGTCTGCAGCGTCAAGGGGTTCGATCTCGACCATCTCGGTGTTGACCCGCGCAGCATCGAGATCGAAGGCGTAAGCGATGCCACCCGACATGCCGGCCGCGAAGTTGCGTCCCGTCGTCCCGAGAACGACGACGAGACCACCCGTCATGTATTCGCAGCCGTGATCACCGACGCCCTCGACGACCGCACTCGCGCCGGAGTTGCGGACGCCGAAACGTTCGCCCACCACGCCGCGAACAAACGCCTCGCCAGAGGTCGCGCCATACAGCAGGACGTTGCCGGCGATGACGTTGCTTTCGGCCGGGAACGAGGCGTCGTCGGCAGGGCGAACGATAATGCGCCCGCCCGACAATCCCTTGCCCACGTAGTCGTTTGCGTCACCGACAAGTCGCAGCGTGATCCCGCGAGGCAGGAAGGCACCGAACGACTGGCCGGCCGAACCGGTGAATGTGATGTCGATGGTGTTGTCGGGAAGCCCTTCACCCCGATAACGCTTCGTCACCTCATGGCCGAGCATCGTGCCGACCGTGCGGTTTACGTTGCGGATCGGAATCTCGAACTTCACCGGAATGCCCTCGTTCAAGGCGCCCTCGGCGAGTGCGATCAGAGTGTTGTCGAGCGCCTTCTCAAGACCATGGTCTTGAGCCACCATGTTGCGGCGCGGTTCGGCACGATCGACGGGGACGTGCAGGATCGGCGCGAGGTCAAGACCGCTCGTCTTCCAGTGCTCAATCGCGTCGGCCGTGTCGAGGAACTCGACCTCGCCGATCGCCTCCGAAATGCTGCGGAAGCCCATCTCGGCAAGGTATTCGCGCACTTCTTCGGCGATGAACTCGAAGAAGTTCACCACGAACTCGGGCTTGCCGCTGAACCGCTTGCGCAGCTCAGGGTTCTGCGTCGCGACGCCGACGGGACACGTGTCGAGGTGGCACACGCGCATCATGACGCAGCCCGACACGACGAGTGGTGCAGTCGCGAAGCCGAACTCCTCCGCACCGAGCAACATCGCGATGACAACGTCGCGACCGGTCTTCAACTGACCGTCGGTTTGCACGACGATCCGTTCGCGCAAGCCGTTCGCGATCAGCGTCTGCTGGGTCTCCGCAAGACCGAGCTCCCATGGGCCGCCGGCGTGCTTCAGCGAGGTAAGCGGAGCCGCACCGGTACCGCCGTCGTGTCCAGAGATCAGGACGACGTCGGCGTGCGCTTTCGCGACGCCGGCGGCGACCGTGCCGACACCGACCTCGGCGACGAGCTTGACGTGAACTCGTGCCCGCGGGTTGGCGTTCTTCAGGTCATGGATGAGCTGCTTGAGGTCTTCGATGGAATAGATGTCGTGGTGCGGGGGCGGCGAGATGAGTCCGACCCCAGGCGTCGAGTGGCGCGTCTTTGCGATCCATGGATACACCTTGTGCCCGCCAAGTTGCCCACCCTCCCCTGGCTTAGCCCCCTGCGCCATCTTGATCTGAAGGTCGTCGGCGGCGCTGAGGTACTCACTCGTCACACCGAACCGGCCGCTCGCGACTTGCTTGACCGCGGAGCGCCGGTTGTCGTAAAGCCGCTCCGGATCCTCGCCGCCCTCGCCGGTGTTCGACCGAGCGCCAAGCATGTTCATCGCGATGGCGAGGTTCTCGTGAGCCTCGCTGCTGATCGATCCGTAACTCATCGCGCCAGTCGAGAACCGTTTGACGACTTCGGAAACCGGTTCGACCTCGTCGAGCGGCACCGCCGGTCGCAATCCACTACGCAGCTTGAACAGACCGCGCAATGTCATGAGCTCGCGCGACTGGTCGTCGACGAGCTTGCTGTAATCCTTGAAGAGCTCGTAGCGACCTGTCCGCGTCGAATGTTGCAACCGGAACACTGTCTCCGGGTTGAAGAGATGCGGCTCGCCCTCACGCCGCCATTGATAGTCGCCCCCGATCTGCAACCGTCGGTGTGACTGCTGCACACCGCCCAGCGGATAAGCGAGCGTGTGCCGCGACTCGACCTCGTTGGCAATGACGTCAAGACCTACACCACCGAGCTTCGAGGACGTGCCCGTGAAGTAACGGTCAACGACGGCGTGCGACAAGCCGAGCGCCTCGAACACCTGAGCACCGGTGTAGGACGCAACCGTCGAGATGCCCATCTTCGACATCACCTTTAGCACGCCCTTGCCGAGTGCCTTCACCAAGTTGTGCACCGCGGTGTCACCGTCGACGCCGCTGATGGCTCCGGTGCGGGTCATGTCCTCGACCGTCTCCATCGCCAGGTACGGGTTGACAGCTGCCGCGCCATATCCAATGAGCAACGCGACATGGTGAACCTCGCGCACATCACCGGCCTCGATGATCAGACCGACCTTCGTTCGCGTCTTCTCGCGGATCAGGTGGTGGTGCACAGCAGCGGTCAGTAGCAACGACGGGATGGGTGCGCGCTCGCGATCTGAATCGCGGTCGGACAACACAATGATGCGAGCGCCACTCTCGATAGCGTCAGAGATCTCCGCAGCTATCTCGCTGAGCCGTAGCTCAAGCGCCTCTCCCCCACCATCGACGTCGTAGAGTCCACGAACGACGAACGGCGTGAGGCCTGGCAAGTCACCATCGTCGTTGACGTGCAGGATCTTGGCGAGCTCGTCGTTGTCGATCACCGGGAACGGGACGACAATCTGGCGACACGAGATCGGGCCCGGCTCCAACAGGTTCTGTTCTGGCCCGATCGCGCCAGCAAGCGACGTCACGAGCTCTTCGCGGATGGCGTCCAACGGCGGGTTGGTGACCTGCGCGAACAGCTGGCTGAAGTAATCGAACAGCAACCGCGGCCGTACGGACAGCGCCGCAAGCGGGACGTCGTTACCCATCGAGCCGATCGGTTCCGCACCCGCACTTGCCATGGGGGCAAGGAGGATTCGCAATTCTTCCTCGGTATAGCCGAACGTTTGCTGACGACGCAGTACTGACTCGTGCGAGTAGCTGATGTGTTCACGGTCAGGCAATCCCGGAAGCTTCAACAAGCCTGCATGCAACCAGTCGTCATAGGGATGCTCGGTCGCAAGCTGAGACTTGATCTCGGTGTCGTCGACGATGCGGCCGGCAGCCGTATCGACGAGGAACATCCGGCCAGGCTGCAGACGACCCTTACGCACGATCGACGCCGGGTCGATGTCGAGCACGCCGACCTCACTTGCAAGAACGACAAGACCGGTGTCGGTCACCCAGTAGCGGGCGGGTCGCAGACCGTTGCGGTCGAGCACCGCACCGATCAGGGTCCCGTCGGTGAATGTCACACACGCCGGACCGTCCCACGGTTCCATGACACTCGCGTGGAATTCATAGAACGCCCGCCGCTCGGCGTCCATCTCGGTGTTCTTCTCCCACGCCTCGGGGATCATCATCAAGACCGCGTGCGGCAGCGACCTGCCGCCCAGATGCAGGAGTTCGAGCACCTCGTCGAAGCTCATCGAGTCGCTGCCACCGGTCGTGCAGATCGGGAAGAGTTGCTCGAGGTCGCCGGGAATCAGGTTGCTCGCAAGCAGGCTTTCGCGAGCCCGCATCCAGTTGCGGTTGCCCTTGATGGTGTTGATCTCGCCGTTGTGCGCGATATAGCGATAGGGGTGCGCGAGCGGCCAACTCGGGAAGGTGTTCGTCGAGAATCGGGAGTGCACGAGTGCAAGTGACGCCGCGAATCGTGGGTCCGACAGATCGGGAAAGAACGGCTCCAACTGCGGCGCCGTGAGCATGCCCTTGTAGACGAGCGTTCGTGCTGACAGCGACGCGAAGTACACCTCGATTTCGCGCTCGATCCTTTTGCGCGCGCGAAAGACCATGCGCTCGAGAGTCATGCCGGTCATCGTCGGGTCGTTGGCCGCGACGAATAGCTGTCGGAAGCGCGGCATCATGGCGCGCGCGCTCGGACCAGGGATTTCCGGGACGACGGGAACTTCGCGCCAGCCGAGTACCCGAAGGTCTTCGTCGGCCACAATGCGCTCTATACCAGCGACAGCCTCGCCAGCCTCAGAGTTGTCGGTCGGCAGGAAGGCGATGCCGACGGCGTAGCCGCCCATGGCTGGCAACGGAAAGTCGACGACGCCCCGAAAGAAAGCGTCCGGGATCTGGGTGAGTAGGCCGGCGCCGTCGCCAGTGTCAATCTCGCGTCCGGTAGCGCCACGGTGTTCGAGGTTGCGCAGTGCAGTGAGGGCGTTCGCGACGACGTCGTGGCTGCGGCCGCCGGCAAGATCGGCGACGAATGCAACGCCGCACGCGTCGTGCTCGTATGCGGGGTCGTATAGCCCACCAGTCGTTGGACTCGACATGGCTCTCCCGTCGCCTGCTGCTCCTGTGCAGACCCGACGCTGGGCGTCGCTGCCGTGCACGCTCCACAGGGACGACGTTGGCCCTGACCCATGCTCGCATCACTCGCGCGAAATCTCACGCGCAATACGGCCACAGATTAGCGCATGAGCGGGTTGTGGCCGCCCGGCCGACTCAGGTGATGCGGCCGCCCGGCCGACTCAGGTGATGTGGGTGCCGATAGCCGCACCCACGGCAAATGTCACGCCAGCCGCGACGGCGCCCAGCACGAGTTGACGCAAACCTCCGAACCACCACGGACGCCCAGTGATCCGAGCGACGACGGTCCCGGCGAGCAGCAAGGCAAGCCCGGCAACGATCGCGGCAGGCCACAGCGCGGATGCACCAAACACGAACGGCAGCAGTGGCAGTGCCGCACCGATGGAAAATGACACGAAGGACGACCCCGCGGCCACGTACGGCGAGGGCAGGTCGCCGACGGAGACCCCGAGCTCTTCACGCGAGTGGATCTCGAGCGCCTGGTCCGGGTCGCGAGACAGCTGCTTTGACACCTCGAGCGCCAGCGCGCGGTCTACGCCGCGGGATATGTAGAGCTCGGCCAGCTCGGCTTGCTCGGCGGCGGCGTTGTGTCGCAACTCGTACCGCTCGACCTCGATCTCGGCTCGCGCCAAGTCACCCTGCGACGCCACCGACACGTATTCGCCGACAGCCATGGAGAACGCGCCGGCCACCAGGCCACCCAGCCCGCTGAGGATCACCAGGTGCCGCGATGCGTTGGCGCCAGCGAAGCCGGAGATCAGCGAGAAGTTGGAAATGAGGCCGTCCATCGCGCCGAAAACGGCCGGTCGCAACCAGCCACCCGTGACATCGCGGTGGTCGTGATGGACCTCCGGGCGCGGCTGGGCCGCGACCTCGTGGTGGCCTGTGGTCACGATTCACCCCCGTGAGTCGGCGGCAGTTCCGCTCCGACAGCTACCTCGTCGACGTTCTCATCCGCGGACTCGGGCTCGCGAACAGGATCGGGCTCGGGCTTGGCTTCAGCTTCTGACTCGGGCTCAGCTTCCGCCTCAGGCTCGGGCTCGTCCACTGGGTCGCCCTCATCCGCGGGCTCCGGCTTGGCTTCAGCGTCCGACTCGGGCTCGGCTTCCGCCGTCCGCTCACCTTCGCCCGAAGGCTCAGCTTCCGATTCCGTTGCGAGGTCGCCGTCCGCCAGCGGCTCGACCTCCGTCACTGGCTCGCCGTTCGCCACCTCGGCGTCTGCGACCTCGGTGTCCGCGACCTCGGTGTCCGCGGTCGGCTCAGTTGCCTTCACCGGGTGGAAGAGCAGGGCGACGTCCATCGCGGGATCAAGCGCGTCGACGGGTTCACGGGCAGCCTCAGGTTCAGGATCCCCCGGTGGTTCAAGTGGCTCGAGGGCGTCGGTCGGTTCCGTGGCGTCCGTGGTCTCCGTGACGTCAACGGCGGCCGCGGTGTCGGCTGCGGGTGCGACTGTTGCGTCAACCGTCGCGGCACTGCGCACGAGCACGACCTCGCGGCCGGGGTGGCGTCGTGCCGACACCAGATATCCGATGACACCGGCAAGGACGATCGCGATGCTCGTCCAGTCGTTGAGTCGCAACCCGAAGAAGTGATGTGCCGGGTCGATACGTAGCGCCTCGATCCAGCTGCGGCCCAAGCCATAGATGACGAGATAGAGCGCAAAGACCCGACCATGGCCGAGCTTGTACTTGCGGTCGAGCAGGATCAGCGCGATGGCGGTGCCGACATCCCAGATCGACTCGTAAAGGAACGTCGGCTGGAAATAGCCATACACGTTCGAGAAAACGCCGGACTGACACTCGGCCTGCACAGCCGTGGGTTGGTAGTTACTCGCTATGACGCCACACTGATGAGCTGCGTCGATGCGCACCGCCCACGGCAACGAAGTCGGCCGACCATAGAGCTCCTGGTTGAACCAGTTTCCCCAGCGGCCGATGCCTTGGGCCAGCACGAGACCGGGCGCAATCGCGTCGGCGATGGGCGGCATCAACACGCCGCGGCGTCGGCAGGCGATGTAAACACCGAGGCCGCCGAATGCGACTGCGCCGGGGATGCCGAGGCCGCCCTTCCAGACTTCGAGCGAGCGGATCGGGCTGCCACCCTTGCCGAAGTAGGCAGACCAGTCGGTGGCGACGTGGTAGATCCGGCCCCCGACCAGACCGAACGGCACCGCCCAGGTCGAGATCTCATTGATCACGCCGAGAGCGCCACCGCGGGCGCGATAGCGCCGGTCGGCCAATACGGCGGCCGCGAAGATCCCGATGATGATGCACAGCGCGTAGCCGCGAAGCGGGACCGGACCAAGGTGCCAGACGCCGTCGCTCGGGCTTGGGATGTAGTCGTGGACCGACCGAAGGGCTGGCAATGCAGTCGTCATCACTGGCACGACGCTATCGGCGGCGAACGCCGGCAGCCAGTTCGGCCGCTAGAGTGCGAACAGCGACAGCCTCGTCGGCAGGGCCGCGCGCTTCGAGAACTCGGCGCACGAAGGCGGATCCGACGATCACGGCATCGGCGTAGCCAGCGACCTCGGCCGCTTGGTCGGCATTGCTCACACCGAGGCCAACTCCTACCGGCAGGGACGTCGTGGCGCGCACCCGGTCGACCAGCGCAGGCGCCAGCGAACTCGTCTGCGCGCGGGTCCCTGTGACGCCCATAACGGACGCGGCGTAGATGAAGCCGCGGCAGTATCGGGCCGTAAGGGCGAGCCGCCGGTCGGTGCTGCTCGGCGCCACCACAAAAATGCGATCGAGACCGTGCGCGTCGCTAGCCCCGACCCACGGCTCCGCCTCATCGGGCAACAGGTCGGGGGTAATCAGCCCGCCACCGCCAGCCGCCGCAAGGTCACCGGCGAACCGCTCGACGCCATACCGTTCGACCGGATTCCAGTACGTCATCACCACCGTCGGCACTCCCGTAGCAGCAACCGCCTGCACGGTGCGCAGCACATGTGCGGTCGTCGATCCGGCTCGCAGTGCGATGTCGTGAGAGCGCGCGATCGTCGGACCCTCGAGCACCGGATCGCTGTACGGCAGCCCGACCTCGATCGCATCGACGCCGCCCTCGACCAACGCTTGCAGTACCGCGATGCCCCGGTCCGGCGTCGGAAAACACGCAGGCAGGTAACCGATGAGGGCAGCCCGGCCCTCGGCCTTGCAACGAACGAGAGTCTCGCTCAGCTTGCTCGGCGCGAACGTCGCAGGCATGGCCGTCATCGAACCCCCGCCGGCGAGGAGTCAAGGTTGAACCAGGCCGCCGCGGTGTCGACGTCCTTGTCGCCACGCCCGGACAGACTCACCAGGATGACGGCGTCCGGTCCTAGCTGGCGGCCCAAGTGCAGGGTGCCTGCCAACGCGTGGGCGCTTTCGATGGCCGGAATGATGCCCTCGGTTCTGGCGAGCAGCAAGAACGCGTCCATGGCCTCGGAGTCGGTGATTGGCAGGTAGGTGACCCGACCGGTCTCCGCAAGCCATGCATGCTCCGGTCCGACTCCCGGGTAGTCGAGGCCTGCAGAGATCGAGTGCGAGGCAAGAGTCTGCCCGTCGGAGTCCTGCAGTACATAGGTCCGCGCACCATGGAGAACTCCGCGGGTGCCCGCCGACAGTGTCGCCGCGTGGCGGCCAGTTGCGACGCCGTCGCCGCCCGCCTCGAACCCATAAAGGCGAACCGAGTTGTCTGGCAGAAACGCAGTGAAGATGCCGATCGCGTTGGAGCCACCGCCCACGCAGGCCGTGACAGCGTCGGGCAGTCGGCCGGTCAGCGCCAAGACCTGTGCGCGGGCCTCCTCGCCGACCACTTTCTGAAAGTCGCGAACCAGCGTGGGGAATGGGTGCGGGCCGGCCACGGTGCCGAAGAGGTAGTGCGTGTCCTCGACCGTCGTGACCCAGTCACGGAAGGCTTCGTTGATGGCATCCTTCAACGTCTTGGTTCCGGCCGTTACCGGAACTACCTCGGCGCCGAGCATCTTCATGCGAGCCACGTTGAGGGCCTGGCGGCGGGTGTCCTCTTCGCCCATGTAGATCGTGCACTCGAGCCCGAACAAGGCGGCGGCTGTTGCCGTGGCAACGCCGTGCTGGCCGGCGCCGGTTTCGGCGATGACTCGCTTCTTGCCCATCCGAACCGTGAGCAGTGCCTGACCCAGCACGTTGTTGATCTTGTGTGAACCGGTATGGGTGAGGTCTTCGCGCTTCAGCAGAATGCGAGCGCCGCCGGCGTGCTCCGACAGTCGGGTGGCGTCGGTGATCGGTGTCGCGCGCCCAGCGTAGGTCGAGAGCAACCGAGCGAGTTCGGCCGTGAACGCCGGGTCGGCCATCGCCTCGGTGTAGGCGACACCCAGCTCGTCGAGTGCGGCGACGAGTGCTTCAGGGACGAATCGGCCGCCAAACGGGCCGAAATGGCCGCTGGCATCGGGAAGCTTGGGGGCGATCACCGAGCAAGCTTATGGGGCGCAAACCGCGCCACGCTTACTGCCCGTGCCGCAGGGCCGGGTGCGCGCCCGCTGTCACGAGGTCGGCGACGGCCTGCCGCGGATCCTTGTCAGTGACCAGACCTTCGCCGACGAGCACCGCGTCGGCGCCCGCCGACGCGTACGCGAACAGGTCATGGGGGCCCCGGATACCGGACTCGGCCACCTTCACAATGCCGGGCGGGATGCGCGGAGCAAGTCGCGCGAACAGCGTGCGGTCAATCTCGAGGGTACGCAGATCGCGTGCATTCACGCCGATGATGCGGGCGCCCGCCTCGACAGCCCGATCGACCTCGGCCTCGTCGTGCACTTCGACCAACGGCGTCAGGCCAAGGGACTGCGCCCGCTCGACCAACGACACCAATGCGCTCTGGTCGAGTGCCGCAACGATGAGCAGCACGATGTCGGCGCCGTAAGCGAGGGCTTCCCACAATTGATACGAGTGGTAGACGAAGTCTTTACGCAGCAAGGGAATGTCGACGGCTTTGCGCACGGCCTCGAGGTCGGCGAGAGACCCGTGGAACTTGCGCGGTTCGGTCAACACGCTGATGACTGCGGCACCGCCGGCCTCGTAGGCACACGCGAGAGCCGCAGGATCGGTGATGGGCGCGAGGTCGCCGCGGGACGGGCTCGACCGCTTCACCTCGGCGATGACGGTCACTGCGTCGCGCCTCAGTGCGGACACTCCGTCGGCCGGAGCGGTTCGCTTTGCAGCCTTTGCTTTTAGTTCATCGAGTGGCACCGCGCGCTGGCGCTGCTCCATATCGGCGCGGACGCCGACCAGGATCTCGTCGAGCACGCTCACGTAGCGATCCCCTCGTGCGCCTGTTAGCCAGCTGTCGAGCACTCTCGCAGAACTGCCTCAGGGTAGCGGCCGAGGAAACGACGCCCGTCGCTAGCCCCCTGGGCGGTAACCCATCAGCCTCGCGGCTCGAGCGGCAGCGTGATCGTGAAGCAGGCGCCGCCCTCGGGCGACCGGCCGGCGACCGCGCGACCTCGGAGCCTCGCGGTGAGGCCGGCCACCAAGGCGAGTCCGACCCCCGTTCCGACCCGCCGCACGCCTCGGTACCGGTCGTATAACGCGGAGCGATCGAACGCGACCCTGCAGTCATCCTCGGTGAGACCAGGCCCGCCGTCGCGCACCTGCATGATCGCCTCGGATCCGGACGCGCCGACGAAGAAGACGATGGGACGCCCCGCTGGAGACACTCGCAGAGCGTTCTCGGCCAGACCGTCGATGATTTGCCGCACGCGCGTCGGATCAGTGTTGACCACGACGGCCCAGTCCGGTGCCTCGAGGCTGAACTCGACGCCCTCCTTAAGGCAACGATCCGCCCACACGGTCGCCGCCTGCCTGACAAGCGCGACCAGGTCGAGCCTCGTCACATCGATCCGGAAGTCCTCTGCGCCAAGTCTCGCGAGGTCGAGGAGGTCGGAGACCAGTCGTTCGAGTCGGCTCGACTCAGCCAGTAGCACGTGACCGGTCGCCTCGACTGCGGCCGGTGCCACCACGCCGTCCGCTAGTGCTTCGGCGTAACCCTTCACGGCGGTCAGAGGCGTACGGAGCTCGTGCGAAATCGACAACAGGAACTCGCGTTGCCGACCTTCGCTTGTCGTCAGCGCGCTGCTCAGGGCGTTCAACGCTTCGGCGACAGCGGCCACCTCTGCAGGACCTTCGGGCACGAGGCGGACGTCGCGTGCACCCGTCGACAATCGCCGGGCGGCACCAGCGGCGTGCTGCAAGGGCAGGGCCAACCGGCGAGCCAGGAGCACGCCGGTGAGGGCGGCGACGACGAGACCTGCAATGAGAGCAACGAGCAGCCGCAACCCCACCTGGCTGCCGGCCGAGCGCGCGTCGGCGACCTTCTGAACCAGCACGACGCCGCCGCCGGCCGCCGCTCCGGTCGTGATCGCCCGGCCCTCGAGGTAGTACCGACCGCTGCTCAGACGCCGAACCTCCGAGAAACTGCGGCCCGCCTTGAGCTCGGCCACCTCGGCGGGTGTCAGAACTCCGGCCGTCGCGACCGCGCCGCCCGGGCCTGTCACGAGACCGTCGGGCTGCACGACGACCAGCTGCACCTGCTGCGTACGCAGCAGCGCAATGATCTGGGCGCGGACAGCGACCCGACCCGTGCGCGACACGTCAGCCGCGTCGACCGACAGGCTCGCGTACTGCGACAGCACCTTGCGGCCAGTGTCGTCTGCCGCGCGGCTGATCACGCGGGCCAACACAACACCGGCGATGAGCACGGCGATTGCCGCGGCCAAGGTAGTGACAAGCGCGATGCGGGTCGCCAGGCCAGTGCGGCGCCTAGACATCGGCAGGCTCAGACATCGGCAGGCTTAGACATCAGCGCTGTATCCCACCCCACGCACGGTGCGGATCGGGCTCGCGTCACCGAGCTTGGCGCGTAGCTGCGCGACGTGAACGTCGACGGTGCGGGTGCCGGCAGCCGCGGCGTAGCCCCAGACCTCCGACAACAAATGCTCCCGCGCGAACACCCGGCCGGGGCGCCGGCACAAGAACTCCAGCAGCTCGAATTCGGTCGCGGTGAGATCGACGGGTTGCCCGTCGGCGCTCACCCGCCGGCGCGCCGGATCAACGGTCACCCGGCCAACGACGTACACCCGCTCCTGCGAGCCGGCATCGATGCTGCTGCGGCGAAGCACCGCTTTCACGCGCGCCACCAGCTCGCGCGGACTGAACGGCTTGGTCAGGTAATCGTCGGCGCCCAACTCAAGGCCGAGGATCCGGTCGATCTCTTCGTCGCGAGCAGTGACGAACAGGATCGGCGTCCAGTTACCGTCGGCGCGCAAAATGCGGCAGACCTCCGTGCCATCGATCGTCGGAATGCCGACGTCGAGCACGATCGCAACCGGATGCAGATTGCGCGCGGCAGCAAGGCCTGCTCTACCGTCCGACTCGACGTGCACGCCGAACCCTTCGCGGGTCAGATACATCCGCTCGAGGTCGGCGATGGCGCGTTCATCCTCGATGACCAGGACCAGGCCCTTCGCGGAACCGTCGCCCGAGGGCGCGGTGAGTTCCGTCATGGTGAGCCTCCTGATTCGCGCCGCTAGATCAGCATCGCCGTCCCTATCGTCGGCAACGGCTGCGCAACGCCGTGTTCGAGAATTGTTCGAGCGATGTATGGAGGCTCAGGCGGTTGGGTCGTCGCCTTCGTCGAGGCGATCCCAGATGGACGTCTCGGTCGCAGGCCCACGGTGAGCCGAACCGGCCGACTCATACCGCCGGCCCATCGCCGGCCACCCGCCACTTGCGAGCGCCGCGAACACCCCTGTGGCGATCGCAATGGCGCCAGCGACCAGCGCGATCCACGGCCACGCCGTGGCCCGACCCTCGGTGTAGGTGCTCGCTTGAGACCCATCAAGGCGGTCGGTGGTGGACGCGATCGTCAGGATCGCCAGGTAACCGATGCCAACGCCCGCGAGCGCGATGAGCACACCCGCAATGCGGCGTCCGAGACCTCGGGTCGCGGGCAGCACGACAACACCAGCCAGGACGACGAGGGCGAGGGTCCCGGCGGCCCCGGCAGTCGTGTGCCCGGTGGCCGTCGCTCGCAAATCAGCGAGGCCCGTGCGCGGCACCGTGTAGTGCAGCCACACCCGACCGACCGCGAACAGCGCAACCGCGCCACTGAGCACGCACCCGGTCACGGCGATCCCAAGAGCGCGACGTCCGGGCTGCGTCGTCGCGGCCGTCGCGGGCACGGAATCCGTAGACGTCACGGCGCGCGCAGCGCCTGCGCGATGGCAACAGCCGACAGCACGGTGTTCGCCTTGTGCCGGCACTCGGCGTCCTCGGTGGCCGGATCGGAGTCCGCAACCAAGCCAGCGCCCGCCTGGACGTACACCGTGCCGTCGCGCACTACCGCCGTGCGAATCGCGATCGCGGTGTCGAGGTCGCCAGCGAAGTCGACGTAGCCCACCACGCCGCCGTACAGGCCCCTGCGTGTTGGTTCGAGCTCTTCGATGATCTCCATCGCACGAACCTTCGGCGCACCAGAAAGCGTGCCGGCCGGGAAGGTTGCGGCCAGCACGTCGAGCGCATCGTGTGCCGGATCGACCTGCCCTACGACGGTCGAGACGATGTGCATGATGTGGCTGTAGCGCTCGACCGTCATGAAGTCGACGACCTCGACCGACCCGGGTGTACTGATGCGACCGAGGTCATTGCGAGCGAGATCGACGAGCATGACGTGCTCGGCCCGCTCCTTGGGATCCGCGAGCATCTCGGCCGCGAGCGCATTGTCGTCCTCGGGCGTTGCCCCACGCGGCCTGCTGCCCGCGATCGGATGCATCGTCGCCCGGCCGTCCATCACGGTCACATGTGCTTCGGGACTCGAGCCCACGACGTCGAAGCCGTCGAACCGCAACAGGTAGAGGTACGGGCTCGGATTGCGGGCCCGCAGCACGCGGTAGATGTCGAGCGCACTGACCGTGGTCGTGGTCTCGAACCGCTGACTCGGCACGACCTGAAAGATGTCACCGGCCCTGATGTATTCACGCGCGCGTTCGACCCATGACATGTATTCCTCGCTCGACGTGCGGCGCAACGGCGGGGGCGTGACCGCGTCGCTCATGATCGCGATCGTCGACGGCGCCGGGCTTTGCAGCGCCACGGTCATCTCATCGAGCCGCTTCTCCGCGTTCTCCGCCGAATCACCCGGCAGCACATTGGCGATCAGCAGCACGCTGCCGTCGTGATGATCGAGCACGGCGAGGTCTGTGACCAGGAACATCACGAGCTCGGGCAGCTGCAGGTCGTCGACGGTGTCGTCGGGCAGCTTCTCGAGGCGGCGCACCGCGTCGTAGGTCACGAAGCCGACCATGCCGCCGACTAGCGGGGGCAGCGACGGCTCGCGAGGACCTCGCAGCGCAGCGACGGTACCGGCGAGGACTTCAAGCGGAGAACCAACGGTCGGGACGCCGGGGGGCGGGTCGCCGATCCAATGCGCCCGGCCATCCTGCTCGGTGAGTGTCGCCGCCGCACGTACGCCGATGAACGAGTAACGCGACCACGAACGTCCGTTCTCGGCGGACTCCAGCAGGAAGGTGCCTGGCCGGTCCTGGGCAAGCTTGCGATACAAACCCACCGCGGTCTCCCCGTCCGCAAGGAGTTTGCGGGTGACCCGGCTGACCGGTCCGGTGGCAACAGCCTCGCTCGCGGCCGCAGTCATCGCGCTCGCCTGTTCATGAGGTGCCTACTCATGAGATGGCCACGCCGACGACGGCGGGCAGCACCCCTGCGTCGAAACAGGTGCGGTCGCCGGTGTGACAGGCCGCACCGATCTGGTCGACCTTCACGAGCACGGTGTCGCCGTCGCAGTCCAGCGCCACCGACTTCACCCATTGCTGGTGGCCCGACGTCTCACCCTTGACCCAGTACTCCTTGCGGCTTCTACTCCAATAGGTGCACCTGCCGGTGGTCAAAGTACGACGCAGAGCCTCGTCGTCCATCCAGCCGAGCATCAGCACCTCTCCCGTGTCGTACTGCTGGGCGACAGCAGGGAAGAGGCCGTGGTCGTCACGCTTGAGACGCGCCGCAATCTGTGGGTCGAGAGTCACAGAAGTTGACGGATTGGTATCGCGATCGACGTTCGGAGCAGCCGGGTCCGGGGAATCTGAGGCCTGGGAATCAGAAGGAGGGTGCACGGGTTGCATGGAGTCATTGTGCCGGGCTGACGGGCCCGGCGTCGCACGAGATACGGCCGTTCGGCTGACTACGTGAGGCCGAATGGATCATGCGCAATCGGGTGACATCGTTGAAACTACAGTTGGAACGACTCGGAGAGGCATGACCGAACCCGAAAGGAGCGGCGTGAACCCCGCGATTCCCGTATCCCCGGTACGGACGACTCGCAAGGAGATTCGCCGCCGCGTCCGCCGCCAAGTAATGCTCCGCCGGCTATCGCGAGAACTCGCGAGCGGCGAGGATTTCGACACAGTTCTGCGCCGCCCGCACGCGTCTTAGCGGGGCCTTACCCGTCGTGCTAGCGCGACCTCAGCCAGCGCTCGGCCTGAGACGGGATCACCGGCGCCTGAATTGCGCGATCGTACGAACGTTTTGACCACGCGCGGAACTCGCGAACCAGAAACCGCAGCACGATCATCGTCCAACGGTAGCGGCCACTACCTAGCCGTAGACCAAATCCTGCGCACTCGCTGTCCTCTGGGGGCAGTAAGTGCGCTTGATTTCGAGCCCTCGCGAGTTGCCTCAGCGGACGGGTTGGCCGGCTTCGCGTAGCGCGGATTTGACGTCGCCGATACGCAGCGCGCCGAAGTGGAACACGCTCGCCGCAAGAACCGCGTCAGCCCCGGCGTCGACCGCCGGCGCGAAGTCCGACGCTCTACCGGCTCCGCCGCTCGCGATGATCGGGACCGAGGCGACGGCACGAACCGCCGCGATCAACTCGAGGTCGAACCCGGCCAACGTGCCGTCGGCGTCCATCGAGTTCAGCAAGATCTCACCTGCGCCCAACTCGGTCGCTTCGGCGGCCCACGCGACCACGTCGATCCCGGTGCCCTGGCGACCCCCGTGAGTGGTGACCTCGAAGCCGGACGGCGTCGCCGCGCGTCTGGCGTCAATCGAGAGCACCACGCACTGCGCACCGAAGCGGTCGGCTGCTTCGGCCAGCAGCGCCGGCCGCATCACGGCCGCGGTATTTACCCCGACCTTGTCGGCACCGGCCCGCAGCAGCCGATTGAAGTCGTCAACCTCGCGGACTCCCCCACCGACCGTCAGCGGGATGAAGACCTGCTCGGCCGTGCGTCGCACCACGTCGTAGGTCGTTTCGCGATCGCCGCTGCTGGCGGTGATGTCGAGGAACACCAGCTCGTCGGCACCCTCGGCGTCGTACACCCGCGCCATCTCGACGGGGTCGCCCGCGTCGCGTAGATCGACGAAGTTCACGCCCTTCACCACGCGGCCCGCATCGACGTCAAGGCAAGGAATGACGCGGACGGCGAGCAAGGCGTCGGTCGTCGTCATGAGTCCGGGCCCCGATACGCGGTCGCTTCGATCTCGACCAGTACGGACGGATCAATCAGCGCAGATACCTCGACCATCGTGCTCACCGGCCGAATGTCGGCGAACACCTCACCGTGAGCTCGACCTACCTCTTCCCACTGGCTGATGTCGGTGACGAAAATCCGGGTCCGGATCACGTCGGCGAACGTGACACCAGCTTCCGCGAGAGCCGCGCCGATGATCTCGAGCGCACCCTTCGCTTGGGCGTAAGGCGTGTCACCGGCCGCCGGTGCAGTGGTGCCTGCGACCTCGACGTAAGGGCCTGCCACCACCGCGCGGCTGTAGCCAACGATCGGTTCGTACTTCGAACCAGACGAGATCCTCTGAATCATTACGAGACCTCCGCGAGCGCTTGCTCGAGGGTGAATTCGCCTGCGTACAAGGCTTTCCCAACGATTGCGCCCTCAACGCCGAGCGGCACCAACTCCGCGAGAGCCCGCAAGTCAGCCAACGACGACACTCCTCCGCTCGCGACAATCGGTCGGTCGGTCGCCGCGCACACCGACCGCAGCAGATCGAGGTTGGGCCCCGTCAGTGTGCCGTCGCGTCGCACATCGGTCACGACGTAACGTGCGCACCCATCGGCGTCCAGTCTCGAAAGAACCTCGAAGAGTTCGCCTCCGTCCTGTGTCCAGCCGCGCGCCGAGAGCGTCGTGCCGCGCACGTCGAGCCCGACCGCGATCCGGTCGCCGTATTGCGCGATTGCATCGCGTACCCACGATGGATTTTCCAGCGCGGCCGTGCCGACATTGACCCGCCGGCAGCCGGTCGCGAGAGCTGCCGCCAGCGTCTCGTCGTCGCGAATACCGCCCGATAGCTCGACCGCGACGTCGAGTTTGCCGACGACCGATGCCAGCAGGTCGCGGTTCGACCCGCGACCGAACGCGGCGTCGAGGTCGACGAGATGAATCCACTGCGCGCCGGCCTGCTGCCATGCCAGGGCGGCAGCAAGGGGCTCGCCGTAATGCGTTTCCGATCCGGCCTCGCCTTGCACGAGCCGCACCGCCTGACCACTCGCAACATCGACCGCGGGCAGCAATTCCAACGTCACGACAGCGTCTCCAGCCAGTTCGACAGCAGTTGCGCGCCGGCGTCGCCGGACTTCTCCGGGTGGAACTGGGTGCCCGATACGAGACCGTCTTCGACGGCCGCCACGAACTGCTCGCCGTGTTCGGCGGTGGTGACGAGACCCGGCGCAGACCGCGGCGCATAGGAGTGCACGAAGTAGAACCGTTCGTCGGCGACACCGGCGAACAACGCCGAAGCAGGTGGCGGCACTACCACGTTCCAGCCCATGTGCGGCAGTACCGGCGCCTCGAGCTTCGTGACTCCGCCCGGCCAGCGACCAATGCCTTCAGTGCGTTCGCCGTGCTCCTCTCCGTACCCGAAGAGCACCTGGAAGCCAACACAGATGCCGAGCACCGGCGCGCCTGCCGCGAGCCGCTTGCGCACGATCTGTGCACCATCGATCGCGTCGATACCTCGCATGCACGCAGCGAACGCGCCGACGCCAGGAACCACCAGACCGTCGGCGGACAGCGCTGCCGCAGCATCGGAGGTCACCTCGACCTGTGCGCCGAGTCGGCGCAGTGCGCGCTCGGCGGAGCGCAGATTCCCCGACCCGTAGTCGAGAACGACGAGCGTGCGGGCCATCGCCTAGAGCACGCCCTTCGTGCTAGGGATGCCGACGACTCCGTCGAGCCGTACAGCATCTCGCAGCGCGCGGGCCACTGCCTTGAACTGCGCTTCGTTCACGTGGTGTGCGTTGCGGCCTTCCAAAACCCTGACGTGCAAGCAAATTCTGGCCTCAGCGACAAACGACTCCCACACGTGTTTGGTGAGTGTCGTCTCGTAGCTGCCAATCAGTTCGACGATCTCGGGCTCGGTGTGCACGAGATACGGCCGCCCCGAGAGGTCGACCGCAACTTGGCAGAGGGTCTCGTCGAGGGGTACCAAAGCGTCGCCGAACCGGCGAATTCCAGCTTTGTCGCCGAGTGCCTCACGCAGCGCCTGGCCCAACGCAAGTGCGGTGTCCTCAACCGTGTGGTGGGCGTCGACCTCGATGTCGCCTGCGGTTCTTACCTGCAGGTCGAAGCCCGCGTGCTTGCCCAGTTGGGCAAGCATGTGGTCGAAGAAGGGCACCCCCGTGGCAACGTCGACGCTGCCCGTTCCGTCGAGCTCAAGCTCGACCAGGACATCGGATTCCTTGGTAGTGCGCTGCACTCGCGCGCTTCGGCTCACTCGCCAACCTTCCCGTATAGACCTGACCGCTCGCCTACCGCGGTCGGGGTCACTTCGAGCAACGCCTGCTTGAACGCCGCCATCTCGACCGGCGAACCGATGCTCACCCGAAGCCAAGGCGCCGGCCCGGACTCGCGAATCAGCACCCCTCGATCGAGCAGACCCTGCCAGACGGCGTGCCGATCGGTGAACTCGCCGAACAGCACGAAGTTGGCATCGGAGTCGGCGACCGAGAACCCAAGTGCGCGCAGCCAATCGACAGTTGCGTCGCGCTCTACGCGCAGCGTGTCGACCTGTGCCAGCAACTCGTCGGCGTGTGTCAGCGCCGCACTCGCGACGGCCTGCGTCACTGTCGAGAGGTGATACGGCAGCCGCACGATGCGCACCGCGTCGACGATCGTCTCGCTCGCCACTAGGTACCCGACACGCGCGCCGGCATAGGCAAACGCCTTGCTCATCGTGCGAGTCACCACGAGGTTCGGGTACTCATCGAGCAGTTCTAGTGAGGTGGGCGTACCCGGACGACGGAACTCGGCATACGCCTCGTCGACGACAACAAGGCCGCCATGTTCGGCCGCCGCGTCGAGCACAGCGCGGGCGGTGTCGAGCGGCAGCACCGTGCCGGTCGGATTGTTCGGGGACGTCAGCAGCGCGATGACGGGCTGGCGAGCGCGCACGGCCGCCGTCGCCACCTGCGGGTCAAGGCTGAAGTCGGGCGCGCGATCGACCGTCTGGTAGTGCGTGAACGTGTCCCTGCAGTACTGCGGATACATCGAGTAGGTCGGCGCGAATCCAAGAACGCTTCGGCCAGGGCCGCCAAAAGCCAGCATCAGCTGGTGCATCACCTCGTTCGAACCGTTCGCTGCCCACACGCAGGCGGCGTCGACGTCCACCTTCTCGCTGGCTTTGAGGTAAGCAGCAAGGTCGGCTCGCACTTGCCGCGCTTCGCGATCGGGATAACGGTTCAGGCCGCCTGCTGCAGCGGCGACCGCTGCCGCGATGTCAGCGATCAAGCCGGCGGACGGCGGGTAGGGGTTCTCGTTCACATTCAGCCGCACCGGGACGTCGATCTGCGGCGCTCCGTACGGAGCCTCGCCTCGCAGGTCGTCGCGCAACGGAACCGAGTCGAACTCGCTCATTGCGGGCCTGCCCGCGGCACTCTGACCCGGACCGCGGCCACGTGCGCGGCCAGATCCTCGGCACCCCCGAGGGCATCGATCAGTGGCGCAACCGCGGCGAGCGCGTCGCGGTCGTAGTCGATGACGTGGATCATGCGCTGAAACGCCTGCACAGACAGACCGCCCGTGAAGCGCGCAGTGCCACCGGTTGGCAGCACGTGATTCGACCCGGCCAGGTAGTCGCCAAGGCTTACGGGCGACCACGTTCCGACGAAGATCGCACCCGCGTTGCGTACCCGATCAGCAACCTTCTGCGCGTCGCGGGTCACTACTTCGAGGTGTTCGGCCGCCCACGCATCGACGACTTGCAGGCCAGCTTCGATGTCATCGACCAAGACGTACGCCGACTGACCGGCGAGCGCAGCCCGCACCCGCTCGACGTGACGAGTCGCCGGGACTTGGACGTCGAGTTCGGCATCGACCTGACCAAGCAACTCGGCAGAGTCGGTGACCAGCAGGCAACTGGCAAGCTCGTCGTGTTCTGCTTGGGCAATGAGGTCAGCCGCCAAATAGGCAGGGTTCGCCGAGTCATCAGCAAGGATGCCGATCTCGGTGGGTCCGGCCTCGGAGTCGATGCCGACGATGCCCTTGACTAGACGCTTGGCCGCAGCAACGTAGACGTTGCCGGGACCTGTCACGACGTCGACCGGCTCGATCGCTTCACCGTTCTCGAGCGTGCTGCCGTAGGCGAACAAGGCGATCGCCTGTGCTCCCCCGACTGCGTAGACCTCGTCAACGCGGAGCAACGCACATGCAGCGAGCACTGCCGGATGCGGCAATCCGCCGAACGCCTTCTGGGGTGGGGACGCCACCGCGAGCGATTCGACGCCAGCCACCTGCGCCGGCACGACATTCATCACGACGCTGCTGGGATACGCGACCAGACCGCCCGGCACGTAGAGGCCGACGCGGCGAACCGGAACCCACCGCTCGCGGACCCGACCACCCGGCGCGACCTCGAGATCGACGTCGGCGTGCAGTTGCGCCTCGTGCACCAGCCGGGCCCGCCTGGCGGCCTCGACGAGTGCGGCGCGCACGGAGTCATCGAGATCGGCAAGCGCTGCGGTTAGCGCCTCGGGCGGCACTCGCAACGTCGCGAGGTCGACGCCATCGAATCGCTTGGTGATCTCGCGAACCGCGAGCGCACCGCGGGCTCGCACCTCGTCGCAAATCGGACCCACCGAGGCGAGCGCCGACTCGACCTGGACCGGTGCCCGCGGCAGCAGGCCACGGATCTCGATCGTGCCGGGCGTTCGACCACGAAGGTCGATCCGACGCAACATCCGTGACTCCGCAGCCTCAGGACGTCAGGCGACGTCGTCTAGTCGGGGCGACGCCAGCCTACCGGCGAGGCGCCACCGAATAACGCTCACAGCCGTGCGGCACCGCGGCGCTGCTACGCGCTGCGGCGACGGCGTCCGGGCCCCTGGAAGGGCGCGGTCCGCGCCGACGGCGCACCACTGCGACGGCTCGACGAGTGGCTGGCCGGACGGCTCGTGGTGGTCTGGGTCTCCCGACGTGGGACGACCCGGACGACGACGGGCTCACCGGATGCCGCCAGCTCGCGTACTGCCTCGTGGCCGGGATGCACGTCCTGTGCGACCGGCGTGACACCGGCGCCCTTGTGCAAAGCGGCAACATCGCGCACCTCGCCGGGCTGCACGAGCGACAACGCGGTGCCACTTGCTCCCGCGCGGGCAGTGCGGCCCGACCGGTGCAGGTAGTCCTTGGAGTCGTTCGGCGGATCGAAGTGCACGACGAGGTCGACGTCATCGACATGGATGCCGCGCGCAGCGACATCGGTCGCGACGAGCACCCTCGGCTGGCCGGCCGCAAACCCGTCGAGCGCGCGCTGGCGAGCATTCTGCTTCAGGTTTCCGTGGATCGCTGCGGCGTGCACGCCACCGCGGGCCAACTGCATCGCGAGCCGGTCGGCGCCGTGCTTGGTCCGCACGAAAATCAATGTGCGGGCAGGGCGGGCGGCGAGCTCGGTGATGACCGCGACCTTGTCCTCGGAACGAAGCGTGAACACCCGGTGCTCCATCGCGTCAATGTGCGACGACGATGTCGCGACCGCGTGCAACGCCGGGTCCTTGAGGTAGGCGCGCACGAGCTTGTCGACGCCTCGGTCGAGGGTGGCGGAGAAGAGCATCCGCTGCCCATCGGGCGCGGTCTGGTCGAGGATCGTGGTGACAGCAGGCAGGAAGCCCAAGTCGGCCATGTGGTCGGCCTCGTCGATTACCGAGACTTCGACACCAGAAAGCACGAGGCAACGACGCTCGAGCAGGTCGATCAGTCGGCCGGGCGTCGCGACGACGAGGTCGACGCCGCGGGTGAGCGCGTCGATCTGCTTGCCATAGGGCGCACCGCCGAAGACACAACACAACTTCAGCCCAAGGGCCTCACCGAGCGGACGCAGCGCGTCGGCGACCTGCATCGCAAGTTCGCGAGTAGGAACGAGCACCAGGGCTCGCGGCGCCTTCGACATCCGCATCGACCCGGATGTCGCGAGGCGAGTCAGCAGCGGCAGGCCGAATGCCATGGTCTTTCCGCCGCCGGTCTGGGCCCGGCCAAGCACGTCGCGCCCAGCCAAAGCGTCGGGAATTGCGTGTGACTGGATCGCGAACGGCTTCTCGATGCCGCGCTTGCTCAGCGCCATCACGAGGGCCTTCGGCAGGCCGAGTTCGGCAAACGTGCGGTCGGTGGCCGGCTCTGCCATCGCGAGGTCGAGCAACCGCTCGAGCTCAGAGACAGCCGAGGCCTTCGGGGCACGCGACTGAGTGGACTTGCTGGCACCACGGTTCGGACGGCGGGCAGCGCCGCCAGTGCGAGCGGGCGCTCCAAAGGTAGTGCGGGTGGGCGCGGCTGAGGAACTGCGCGCAGGCGCGCCAGAACTATTGCGGCCGGGCGCAGACGATCGAGTGGACCCACCCGAGGAGCGGGAGGGCGTGGACGAGTAGTAAGGGGCAGACATAAAAGGTGACGCTCCGTCGGTATTGCGGAGGCATCGTCATCATCGTCAGGTTCGACGTGGAGCGCGGATGGCAAGATGCGCGCGCCTAAGGATCAGTCTCTCGTTGCTGGAGGGACGTGATCCTGGGAGGGACGTAGCCTCGCGGGCGGCTCGCCCGCGGGAGGGACGGCTTGTTTGGCCGTCATCTCCGCCATCGTAGCAGTGCACGACCTGCGACCGGCGCGCCGAGTGATCTTGCCGCTCCAAGTATCTAGACTTTTACCCGTGAATGGCAGGGGTACCCCGGCACTCCTGATGCTCGCCAAAGCGGGCGTGGCGTACACGGTTCATCCGTACGAGCACAATCCGGCGAGCCGATCGTTCGGCGAAGAGGCAGCGGCTGCGCTGGCGGTACCCGCTGACCGGGTCTTCAAGACCCTCCTCGTCGAGGTTGACGGGCAGCTGGTCGTGGCCGTAGTTCCGGTGTCGGGGTCGTTGGATTTGAAGGCTCTCGCCGAAGCCGTCGGCGGCAAGCGTGCCGCCATGGCCGACGTCGCGGTCGCCGAGCGGGCAACCGGATATGTCGCTGGGGGCATCAGTCCGCTAGGTCAGCGCCGGCGGCTGGCCACGGTGATCGACTCGTCCGCCCTTGACCACCCGACTGTCTACGTCTCAGCCGGACGCCGCGGCCTCGACATCGAGCTGGCCGCCCAGGATCTGGTGACGATGACGAAAGCAACGACCGCAGTCATCGCCCGGGACTGATCGCCTACCCCGGGCTGAGCGTCAGTTCGGCCAGGTGTTCGGTGCAGATTCGGCCGGCGCCGGCTCGGTGGGCTCGATCTCAACCGGTCGATCAGGTGTGAACAAGGCGACAACGAAGACGACGAGCAGCGCAGCGATCGGCCACCCGACGAGGAACCGTCTGGTCGTCAACTCGATGAAGTAGCGATGCGGGCCGACGCTCGCCCGGGCCAGCCAGTAGTCCTGCGGTCCGCCGCTGAGCGCCCGACCGATGAACGCTGCGAGCAGTGAGGCGAGCGTGCCGCCGACTGCCATCGCGATGCTCACGGCCACGCCCCTTCGGCGCGCGAGGATCGTCGCGACAAGGCCGCACAGCAAGCCCGCGCCGACCCCGATGAACAGGAAAGTCACGTCGGCCGAGGCGAAGACCTTGTTCGCAGAGTCGAACTGAATACTCTTTCCGCCACTGGCCGAGACGACCCCGTGCGGCCGCGGCGCGATCCACAACCACAAGAAACCGGCCAGTACGCCCACAATGACGACGGCGACGGTGCCGAGCAGTGCTGTCCAGACGTCGGCAAGTCCGATTGGCGATCGACCGCGCGACGGGGCGTCTGCTCCCTGGGGCACGCTCACGGCGTAGGGCGACGAGCCGTAAGGCATCGGCCGTGGTTGCGAGTACGCGAGCGTCGGTTCCGGCAGGTCGGCCGACTCCGGCGTCGCGTCGTCACTCACCTCCTCACCGTAACTGGGGCGGTGTCAGCGCGATCTGACGGCCCGCCGAAAAGCCCAGGTCGAGGCCGCGAGGGCGAGCACGCACACGCCGACGCAGATCCCGAGATCGCCACCAATCGTCGTCCAACTCGGTGAGTGTTTGAACGATTCGGCGAAGGCGTCGACTGCATAAGTCGACGGGACGACGGCCCGCACGGCTTGGATGACACCGGGCAAGCGATGCGCCGGCACGATCCCGAGAAACATCACCAGCGACATGCCGAGTTGCCCGGCGATCGTCGCGATCTCGGGTCGCGACGCGATCAGCCCAAGGAGCGCACCGAGACCGGCCAGCGAGATCCCGGCAGCGACCACGACCGGGCCGATCACCCACACGTGCGACAGCGGCAGCCGGTAGAACGCGGCTCCCCCGACGGCAACCAGGATCGACCCCGGCACGGTGAAGCTGGCCCACGCCGCGGCGGTCGCCGTGACGACCGCCGCCGGATTGATGGGCAGCGCACCGAAGTAGTCCAGCGCGCCGGAAGCCTTCAACGCTCCGAACCGCTGTGCCAACAGGTTCAGCGCAACGAACGACACAACCGTGACCGACGAACCTGCCACAACTGATTGCTGCGTGACGTGGCTGCTCGTGTCGACGAGGCCCTTGAGCAACACGACGAGACCGACCGACTGCAAGGTGGCGGCCAGAAAGATCGGGATCGCCGCAGTCTTCGCTCTCGACAGCTGACCCTTGAAGATGGCCCCGAACGTGGCGGCGAACGTCGGTCGTCGAGCGGGTTCAGGGTTCTCGATCACGCGCGTTCCAAGTCGCGCGCTGCGCCGCCGAGGGTGAGGTAGACGTCTTCAAGTGACGGCGTCGACAGCGTGAAGTCGTCGAGTGCGGCGAACAGCGGGCCATTTGTCAGCTCGGCGAGTGCTGCGCGTGCTTCGTCGGCAGGCAACCGCACGCTCCACCGCCGGCCGTGCTCGATCGCCCGCGCCCGAAGCGAGATCGCAAGTGGGTCGTCGCCGGGCGGATCGTGCCGCCACACAAGTTCGAGCCGCACCTCGCGATCGACCAGCGCCTTTAGCCGCCCCGGTGTGTCGCTGGCGATGACGCGACCGCAGTCCAAAATCGCGACCCGGTCGAGCACGGTCTCGGCCTCGAGCACGTTATGGGTGACTAGGACCACGGTTGTCGACTGCTCGGCGCGTCGGCGTTCGATCGCCGCCCACACCGCCCGCCGGGCGGTCGGATCGAGGCCAGTCGTCGGCTCGTCGAGGACCAACACAGGCCGATCACCGACGAGAGCAGCGCCAACGCCGGCCAACCTGCGCTGACCTCCGGACAGCTTGGCAATCGGCCTGCTTGCGAACCCGTCGAGCCCCAGCTCGCTGATCACGCCGTCACGCGCCACGATTGCGTCGCGGCGCGAGAGCCCCCGCAGCCGGGCAGTCGTTTCGAGCGCGTCGGCTGGCGTCTGGTCAGCGAGTGCGGCGTCGTCCTGCGGGAGATAAGCAACGAAATCGGGGACGACGCGGGGCTGGGCAACGATGTCACGGCCGAACAGCGCGATCCGGCCGGCGTCCGGACGCAGCAACCCGATGAGTTGGCGCACCACGCTGGTCTTGCCCGCGCCATTGGGGCCAAGCAGCCCGAAGACCTCGCCCCGACGTACCTCAAGGTCAACGCCGTCAGTCGCCGTGACGTCGCCCGACTTTGTTCGGTAGACCTTCGAAAGACCGCTGACGACGTAGGCAATTCCCGGCTCGGCACCCTCGCGCTTGGTGGCCGTCATCTCGCGAGCAGCCTAACCGGGCGCCAAGGCGGCCAATCACCTACCGACGCGACTTGTCGCCCAACCTGAGCCACAGCAATAGCACGATGACCGAGCCGATGACCGAGCCGATGATGCCGGACGGCTGAATGAACCCGCCGCCCGCGTGATGGTGGAACAGCAAGTAACCCAGGAAGCCGCCCACGAACGACCCGATGACGCCGAGCAGGATCGTGCCGCGGATGGTCAGATCCTGCTTGCCTGGCACCGCCAGCCTGGCGAGCGACCCCGCAACTAGCCCGATGATGATCAGGCTGATGATCAAGCCGAGCATGGGTCTCTCATTCCTAGAAAGTCGAGCCGCCTAGAAGCCGCGCCGTCGACGGCGCAGGAAGCGGGCGATGGCGAGGGTGAGTGAGGAGAAGATCGAGCGACGGCCGACGGTTGACATGTGTCCATGATGCCTCTCGGAAGGCAGTTACACGAGGCAGGACGGGCCGAGTAACGCCTTGAGGTCACCCATCAATGCGGGTGTCGCATCAACGCGAAGATTCTCATCGAGTCGCAGCACCGTCGTGCGAGCGCCGTTTCGCAGCTGCAGCTGGACCTCGGTTACGCCCGGATGGGTCGCCAACACCTCGCGCAAACGCTCGACCACGGGTGGCGTGCAACGGGCCGCAGGCAACTGCAAGACAACAGGTCCGCGCTGGGCAGCTTCGCCGATGTCGGGAAGGAACAGCTCGATCGCCTGCACGTTCAAACCGTCGTCGCGATGGGTCAACCGGCCCTTGACGCAAATGACCGCGTCCTCCGACAGCGACATCGCGTACTGCTGGTAGGTCTGCGGGAAGAACAGCACTTCGATGGAGCCTTCGAGATCCTCGACAGTCGCGATCGCCCAGGGGTTGCCCTGCTTGGTCATCTTGCGTTGCAAGCCGGAGACAATGCCGCCGATCGTGATGATGCCGCCATCGGGATGTTCGTCGGCCGACAACGAGCTGATCGAGCAGTCGACGAGTCTTGAAAGAACGTGCTCGATGCCAAAGAGCGGATGGTCAGAGACGTAGAGTCCGAGCATGTCGCGCTCGGCGGCGAGCAGCGCAGTCTTGTCCCACTCCGTCGACGGAATCGCGATCTCGAACGCGAGGCCTAATCCGGTCGGACCATCCGCCTCGGCCGCGGAACCGAACAGGTCGAACTGGCCGACCGCCTCGGCCCGTTTGGTGCCCATCGCGGCATCGATGATTTCCGCGTGCACCGCGACCAAGCCGCGTCGCGTGTGCCCGAGTGAATCGAAGGATCCAGCCTTGATGAGTGACTCGACGACCTTCTTGTTACAGACAACCGGCTCGACCTTGGCAAGGAAGTCGGTGAAGTCCTTGTAACGGCCCTTCGTGCGACGCGTCTCGATAATCGACCCGACCACGTTCTCGCCGACGTTGCGGATTGCCGACAGACCGAACCTGATGTCGGTGCCGCGCGGCGTGAAGTTGGAGTCGGACTCGTTGACGTCGGGCGGCAGCACCTTGATGCCCATCCGCCTGCATTCGTGCAGGTACAGCGCCGACTTGTCTTTGTCATCCTTGACGCTGGTCAGCAACGCGGCCATGTACTCAGCGGGATAGTTGGCCTTCAGGTAGGCGGTCCAGTACGACACCACGCCATATCCAGCGCTGTGTGCCTTGTTGAACCCGTAGTCGGAGAACGGCACAAGGGTGTCCCACAGCGCCTTGATCGCGCCCGGGCTATAACCACGCTCGCGCATACCGGCGCTGAAGAAGTCGTATTCCTTGTCGAGGATTTCCTTCCTCTTCTTGCCCATCGCCTTACGCAGCAAGTCGGCCTGGCCGAGCGAGTAGCCGGCTACCTTCTGCGCGATCGCGAGCACTTGCTCCTGATAAACGAGCAGACCATGGGTTTCGCCGAGGATCTCGTCGAGCGGCTCCGCGAGCTCCGGATGGATCGCCACCACGGGCTTGCGGCCGTTTTTGCGGTCGGCGTAGTCGTTGTGCGCGTTAGCGCCCATCGGCCCCGGCCGGTAAAGCGAGCCGACAGCAGAGATGTCAGCGAAGGAGGTCGGACGCATCGATCGCAGGAGCGCGCGCATGCCACCGCCTTCGAGCTGAAAGATCCCGAGGGTGTCGCCGCGGCTGAGCAGATCGTAGGTGTTCTGGTCGGCGTCGAGATCGAGTGTCTCGAGCACGACTTCTTCGCCGCGGTTGTTCTTGATGCCGGCAAGGCAGTCATCGAGGATCGTGAGGTTGCGCAGGCCGAGAAAGTCCATCTTCAGCAGCCCGAGCGCCTCGCACGCGCCCATGTCGAACTGGGTGATGATCGCGCCGTCTTGGTCGCGCCGATGAATCGGAATGACGTCGAGCAAAGGCTCGCGCGACAAGATGACGCCGGCCGCGTGTACGCCCCATTGGCGTTTGAGGCCCTCGAGGTCGCGTGCGGTGTCGACGACCTTCTTCACATCGGGGTTGGCTTCGTAGAGCGCGCGGAACTCCCCCGCCTCGCTGTAACGCGGATGGTCAGGATCGAAGATGCCGGCGAGCGGGACATCCTTGCCCATCAGCGGCGGTGGCATGACCTTGGTGATCTGGTCGGACGTCGCAAAGGGGAATCCGAGCACCCGCGCCGAGTCTTTCACCGCCTGCTTGGCCTTGATCGTGCCGTAGGTGATGATCTGCGCGACTCGCTCCTCGCCGTACTTCTCCGTCGCGTAGCGGATCATGTCGCCACGACGACGCTCGTCGAAGTCCATGTCGATGTCGGGCATCGAGATGCGCTCGGGGTTGAGGAACCGCTCGAACAACAACTTGTGATGGATCGGGTCGAGCTGCGTGATGCCCAGGGCGTACGAAACCATGGAGCCGACTGCACTGCCGCGCCCTGGTCCGACCCGAATGCCGCTGCTCTGGGCATAGCGCACCAGGTCTGCGACGACGAGGAAATAACCAGGAAAGCCCATCTGGCCGATGACGCCGAGTTCGTAGTTGGCTTGCGTTCGGTGCGCGTCGGGAATCCCGAGCGGAAAGCGCTTGTGCAGCCCTAACTCGACTTCCTTGACAAGCCACGACTCTTCACTTTCGCCCGCCGGAACGGGGAAGTTCGGCATGAGATTCGCGCCCTCATTGAACTCGATGTGAATCCGTTCGGCGATCGCAAGAGTGTTGTCACATGCTTCGGGCAACTCGCGCCAGATCTCGCGCATCTCCTGTGGCGTCTTGAGGTAGAGCTGGCCCTCACCCATCGTGAGACGGTTCGGATCGGCCATCGTCTTTCCGGTCTGCACGCACAGCAATACTTCGTGCGCCTCCCAGTCTTTCGCGTACGTGTAGTGCAGGTCGTTCGTCGCAAGCAACGGCAGCTGGAGTTCGCGAGCCAACCGGAGCAGGTCGTCGCGGTGGCGCAGTTCGATGTCGATGCCGTGGTCCATCAGCTCGCAGTAGAAGTTCTCCGGGCCGAAGATGTCGCGGTAGTCCGAAGCCGCTTTCTTCGCCAGCTCGTACTGACCCTGCTGGAGCAGCCGGCTCACCTCACCGCTGGGGCAGCCCGTGGTGGCGATAACGCCCTTCGCGTAGGTCTGCAGGAGTTCGCGATCCATGCGCGGCTTGTAGTAGTAACCCTCGAGGCTCGCGAGGCTGCTCAACTTGAACAAGTTGTGCATGCCGGCAGTGTTTTCGGCGAGCAACGTCATGTGCGTGTACATCTCGCCGGCGTTGCCGTCGATGGATGCACCAGTCAGTGCTGCCCGCTTGCGTTCGAATCGGCTGCCTGGGGCGAGGTAGCCCTCCATGCCGATGATGGGCGTCACGCCAGCTTCGTTCGCCTTCTTGTAGAAGTCGTACGCGCCGAACACGTTGCCGTGGTCAGTCATCGCGAGCGCCGGCATGCCCATTGCGACGGTCTCTTTGAAGAGATCAGTCAGCCGCGCGGCGCCGTCGAGCATCGAGTACTCGGTGTGCACGTGGAGGTGGACGAAGGAGTCACTGCTCGCTGCCACAGCTGCGCGACCTCCCGTCGTCCGCGCCCAGTATCTGGACGCCCTGGTTGCGACTGTGCCGTGGTGCTCGGGACGTCGACCGGGGGAAGGCGGCCTTGCCGTTGCCACTGCTTTTCTTCACTGCTTCTCATCGCTCGAGCCCTAACCGGGCCCGACCGCATGACTCTAAACCCAGCCGCCGACAGCCCTCCGGTCCGACACGGTGGCCAACAGTCCCGACGCCAAATCAGCCAGGGATGAAGGTCAGCCGCACCGTGCGTCGCGGATTGTCGACATTGCTGTCGACGAGCACGACGCTCTGCCAGGTGCCGAGCGTAGGCGAGCCACCGAGAACCGGAAGCACGATCGATGGCGAGACGAAGGCAGGCAGGACGTGATCGCGGCCGTGCCCGGGCGAGCCATGCGAATGCGCATATCGGACGTCGAGGGGCCAGATCCGATCTATCGTGGCGGCAAGGTCGCGCTCACTGCCAGAACCGGTCTCGATCAACGCGACGCCTGCGGTTGCGTGCGGCACGAAGACGTTAACTAGCCCGTCACCGAGACCGCTACAGAAGCCGGCCACCGCATCGGTCAGATCAGTCACCAACTCCGCGCCGCTGGTGATCTGCAGTTCACGAGTGTGCACGGCGCTCGCCTTCGACCCCGGCCCGGACGATCTGGAGGGCATGCTCGAGGTCGGGCGGATACGTGCTAGTGAACTCGATCCAGTGACCGTCGCCAGGGTGCGCGAACGCGAGCCGCACCGCGTGCAGCCACTGCCGTGTCAGTCCGAGCTTTGCCGCAAGAGTCGGATCGGCGCCATACGCAAGATCGCCGACGCACGGATGGCGCAAGGCTGCCATGTGCACTCGGATCTGATGCGTGCGTCCGGTCTCGAGCTTGACCTCGAGCAGGCTCGCCATGGCGTGACCTTCGAGCGTCTCGTAGTGGGTGATGCTCGGCTTGCCGTCGGCGACCACAGCGAACTTGTAGTCGTTGACCGGGTGGCGATCGATGGGTCCGTCAATCGTGCCCCGTGCAGGGTCGGGATGGCCCTGAACGAGTGCGTGGTAGGTCTTGTCGACGGTGCGATCCCGAAAGGCCTGCTTCAGCATCGTGTAGGCGTGCTCGCTCTTCGCGACCACCATCAGTCCGCTGGTGCCGACGTCGAGACGATGTACGACGCCCTGGCGCTCCTCCGCGCCCGACGTCGACACCCGATAGCCGGCCGCCACGAGAGCTCCGACGACAGTCGGTCCGTCCCAGCCCGGGCTCGGATGCGCCGCAACGCCCACCGGTTTGTCGACCACCACGATGTCGGCGTCGTCGTAGACGATGAGCAGGTTCGCAACCGGCGTGGCGACGATCGCCGGCCCGACGGCGGCCACTTCGGGCAGTTCGACCTGCAGCCAAGAGCCCGCCGTCACACGGTCGGACTTGATAGGTGCCGCGCCGTCTAACTGCACCCGGCCCTGCCCGATTAACTCCGCTGCACGGGTTCGCGAAAAGCCGAAGAGTCGGGCGAGCGCCGCGTCGAGTCGTTCGCCTTCGAGGCCCTCGGGTACCTCCAACGCACGAACAGTGCCCGGCTCGAATGTCGCACTGGTCACGAGAAATACCTGGTCACGAGAAATACCTGCTCACGAATCGGTCTCGTCTGGGCTGGCCGTAATACCCGTCGACGCAGTACCCGTCGACGCAGCGTCCGTCGCGGCGCTCGCCGCCGTCGTCCCGTTCGTCTCGAGTCGCTGCTGCGAGTGCTGCGATCGGGCCACCGATCCGTCGAGCTGGCGGCCCATCAAGGCGAGCAGGACTGCGAGCACACCGCCGATGCTGATCGCAGAGTCCGCAAGGTTGAAAACGGCAAAGTGCGGGAGCTGAATCCAGTCGACGACGTAGCCCCGCATCACCCCGGGCGAGCGAAGGAGTCGGTCGATCAAGTTGCCAGTCGCTCCGCCGAGCAGCAATCCGAGCACGACTGCCCAGGGCTTGCTGAACAGCCGCCGCGATGTGCGCAGGATGACCACGATCACTGCGATGGCGACGATCCCGAACAGGTAAGTAGCGCCGGTGCCGATGCTGAACGCCGCACCCGCGTTGCGGGTGTAGTCCAAGGTCAGCAATCCGTCGAGGAGCCGCACGGGTGGCCGGCCCGACAACTTGGCAACCACGATGATCTTGGAAATGACGTCCGCGGCGATGACGAAGGCGGCCACCGCGATGAGCACGCCGACGTAGCGTCGCCGACCCACGGCGGTCGAATCCGGCTCGGTGCTGGCTCCTGGTCCGTTTAGCGACGTTCCTCGCGTTGTTTGCATGACACACACAGGGTCGCACGAGGGTTGGCCTGAAGTCGAAGCTTGCCAATCGGGTTGCCGCAGTTCTCGCAGCGCCCGTAGGTACCGTCTTCGATCCGGCCGAGCGCGTGTTCCGTCTGAACCAGCAGGTCACGCGCGTTGTTGGCCAGCGACATCTCGTGCTCGCGCTCGAACGTCTTGGTACCCGCATCGGCCTGATCATCACCGGCGCCGTCGCCGCCGTCGCGGAGACGATCAGCGAGCTCGGACTCAGCGATCTCAATCTCCCCGCGCAGCCGCTCAGCCTCCGCCTCGAGCTCGATGCGGATCGCCGTCAGCTCCTTCTTTGTCCACGGCTCATCAGGGATCACCGGCGGCGGGGGCGGCAGCTTTTTCACGGGTGTAGGAGCAACGCGGGCTACTGGTGGCTCCGCAGCGGGATCCGCGGCTGGGACTGAACCTGTTGTCGAGTCGGACGCCGGGGTGGCCGGGGTCACCGGGCCCGTCAAGGCAGTCGCAACTGCGGCCTCTGCCGGCGCGGCGGCCGCGGCGGGCGCCTTGGTCGTTGCTGTCTTGGCTGGTGCTGTCTTGGCTGGTGCTGCCTTGGCTGGTGCTGCCTTGGCTGGTGCCGTCGCGACAGGCGCGGTCGCTGCCGTCGGCGCGGGCGCGGGCGCGGGCACGGCGACGTTGTCCACGGCTGCGGCCTTGGCCGGTGCTGCCTTGGCGGGCGCCTTAGTAGGCGCTGCAGGTGCTGCCGCTGCCTTCGCGGGCGCTGCCTGCTTCACGGGCGCCGCGGCCTTAACGGGAGTCGTCTTCTTGGCCGCCGCAGCCTTCGTCGCGGGCGCAGCCGTTGCCGCAACGGTCTGCTTGACTGGTGCTGCGGTCTTGACCGGCGACGCTTTCGCCGCGGGTGCAGCCTTCTTTGGGGGTGCTGCCTTCGAGGCGACGGCCTTCGAGGCGACGGCCTTCTTGGCCGGCGCCGCCTTCTTGGCCGGTGCGGCCTTCTTTGCTGGTGTGGCCTTCTTCACGAGCAGTGCCTTCTTTGCGGGTGCTGCCTTCTTTGCGGGTACGGCGTTCTTAAGCGGCGCTGCCTTCTTTGCGGTTCGGGAGTTCACCGGTGGTGTCTTCTTCGCCGTCGGTCGCTTTGCCGCGGCCTTCTTCGCGGGGGCAACCTTCTTGACCGGCGGGACCTTGCGGGCTGGTGTGACCTTCTTCGCCGGCGCGGCCTTCTTGGCCGGCACGACCTTGCGGGCTGGTGCAACCTTCTTGGCGGGCGCAACCTTACGCGCCGGAGCGGCCTTGCGGACCGGAGCCGTACGCACGGGAGCCGTGCGCGCAGGGGCAGCCTTCCGGGCCGGCGTCGCCTTCGCGACGGGGCGACTCGTCGCCTTCGCGACACTGAGCTTCGACGCCGGTCGAGTGGCGGCCTTCGCCGGTGCCCTGGTCACGGCCTTGACGGCCGACCGCGCGCGCTGTGCTGCCATCTCAAAGGCCTTTCGATTGCTCGCGATCTTGATCGCCGACGAGTCAGGCGAAGGATAAGGGCGGTTGCTGCCAGCGGCAACGTGGCGCGCCGCCCGTTTCGTACCGGTCCTGCTAGATCTGGTGGATACCGCCGGGCCTACTCAGCCGCCCGATCGCCGTCGGCGATGGGCTGCCCTAGGGTTTGCGCGTGACGCTAGACGCACCCCGCCCCACACCAGAGGCACTACACCCCACACCAGAGACACTGCATCGGCCGGACACAGGCGAGTCGATCACGACCGCGGTATTCGATCTTGGTGCGGTCCTGATCGACTGGAATCCACGGTACGTGTTCCGCTCGATGTTCGCTGACGAGGCCGCGATGGAGCACTTCCTGGCGACGGTCACGACCCCGGAGTGGAACGCCGAGCAGGACCGCGGGCGCACCCTGGCCGAGGCCACCGCGATCTTGGTCGCCGAGTACCCGGAGCACACCGACCTGATCGAGGCCTACTACAGCCGATGGGACGAGATGGTCGGCACGCCGATCGCCGGGACCGTCGACCTCGTGAAGCAACTAAAGGCAGCCGGGATCCGGCTGGTCGCGCTGACGAACTGGTCGGCCGAGACCTTCCCACGGGTCCGGCACCGGCTTGGTTTCCTCGACGACTTCGACGCGGTGCTGGTGTCCGGCACCGTCGGGCTGATCAAGCCTGATCCGGCGATCTACCTGCTGCTCGTCGAGAGGCACGCCGTCGACGTCCGCCATTCGATCTTTGTCGACGACTCGAGGCGCAACGTCGACGCCGCGGCGGAGCTCGGGTTCGACGCTATTCACTTCCAATCGCCCGAGCAGCTCGCCGAACAACTCCGGCGGCGCGGGTTGATCACTCCCGTAGACTCGAAAACCGCGGAAGGCGTCGAAGGGGAAGAGTAGTCGCGCACGCAGGCACGAGCGATCCGGGGACGGTGTGAGCCCGGAGCTGAGCACGCGACGAAGATCACCCCTGAGCTGCTGGCAGAACGGTGCGGCCATCGGTCGCGCCCACTAGAGCCGGTGTCGCGAAACGAGAGTGGGACCACCGACGGATCGCTTTGGGATCCGTTCTCGGTCCAAGGAGGGTGGTACCGCGGGAGCGCGGCCGGCAACAACCGGCACGGTCTCGTCCCTTCGCCGAAGACTGCACCGATCCGGTGCGCCGACGACGGAGGTCTGATGTTCACCCCGATGCCCAACCAGGTCGACCTGCCCGCCCTCGAACACGAGGTGTTGCGGCGCTGGCGTGAATCGAAGGTTTTCGAGCGCTCCCTGGCCGCGACGCAGGGCCGGCCACAGTGGACGTTCTACGAGGGACCGCCGACCGCCAACGGCATGCCCGGCACCCACCACGTCGAGGCGCGGGTCTTCAAGGATCTGTTCCCCCGGTTCAAGACCATGAAGGGCTACCACGTCCCGCGCAAGGCGGGCTGGGACTGTCACGGGTTGCCGGTCGAACTCCAGGTCGAGAGGGAGCTCGGACTCAACGGCAAGAAGGACATCGAGGCGTATGGCATCGCCGAGTTCAACGCACGATGCCGAGCGTCTGTCGAACGCCATGTCGACGAGTTCGAGAAACTCACTGAGCGCATGGGCTATTGGGTCGACATGTCCAAGGCGTACCGCACGATGGACGCGACCTACATCGAAAGTGTGTGGTGGTCGCTGAAAGCAGTCTTCGACAAGGGCCTGCTCGTGTCGGACTACCGGGTCGCGCCCTACTGCCCGCGATGCGGTACCGCGCTTTCTGATCACGAGGTCGCCCAGGGCTACCTGAACGTCACCGACCCGAGCGTCTACGTGCGCTTTCCCGTGACATCCGGCCCGTTCGCCGGGCAAGCCGATCTGCTGGTCTGGACGACGACGCCCTGGACGTTGGTCAGCAACACCGCGGTCGCCGTTCATCCTGACGTCGAATACGACGTCGTCAGCCTGCCGGCCACTGATGATGCACCCGCCGAAAGGTTGGTGATCGCGAAGCCGTTGGTGGCCAAGGTCATCGGCGACCGACCGTACGAGATCCTGCGCAGCTTCAGCGGACGCGAACTCGAACACTGGTCGTATCAGCGACCCTTCGACCTCCTCGACTTCGACGGCGAACGTGCGCACTACGTCGTCCTGGCTGATTACGTCACGACCGAAGACGGCACCGGGCTCGTGCACCAGGCGCCAGCGTTTGGTGCTGACGACTTGGCCGTCAGCCGCGCCTACAACCTGCCGGTAATCAATCCAGTGCGGCCCGACGGCACATTCGATGAGTCACTGCCGTTAGTCGGCGGCATGTTCTTCAAGTCAGCGGACAAGCCGCTCGTTGCCGATCTGCGTGAGCGAGGCTTGCTGTTTCGGTTGACGCCCTACGAGCACAGTTATCCGCACTGCTGGCGTTGCGACACTGCGTTGCTCTACTACGCGTTGCCGAGTTGGTACATCCGCACCACTGAAATCAAAGACGCGTTGCTAAGGGAAAACGAGCGGACGACGTGGCATCCCGACACGATCAAGCATGGCCGGTACGGCGATTGGTTGCGCAACAACATTGACTGGGCTTTGTCGCGAAACCGCTACTGGGGAACACCGCTGCCGCTGTGGCGATGCGCGAACGGGCATCTGACATGTGTCGCGTCGCGCGCCGAACTTGGCGCCCTCGTTGGCCGCGACCTGTCAAAGCTCGAGCCGCACCGCCCTTACGTTGACGAGATCACCTTTGCGTGTGATGAATGCGGTGAGCGGAAGACGCGGGTGCCCGAAGTCATCGACGGTTGGTACGACTCCGGTGCGATGCCGTTCGCGCAGTTCGGCTATCCGCATCTCGACGGCGAAGAGTTCGCGCGTTCGTACCCGGCCGACTTCATTGCCGAGGCGATCGACCAAACGCGCGGCTGGTTCTACACGCTGATGGCTATCGGCACGCTCGTCTTCGACCAGTCCAGCTACCGCACAGTGCTATGCCTTGGCCACATCCTCGCCGAGGACGGCCGCAAGATGAGCAAACATCTGGGCAACATCCTCGAGCCCATCGCACTCATGGATAAGCACAGTGCCGATGCGTTGCGTTGGTACATGCTGGCGGGCGGATCACCGTGGTCGGCGCGACGCATCGGTGACGAGGTACTTGAAGACGTTGTGCGCAAGGTGTTGTTGACCTACTGGAACACCACAGCTTTCTTCGTGCTGTACGCAAATGCGAGTGGTTGGACGCCGGGCGTGGTTGCTGCGCCTGATCTCTCTGATCGACCGTTACTCGACCGCTGGGCAATCTCAGAACTGAATGCCACTGTGCTCGAGGTCGACACGGCACTTGAGGACTTCGACTCTGCGCGTGCTGGCCGCCGGCTGGCGCGGTTCATCGATGACCTGTCCAACTGGTACGTCAGGCGATCGCGTCGTCGATTCTGGGACGGCGACGTAGCCGCGCTTTCGACGTTGCACGAATGCCTCGAAGTGCTCACTCGATTGATGGCACCGTTCACGCCCTTCATCACCGAGGAGATCCACCAGCGCCTCGTCGCCGATGTGCGAAGCGACATGCCCGACTCGGTGCACCTGCGTGACTGGCCGCACGTCGACGTTGCCCTGATCGACACAGCACTCATCGAGCAGATGACGTTGGTGCGCCGGCTCGTCGAACTCGGCCGATCGGCCCGGGCCGAATCGAAGGTGCGCACTCGCCAGCCCCTTGGGCGTGCCCTCGTGCACGCTCCAGGCTGGAACGCGTTGCCGAGCGAGCTCAAGAGCCAGGTCATCGACGAGCTCAACGTGCGGGCGGTGGTCGCCGACGACGGCAGCGGGGACCTTCTCGTCGTCGACACCGTGGTCAAGGCGAACTTCCGAGCCCTCGGCAAGCGCTTCGGCAATCGGACGCAGGTCGTGGCCGCAGCTGTGGCCGCGGCCAACCCAGCGGAGCTGGCTCTGGCGATCACAGAGATGGGCTCTGCAGCGGTCATGGTCGATGGGGAGCAGGTGGTGCTGTCGGCGGACGAGCTCGTGGTGACCGAAACGCCGACGCTTGGCTGGGCGGTGGCGAGCGACGGGGGTTTGTCCGTCGCCCTCGACCTCGAACTCACCGAGGAGCTACGACGGGCCGGCATGGCTCGGGAGGCGATCCGGTTCGCACAAGAAACCCGCAAGACCAGCGGTCTGGAGATCAGCGACCGCATCGAGTTCTGGTGGCAGGCAGCAGATGACCGACTGGTCGCGGCCCTGCGTGAACACGAGGGGGCGATCGGTGCCGAGATCCTCGCAGTCACTCTCACCGAGGGCCGACCGAGCGCCGACATCACCCCGCACGTCGACGCCGAACTCGGCCTGACCATCTGGATGCGGGTGGCAGGAGGCTGAGTTGGTTCGGCAAACGGGTGATATCGCTTGGTTGGTGACCTGCGCTACGCGGGCGTACGCGCAAACACCCGTTCAGCCCAGTTAAGGTCCCGGGGTCATTGAGCCGATCCACACATCACCGCGGCATAAGTAAGTCGGCCGTAAGAGTCGCCGGGGTGCCCGTAGACCAATCGGGCGCCGCGACGGTTCGACCGTGAGATGGAGGGGCGAGATGGCGGCGGCACCATATTTCGGTCAACCCATGACCGCCGTGGCGTTGCGACCCGGTGCAGTGGCGGTACCAGCTCTAGCGAGCCAAGTCCGGCCCGCCTTGGTATTGCCCGAACGGGAGACCCGCGAGCTGATCGCCCAGGCCCGCGCCTACGACGTCGGGCAAGGCGGAAACTTCGCCGCCGGCCCCGCAGGCATCCAGATCTGGAGTGGCGCGTTCGACGGTCCCGGCGGCAGCCGCGGTCATGCCCTGCACTTGGGCTCGGTCGACTGGAGCTACAACACCCCGGTCAAGCACTACGCGACGATCTACCGCGCCATGGTCACTGCGGAGGGTGTCGCCGCCGGCGAGACCACTGCGTCGATTCTGGCCCGCGTGCTGGCCCTGACCGGTCTGTCGCTGGACGGTACACGCTTGACGCTGGCCACCCCGCCCGCGCGCGACCCGTTCCGTCGGGCGAACGTCTGATCGGCGCGTCAGGAGTAGCTGGACTTCCGCCGGCGCCAGCGAATTGAGCTGAGGATCACCGCAAGCAGCGCGGCACCAGCCAACCCGATGGCGATGTCGTAGAACAGGATCCTGCTGGTCAAGACGCCGACGCCCACTAATACGGCGGCAGCGAACACCGCCGCCCCGCTGAGCTTGATGACTAGCACAGGTTGATCACCAGCGAGCCGGGATCACCCACGCCTGCCGGCCGCGACGGCCAGCGGAGCGGCATCACCCATTGGACGGCGGGACCTCTGGACCTTCATCAACCTCGAAACCGCCACTCGTCGCCTGCCGGGGGGGACCGCCGGGGCCGCCCGACTGCGAGCCCGGCGAAACCGAAGGTGGTGGCATCGGTGAGAACGGGCTCGGCGGCCGAGGCGGCTGTGCGAGACCAGGAACCGAACCCGAAGCGGACGACGGCTGTTGAGCCGGGGCGAACGCCGGCGGCACGGTCACGGTCGCGGTGACCACTGGCGGCGGTGAGGCGGGCACAGTGGCGCTCGCGCTTGTCGGACTGCCCGGGGCGCCGGCACCGACGGGCACCGGAACTGGCCGAGGTGCAGTGGGCTGGATGCCGTCGGCACGACCGTCGAGGTCACGTAGCTGACCCTCGAGGTAGGACTTCAGGCGGGCGCGGTACTCCCGCTCGAACGAGCGCAGCTCTTCGATCTTGCGCTCGAGCCGCTCGCGCTCGCTGTCGAGATTGCCCACCACGTTGCGGTGCCGCTCCTGGGTTTCCCTTTCGAGCTGGTCGGCGTGCAGTTGCGCTTCGCCGAGCACCTTGGCGGCCTCGCGCTTGGCGTCCGTGACGGTGTCCTCGGCAGTCTTTTGTGCCATCGCCAGCATGCGGAGTGCAGCCTCCTGGCTGCCGTCGCTGCCGAGCGCGGCAGGCGCCAAAGGAGCGGACGGAGCCGGCGGCGCGACTGGTGCGGGCGGAGGAGGCGGAGGAGGCGGCGGAGCCATCGCCTGGGGCGGCGGCGGCAGGGGGGCTGCAGCCGGCGGTGGGGCGTTGAACCCGCCCGGGGCAGGCGGTGCTGGCTGCGCAGACGCTGGGGGCTGCTGACGTGCAGCCTGCTCGGCTACCTGGAGTCGAGCCCGCAGGTCGGTGTTCTCGCGCACGAGCCGGGTGAGTTCGGCTTCCACCTCGTCGAGGAAGTCGTCGACTTCCTTCTCGTCGTAGCCGCCCTTGAAGCGGGTAGGCGTGAACTGCTTGTTCTTCACGTCCTCAGCGGTCAGCGGCATCGGGTCACCTCGGGGAATCGTTGGGTACGCGCCGGACAAACTATAGGGAACCCACTACTGATAACAGAACGTAGGCGGTGCCGATGACGGCGATCCAGGCCACAGTCCAGTCTGCACTGAATGCGCCGACCCGCAATGGGGGCAGTAAGCGGTGCACAAATTTTAGCGGGGGATCGGTCAGCGAATAGCACGTTTCCAAAGCGATGAGGACGACGCCACGGGGTCGCCACTCTCGTGCGAAAAGCTGTACGTAGTCGAAAACCAGCCTGATGAACATGACGACAATAAACGCAACAATAACGTCGGCCAGGACCCGCCACAGAGTGCCCACGTCGTGCCGGCCGCCTAGCTCTGATTGAAGAATCCGCCTTCGGCGATCCGCTGCTTGTCCTCCGCCGTCACCTCAACGTCCTGCGGCGACAACAAGAAGACCTTCGCGGTCACACGTTCGATACTGCCACGGAGACCAAAGATCAGCCCAGCCGCGAAGTCGACGAGCCTCTTCGCGTCGGCGTCATCCATCTCAGTGAGATTCATGATCACCGGCGTGCCCTCGCGGAAATGCTCGCCAATCGCGCGTGCCTCGTTATACGTCCGTGGGTGCAATGTCGTTACACGGATGGGGCCGGCGGCCGCATCGGCCCAGCCCATCGGAGCGACCGCCATCGCAGTAGCTCCCCCACCGGACCGGCCCGCGTAGGCCGGAGCGCGCTCACGAACGTCAGGCGCCACGCCGCGGCGGCCGTAGTCGATGTCCGCAGCGGGCGCACGGTCGACCTGCATGCCTGCACGCCGACCTGCTGGGGCGGGCGCTGGAGCTTCGTACTCGTCGTATTCGTCGTAGTTCTCGGCGTCGTCCTCGACGAGGCCGAGGTAGACCATCGCCTTGCGCATGACGGCCATCCGTGTCTCCCTCTGGTCCCCTCAGACGTCGGTTTCGTCCGGACCTTACCGGACAGGATGCCGCCGAGCGCCCAACAACGCCGAGCCGACACGCAGGTGAGTCGTGCCGTTCGCAACGGCTTCCTCGAGGTCACCACTCATCCCGGCCGAAATTAGCTGCGCCGACGGATAGCGCTGACGCACCGAATCTGCGACTTCCGCAAGCTTTCGAAACACTAGTCCGGGGTCGGCGTCCAACGGCGCCACTGCCATCACCCCCGCGAGTTCGAGACGCGAGTCGGCTGCGATGGCGTCGGCGATCGCACCGACCTCTCCTTCGCGCGCGCCGCTTCGACCGGGACGGCTGGTCTCATCGAGGTCGACCTGCACGAGACAACTGACAACCGATCCGTGCGCGACGCGAGCGAGCGCATCGACCAGACGCAACCGATCTACCGAGTGAATAAGGCTCGCGTAACTGACGACGGAGGCGCACTTGTTCGTCTGCAGTGCCCCGACGAAATGCCACCGCGGAACGTCAGGATCGCCGTACATCGCGGTGACCTCGGCAACCTTGGGAGCAGCTTCTTGATCGCGGTTCTCCCCCACATCAGTCACCCCGAGCTCCGCAAGCAGCACGACGTCTGACGCCGGAAATGTCTTCGTGATCGCGATGAGCGTGACCTCATCAACTGGGCGACCAGCCGCGATGCACGCCGCTGCGATGCGCTCGCGAACGTGCTGCAGATTTCGCGCGAGTTCGCGGCGCCTCTCATCGCGTGGCGCGTTCGACTGCGTCACGTCGCGCGCCAGATCAAGGCACCCATCCGACCGGTGACCTTGTCGCGGCGGTAAGAGAAAGTGGTGAGGTCCTCGCGCGTGCATCCTGCGACGAGGCGCACAACTCGCACGCCAGCATGCTGCAGCTGGTCGATCACACCGGCACGCACGTCGAGACCAGCCCCGCCGCTTCGTGCTCGCGAGAACGCCGCAGGGACAACGGCCACTACAGCTGCTGCCATCGCGGCAGGCACCTCATAACAACTGCCGCACACGGTCGGACCGACTGCCGCGCGGAGCTGCTGCGCGCCGTTCACTCGCATTGCATTGACCATTGCGTCGACCGCACCCACCACGAGTCCGGGGCGACCGCAGTGCAGGCTGCCCACGATTCCGGCGGCGGGATCCGCGAGCACGACGAGTGCGCAATCGGCCGACAAAGCACCGAGGGCGAGGTCGGTCGCCGCCGTCACCAGCCCGTCGGCCTCGTACCCGGTCTCCTGGTCGGACGCGTCGTTGTCGACGCCCACCCGGCTGACGACCTGAACGACAGCGCCGTGCTGGGCCTGTAGCCAGGCGGCCTGCGGCACACCGAGCCGCTGGAGGACGTCGCGTCGATTGCGTCGAACGACGGCAGGGTCATCCCCAACGCTAAAGCTCAGGTTGAGGCTGTCGTACGGTGCCGCACTAAACCCGCCGAGCCTGCTGGTGAAGGCGAATCGCACCTCACCACCGAGACTCCCGAGCCAGAGCACCTACTTCAAGAAGTCGGGGACGTCGAGTTCTTCTTCGACCTCGTCCTCGAACACGATCGTGCGACGCGGCGCAGCGGGATCACGGCGGGGCAGCTCACCGGCGTCCGGCAAGGAGACCCGCTCTGGTTCGCGCGGCTCGACTCGAGGCGGCTCCGAGCGGGGGATGCTGGGCGGGGCGGTCGTCACGTTGATCGCGTCGTCGATCGCGTCGGTCGGCCGAGGTGTCTCGACCGCTCGACGTACCGGCTGGCGAGCTGGCCGCGGCGTGCCACCGTCGAATCCGGCGGCGATAACCGTGACCCGGACTTCGTCGCCGAGTGCATCGTCGATGACCGCGCCGAAAATGATGTTGGCATCGGGGTGAGCGGCCTCAGCGACGAGTTGCGCGGCCTCGTTGATCTCAAACAGACCGAGGTCGGAGCCGCCTGCGACGGACAACAGGACGCCGTGCGCGCCCTCGATCGAGGCCTCGAGCAATGGGCTGGAGATCGCCATCTCCGCAGCTGCCACAGCCCGGTCTTCACCGCGCGCTGAACCGATGCCCATCAGCGCCGATCCAGCGCCGGACATGACCGACTTCACGTCCGCGAAGTCGAGGTTGATCAGGCCCGGAGTGGTGATCAGGTCAGTAATGCCTGACACGCCTTGCAACAGCACCTGGTCGGCGGACTTGAACGCGTCGAGCACGCTGATCTTGCGGTCACTGATCGACAGCAATCGATCGTTGGGAATGACGATGAGCGTGTCGACTTCTTCGCGAAGTTCTTCGATGCCGACATCGGCTTGCTCGCCACGACGACGTCCCTCGAACCCGAACGGACGCGTGACGACGCCGATGGTCAGCGCACCAAGCGCCCGGGAAAGTCGAGCCACAACAGGTGCGCCACCGGTGCCGGTGCCGCCGCCCTCGCCAGCAGTCACAAACACCATGTCGGCGCCCTTGAGCACCTCTTCGATTTCCTCGGTGTGATCCTCTGCGGCCTGCCGACCGACCTCAGGATCAGCGCCAGCACCCAAGCCGCGAGTGAGCTCCCGACCGATGTCGAGCTTCACATCGGCGTCGCTCATCAGCAGTGCCTGCGCGTCGGTGTTGATGGCGATGAACTCGACACCCTTGAGACCGACTTCGATCATCCGGTTGACGGCGTTGACGCCCCCGCCGCCGATCCCGACAACCTTGATGACCGCGAGGTAATTCTGCGGTGCTGCCACGGACTTTCGCCTTGCCTTCCCTCGTCGGTCAATCGTCAATCGCGCGGAAGTTCCAGTCGCACGAAACAGCTAACCCGGTGAGACAGCTACAGGCTCCGCAAGCGGTGATGCGGGGAAGCCACCACCGACGGCGAGATCGCAGACCCGGATACCCACGACCCTCATCCTCAAGTAGACCGTTATAGTTATGTCAACCTGAGAACGTCACGAAGATTAGAGCCCCGACCGCCAAAGGGTCAACGCGGGTAGCGGCGTGTCGTCCACCGAGCTTGCGAGCACATGCACACCGAGCTTGCGAGCTAGCTGACCTATGGCAAAGCAGCCGGCGTGTGCGCACGTTGGCGCAACGCCTCGAGCACCTCGGGCCCAAGCATCGCGACATCTCCCCCAGCGCCCATCGTCAACACCAGATCGCCCGGGCGCGCACGCTCTGCAAGTTGCGCAGGTACCGCCGACCATGAGGGTTCGAAGACCACATGTTCGGGCGGCAGTGTCACGGCCGCCGCAAGTGCTGTTCCAGTGCCACCGGGCAGCATCGTCTCGCCGGGTGCATAGACCTCCATCACCACGACGTCGTCGGCCAAGCCAAGAGCCTGCCCGAACTCGGCGCAGAAATCGGCCGTGCGGTAGTAGTGATGGGCCTGAAAGGCAACGACCAATCGTCCGTTACCGACGACCTCGCGTGCGGCGAGCAGGATCGCAGCGATCTCGGTCGGGTGATGCGCGTAGTCGTCATAGACGCGCACACCGTTGACCACGCCTTTCGGTTCGAACCGCCGCCGCGCACCGGTGAATACGGTGAGGCCTGCGGAAAACTCGGCGAACGGAAGATCGAGACCGAGGCCAACCGTCGTCGCCGCAGCCGCGTTGAGTGCGTTGTGCCGACCCGGCACTCTCAAGATGACCTCACCCAACCGGCGTCCGCCCGCGATGATCTGGAACGACGAACCGGTACCCGCCAACTCGAGCTTCGCGATTCGCACATCGGCATCAGCCGCTTCGCCATAAGTCCGGACGTCGATCCCTTGCCGGCGTGCAAAACGTGCGAGTTGCATCGCACCAGGGTCGTCGGCGCAGACCGCGAGAAAGCCGTCAGGCGCGATCCGCTCGGCAAAGCGCTCGAAGGCTTGGTGGATCTCCGCGAGGCCCGCGTAGTGATTGAGGTGATCCGCCTCGATGTTGGTCACGATCGCTGCGAACGGTGACAGGAGAAGGAAGCTCTCGTCGCTCTCGTCTGCCTCGGCAATGAACAGCCCACCCGCGCCGTCGTGCGCATTGGAGCCGGGCTCGTTGAGATCGGCTCCGATAGCGAACGACGGATCCTCGCCACAGTGCTGCAGCGCACGCGCGAGCATCGAGGTCGTCGTGGTCTTCCCATGCGTGCCGGCGACAGCGATTCCGCGGCGACCAGCCATGACTGACGCCAGCGCGGCGGCACGCGGAAGTATCCGCAAGCCGCGGGTGCGCGCTTCGATGAGTTCAGGGTTGGATTCCTGAATCGCTGTCGACACGACGACGGTGTCGGCGGCGCCGAGGTTCGCCGCGTCGTGGCCGACGAACACCCTGGCGCCGAGCACCCGCAGTGCCGCGAGCACCCGGGCCTCTTTGGCATCACTGCCGGTCACGGTCGCGCCGCGGGTGAGCATGATGCGCGCGATGCCCGACATGCCGCCGCCGCCGATGCCGATGAAGTGCACGACACCGAGGTCACCGACCGGCAGCGTCTCCGTCGGGGGACCCGCGTTCATCTGCCGCGTCCGCCGCGCGGCCGACCTGCTCGCTCGGCATGGCTGCCCGACGCTTCGACAATCATGTCGACCATTTTCTCGTCCGCGTCACGACGGCCCAAATCGGCAGCCCGCACCGACATGGTCTGCAGCCGGCGCGGGTTCGTCAGCAACGGGATGAGCTGGTCCCGGATCCAGGCCGGGCGCAGTTCGGCGTCGGTCACCAAAAGTCCGCCGCCAGACTCGACGATGGGCAGGGCGTTGAACCGCTGCTCACCGTTGCCGTGCGGCAGCGGCACGTAGACCCCGGGCAAGCCGACCGCGGTGAGCTCAGCGCAGGTCATGGCGCCGGCGCGGCACAGCATGAGATCGGCGGCGGCGTAGGCCAGTTCCATGTGATCGACGTAGGCCACCAGCACATAGGGCGGCTGCCCGGGGATGGCTGCCGGCTTCGCGGCGTCGACGTCGCCGAGCTGGGTCGGACCCGCGATGTGCAGCACCTGGATACCGGCCGCCAGCAAGTCTGGGACGGCGCCGACCACGGCCCGATTCAGTGATCGCGCTCCTTGCGACCCCCCAGAAACAAGCAAGGTCGGGGCACCGTCGAGAAGCCCGAGCTCAGATCGTGCACGACCCCGAAGTTCGGCACGGTCGAGTGTGCTGATCGCTCGTCTAAGCGGGACGCCGATCACCCGCGCGTGCGGCAGTTTCGGGTCAGGTGTGCTCGCCGCAACGTAGGGCGTGAAGCGAGCGCCCCACCGATTTGCCAAGCCAGGCTTCGCATTGGCCTCGTGCACCACGAACGGCAGCTTTGCGCTTCGAGCGGCAAGATACGCGGGCAACGCGACGTAGCCACCAAAGCCGACGACAACGTCGGCACCCACGTCGTCGAAAATCCCTGTTGCTTCACGCACGGCTGTTCGCATGCGGGTCGGCACCGTCAGGAACGAGGGTGTGAGCGAGCGTGGCAGCGGCACGGGCGGTATGAGTGCAAGGTCATAGCCCCGCGCCGGCACCAATCGAGTCTCGAGTCCGCGCGCGGTGCCGAGCATCGTGATACCGACCTCGGGGTCGCGGCGTCGCAATGCATCGGCGACCGCAAGGGCGGGCTCGACATGGCCAGCGGTACCCCCGCCGGCGAGCACCACGTGCACCCGAGGTCACCGACCCCCACGGGACAGGTGCAGCACGACCGCTGTCTTGTGGAGGCCTCGCCGGAACACATTCGGCCCTCGGGCGGCGATAGCGGCAGCGGCACTTGGCTCGCGGCGAGCAAGCGACATCAGCATGCCCAACGCAAACATGGTTGGTATCAGCGACGACCCGCCTGCCGATATCAGTGGTAACGGGATGCCGGTGATGGGCAGCAATCCGATGACCGCGCCGACGTTGACGAGGGCTTGCACGAGCAGCCACGCGACGATCGCTGAGGCCGCCAACCGCGAGAACATGTCTCGGCTGCGCTGCGCGACCCGGATACCCGAATAAGCCAGTACCGCAAACAAAATCAGGACGGCGATCGTGCCGACGAGACCCAACTCTTCACCGATGATCGCAAAAATGAAGTCCGTGTGGGCCTCCGGCAGGTACCCCCACTTTTGGCGGCTGCTGCCAAGACCGACGCCCCACCAACCGCCCGCGCCGAGGCCGTAAATGCCCTGGCACGATTGCCAGCCGGTGTTGAGGCAGTCCTTGAACGGGTGGCTGAAACTCAAGAGCCGCTGCAGCCGATAGGGCTCGCTGATGGCCAGATAAGAGACGCCACAGACGACGGCGAGCATGGTGACCACGAACAGCCGCAGTGGCGCGCCGACGACCCAGAGCAGCGACAGCACGATGGTGAGCACCACGAGCATGGTGCCGAGGTCGTGCTCCTTCTCGATCAACGCAAGTACGAACAGCGAGACCGGCAACAGCGGCACCAGAATGCGCCGATAGCTGTCAAGCGTGCCAAGCTTGTGTTTGCGTGCGAGCAAGTCGGCGCCCCACAGCACCAAACCCAGCTTCGCGAATTCTGACGGCTGGATCGTGAACGGACCACCGAATGCGACCCACCGCGTTGCGCCATTCGCCGACACACCGAGCCCCGGCACGAGGACGGCCACGAGCAGGCCGCACGACACAAACAGCGCGGGATAAGCAATGAAGCGGAACACTTTCAACGGCAGCCGGCTTGCCACGAGCAGCAACGGGATGCCGATCGACAGCCACAGCAGTTGCTTCTCGACCACGGCGAACGACACCTGGTCGGATTCGACGTAGGACGACGACCACACCATGACGACGCCGAATCCAACAAGCAGCGCCGTGCTCGCCAGCAGCAAGTAGTACGACGCGAGCGGTCGCCAGAGCACGGGCGGGTTCTCGATCTTCGACCACAGTGCGGTGACCGTGCCGTCAGCAGCGGCAGTCGGCGGTGCTGCCGTCGGAGTCGCCGTGGCCGTCGCTGGCCTCGTTCCGGTGGTGGTGGTCATCGGGCGCGCTCCTGGAGCCTGCGCACCGCAGCCGCGAACACGTCACCGCGGTGGCCGTAGTCACGGAACATGTCCATCGACGCGGCAGCCGGTGCGAGCAAAACGGTGTCGCCTGCGGTCGCCAATTCCACTGCCTGCGCGACTACGCGATCCATGACGACTTCCACCTGGTTAGTCTCGGGCGTAGCGACCTCGACCACGTGGACATCTGGTGCGTGTCGCGCGAGTGCGTCTGCAATTTCGGCTCTACATGCACCGATTAGCACGACAGCCCGCAACCGAGGTGCGGCCATTCGAACAACATCGTCGAACGCGATGCCCTTGCCGAGCCCCCCCGCGATCCAGACGATGGAGTCAAAGGACGTCAGTGCTGCCGCGGCCGCGTGCGGGCTGGTGGCTTTCGAGTCGTCGACGAACCGAACGCCGTGAATGACCGCGACCTCGGCGATGCGGTGCGGTGCGGGAGTAAAGGTCCGTAGCCCCTCGGCGATGGCACCTGGGTCGACTCCATAGGCTCTGGCGAGTGCGGCTGCAGCAAGCGCATTGGCAACGTTGTGTAGGCCCGGAACGATGACGTCGGCAAGCGTGGCAATTTCGATCGCCATGTTGTCGGCATCATCAACGAAGGCGCGATCGACCAGAAGGTCTTCGACCACCCCAAGCTGGTGCGGCCGCGGACTGTTCAAGGTGAATGCAACGCGGCGCCCTGGTGCGCGTGCGAGCAGCCTGGTGCTAACTGGATCGTCTGCGTTACCGATGGCGCAGGTCTCTGCGTGCGCGAACGCAAGGCCCTTGGCGGCCACGTAATCTTCGTAGGAATCGCCCCACCAATCGAGGTGGTCGGGCGCGACGTTGAGAATCGCTGCGGCGGTAGGAGCGACCGACCGCGACCAGTGCAGCTGAAAGCTCCCGAGTTCGACAGCCAGCACGTCGTAAGGGCCGTTAACGACCTCGACAAGTGCGGTGCCGATGTTGCCTGCAGTTGTCGTGCGCTGCCCGGCCGCCCGCAGAATCGATGCAAGCATCAGGGTGGCCGTCGTCTTTCCGTCGGTCCCGGTAACGACGAGCCACGCGGGTGCGCCGGGCTTTCGCAACCGCCACGCGAGCTCGGGCTCGCCCCACACCGGGAGTCCGGCGGCGGCCGCCGCCACGAACAACGGGGACTCGCGACGCCAGCCCGGAGAAGTCACGACGAGTTGAGCGGCCGTTGGCAGCGTGTCCCCGTCATCAAGCCGAACCTCGACACCAAGTGCGTGCAGATCGATGGCTGTTTGCCGTTCCCGCTCATCGGCTCCGGCGTCCACTGCGGTTACCTGTGCACCGAGCGCGCGCAAGACCCGTGCACACGCAACGCCGGACACCCCAACGCCGGCCACGCAGACCGTCAACTCGTGCCAGGGCGCATCATGGCCCGCTGCAGGCAACCATGACGGAATCACGACTGCCATGTGATCCACTCGGCGTAGAAGATGCCGAGGCCGAGGGCAACAGCAAGGCCGGCGATGATCCAGAACCGGATGACGATCGTCACCTCGGCCCATCCTTTGAGCTCGAAATGATGCTGCAGGGGTGCCATCTTGAACACGCGACGATGCGTCATCTTGAAGTAACCGATCTGGATGAGACTCGACATCGTGATGACGACGAAGAGGCCTCCGAGCACGGCGAGCAGCAACTCGGTGTGAGTCATGATGGCCATGCCGGCCAGTGCGCCACCGAGAGCTAGTGACCCCGTGTCGCCCATGAAGATGCGGGCAGGCGCAGCGTTCCACCACAGAAAGCCTGCGCATGCGCCCGCGAAGCCAGCCGCCAGGATCGCGAGATCGAAGGGATCACGTACCGGATAGCAGCCTGCTGAGGCTTTGCTGATGCAGTCGTTGCGGCCTTGCCAGAACGTCATGATGACGAAGGCTGCAAAGATCATCGTCGACGCACCGGTGGCGAGTCCGTCGAGGCCGTCGGTGAGATTCACTCCGTTCGATGTCGACGAGACCATCACGAGCGCCCACACGACAAAGCCCACGGCACCAAGCGCCACTGTGGTGTCGCGCACGAACGAGATGTGGGTTGACGCAGGGTGAATACCGGTGCTGTCGGGAAACTGCAGAACCAGAACACCGAACACGACCGCGACGATCGTCTGCCCGAGCAGCTTCGTGCGTGCCCGCAGACCAAGGTTGCGCTGCATCCGAACCTTGATGAAGTCGTCAAGAAACCCCACCAGGCCAAGGCCGGTCGCGAGCCCGAGCACCAGCAGGCCAGACGCAGTCGGCCCGCTCGCGCTCAGCATGTTGCCACCCGCGTACCCCAGGATCGCGGCGATCAAAATGACCGTGCCACCCATCGTCGGGGTGCCACGCTTTGTGTGATGCGTCGTGGGTCCGTCGTCGCGGATCAACTGCCCGTAACCGCGTTGGCGCAAGAATCGGATCGCGAACGGCGTACCGAACAGCGACACGATCAGCGAGATCGTGCCCGCGGCCAGGATTCCCTTCACTTGCTCGCTCCGACTTGGCTATCGGGCCCGGCAAGCAACGCTTCAGCAACCCGTTGCAACTCGGCGGAGCGTGATGCCTTCACCAGCACGACGTCGCCGTGAGCAAGGTCTTTCTCGAGATGGGTTACCGCATCGGCAACGTCGTCGACCACGATGACCTGCTCGGGCGCGAGGCCGGCCTCAATTGCACCGTCGGCGATGCCCCGCGCTGCTGTGCCAACAACGACAAGTTGATGGACGCCGATAAGCGCTGCCGCAGCGCCGACCTCGCGATGTGCTGTCGCTGCGGCAGCGCCAAGTTCGGCCATCACTCCGAGCACGGCGTGCGTTCGACGTGGCTGATGTGCACCCTCTCCCCCGGAGCCCATGGTCGCCAGCGCCGCGAGTGCTGCCCTCATGGATTCTGGGTTTGCGTTGTACGCATCGTTGATGACGAAGACACCGTCGGCCCGCTCTGAGATCTGCATGCGCCACCGGCTGACTGCTTCGACTGCGGCCAGGCCTGCTGCGACTGCATCCAGGTCGAGACCAAGCTCAAGGGCGACCGCAGTTGCGGCGAGTGCGTTCGACATGTGGTGCGCGCCATGCAACGAGAGCGACACTTCGACCTCGCCGACCGGGGTAAGCATGCGGAAGGTGGGCCGAGCCAAGTCGTCGAGCACGAGGTCGGCCGCCCGAACATCGGCGCCACTGCCGAACCCAAACGTCACCACGCGCGCGCTGGTCCGCGACGCCATAGCTCTTACTGCATCGTCATCGGCGTTGAGCACCGCGAGGCCGTCGTCGGAAAGCGCCTCGACGAGCTCACCTTTCGCCTGCGCTACCGCGGTTCGACTGCCGAACTCGCCGAGGTGTGCGGTGCCGACGTTGAGCACCACGCCGATCTGCGGCCTCGCGATCCCGCATAGGTACGCGATGTGATCGAGTCCGCGGGCGCTGTATTCGAGAACAAGGTATTTGGTCTGTGCGTCGGCCCGCAGCACGGTGAGCGGCAACCCGACCTCGGTGTTGAACGACCCCTCGGGCGCAACCGTAGGCCCGAGTTTCGCCAGGAGTTGGCCGACGATGTCCTTCGTGCTCGTCTTGCCGCTCGACCCAGTAATGCCGACGACCAGGGGGTCCGTCAGCCGGTGCAGATAGCCGCGCGCGAGGTCACCGAGAGCGCGCACGGTATCGCCGACGACAACCGCGGGCACCGCCACCGGCCGGCTCGCCATCACAACCGGAGCACCGTCGGCGATTGCCTGCGCGACGAAGTCGTGCCCGTCGACGCGCGCTCCTGAGACCGCTACATATAGACAGCCATTCGTGACCCGGCGCGAATCGACGACCACTGGGCCGACGACGCGCGCGGCCGGATCAGCAAGGTCTGACACCACGCCGTGACTCAGTTGTGCGATCTCGCTCACCGTAAGCGTCATCATCAGGCGCCTGCGCCGTTCGTCAACCCAGCGAGTTCGGCCCGCAGAACAGTTCGGTCGTCGAACGGATACACCACGCCGCCGACCTCCTGCCCTTGCTCATGACCCTTACCGGCGACGACAACGACATCACCGGCCCGCGCTCGACTGACAGCGACCTGGATCGCCGTCCTCCTGTCGAGCTCGACGATCACCTCGGCACGCAGCTCAGGGGCGACGTCCATCGCACCTTCGAGCATCGCGGCCAGGATCTGCTCCGGTTCTTCGCTGCGCGGATTGTCGCTGGTTAGCACCGCGACATCGGCGAGGCGCGCGGCGGCCGCGCCCATCAGTGACCGTTTCGCGCGGTCGCGATCGCCACCGCAGCCAAGGATGACGATGAGTCGACCGCTTGTCGTCGCGCGCAGCGTGGTCAGTAGCGTCACCACCGCGTCCGGGGTGTGGGCGTAGTCGACGAGAGCCGCAAACGGTTGCGCCGCCGAGACGGCCTCCATTCGGCCCGGCACGACAGCTACGTCGGCGATGCCGCGAGCAGCCGCCTGCGGATCGAATCGACCGGCGACGAGCGTGACGAACGCCAGCAAGGCGTTCGCGACGTTGAACGATCCGGGAAGCCGAATCGAGACTGGCATCACAACGTCAGGACCGTGCACGACGAACTCGGTGCCGCTGTCGCTGCCGTATGAAAGGTCGCTGAGCCACCACTGTGCGTCGCGGGTCGTCGCCGACACTGTGGTCAGCGGGATCTCTGCGACTCCAAGCAATCGACGTCCGTGCTCGTCGTCGACGTTGACCACCCCTGTCGCCGCAAACTGCGGGGTGAACAGGCGCGCTTTCGCGTTGAAGTAGTCGTCGAGGTCGGCGTGGAAATCCAGATGGTCTTGAGACAAGTTGCTGAACGCCACCACCTCGAACGCCGTGCCGTCGACTCGACGCAACGCGAGTGCGTGGCTGGAGACCTCCATCGAAACCGAGCTGACGCCACGCTCTTCCATCACGGCGAGCAGGGCCTGCAGGTCGGGAGCTTCCGGCGTCGTGCGCGCACTAGGGGCAACCCACTCCCCGATCCTGGTCTCGATCGTCCCGACCAGGCCGGTCTTCTCTCCTGCTGCACGCAACCCTGCATCGAGCAAGTACGACGTCGTCGTCTTGCCGTTCGTGCCGGTCACGCCCAGCACCCGCAGCCGCTTTGACGGTTCGCCGTAAATCCACGAGGCGACGTCGCCGAGCTGGGCACGCGGATCGCCAACCACCAGGACAGGCGCGCCAGGGCCGCCAGCAGCATCGACGATTGACTGACCTGCCTCGTCAGTCAGGACGCCGACCGCTCCGGCCGCGACGGCCCGATCGGCAAATCGCGCGCCGTGCGTATGAGTGCCTGGCATGGCCGCGTAGAGGTCGCCGGGCAGCACCGCCGCCGAGTCATAGGTGACACCGGTAATCGCCGCATCGCGCGGGCCGGCTCCGGCAACCAGCGCGGCGCCGAGTCGATCAGCGAGGTCGACCAGCCGCCGCGCCGGTGTCTCCACCGGACGTAAAGAGGTTGAACGCTGCTCTTGGCCGGGCACGGCGTTCCACCCTACCCGTCAGGGAAGGCTGAGCTTGACGACCGGCGGGGTCGTCCCCGTCGGCGGAATCTTCTCCGACTCGAGCGCGAACGACATGACGTCCTTGAAAACCGGTGCGGCGATCGAACCACCGAAGTGGCCGTTGGTCGGATTGTCGAGCACCACAAGGACGACGAGTTGCGGGTTGTCGGCCGGTGCGAATCCGACGAACGAGGCGGTATAGCCGCGGTAGCAGCCGCAGGTGGGGTCGACTCGCTGCGCGGTTCCAGTCTTTCCGGCGACCCGGTAGCCCGGGATCCGAGCCTCGGGCGCGGTGCCTTCGTCGGTGGTAACAGCCTCGAGCATGCTCTCGACCTGAGTGGCCGTTGACGCGCTCACGACCCGAGTCTGGGTCGGCACGGTCGCCGGCTTTTCCGAACCGTCGGGTTGCAGGAACCCTTTGACCAAACTGGGCTCAACCCGCACGCCACCGTTCGCGATCGTCGAGTAAACAGTGGCGACCTGCAGGGCGTTCACCGCCAGTCCTTGACCGAACGGAACCGTGTACTGCTGCGTGGCGGACCAGTTGCGCAGCGGGTCGAGGATGCCCGGGCTTTCGCCAGGGAAGTTGAGCCCTGACGGCTGACCGAGACCGAACGCCTGCAGGTAGGCATAGAGCCGGTCGACGCCGACCTTCTCCGACGCGAGGATCGTGCCGATGTTGCTCGACTCCGCAAGCACACCGGCAAGTGTCAGGTGCAGCAGGCCGTGCGACTCCGCGTCATGGAAAACCTTGCCTGCGCGCACGAGCGTCGGCGGAACGTCGATCGGCGACATCGGCGTGAGTACGCCGGAGTCAATCGCGGCCGACATCGTGATGACCTTGTTGGTACTGCCTGGCTCGAAAACATCAGACAGAGCTGAGTTTCCGCGGTCTTCTGCAGGTGCTGCGCCAGGATCGGACGGGTCGAAGGTTGGCGTTGTTGCCATCGCGAGAATTTGCCCAGTGCGTGGTTGCATCACGATGACGGAGCCGCCGTCAGCACCGGTGGTTTTCACCGAAGCGGCGATCGCCTGCTGCGCTTTCCACTGAATGTCGCGGTCGATCGTCAGTTGAATGCCTTGACCTTGCACAGCGGGCTGACCGCCACCGACGCCGTCCGGTATGACTTGGCCGTCGTGACCGACCTGCACCGTGAGTTGACCGGCTTTGCCAGCCAACAAGTTCTGGTACTGGTACTCGAGACCGCCAAGCCCCTTGCCGTCTGATCCAACGAAACCGACGACGTTGGCTGCGACATTGCCGGCCGGATACTCCCGCTTGTTCGTGTTCTCGGTCGTCACACCGGGCAGCTCAAGGGCGAGCACCTGCTTGGCGACTTGCGGCGTGACTGCGTGGGCCAAGTAGACGAACTGACTCTTGCCGGTGAGGTCACTTACCAAGGTGAAGCGGTTGACGCCAAGGATCGGCGCCAGTGTTCCCGCCATCGTCCACGGACTCGTCGTTTTGGAGTTGGTGGCAACCAGCGGGTCTCCGATGATGTCGCTGGCGTTCACCGTGTCGGCGAGCGTCGCGCCGTTGCGATCGACAATCGAGCCGCGTTGCGCCGGCAGCGTCACCTTGTGCGAGTACTGGGCATTCGCATCAGCGGCGTAGACCGTGGAGTCGACGCCCTGCAGCTGCAACAGGCGACCGACGAAGACGATCATGACGAACCCGATGACCAGCAAGCCGCCGTGCAGTCGGCGGGCCGGAAAGCCGAGCCGGCCGATCGTGCGGCGGGGCGGTCGGGGCGGACGGCGCGTGGGTGGACGTCGGCCGGCGGCCTGCCGCGCCGCGCGCGGCTGCTGACGTTGCTGGCCGGCCGGTGCGGATCGGCCCGCCTGGCGCAACTGCCGGACCTCGCTCGGCGAGCGCTCGCTGCGCAAACCCCCCGACAGCGGTCGGTTGGCTGGCCGCTGCGCAGTGCCGCGCGATACGGCAGGTCGCGACGCAGCTGGGCGCTGGCGCGTGCTGGCTGGCGGTCCGATCCGATTCACGGCGTGGCCTTCGTCGTCGGTTTCGTGGTCGGCGGGGCTGTCGGCTTAGTCGTGGGCTTCGCTGTGGGGCCAGGAGTTGGTGACGGCTTCGTGCTCGGCTTCGCGCTCGCGCTCGGCTTCGCGCTCGTGCTCGGCTTCGCGCTCGTGCTCGGGCTCGGCTTGCCAGAAGTCGACGGACTTGCCTTGGCCGATGGCGATGCGTCAGGCGATGCCTTGGCTGAGGTTGACGCGCTCGGCGAAGCAGTGGGCGAAGGCGAGATCGATGCCGAGGGCGAAGGCGAAACTGACGTGCTCGGGCCGATCGAAGCAGACGCTTGCGGCGTCGGGGACGGCTTCGGAGCGGGAGGCGGCGGCGGATGCAAAGCCTTGGTCGCAGCGCCCAACACCGCGCCGTCCGACGTCCGCTTGAAAACCGGATTCGGCGCCGCGACCATGCCGAGCGCGACCGCCCGTGCTGCCAATGCCTGCGGGGCTCCCTGGTCAGCAACGGATTGACTGAGTGCCTGCACCTGATCGGCGTTGGTCGACTGCTGATGCTGGAGTTGGTCGACGGTGAAGGAGCCCTGCGCGAGCTTCGTGTTGATCATCAGCACCCCGACGAGGCCGGCCGCGAGCAATGCGGAGACCAACAGCACGAATGGCGCACGCGGGCGCGCGTTTCGCGGCCGGACGACACGAAGCGCCGGCGGCTGGCTGACGGGCGCACTCGCCGGCGGGGCAGTGATCGGTGACGTGCGGACCGGTGACGTCGTTGCCGGCGCGATGAGGACGCCATCGATCGCGACATCTGGTGCCGTCGGTTCAACGAATGGCAGCGCGCTCACGCGGCCTGCCTGATGCGCTCGATTGCGCGCAGTCGCACAGACGCGGCCCGCGGGTTGGCCGCGATCTCGGCGGGGCTTGCCTGATCGGCTCCGCGGGTGAGCAGGCGCAATCTCGGTGCATGGTCCGGTAGTTCGACAGGCAGTTCGGACGGCGATGTGCTTGCGGCGCCGGCTGCAAATACCTGCTTCACCAAACGGTCCTCGAGCGACTGATACGACAGCACCACGACCCGGCCGCCGACCCGAACGGCAGCGACCGCCGCAGGAACTGCACGTTCGAGCGCCGCGAGCTCGGCATTGACCTCGATACGCAAGGCCTGGAACGTGCGCTTGGCTGGGTGGCCGCCGGTACGCCTGGTCGCTGCAGGGATCGAGTCACGTACGAGCTCAGCGAGGCGCGACGCTGAGACAAGCGGCTGGCGACTGCGCTCTTGAACAATCGCGTTCGCGATGCGTAACGCGAAGCGCTCCTCGCCATACACGCGCAACACCCGGGCGATCTCGGCGGCTGTGTATGTGTTGACGACATCCGCTGCGGTGATTCCAGTGGTGCGGTCCATCCGCATGTCGAGCGGTGCGTCATGCGCGTAGGAAAACCCGCGTTCGGTCTCGTCGAGCTGAAGCGACGAAACTCCGAGATCGAACAGGATCCCGTCGACCGCCTCGAGTCCGAGCTCGGCCAGTACGACCGGAAGTTGGTCGTAGACCGCGTGAACAAGCGTGATCCTGGTCTCGAAAGGCGCCAAGCGCGCGGTCGCGAGGGCGAGCGCGTCGGTGTCGCGGTCGATGCCGATCAACCGGGCCTGCGGATGCGCGACCAAGAGAGCTTCCGCGTGGCCGCCCATGCCGAGCGTCGCGTCGACCACCACCGCACCAGGGGCGGTCAACGCCGGTGCGAGCAGCTCGAGAACCCGACCAAGAAGAACCGGCACGTGCCGGTACCTCGTGACGTCGTCCATTGGTGAGTTCTCGACCCTTCGATGTGACTGCTCGCGCCTTGGGGGTGGTGGTGCGAAGTGGAGCGCCTCGTGCGTCGGGGTTCCCAGCCGCTCACCGGAGGTTCCCGTTCGCCTGGCGCCGGGGAAGGTGTGCCAGGAGAGCGAGCGGCCGGAGGCCTCGCCGCACGAAGTGCTCAATGTCGAGCACGAAGCGCTCAATGTGGTTCGTCAGTGGTGTCAGAGGACGCCGGGCAGCACCTCCTCGCCGAGTTCGGAGAAGACCGGCTCCTGCGCAGCGAGGTAGGTCTCCCAAGCCGCGGCGTCCCAGATCTCGACCCTGGTGTTGGCGCCGATGACGGCGCATTCGCGGCTCAGGCCCGCGTATTCGCGTAGCGCGGCCGGGATCGTGATGCGGCCTTGCTTGTCGGGGATGTCGTCGGATGCGCTCGCGAAGAAGACCCTCGAGTAGTCGCGCACCCCTTTGTGCGTGACCGGTGAGGTCCGAAGCGCCTCCGTGAGCCGGCCGAACTCGACGGCCGGAAAGACATAGAGGCAACGCTCCTGGCCCTTGGTGATCACCAGACCGGCCGCAAGTTCGTCGCGGAACTTCGCTGGCAGGAAGAGCCGGCCTTTTTCATCGAGTCGAGGGGCGTGGGTTCCGAGAAACACCCGCCACCTCCGCTCGCCCCACGCTGGCCGCCCGCCGACCCGTACCCTTGCTCTCCATTTCGCGCCACCATACTCCACACTCCCCCACTTTCAAGCACCCTGGCGCCATGGATCGGCGTCAATCACTCCCCTGGCGGCTCAATCGCGAGACGAGGTGATGCGAACCGATCTGCCGTGCTGTGCGTTCGACTACCGGGATCACTCGTTTGCACGCTCTTGACCTGAGAGACTCAGTGCGAGCTTGCGAATGAGTCGGAACGCGACCACGAGCAAGCTCTTGTCGGACCCCGAGCAAGATCGGGCGCGAGACGACAGGCATGCTCGGTTGCCGGACCACGAGCGAGGAGGACGGGTGGCAGCGTTCCCGGGGACAGAGGGGCGCGACCTCAAAGAGGTCGCGGAAACCGGTAGGCGTATCTGCGCTGCCGTCGAGCAGGTGATCGAAGGCAAGCCGGACGTCGTGCAGCTCGCGGTAACGGTGCTGTTCGCGGAAGGTCACCTCCTCATCGAGGACGTGCCCGGCGTCGGCAAGACGATGCTGGCCAAGGCGTTGGCCAAGGCCATCGACTGTTCGGTCAAGCGGATTCAGTTCACTCCCGACTTGCTGCCCAGCGACATCACCGGCGTGTCGGTCTTCAGCCAGGACACTCGCGAATTCGAGTTCAAGCCAGGGCCGGTGTTCGCCAACATCGTCGTCGGCGACGAGATCAACCGCGCGTCGCCAAAGACGCAGTCGGCTCTTCTCGAGAGCATGGAAGAACGGCAAGCAACTGTCGACGGAACGACCTACCGACTCGCGGCGCCGTTCATGGTGGTGGCCACCCAGAACCCGATCGAGATGGAAGGCACGTACCCGCTGCCAGAGGCACAGCGCGATCGCTTCACCGCGCGCCTGTCGATGGGCTACCCGTCAGCGGGCGCTGAGCTTGAGATGCTCGATTCTCACGGCAGCCACGACCCTCTCGACGACCTGCGCCCCGTCGCCGACGCCGTTGAAGTTGCGAATGCGATCGAACTCATCCGGACCGTCTACGTTGCGCCCGACGTTCGCCGGTACACCGTCGACCTCGTGGCTGCTACCCGTGCCTCGCTCGAGTTGCGACTCGGCGCGTCTCCGCGCGCGACGCTGCAACTGCTGCGCGCCGCACGGGCCGCCGCTGCACTCGACGACCGCGACTACGTGCTGCCTGACGACGTCCGCATGCTCACGCAGCCGGTTTTGACGCACCGCCTGTTGATCACCGCCGAAGCGCAGATCTCGCGCCGCACGGCGTCCGACATCTTGTCCGACATCGTGGCGAGAGTCGCCGTCCCGTCGTCCGCCCAGCGTTCCCGAGCAACACCGCACTAATGCGGGCGGCGCTTTCCGGACTCACCACCCGCGGCAGGAGTTTCCTCGCGGCCGGTATTGCTGCGTGCCTGTGCGGCCTTGTCCTTCGCGAGATGGATCTGTTGCGCGTCGGAATTTTCCTGTGTGCGCTACCACTCGCGACGGCAATCGTCGTAGCA
>DASYAG010000122.1:0-84752 GCA_036501485.1 Acidothermaceae bacterium | reverse complement strand
CCCGAAGATCGCGGTGATGTACCTCTCGCTGATTCCCCAGTTCGAGCGACCCTCACAAGGTCACCTGGCACTGCAGGGATTCACACTTGGTGCGATTCAGATCCTGGTGTCGCTGACAGTCAACTTCTGCATCGTGCTTGCAGCGGGAACCATCGCCCGCACCTTGAGCAAACGGCCGGGCTGGGTTCGTGCGCAGCGCTACGTGATGGGCACCGTCCTCGGCGCACTTGCGGTGAAGTTGCTGACCGATCACGCTCGCCCGAGCGCGGCCTAGTCGCCACGCCCGTTAGACCAGAGCGTTAGCTTTTGGCGGAGACCGTGTCAGCCAATGCCGGAATCACTTTGTCGGCGTAAGCCTGCAGGGTCGCTTCTTTGGCGTCATGTTGCAGGTAGACGGCGAACTGGTCGACGCCGAGTGCCTTTAAGGCTCGCAACTTCTCGATGTGCTCATCGGCTGTCCCCAACAGGCAGAATCGATCGACAATCTCGTCGGGCACGAAATCGGCATGGGTGTTTCCGACTCGACCGTGCTCGTTATAGTCGTAGCCCTGCCGCCCCGCGATGTAGTCGGTCAACGCCTGCGGCACCGGTCCGCCGTCCGCCCCGTAGCGAGCGACGATGTCGGCGACGTGATTGCCGACCATGCCGCCGAACCATCGGCATTGTTCGCGCTGGTGAGCGATGTCGGTGCCGACGTACGCCGGCGCCGCGACACAGATCTTCACGGACGCAGGGTCGCGCCCGGCCGCAGCCGCTGCGTCGCGCACTGCCTTGATGCTCCACTCCGCGACTGCGAGGTCGGCGAGTTGCAAGATGAATCCGTCACCGACTTCACCGGTGAGTGCGAGCGCCTTGGGGCCGTAGGCCGCGACGTAGATGTCGAGGCGGCTGTGCGGGTTCCAGGTCAGGCGCAGCGTGCTGTCTTTGTATTCCGCAGCATCGCCGTTCGCGAGTTTGCGGATAACCCCGATCGCTTCGCGGAGCTCGGAAAGTGTTACTGGTTTGCCGTTGATGACCCGAACGGCAGAGTCGCCGCGACCGATCCCACACACCGTGCGGTTGCCGAACATCTCATTCAGGGTGGCGAATGTCGATGCCGTGACAGTCCAGTCGCGGGTCGCCGGATTCGTGACCATCGGGCCGACGATGACGCGATGGGTCGCCGACAGGATCTGGCTGTAGATGACGTACGGCTCCTGCCACAGCAGGTGCGAATCGAAGGTCCACACGTAGCCAAAGCCGGCGAGCTCGGCCTGCTTCGCCAACTCGACCGTGCGCCATGCCGGTGGGTTGCATTGCAGCACGACGCCGAACTCCATCGGTGCCCCTTCTGGTTGACAGCTGGTTAGAGCAGGTACTGCGACTGGCCACGCTTCAGGTATTGGCCGTGACCCTTCGGACCAAGAAACTCACGATCGCGGACGACGACGGTGCCGCGCGAGATGACGGTGTCGACATGACCGGCGACCTCGAAACCCTCCCACGCGGAGTAGTCCATGTTCATGTGGTGAGTGTCGACCGAGATGCGCGTCGTCGCGTTCGGGTCGTAGACCACGACGTCGGCGTCAGACCCTGGCGCGACGACGCCCTTGCGCGGGTATAGGCCGAACATCCGGGCTGGCGTCGTCGAGCACAGTTCGACCCAGCGCGGCAGCGTGATCTGACCGTCGACAACACCTTGGTAGATGAGATCCATCCGGTGCTCGACACCGCCGATGCCGTTGGGAATCTTCGAGAAGTTGTCGATGCCGAGTTCTTTCTGTTCCTTCATACAGAACGGGCAGTGGTCGGTGCTGACAACCGACAGGTCGTTGGTGCGCAACGCCTTCCACAACTCGTTCTGATGTCCTTCGGCGCGCGAACGCAGCGGCGTCGAGCAGACGTACTTCGCACCTTCGAAGTCCGGCGCAGACAGGTGTTCTTCGAGCGAGAGATAGAGGTATTGAGGGCACGTCTCGCCAAAGACGTTCCAGCCGTCGTCGCGAGCCGCCGCGAGCGTCGCCACTGCTTGCTTGGCCGACATGTGCACGATGTAGAGCGGTGCCCCGGTCATGCGCGCCAGCATGATTGCGCGGTGGGTGGCCTCTTCCTCGGTCTCCCACGGCCTGGTCAGCCCGTGGTAGCGCGGCGCGGTGTCGCCGCGCGCGATGGCCTGTGCAACCAGGACGTCGATCGCGATGCCGTTCTCCGCGTGCATCATGACGAGCGAGCCGTTGCCCGCCGCCGTCTGCATCGCGCGCACGATCTGGCCGTCGTCGGAGTAGAAAACCCCGGGATACGCCATGAACAACTTGATGCTGGTGATGCCTTCACTGACAAGTTCGTCCATGGCCTTCAGCGACTCGTCGTCGACGCCGCCGATGATCTGGTGAAACCCGTAGTCGATCGCGCAGTTGCCGTCAGCTTTTTCGTGCCAGGCAGCCAATCCGTCGAGAACCCGCTCGCCGGTGCGCTGGATCGCGAAGTCGATGATGGTCGTCGTGCCGCCCCACGCCGCTGCCCGAGTGCCGGTCTCAAAGGTGTCCGATGCCTGCGTGCCGCCGAAGGGCATCTGCATGTGCGTGTGGCCATCGACACCGCCCGGTACGACGTACTTGTCGCGTGCATCGATGACGACGTCGGCGCTCGCTTCGAGATCGACGCCAAGCCTCGTCGTCCCCGGTTCGAGAAGTGCGACGATGCGCTCGCCATCGATCAAGACATCAGCGGGGATCGCACCGGTCGGACTCACGACGGTGCCGTTCTTCACCAGGATCGTCATGTGATTGCTCCGGTTCGGGTCTGTGCCGGTTGCTGGACTAGGGCCGGGTCAGGTCGCCGTATGCCTCGGGACGCCGGTCGCGATAAAACGCCCAGCGATTGCGAACCTCGGAAAGCAGATCCATGTCGAGGTCACGCACGACAAGGTCAGGTGAGTACGGATCGCCGACATCGCCGACGAACTTGCCCTCGGGGTCGACGAAGTAAGTAGTGCCGTAGAAGTCGTCATCGCCAAGGTCTTCGACCCCGACCCGGTTGATGGCCCCGATGAAGTATTCGTTCGCGACCGCCGCAGCGGGCTGCTCGAGCTTCCAGAGGTACGACGACAGCCCGCGCGAGGTGGCCGAAGGATTGAAGACGATCTGCGCACCGTTTAGACCAAGCGCCCGCCAGCCTTCAGGAAAGTGCCGGTCGTAACAGATGTAGACACCGATCTTGCCGATCGCGGTGTCGAAGACCGGGAAGCCCAGATTGCCGGGCCGGAAGTAGAACTTCTCCCAGAAGCCGTTGATGTTCGGGATGTGATGCTTGCGGTACTTGCCGAGGTACTTGCCGTCGGCATCGACAACCGCTGCGGTGTTGTACAACACGCCAGGCTGCTCCTGCTCATACATCGGCAGGATCATCACAATGCCGAGCTCGGCCGCCAGCGCCTGAAATCGCTCGGTGGTCGGACCGGGGATGGACTCGGCGTAGGAGTAGTACGCCGCATCTTGCACCTGGCAGAAGTAGGGACCGTAGAAGAGTTCCTGGAAACAGACCGCCTGCGCGCCCTGCGCCGCGGCCTTCCTGGCGTACTCCTCGTGAGCCAAAATCATTGACTCTTTGTCGCCAGTCCAGCTGGTCTGCACAAGAGCTGCGCGAATGATGGCCATCGCGTGTTCCTCCCCGCTGCCTGGATTGGGGTCCTGACCGAGATACGGAAGCTTACCTACGCGTCGAGCGGCTAGGCTCACGCGTATCCCACGACGTGAGGAGTTCCGGTGCCGGGACAGTACAGCGGGTCAGCAGTAATCAACCGGCCGATCGATGAGGTCTTCGCTTATCTCGCCGCGGGCACGAACGACCCGAAATTCAGCCCGCGAATCCTGGAGATCCGCAAGGAACCTGATGGTCCGTCGGCACTGGGAACGGTTTTCGTCAGTAGGGCCAAGGACGCCGGCTTGAAGTCGAACCGTCGGTTCGAGTTGACCGGGTTTACACCGCCGACCACGATCCGGTGGGCGGAACGTTCAAAGAACCTGGTCACTGTCACCGAAGGTGGCTACGACCTCGAGGATCTCGGCAACGGGCAGACGAAGGTCACCATATTCAACTCGTTCGCGGGTCACGGCTTCGGCAAGGTGATCGTCGGGTCAGCGCTGAAGTCCGCAAAGAAGGACGCCGACGCTTTCGCGCAGCGCATCAAGGCCGCGGTCGAAGCCAGCTAGCTCACAGCGGCTTACATCACTCAGCCGGGACGGCGACAGCTGGCTCCTGTGCGGGCGCGGCCGGCGCGCGACTCGCAAAGTCACGGCCGCGCACCAGGAGAGCGCCGGCGATCGCGCCGACAAAGACGATCACTGCGCCAATCACGAGGATCAGCCGCAGGCCGGACAGGAACGCTCCATGGGCGGCAACGGCGAGACCCGCCGTGGACGAGTTCGCGGCAACTGCTGCCCGAACCCCCGCCGACGCCACCACCTTTGCCAGCTGCGGCGCGGGGTGGCCCAAGTTGGTCGCCAGCGACGTTGTCACCCGTTGCTGGAAGATCGCACCCAGCGCGGCAACGCCAGTCGCGACGCCGCCGATCCGGAAGGTGTTGTTGATCCCAGACGCCATTCCACTGCGGGCCGGTGCGACAACTCCGAGGGCGATTTTTGCGATCATCGGATTCGCGATGCCGATGCCGAGCCCGGTCAGCAGCAACCCGGGGATCAGCGCCGTCCAGCTCGATTTCGCCGTGACGACGGTCATGGCTGCGAGTCCCCCACCAATGATCGCAAGTCCGATGGCCAAACCGAGCCGCGGTGACAACTTGGACGCGACGCGCTGCATAGCGAGCGGGACGACGAAGCACAGCAGGGTGCACGGCAGCAGCCTGAGACCGCCCTGCAGCGGGGAGTATCCGAGATCGTTCTGCAGGTAAAACGTGATGTAGGGCAGCAGCGCAAACATGCCCGCACCGATGGCAAACGTTCCGATCGATACACCTGTAAACGACGGCTTTCGAAACAGCGAGAGATCGAGCAATGGGTGCTCTTGGTGCTGCTCGGCGAAGATGAACAACCCCATGAGTACCGCCGCTGCAACGAACAGCGACACGATGAACGTGCTTGTCCAGCCGTCCGCGCTCGCCCGGATCAGCGCGAACACCAACAAGAACATCGAGCTCGAGAAGGTGGCGAGGCCGGCCAGGTCGAGCCGCGCCCTGCCCGTGTCACGGACGTTCACCATCCGGGTGACTGCCAGCCAACCGGTCAAGATGCCGATAGGGACGTTGACGTAAAAGATCGATCGCCACCCGAAGCCGCTGGTAAGTGCGCCACCGATGAGCGGTCCGACGGCGACCGCGCCACCAACGGTTGCACCCCACGCCGCGATCGCCGTGCCACGCTCGCGCCCGTGGAACTCCTGACCGATCAAGGCGAGCCCGGTCGCGAACAGCGCCGCGCCGCCGATGCCTTGCAAGGCACGCGACCAGATGAGCATCGGCGCGTTCGTCGCGACCCCACACAGCAGGGAAGCCAGTGTGAAAACGGCCAGGCCGAATACGAAGACGTGCTTGCGGCCGAAGCGGTCGGCGGTCGAGCCCCAGACCAAGATCAGGGTGGCCATCGCCAAGGCGTAGGCGTCGATCACCCACTGCAAGTCGCTGAAGCTGGCGTGCAGGCGGTGCTCGATGGTCGGGAGCGCGACCTGCACGATCGTGATGTCGACCAGCAGCATGAACGTCGCGCCGCACACGGCGATCAGCGTCAGCCAGCGGCGCTCGATGCCCAACCAGGTGCCGGCCCCGGGTACTTGCTGCTCAGTCACGGTCGTGAATCTACCGGGTGTCGATCACCGAGCTGCCCGCCGTCCCGATGTTGTCTCTCCGCTAGCTCGTCTCTCCATCGTCGATAGCTTTTTGGAGACCGCCGCCGCCGAAGTTCTTGTCGTGGTCGAGGGTCATCCGCAGGATCGGGTACGTGGTCTCGCGCATCTGCGCCTCGTATACGCCGATCGCCTCGAGCAGATCGACATCTCCACGCCCGTAGCGGTCGAGCTGCTCGGTCAGCAGCGCGGCGTCGTTAAGTGCGAGGTTGGCGCCCATGCCGAGGGTCGGCAGCATGCCGTGGGCAGCGTCGCCGACGATCGTGACCCGCGAGGGCTCCCAATTCTCGGCCGGTTCGAGGAACCCGAACGGGATCGCGAAGACCGAGTCGAGGTCGAGGCCGCGCACAAGAGCTTGCGCTGCCGGATGCCAACCCGCGACAGCTTCGAGCATCGATTCCTGCAGGACGCCGGCAGTCTCCGGCGTCCACTCCGATGCTGGCGGCACCACGGTGCCCGGCATGACGCTGCAGCTGATCATGACGTACGCGGGCACGTCGTCGACCTCGACGTCAGGAGCGATGTCCTTGGCTGCCTCAGCCGCCGGGCGCCTTGGCCGGAAGGTCGCAATGAGCAGCCGGGAGCCAGAGCGGTCGACCGCCATCAACACGCCCTGATTGAGGATGTCGGGCATCAACGCATCGAGCTCCGGCGTCAGTGGCGTGCGCCCGAACACCCCGATGCCTCTCACGCCGGTCGCGATCACCGGCACCTGCGGCAAGAACTGCGTGCGGACGGCCGAGCGGATGCCGTCAGCCCCGACAAGCACATCGCCACGCGCGGTGCTGCCGTCGGCAAGGGTCGCGGTCACCCCGTCGGCATCCTCGACGAAGGAAACGACGGGCGAGCCGATATGCAGCTGCTTGCCGAGCCGCCCAGACAGGATTTGTCGCAGGGTCCGCCGGTGCACGCCAGTGTGGTTGCGCGGACCCACATTCGGCGGACCGAAGTGCGGGTTCGACGTGATTTCGTTGAAGCCCGGGTCGAGCACGATGGAGACCGCGCGGTCGTAGGACTCGCGCGAGGTGTCGAGGTACAGCTCGAACAAGTCAGAGGGCAGCACCCGGCGCAGCGCCTCGCCGCCGATCGCGTTGAAGTGCAGGTAGTAGCCCTGCTTGCGGTTCAAATCGGCGTCGCGCTCGAAGACCTCGACCGTGTGCCCAGACTTCAGGAGGCCCTGAGCAAGCGCCAACCCGGCGAGGCCGCCGCCGGCAATAAGGACGTGCAGGGAACGAGTCTCAGACACCGTTGTCTCCAAATCAGTGGGTAGGACTGTTTTCCTCAGCGAGTAGGACTGGCCAACCAGCCGGACGAGTCATACGTCGCAGCCTTCTCCTCAATCTCGTCTCGCACTTTCGCGTGACGTCCTGCTGTCTCCAAGATCTCCTGATAGTGCGCGCGCTTCTCGGTCATTGTGATGACCGACGAATCGAGGTCGGTCCACTCGATCGAGAAGTCGTCCGCCAGGCCACCTCGTGCACCGCAACTCGCACACTGGACATCGCGGCCGTGCAACTCGACGACGTCGAGATGGCAAAGCGGGCACGCGCCCGGATCGCCGCAGTACTGCGCGTCGTCGAAACTGCGGCCGAGCTGGCGCGCCACGTTGCGACCCAAGGTCGCTGCGCGCGTCAATGCGTCGTCGTCGAGGACTACAGACTTCGGTGTGCCCGCACCCGCAATGACCATCTGGTCGACCACGGCCGTTTGCATCGAGAAAGTCAGCGAGTGCATGACCGGAAGCGCAAGCGCCTTCCATTGCTGCGTGAGTGATCCGCCGACGGCGATGAGGCCTGCGACCCGAGGACGCAGCACCCGCTCGTCGAGGCGAAAAGGCACCGCAGGTTCGTTACCTGCGGCCCGCATCGCGAGCAGCGTCTCGACAATCGCAGCGTCGGCGTTCGGACCAAGCAGTCGATCGACCACCAGTTTGAGGCGGGCCGGCACAGTTCGGCTCATGATCGGCGCACTGACGATCAGGCCGTCGGCCGCCATGAGCCGCTCCCACAGCCACCACAGATCATCAGGCGTCTTGGGATCAGGCCCGCTTGGCAGACTGAGGTCGTCGAGTCGCACCAGCTCGACGTCCGCCCCCTCGTTCTGCGCGGCCCGCAGCGCGACGTCGAGCACGATCTCCGCGCTGCCCCCGGGCGTGCCGGCACCGAGGCCAAGCAGTCGCATCGTCATGGGCACCACCGCCCTATCGGAGTCCGTCTAGTGGAAGTCGTGTTCTCAGAATGAGAGTATGAACGCGCGATGCAGTCCAAGGGAACCCCGGCGAATGAGGAACTGACATGTTGGTGACCCACCTCGGCCACGCCTGCGTGCTTGTCGAGACGGAGCGAGCCAGAATCCTGATCGATCCGGGCACCATGTCGGACTTTGCGGAGCTGCGCGATCTCGACGCCGTTCTCGTCAGTCACCAACACCCCGACCATGTCGACGCCTCGCGACTCGCGTCGCTGCTGGCCGCCAACGGTGGCGCCACCCTGGTCGTCGACCCGGACACGGCAACTGTCACCGCCGACCTGCCAACCCACGTGGTCGCACGACCCGGCGAGGGGTTCAGCTTCGGCGGCACGAAGGTTGATGTGTTGGGTGGCTTGCACGCCGCGGTGTACGCCGACATTCCGGGTTGCACGAACTCTGCGTACCTGATTGACGAGGGCGCGTTCTTCCATCCGGGTGACTCTTTTTTCGTGCCCTATATCGACGTTGACGTGCTCGCCGTTGCCGTCGACGGCCCATGGCTCAAGCTGTCGGAGGCGGTCGACTACGTACACGCCGTCTCGCCACGGGTGGCGATTCCGATTCACGAAGGCGAGACGACCGATCCGCACAAGTACGCCGGCATGCTCGCGGCGTTCTCCCCCGCCGGCGTGGTCGTCGCTTTGACCCCGGGCCTGCCGACGACGCTGTAGGTCGGCGCGAAGTTGGGTCACGACCACGAACTTTCGAGGCCGTGCACCAGCGCCACCATCGAGTCGTGGCCGGGAGTGGCGACGCCGACCCGGCGGCCTTGCGCCGCAATGCCGCCGTTGAGCACATCGACCTCGGTGCGCCGTCGGGCCAGAACGTCCTGCAGCATCGAAGGTTTGTGGCCGAATGCCTCAATGATCGCCTCCTCGACCGAGTGCAGTGGGCTGCGCAGGAGTTCAATGCCTGACGCGTCGGCCACCGCCATCGCCTCAGCGATCAGTCGCTCCACCTCGACGCGCAGTTCGGGATGCGTACAGACCTGGCCCACGGTGAGACCGGTGAGTGCGGCAAGCGGACTGGTCGCTGCGTTGAAGACAAGCTTGGTCCACTGCGGACCTCGCGCGTCAGCAAGGGCGAACGTGCGCAGTCCACCACCTGTCAGAAGGGCCGCCAGCGACTCGATCTCAACTTGTCGCGCAGGGCTGGGCTCGAATGGCCCCAGCCATGAATCGCCGGGCCCGTCGTACCGAACACAGCCAGGTTCGGTGATGTGACCTGCCGTCACGATGCTGCCGCGAACGACGCGCGGCACCAGTTCGGCGATGACCTCCTCATTGCCGACACCGTTCTGCACACTCGCGACCGCAGCGTCCTTTACGGCGTCGATCGCACCCGATACCGCGTCGCGCGTGTGCAACGCCTTCGTCGCGACAATCGCGAACTGGCACAGCGGAAGATCGGCGGGATCGACGATCGCGCGAACGGGTGCAACGAACTCGGCATGACCGATCACCCGAAGCCCGTTCGCATTGATTGCCGCCACGTGCTGGACCCACGGATCGACTGCCCAGACCTCCACGCCTTCATTGCGGGCCACATGCGCCGCGTAGAGCGAGCCGATCGCGCCACAGCCCAAGACCGCAATCCGAATCGGCTCAGCCTCGGTCACTGACCCGCCACGTCGCGTGCGATTTCGGCGCAGGCTTCGGGATCCAATCCACCGATTCCGAGGCCGCCCATCACGACTTCACCCGACATGAGCGGGACGCCTCCGGGTGCGGCCAGGAACGGCGAGGGATGTAAGTGGCCCAACGACGGAGTTGCGGTCCCGTAGCGCGTCGACACTTCCGCACTTTCGCAGCCGAAGCGCACAGCGGTCGCAGCAGTGGCGAACGCGACGTCGACACTCGCCGACACCGCGTCGTCCATCCGGTCTTGTTGAATCGGATCGCCGCCGCGGTCGACCACAGTGACACTGACGAGCAACCCTCGAGCCGACGCTGCTGCGAGTACCCGGTCGCACAACTCCCGGGCCCACAACAGCTCTCGCTGCTTCGACGCTGTCGGAGACGCCGCCATGCCGAGGCTGTCCTCGGGCGCAATGACCAGGTCGCCGAACCGGGCCGTCCACCGGGCCGCGTCGTCGCCGTGCTGCCCGACGTACGGAACGCCGAGGGCATAGGCGATGAGCAGATCCTCCGGATTCGCCGGCTTACCCTCGGCACTGACCACCTCGGGCGCAACACCCGTGGGCAAGAAGGGGCTCACTGTCGCGCCCGATGCAGCGATGCCGCCGATCACCACGCCGTCGGCATCGAGCAACGGCATCCCACCCGCACCGGGAAACAAAGCTTGCGGCGATGCGAGCACGAACCCGTTGGAAATCGGCGGCGGCAGCGTCGTCATGCGCTGCAGATGCTCAGCACTGGGGATCTGCTGTGTCGCGGAAATCCAGGCCTTCGACGTTGCCCTTGCCATGCCGCCGGGGCCGCCGCGATCGAGCCGCGACGCCGTGACGAGCGCACCGCTAGCGCCAACGACGGCGATACCGCCGCGCAATCCGAGCTGCTCACACTTGTCGACGGCTCGTTGCACGAGCTCGCGCGCCTGCGCCAACGGGACGTCGCGCATGTGTCAGGCGCCGACCATGTTGTAGCCACCGTCGGCGACCATGTAGCCGCCCGTCATGTGCGCGGCGTCGTCACTGGCCAGGAACAGCGCGGTGCCGGCCAACTCTGCAGGGCCGGGGATGCGTCCCATCGGCGTAAGGGACCGCAGCTGATCGCCGCGGCCGGCCTTCCAGTCTGCCCGGTCGAGGGTCGCCTGGGTTTCGATGAAGCCAGGTGCGAAGACATTGACCCGCACGGTCGGCGCAAACGCATGCGCGTACGACTTCGTGACGCCGAGGATCCCGTACTTCGCCGCGGCGTATTGCGGTGCCCGCGCACTGCCTCGCACGATCACGGTCGAACCGATGTTGACGATCGCGCCGTGGCCTTGGTCGAGCATGCGTGAACCGAACTCGTGCACGCACAACATGGTGCCCTTGATGTCGACACCGAGCACGTGGTCGATCGACTCTTCGGTGATGTCGCGCCACGACATCTGCTCGCGCGCAACGTCGCCGACATTGTTGATCAACACATCAAGGCCGCCGAGTGCTTCGAAAGCGGCGTCGGCCATGCGCTTGATGTCGTCCCAGATCGCAATGTCGCCCTGAATCAGAACAGCCTCGCCGCCGAGTTCTTCGATGCGGGCAACCGTCTTCAGCGCACCATCTTTGGAGTTGCGGTAGTGCACCCCTACCCGCGCGCCTTCTTGCGCCGCCCGGACAGCAATCTCCGCACCGAACCCGGTGCCCGCGCCGGTGACGAGCACCGACCTGCCCGGAAACCGCTTGGTGATGACCGGGTTACTGATGCCTGGCATGCGGTCTCCTCTTAGACACGAACCGATTAGACAAGAACCCGGCCACCGTCAACGTAAAGCACTTGGCCCGTCACGAAACTCGCGCGATCGGAGGCCAGAAACGCGACGGCGTCGGCGACCTCATTCGGACGGCCCAACCGCTGAGACGGCACCAGCGAGGTGAGCCCCTCACGAATGCCGTCCTTGGCCAGATAGTCCTTGGTGAGCTCGGTCTCGATGTACCCAGGGGCTACCGCGTTGACGGTCACGCCCAGCGCGGCCCACTCCCGAGCCATGACCTTCATCAGTTGGTTCAGCCCGCCCTTGGTGGCGGCATACGGCGCATGGTGCGGATGCGCGAGGAGCCCCGACACCGACGACATGAAAATCATTCGGCCATAGCCCTTGGCGCACATGACCTTGCCTACTGCCTGGCCGAGCCAGTAGGCGGTCGAGAGGTTGAGGTTCACCGTCTCGAGCCACGCGTCGTCGTCGAGCTCGACGACGGGCAGTCGCACGTTGCGGCCGATCGCGTGCAGGAAGACCTCGATGCCACCGAGCCGCTCGACGGCTTCGGCCACGACGCCCCGGCAGGTCTGCGGGTCGAGGAGGTCGGCGACCAGGATCTCAATGTCGTTGCCGGCCTCTTTCGCCTGGAGCCGCACCGACTCGAGGTTGACCTCGCTGACGTCCACGACGAGGACCCGCCCGCCGAGGTCTGCCAGCGCGAGAGCACTGGCGCCTCCGAGGCCGCCGGCGCCGACGACGAGGCAGGGTCGACCTTGGAGTTGCAGCCAGTCGGTTCCGGACACCAAGGAACCTTTCACGCTTGATCTTCTCGGCCAACGAAAGTAACTTCCATAATACGCTAAGCCCTACTGCGGCGCGTGTCCAGCGTCGCGGTGTGCATCCGTCCTAAACTGCGGGCCAGTCAGGTCTGCCGCAGGACGACGCTGCAAAAGGGCCCGCGTCCGGCTTCGGCTAAGAAGAGTGAGGCGCACAGGCATGGCGACCAGACGCGCAGCGTCAACAGTGCCGGCGGGCGAGCGCATAGCTGCCGAGCCAGCCGTCGACGAGGGCTCGCCGAACCGTCCCGACTACCGGGTCGAGGCGCTGGCCAAGGGCCTGCGGATCCTCGCACTGTTCACCGAGCAGCGACCCACGTGGCGCGTCAGTGACATCTCGTTGGTCCTCGGGATTCCGTTGCCGACCGTCTATCGCGTCGTCATGACGCTGTCGTCGGAGGGTTACCTCGAGCACTTGCCCGACGGCGACTACCGGCCCGGAGTCAAGGTGCTCACTCTCGGCACCGCTGCGCTGCGCAGCCTCGATCTCGTCGAGCTCGCGACACCTCGACTCAAGGCGCTCGCTACGGCAAGCGGCGAGACTGTGAACCTCGCCGTCCTCACCGGCGACCGGGTGCTCTACCTGGTACGGCTGCGCAATCGCGACCTTGTCACGGCCAACATCCAGGTCGGTTCGACGCTGGCTGCCGTGCACACCTCCATCGGCAAACTGCTGCTTGCTTACCTCACCGAGGCCGAGCTGACCGCCGCGGTTACCGACGCATCGTTTGACGCCAACCACGGGCCGAACGCCAAGGTCACGCTGAGCGAACTGCGGTCTGAACTGGCCAAGATCCGCGAGGACGGCTGGGCCGTCCAAGACGAAGAACTCGCCTTTGGCCTGCGATCCGTGGCCGCACCGGTGCACGACGCGACCGGCCGGGTGATCGCCGGCGCGAACGTCGCGGTGAGCTCACGCGACTGGTCTGCGCAGCGCATCGTCCGCGAATTGCGCCCGATGGTGGTGCGCACGGCCGAGGAGATCTCCGGCCTGCTGGGTTACTCCGGCGCACCCCGTGACACCTGATGACTGCAGGCTCTTGATGACGGCGCCCCGACTGCCCAAGCTCTCCCCCGCCGAGCTCGACGAACAGCAGCGTGAGCTGTACGACGCCATCGCCAGCGGGCCGAGGGCGCGCGGACCGCAACTCTTCGCGCTAACCGACAACGACGGTGGTCTCGAGGGCCCGTTCAACGCGATGCTGCTGAGCCCTGCGGTCGGCAGCGCATTGCAGGCGCTCGGCAGTGCGGTGCGGTACGGCAGCGGGTTCGACAACCGCGATCGCGAGATCGCAATCCTGGTCGTCGCCCACGCATGGGACTGCGCGTTCGAGGTATACGCGCACGAAGCTGTCGGCCGCGCTGCGGGGCTCAGCGTCGACGAGTTGGCTGCGCTAAAGGCGGGTGCGTACGACCAGCTCACCGAGCACGAGCGGCTCGTGGCGAACACGTCCGCAGCACTCGCCGTCCGGTCGGCTCTGACTGACGACGAGTTCAACGACGCCCGCGACGCGCTCGGTCTGCCGCTCCTGTTCGAGCTGACGACGTTGGTCGGCTACTACGCGACCCTCGCGTTGCAGCTGCGCGTTTTCGACGTCGGCGCCCCTTCGTAGTCGGCTCCTCGCCTTGACACCACCAGCCCGGTGAAGCACGATCTGAAGCGTACGAGAACTACTTTCACACAACGAAACCACGCATGAAACAGGAGTGCTGCGATGAAGCTCGTCACCTTTGACGCCGGACGCGTCGGTCGCCTCGAGGGCGACGAGGTGATCGAGCTGAACTGCGGCTCGACCCGCGAGTGGTTCGAGCGCGGCGGCGATGTGGCCGAATCCGGCGAACGGCTCGCGATTGCCGACGTCCGGCTTCGGGCCCCGATCGTGCCGAAGAAGTTCTTCCACACCGCCGGCAACTTCACCGCCCACCACGAAGAGCTCGCCAGCGTGAACTGGTCGCACCCGGTACACAAGGGCATCGTGTTCTTCCAAAACGTCGATGCGATCATCGGGCCGGACGACGACATCGTCTACCCGGAGAGCCTGACCAAGGAGCTCGACTACGAGCTCGAACTAGCTGTCGTCATCGGCAAGTCCGGCAAGTGGTTCACGCCGGAAGAAGCGAACGACTACATCGCAGGCTTCATGGTCTTCAACGACATCACCGCGCGTGACATCCAGCGCCGCGAGATGAAATCGGGTGTGTTCTCGTTCTCCAAGGGCATCGAGACGTTCTGCCCGATCGGCCCCTACATCGTGACCGCCGACGAAATCGACGACCCGCAAGCACTCGCCATGGAGTTGCGGGTCAACGGCGACGTGCGCCAGGTCGGCAACACCAGCCAGATGGTGATCGACTTGCCACATCTCGTTGCCTACCACTCCCCGCAGGGCTACACGGCCGGCGACATCATCACGACCGGAACGATCTCCGGAGTTGCCGCGGTGCAGCCCAACCCGTTCGACTTCTACCTGCAGCCAGGTGATGTCATCGAGGCCGAGATCGAACACGTCGGCGTGCTGCGCAACACCGTGGTCCCGTGGAGCGCGGCGCACGATGCCCCGTATCTGGCCGACACACTGTGATCTCGTGAGATTCGGGTCTGTCGCAGGGCGCCTCATCGTCGTCCGTGACGACGTGTTCGTCGATGTCGAGACGCAGAGCAACGGCCGGTTCGCCTCCGACGTGCGTGGCGGACTCGCGCAATGGGACGACGTGTTGGTCTGGGCCGATGACATCGACTGGACGGTTGCTCGACCTGTCGCCGACGTCGAGCTCGGACCACCGGTGCCGGACCCGCGACAGGTGTTCGCGGTCGCGTTGAACTACCGGCCACACGCCGCCGAGGCCGGCTTCGAGGCTCCGGAATCACCGTTGGTGTTCACCAAATTCCCGTCGTGCATCGCTGGTCCGGTGACGGAAGTGACCTTGCCGACGGGCAAGGTCGATTGGGAGATCGAGCTGGTGGTCGTCATCGGGCGGGGTGGGCGCGACATCGACCGCGACGCCGCTTGGGAAGCAGTGGCCGGTCTCACGATCGGGCAAGACCTGTCGGAGCGCGTGCTGCAAAGTACCGGCAAGCCGCCACAGTTCTCGCTCGGCAAGTCGCATGCCGGCTTCGGTCCAACCGGACCGGTCGCAGTCACCCCAGACGAGTTCGCCGACCGCGATGACATCGGCTTCGCCTGCACGCTGGACGGAGAGCAGATGCAACGCGGCCGCACCTCAGAGATGATCTTTTCCGTCGATGACCTGGTGGCGCGGCTCTCGGCGGTGTGCGAACTCTTCCCGGGCGATCTCATCTTCACCGGCACACCGGCCGGAGTCGGCAACCGACGCACCCCGCCGCGCTACCTGCAACCCGGCGAAACGCTGCTGAGCACGATCGACCAGATCGGCGAGATCCGCCAGACCTTCGTCTGACGCTGCGACGCGACGCGCGCCACCCCGCCGTCCGCTTGCCATCTCGACTTCACATCCCATGTGGTCGTGTTCGCGCCCGATTTGCACGGTTCGAACAGCCACACCGGATGTGAAGTTGAGTCCGCGGCACTGCGAAGAGTCGGGACGCCGGGTTGGCGGGCTGCCGTACGCACCTAGCGGAGTCGGCGGGCGGCGACCCATCGGAAGACGTTGCGCATAGTGACCGAGCCGTCTACTGCAGCGAACGGCGCGAGTGCGCCTTCGACGGTCGCGCGCACCGCCTGCTCTCCGACGTCTTCGACCGCCCGAGTGGCGCCCGCCGAGCTGAGCAGCCCGCGCACGGCGTCGGCAACGGTCGCGTAGTGCCATGACAACGGCACCTCCCCCGCCCCTGACAACTCCAGGCCGGCGGCGGTCATAGCCGCCTCGAGGTTGCCTGGCGCCGAGAGCGCGTAAGGCGCATGGTCGGCGTCGCGCGCAGGAGGGCTCAGCGCTGCCATCGCGAGGTGGATCGCCGTCGACTCGCACCGTTGCGGTTCGGCGAACATGCCGACAGCTACGACGCCGCCGGTTTGGTGACGCGCGCAGCTTCGACCAACGCGGCCCTCGGATCGCCCGCGAACTGAAAGGCGTTGATGCCGACAACCGCGTCGAAGCCGCCGTCCGGGAACGGCAGCTCACTCAGATCGCCACACCACAGCTCGGCATCGGGCAGCCGCTGCGCCGCAATCGCAAGCAGCCCCGGCGTCACGTCAACGCCAGCCACACTTGCGCCGCGGTCGTGCGCCAACCGCATGGCGGCGCCGGTACCGCAGCCGACGTCGAGCAAGTTGGTTCCAGGCCCTACCCCGGCAGCGGCGAGCACAGCCTCGAACAGCAGTGCGTTGTGCGGCTCGGCAAATAGCGCCCAGCCGACGGGATCGCTTCCCCACAGCCGGCGCTGCAGGAGCGCGGCCGCATCAGGCGGGTTGCCGTAACGGATGGGACCCGCACCGGCCTTGACGTTCTCCACGTCAGACGCGGCTGGCAGGCGTCGGCGTGGTTTCCAGCTCCGCTGCCGCATGCGTCGCGGCGTGTGTGCGGGTCGTGTGCGGCAACAGGCGGTCGCGTAGCCGAACGACGCGGGGTGCGGGTCCCTTCTCACCGGCCACCTCACTGGCGACGCCGTCCGGGTTCTTGATGGCCGTGAACGCCAAAGCAACACCTGCGACGATCGTCTGGTACTGGCCGATGTGCAGTTCCTTGTCGAGGAACGACACGAACAGCCCGTCAGAGGCGAACATCAAGCCGGCAATGACCGCACCTGCGATGCGGCCGATACCGGCCACGTAGGCGACGGCGAGCAACGCCAGCGAAGTTTGCACGTTGAACGATGCTGATGACACGGTCCCTTGTTCGTAGGCGAGCAGCGAACCGCCGATGCCGGCGATGAATGCCGAGAGGGCGAAGACGTAAAGCTTGACCGGAGCAACGCGGATCCCGACCGCGGAGGCCGCTCGTTCGTTCGAGCGGACAGCGACGAGCATTCGCCCGGTCGCCGACGTCCGCAATCGGGCGACGCAGTAACCCACGAACGTCACGATCACAAGCAGCAGGACGCCGAACACGACGCGCGGATAGTTGTGCCCCTCGGAGATGCCGAGATTGAAGCCGAACAGATGCGGCGACCCGATCGACCGGCCGCCAAGCCCGCCCGTGAAGCCGACGTTGCTGAAGACCAGCGCATCCATTGCGGCCGCCGCGGCCAGCGTCACGACCGCGAGGTTGACTCCTCGCACGCGCAGCGCCGGCAATCCGATGAGGATGCCGATCGGCACCACGGTGAGTGCGGCCATGATGAGCGAAATCGGGAACGGAATCCCGTATTCATTGGCGTAGTGCGTCAACGTGAACGCACCGATGCCGGCAAACGACATCTGCGCCAGCGATACCTGACCGACGTAACCAGTCAGCACGACAAGCGAGAACGCGATACACATCGTGACCAGCGACGCCATGAAGGCAGCCCGCAAGAATCCGTGCAGCGAGACAAGCACGACGAACCCAAGCACGAACATGATGAGGGAAGTCGCGACGGGGCGGGTGGGTCGGCCGAGCGATGGATTGCGGAGCGCGCCGGTCGAACCGCGAGCGCCGATGCGGCGCGCCGACAGCGTCATGGTGACCAAGATGATGAGGAATGGCACGCCGTCGGAGAGTCCCTGCTTCGGCAACCAACTCCACACCGTCTGCAACTTGATCAGCTCGGACTGCACGACGCCGAGCCCAAGCCCGGCGACAGCGGTGATCCAGAATGACTGGAACCTACCGATCAACACCGCACCAAGTGCCGGCACTACAAACAGCGTGTACGACGTCGGGTCGAGCGATGAGATCGGTGTGATCAGCACGCCCGACAGGGTCGCGAGCAGCGTCGCGATCATCCAGTTGCGGGCCGCGATCGACGGGCCCGAGATGCCGATGAGTGCCGCGCCGGTTTCGTTCTCGGCACCGGCCCGCGTGGCCAAGCCGAAGTGCGTAAAGCGATAGGTCATCGACAATGCAACCGCGACGACAATGACGATGCCAGCCAGGTAGAGCCGATCGGACGGCACCTGCACATCGGCGATCTTGATGCTGCGACTCGGCAGGATCGGCGGCGCTGAGATGGCAGTAGTGCCGAAGTCGAGGACTGCAATCGCGGTCAGTGCGAGCATTACGCCGACCGATGCGCAGACTTTCGTGAGCGGTGCGGCGCGCAGCAACGGGCGGTAGACCAGCACGAAGATGAGCAGCCCGAGCAAAGTGCCGTAGACCAAGGTGATCAATAGCGCGGGCCATAACGATATGCCGTGTGACGACAGCGGCACCTGATGCTTCAGCGCCACCCACGGCAGCTGCAACTCACCGGTGGTACGCAGCTTCAAGAAGACGTAGGCGCCGAACATCGCGACCGCACCCTGAGCGAAGTCGACCACGCCGGTGCTGCGGTACTTCAGCACCATCCCGAGCCCGAGCAGCGCGTACACCGACCCGGCGCCGAGCCCGAGCATCAGGAAAAGCAGGTACGTGCTCAAACCCTGAACTCCCTCGTTGCTTCTCTATTGCGCCGGTACGGGGGCCTGCGCGTCAATACGCGCAGACCCCCGCCGCAAAACGTCAGACCAAACCGCAGCCCTCGCCGGGTTTTCTATCCCTTGTAGAACGTGCCCGGCGTGACGAAGTCCTTCGAGGCGACCACGATCGAGGTGCCCTGCACCTGCCGGATCTGCTCGTACGCGTTGCAGATCGCGGGAGCGCCCGCCAACTGCTTGCCGTCACACAGGTAAGGATGACCCATGAAGTTCGGGGTCGACTGACCCGTCCTGAAAGCGGCCAGGATCTTGGCTGTCGTCAGGTCGGCGGTGGTGAAGCTGGCCAGCGCTGCCTGCACGTCGATCACGGTCTGGAAGCCGATGGCCGCCGGTGAGTCGAGCACGAGGTTGGGCTGGTACTTCTTCACGATGGCCAGGTACTCGTCGGAGTCGGGCGTGCCCGATCCCGGATCGAACACCGGGCTGGCGAAGTAGAGACCGTTCGCCCCGCCGTTCGCACCCTTCAAAGCAGGAGGCGACGTGCACGGGTCGATGCCCATGATCTTCGCGGTGTTTCCAAGTTGCTTGAGCGACGCGAGGATGTTCGGGCAGGCGGCCGGCGCGTTGATGTAGATGAGATCGGGGTGCGCACCAAGTGCGGTCGCCACGGCCGAGGAGACGTCGGACGACGTCGGCGGCAGCAGGATCGGGGTGACCTTGGTGATGCCCGCGGCCTTCATCGTCGGGATGATGACGTTGTTCATCACACTGGTGCCCTGCGTGTCAGACGTGGCGATGACCGCGGCGCTCTTCACGCCCAGCGTCTGTGCCGCGTAGACCGATGCCGCAGCGTTGTCGGCGGTCGAGATGCTCGAGAAGATCACCGCGTTCGCGTAGGTCTGCTCGGCCGGCGTGAACGGGACACCGCCGAGGTAGGCGAGACCCGCACGCTGCCAAACCGGGATTGCACCAGGCGCACCGGTGTCGGCGCCACCCATGATCGCGACCGGCTTGTCGGACAGCAGCTGGTTCGCGCAGCGCTGGGACGTCGACGGCTGACCGTCGGTGATGCACGACACGAGTTTGATCGGGTGCCCGCCAATACCGCCCTTGTAGGCGTTGACGTAACTAACCGCTGCCTGCTCGGCCTGAAGCGTCTCGGGGAAGGTCACCGGACCCGACTGGATGTTCAGCACACCGAACACCACGGGCGAACCGGAAGCTGCGTTCGGCGTCGCGAACGGATCAGCCGGCGCCGCCGCTGACGAGGCAGGTGCAGGTGCCGACGATGCCGGAGCCGGGGCGGACGACGCAGGTGCGGGTGCCGACGATGCCGGAGCCGGAGCAGACGATGAAGGAGCGGCGACGGACGCTGCCGCTGAGGTGGCCGGAGCCGGCGACGACGATGCCGCAGTGCTCTTCTTGCTGCTGGAACAACCGGCGGCGACCAGGCTGACTGCCGCCGTCGCAACCAGCAGGGCGGTAGACCGCCGTCTGACCATTGCTCGCATTTTTTCTCCTTTGAAAAAGGGGTGCCTTGCAGGGTGACGTTGTCGTGGCTTATTCACTGCTGGTGTGGACGCCCGCCTCCCCAGCTGAGTCATCAATTCCGGCAGACAGTGCCGCCGCGGCGTCGAGATCTCCGAGGTAGCACGCCATCAACAGATCGCGGCGCGAACGAAGGGCTGCAGTGCGGCCTTGCACAACGAGACGTCCATGCGCGAGCACATACGCCCGCTCCGCGACGTCCAGCGCGAGAGATACGTGCTGCTCGACGACGAGCACGCCCGAACCGAACGTGTTAGCGGCCGCGCGCAGCACTGGCAGCAACCGTTCGACGACGACCGGCGCGAGTCCAAGACTCATCTCGTCAACGATCAGCATCCGCGGCTTGCCGACCAACGCACGACCTACGGCGAGCATCTGCTGCTCACCGCCTGACAACAGGCCAACCTTGCGACCCAGGCACTTGCGCAGTTCGGGCAAGAGGTCGAGCACCTCGTCGTCGCTCGCCGAATCACGGCCACGCGCAACGCGCAGGTTCTCGCGGGTGGTCAGATCGTGAAACAGCGCGCGGTCTTCAGGGACCAGCGCAATGCCGCGCCGAGCGACCCGGTGCGCCGATTCGCCACCGATCTCGTCGCCTTCGAAGGTGATGCTGCCGGCAAGCGGTTTGATGAGTCCGGCGATCGCCGACAGCGTGGTGGTCTTGCCCGCGCCGTTCGACCCAAGCAGCGCGACAACTTCACCCGCGGCGACGGTGAGATCAAGATCACGGACGACGGCGATGCCGTTGTAGCCCGCCGACATGCCCGACACAGCAAGCATTGGGCGGGCGGCCATGGCGACCGCCGATCGGCCCTGTCCGGTGTCCGGGCGCTGTTCAGGCATGGGCATCGTGGCTCCCGAGGTAAGCCTCAATCACCCTCGGGTCGGCCCGGATCTGGTCGGGCGTGCCCGAAGCGATAACGCTCCCGAAATCGATCACGACAATGCGATCGCAGACCCCCAGGACCAACCCCATGTCGTGGTCGACCAGCAGCACGCTCACGCCGTGACCCGGCAGCGAACGCACGCGCGCACCAAACGTGACGCTCTCGTCAGTGTCGAGGCCTGCCGCCGGCTCATCCATCAACACGAGACGCGGCCGTTGTGCGAGTGCGCGTGCAACGCCGACGAGCTTGCGCTGACCGTGCGACAGCTCGCGCGGGTAACGGTGTGCGACGGCGTCCAGATCGCAGAGGCCGCGAGCCCAGGCAACGTCGTCGACACCTTGCGGTCGCGACGGCACGACCAGATCGCGCAAGGCACTCCAGATCGTCGGGTGCTCGGCGGCGACGAGCAGGTTCTCCTCAACGGTGAGGTCGTCGAACAGCTCGACCGACTGGAACGTGCGCACGAGGCCGCGGCGGGCCACGTCGTGCGCGGGCCGTCCATCCAAAGATGAGCCTTCGAAGGTGACGTGGCCACCTCTACTGGGGTGGTAACCAGTCAACGCATCGATGAACGACGACTTACCTGCACCATTAGGCCCGATCAGACCCACGACTTCGCCTTGCGCAACCGAAAGCGACACGTCGTTGACTGCGACGACGTTGCCGTAGGTCACGCGGAGGTCGGTGACCTCGAGGAGCTGGCTCATCGCAAATTGGAGCGTGGCGTCTCGGCTGGCATCGTGGCTGGCGCTTTCGCTAGGAGAAAGTGATTGTCACGATAAGAGTGTTGGGCGGCAGTGTCCAGTCCAAACAGGCATCGTTTCGATTACAGCTCAACGCCGGAACTTTCGCCTAGTGAGAACGGCCTCCGAACGCTCCACTACGCTGCCGGATCATGAGGCTTGACCACGTCGGCGTGCAGGTCGCCGACCTCGCGGCTGCAGCCGATTGGTACTGCGCCGCTTTCGAACTGGAGCGCGAAGTCGAACTGCGAGTCGACGCGATCGACCTCGACATCGTCATGTTGCGCAACGCCGAGTTCGGCCACCGGGTCGAACTCCTGCATCGACCCGGCTCGGCGCTTGGGTTGCGAGCGTCGAACCCGGCCATTGCCGCGTTGTCAGAGTGCTACACGCACATCGCGTTCGACGTTGCCGATCTTGAGGCCACTCACGCGCGGCTCGTCACGCTTGGCGCCCGCGAGGTGATGGTCCCGCAGCAATCCCCCGAACCCGGCGTCCGGATGTCGTACTTGACCGACCTCGAGGGCAACCTCGTCGAGCTCGTCGAGCGCAACCCGGCCCGCTGATGCCAGACGTTGTCGTCGTGGGCTACGGGCCGGCCGGTGCATCGGCCGCTATCGCAGCGCACGATGCCGGGCACTCAGTCGTCATCGTCGAGGCCACCACCCGCGGCGGCGGAAACGCGCTCTACAGCGGAGGTTTCCTGTTCGACCTCCCCGACGAGCACACGCTCGATCACCTCGAGGCGCTCTGCTTCGGCCGCACCGACCGCGCGGTCCTCGAGGCGTACGCCCAGGGTCTGCACGACATCGACCGCTGGCTGATCTCGCTCGGCGGCAGCACCGCCGCGTTCGAACCGCCTCCGATGCGACTACCCGCGCCCTTTCCGTCCTGGCCACACTCAGAGGCCGGCCGGCACATCAGCTATCGCGTGGTCGTCGGCGGCGACGGCCGCCGTGGTAAGGCGCTGTGGTCGCTCCTCGATGCCGCCGTGCGCGATCGCTCGATCCCGGTGCAGTTCTCGACTTTGGCCTGCGAGCTCGTCATGTCGGACGACGGGGTGGTGGGCCTCGTCGTCGACCACGACGGAACTCGTTCGACGATCGGCTCCGACGGCGGGGTCGTGCTCGCCTGCGGTGGGTTCGAAGGCGACCCAGGGCTGGCCGAGGCCTACTTACCGCTCGGCCACACGTCGCCGGTCGGCCAGGCAGCCAACACCGGGCGCGGCCTGTTGATGGCCCAGTCGGCCGGAGCTGCGCTGTGGCACATGTACGGATTCTTCGGCTGGTTCGCGTTTCGCACGCCGGAGTTCGCCGCCCCGTTCGCGATCGACTTCTTCGGTGCCGGCCACATCTTTGTCGACGCAGACGGCCGCAGGTTCGCCGACGAGACCGGTTACGAGGTGCACGACCGGCTCCGCGCGCTGCTGACCTACCTCCCCCTCAACGCCAATCGCCCGGCGCTGCCGAGCTGGGCGATCTTCGACGAGAGCGCGCGGCTGGCCGGCCCACTCAACGGCCTTCTTGGCACGCCGAATGACTACCGGTGGAGCGTCGACAACACCGCCGAGGTCGCGCGTGGCTGGATAGTCGCAGCCGACAGCGTCGAGGAACTTGCTCACGAGACGGGCATCGATTCCGCGGTGCTCGCCGCCACGATTGCCGAGTACAACGCATCCGCCACTGCTGGCCGCGACGATCGATTCGGCCGGTCCGCCGACACCCTCGTGCCGCTCGACACCGCCCAGCTGTATGCGATCAAGACCTGGCCCGGCATTGCCGGCACGACCGGCGGACCCCGCCATGACGAGCGGGCGCGCGTGCTGCGACCGGACGGCTCGGCGGTCCCAGGGCTCTACGCAGCGGGCGCCGTCAGCATGGTGTGGGGCCACCTCATCGACCACGGCGGCGGCCTCACCAACGCGATCGTGTTCGGCCGTATCGCGGGTGCTGAGGCGGTCGGCATGACGAGGGCGGGTTGAGATGCAGCGAACTGCGGTGGTCACCGGCGGCGCAGGCGCCATCGGTGGTGCGATCTGCGCAGCACTGGGAGCGTCTGGGCATCAGGTCGTGTCACTCGACCAGCACGGGCCTGACCCGGTCGACCTCGCGCTGGCCGACGATGTTCGAGCCGCCGCGGCCCGCATTCTGGCAACGGCCGGACGTTGCGACGTGTTCGTCCACGCGGCCGCGGCATTTGACCGGGCCGACCTCGCCGCGATCGACCTGACGACCTGGCGCCGCGTACAGGCAGTGAACGTCGAGGCTGCATTGCTACTTGCTCAGGCGTTCGCGCCGTCGATGGCGACCAACGGCTTCGGACGCATCATCTTCGTCGTCTCCGACACCATCTGGTCACCGCCGTCGTCCGATCTGCTGGCCTACGTCACGAGCAAGGCCGCGCTCGTCGGACTCGCCCGCACCCTCGCGATGGCGCTGGGCGAGGACGGCATCTCGGTGACCTGCGTCGCGCCCGGATTGACCGCAACGCCCACAGCGCAACGAGATCTGCCGCCCGCCGCCTTCGAGGAGGTGTTGCGGCGCCAGGCGCTGCCACGCACGCTCGTGCCCGATGACGTCGCTGCGACGGTCGCGTTTCTCGCCTCGGAGGCGGGCGCTGCGTTGACCGGCCAGACCCTGTGCGTCGACGGGGGCCTCGCGTTGCGCTGACCGGCCTCCACTAATTTGTCTGGATGCGGACGGTGTCGGTCAGTTGGCAGCACTGCTTCGAGACCGCTGCCGTCCTGGTCGCCGTCGGCGGCGCGATGGCGGCGTCGAAGGACAAGCGGGTCAAGGCCGTCGGAGCCTTCGCCCGTGAGGTTGCCGTCATCGGCGTGCTGTACGCGCTGTGGGAGTTGGCTGGCCGGATCGCCGGTTTCAGCAACAAGGACGCCTACGTACGGGCGCGATGGATCGAACACTTCGAGCACGACATCTTCCTGCCGTCAGAACGCAGCGTGCAGAACCTGATCCTCGGTCATCCGCTCATCGTGCAGGTCGCGAATCTCTACTACGCGGCGATGCACTTCCCGATGATGTTCGTGTTCTTGATCTGGTTGTTCTGGTGGCACCGCGATCAGTACCGGCCGGTGCGGCAGGTACTTGGCTGGACGACGCTGGTCTGCTTGATCGTGCAACTCGTCCCAGTCGCGCCGCCGCGTTTCCTGCCTGGCATCGTCGATACCGGCAAGCTGTACAACCAGTCCGTCTACCAGCACGGCCTCGCGGTCGATCAGCTGTCAACGATGCCGTCGGTCCATGTCGCCTGGGCATGCCTGGTCGGCTACTACACGTGGAAGATCGGCAAAGGCCGCTGGCGCTACATCGGGCCGCTGCACACGGTGCTCACGGTCTTCTTCGTCGTCGCGACGGGTAACCACTTCTGGCTCGACGGCATCGTCGCGGCCATGATCTTGTGCGCGTGCGCCTGGTCGGTGTTCGGTGTCCGGACTGGCTGGCATGCGCTGCTCGACCGATGGCGGACGCGACACCGCTTGCCACTTCCTCTTGACGGCGCAGAACCCCTGACACCCAGCGTTCGTTAGTGCCGGTTGAGCTGCATGTTCGGGTCGGCCAGGTAAGAGCAGAACAAGCCACTCGGGTCGCGGCTGGCGCGGATTTCTTGCAGCTGGCGGTAATTCGAGTCCGACATGAAGCGATCACCTCGTGCCGTGAAGTCGGTGTCGCCGAGATACACACCCTCGCCGAGCCGAGCCAGCTCTGACGTGCGGTCGTGCACCCACCTGCGGTACCTCGCGTCGTCCGCCTCGTCTTTGTAGATGACGTAGGTAGCGAGGTAGACGTTCGCCTCCACCGAGAACGCCATGTCAGGCAACGGGCGCGTCGGCGCCCATCCGTACCAGATCGAAAACGAGTGCTCTGTCGGCAGTTCTTTCCACAATCGGACTAGTACCGGCGCGAGCTGCTGGGCCGTTGCGTTCGTCCATGTGCAGTCGACGGCGTAACGGTGGTTGGTCGGATTTTGCACGGCCTGCGCCACATTCTCGGCGGCGATCGTGGTCTGCCCGCGCACGTGGCCCAGTCGTTGGTTCTTCAGCGGACAACCGTCGAGAGGTTGCAGCAGCCGGTCGATTTCCTCGACCGAGTCGCCCATCACCGTCGTATGCAACAACAGAACGGTGCCCTCGGGTCGCACCTTTCCCTCATCAAGCGGGACGTCGGGCAAGCGGGTCGCCGCGATGACTGGCTCGACGGTGATGTGCAAGGTCGGCAGTACGTCGTGCAACCAGATGAGTAGCCGCTCGGCGTCGTCGAGTCGAAACGTCCAGGTGTCCTGGACCATGACGCTAGGCAGCTCGTAGGTGTTCAGGTAAAAGCGCGTGACGACGCCTGGAAATCCGGGCCCGGCGCCGCGCGCAGCCCAGTACAGGTCGCTGTTCTCGTACTCGTCGGCGCGCACCAAGTCTCCGTCGGCAGTGACGACGTCGACGGCGAGCACGTTCTCGCACGCCCAACCCCAATTACGGCTGTTCCAGCCCTGCCCGCCCTGGAGCAGGAAGCCACCGAGGCCGACCGACTCGCAGTGGCCGCCGGGAAATGCTCGCCCGTGCAACTCGAGGAAGGGTGCAAACTCGGTGCCGCCGCGCACGGCTGGGTTGACCGTCGCGATATGCGTGGTGGCGTCATAAGACATCTCGCGCATCGCGCTGAGATCGATCAGCAGGCTGTCGTCACGGACACTCCATGCCGCCCATGAGTGACCGCCGGACCGAACCGCGACCTGTTGGTGTTCATCGCGCGCCAGTCGCACGCCGGCCACGACATCATCGTCATTGGCGGCTTGCAGGATCGCGGTTGGAAACCTGTCTGGGCGACGGGCATTGAAGACGCCGCCGACCCTGGCTCGCTCGTAGCCGTCGTCGCCGCGGCGCCATAACTTGCCGCGAAACTCGTTTCTCCCGACGTCGCGGCTCACGTGTTGTCGTCCATCATCCGATCGCCGCCGCGCCGCCGTCGACCGGAATGTTCGCCCCGGTCACATGTGCCGCCTCATCGGAGGCAAGGAAAAGTACCGCGTTCGCAACGTCTTCCGGCTGGCCCACTCGGCCCATCGGGATGCGCTCAACCTGTCCAGCGAACAGGCTGTTCGGGTCGGTAAGCAGGGGCGCCGTGTGCGGTGTGGCGGTCATGGCAGGACTTACCGCGTTGACTCTGATCTTGTGCGGACCACCCTCCGTCACCAGCTGCAAAGTGAGAGACAGAACGCCGCCCTTTGCAGCACCATGCGCGTTCTGTGGCATGAAGAACGCGCCGCGGGTCGCCGAGATGGAGGCGATATTCACGATCGAGCCACCGCCGCGGTTGACGAGGTGCGGCCACACTGCACGAGTCACGAGGAACACGATGTCGAGTTCATTGCGGATCGTGAACGACCAATCCGCGACCGAGAGCTCCGAGATGGGCCCGAACTTGATCGCCGAGGCGTTGTTCACTAGTACATCGACGCCTCCGTAGACCGCGACCGCCTGGGCGACCCAGTCATCGGCGCCCTGCTCGGTGGCGATGTCGACCGGCGCCATCGCCGTCATATCTCCACCGATCACGCGGGCCATCGCGACGGTCTCCGCCGAGCCCTCGGGGTCGAGATCACAGCCCACGACGCGCGCGCCCTCCCGGGCGAACGTCAGGGCAATCGCGCGGCCGATGCCACCCCCGGTACCGGTGACTAGTGCGACCTTGCCGCTCAGTCGACCCATGAGACCTCCGGTCGAGCCATTCCGTATTGCGGAAGTGGATTTTATCAAGCGAGAATGCCTCGGGACAAGATTGAGCCCCACAGGAGGTCGCGGATGACCGAGACAAGACGGCGCGGGCTGCATCACATCGGCTATTGGGTCGACGATCTCGACGTTGCAATGGCCGATGCGCAGCGACTGTTGGGCGTCGGCCCGTTCAAAGTGCTCGAACACATCGACCTCGGCGATTTCCGGTTCCTCGGCTCCAGCGCTGCCGTCCTCGACCACTCGGCCGCGTTCACGGCGTGGGGACCAGTCCTGCTCGAGCTCAACCAGGTGCACGTGGTCGAGCCGCCGGAGTTGCGCGAGGCGCTCGGGATCAAGCACGGCGCTGTCAGTCATGTGTCGTGGACGACCGACGATCTCGAGGCGGAGGGCATGCACATGGCCGATGCGGGCTGCGCGCTGCTGACCACGTCAGTTGGCGGCACGGTTGCAAGCTGGTTCTCCAGCGGCCCGTTGTTCGGCCACGCCGTCGAGATCCACCAGCCACCCGAGCGGGTATTGAATTTCTGGCAATCGATACGCGACGAGTCGTCCTAGTTACCCGCAGGCGTATGGATTTGGCAAAGTTCCTCCACAAATGGCGCGGACGGCGGTACAACGGGTGATTAGCCCGATCTCTCTTCTGGCCCCGAGGAGGTTGCCTGGTGGGCAACTTCGCCGAGAACAACCAGGCCTCGCGGGAGATAGCTGCGGCCAGCGTCGAGGGTCGATGCGTCTGTCGCGGCTATGCGTCGCCGCCACCACATCGGCCCAGTGGTGAGTGCTATTGGTGTCACCACCCACAGTCGAAGCACGCGGACGGCACCGGTCTCTGTACGGTCTTCCCGTACGGCCCGATGAGGCACTAGTCCGGCTTACACGGTCAGAGTGACTCCGGCCTCGCTGGTCTGGACGAAGAACGTCATCGACTCCTGGAAGTACAACTCGATCTGCGTGGCGTTGTGCGACAAATAACCGATCGACACGTCCTGGCCGAGGTGCAGTTCGTAATCGCCGCCACGCGTCGTGAGCAGCAGGCCGTCGTCGAACGCCGGTGCCCAGATGATGTCGCCGCCCTTGACGACACGGGCGATGTGCTCACGGATCGGATACCCGTGGTCGGTGGTTTCGGCCACTGCCGTGTAGGCGTCAGCGGGGAGCAGCAGGCTGTAAGGACCGTCGACCCCGGCGAGGCGCAGCGCACTGAGCGCCTGCGCCACCGCAGTCGGGTATTCGCGGACGTCGTCGGGTAGCGCGACCGGTGTGTTCGAGTTGCTTGCGCGAATACCGGCGATGCCGGCCGCCTCGTACCCGCCGAATATCGCGCGATCCTCAGCGAACGCGATCTCCTTCGCGGCGTCCTTGACCGATTGCCAGTCGGAGTCTTTTGCGCCGCGCTCGACGTCATCGACGGCCTGCCGATCAACCACGAATGGCACCCGAAACTCGACGACGGGTTGCAACTCGCGACTGCGCGCAAGAACGCCGTCAGCCGGAGGATCAAGGGTTTTCAAATGGCCGGTGCCAACGCCTGCGAGCTTGGTGCCGGACGGTCCGATGAGATCGACCACCCGGCGGGCCGCGACGTGCCTGACAAAGGTGCGATGTGCCTCGGCCTCGATGTCAGCCCAGGCAACGCCCGAGATCGGCGCGAGTTCGCGGTACAGATTGTTCATAGCGATGGCATCCCTTTCAGGCTTCCGATGTACAGCGAACCGTTATGCGCGTCTTCGACTCTGGATGTAGTGACGTCAATCGTGGCGGGTGCGGCAGCGCTGCCGCGTCCCGGTGGATCGGGAAGGTTGTCGAGGAAGTCGGCACTTGGCACGAAGAAAAGATTGCCGGTTACTGCGGTCGAGAAGTCGAGTATCCGGTCGTAGTTCCCGGGCGGCTTGCCGATGAACATATTGCGAAGCATCTCTTCGGTCACGTCGGGCGTGGCCGAGTAGCCGATGAAATATGTGCCGAACTCGGCGTCACCGAGGCTGCCGAAAGGCATGTTGCTCCGAAAGATCTGCCGCTCCGCGCCCGTTGGGTCATTAATCGTGTTGAGCGCCACGTGCGAGTTCGTCGGCTTGACGTCATCGGCCAACTCCACGTCGTCCAACTTCGTTCTTCCTACGACCCGCTGTTGCTCCTCAACGGGCAGCGTCTCCCAGCGGGTCAGGTCGTGCAGGTACTTCTGCACGATGACGTAGCTGCCGCCGGCAAAATCCGGCTCCTCGGCACCGACGATGGCGGCAGTGACCGCTGCAACGCCGTTGGGGTTCTCCGTACCGTCAACAAACCCCATCAGGTCGCGCTCATCGAAGTACTTGAACCCATGCACCTCGTCGACGATGTGCGCGTAGCCCGCGAACCGGTTCGCCAGCAGCCGGGCGAGTTCGAAACAGACGTCGAGGCGACGCGCCCGCAGGTGGAACAGCAGGTCTCCCGGCGTCGCGACCGCGGTGTGCCGGGAACCACGCAATTCGACGAATGGATGGAGACCCGTCGGCCTAGGCCCGGCGAAGAGCCGATTCCATAGGGCAGATCCGATTCCCACGACGCAGCTCAGGTCCGAGTCCGGACGCCTGAATCCGACCGACCGCGCGAGCCCCGCCGCGTCGGCAAGCAAGTCGCGGACGCCGTCCTCCGCTCCGGCGTCGACGGTGACAACGAGGAAGATCGCCGCGGCAGCCGGCCGCGCCAAGACGTCCTGCGAAGATGCAGTCACGGACCTACCTCGTGCGTCGAACTGTGCGTGAGATTCTCCGCGGACGATACAACGGCCCAGGTCTTAGGCGCGAAGGCCGGTTACTGAGTACTCGCTGAGGGGGTCGACCGGCTCCGATGGGAGTTCCCGTTTTCGCTGCGTGTCGCGTGGAAATCGCAAGGGCAAGGACGATGACCAGAGGTGCCGTGCCCGGGTCGGTGGCGTGGCCGCTTAACAGTTGGCTGAATCCGCCGCCGATGATCCAGAACCCGCAGCTGATCAACGTCCCGACAGCTGCGGCACTTTTGCGGAACTGCGCGGGCGCGAAGACGGCGAGCCCGGTCAGTACTTGCAGCGCAACGAAACCGTCGAGAACCGCGGCACCGACATGCCCGGCGTTTCGCGCGATGGTGAAGTCGAAACGACTGAGCCAGCCGGGGGCGCCGTTGGCACTCTCCCCAATGGTGGCAGCCAAGTCCGGCCCAGTACGCGGCCCATGCCACAGCTGCAAGATCGCCCCACCGACCCAGTAGGCAGCCCACACGAATGCCAGCCAGGCCGCGGGTGGCGGTTCGGGGTGGTCCGACGCCGCACGAGGCCACGCACCTGCTGCCAACGCCGCGTACAACAGGGCGGCACCCGGTGCGCCCGTCAGTAACGCGGCGTTCGGCCCAGTCAAGCCGCCGAGCCCTTCGCCCAAGTACCACACTGCAAGTGCCCAGACGATTGAAGCGAAGAGCGCAAGGACCACGGGGCGGCGCAGTAGCAGACCAACTCCGATCGCGAGTTGCACGGAAGCAAACGCGGCATTGAATAAAGCCGGGTGCCCGCTGACCAGATGCGCGACGTGCTCGACCGGCCTCGAGACGAATGATGCTTGGCCGTCGCCCGCAGGGCTAAGTACCTCGGTCACCAACCGCCCACCGAACATGGCGGGCTGGAACTGCAGACTGGCATCGACCAGCCACAAGACGCCGAGGGTTATCTGCAGGCCCCGCCGAGTCATCGCTGCAGCAATTCCGAGGCGGGCTAGCGGAAAACGCCAGTGTGACCCAACGAATACCGGCCTGGTTGGGGGTACACGCAAAGTCCGTGTGGTCCGCTACCAACGCTGATCTCCTTGATCAAGTGGCCGTCCACCGTACTTATCTCGTAGACCACCCCGTTGTATCGACCTGACACCCACAACTGCATGCCATCGACCGAAAGGCCACCCATGTCGGGCGACCCGCCACCAGGAATCTTCCACGTGGTCTCGACCGTTCGAGTTGCCAGGTCGACAAGTGAGATTGACCCCTCGCCGCGGTTGGTGACGTACATCACGGATGCGTCCCGACTGATGTAAAGGCCGTGGGCGCCCTTTCCGGTCGGCAAGAAGCCGATCTTCTTGAACGTGTCGCCGTCGATCTCCCACACGCCGTTGCTTTGCATGTCGGCGATGTAGAACACTTTCCCGTCAGGTGAAACCTTCACGTCTTGCGGCATCGCATCTGGCGTCAAACGCATGACACCGACTATCTGCTTGGTCAGCGTGTCGATCTTCAACACCCGACCGTCGAACTCGCAGCTGACGATGAAGTAACGGCCGTCTGCGGAGAAGTCGGCGTGGTTAACCCCGGAACACGGAACAGGGGTGGTGTGAATCAACACCATCGTTGTCGGGTCGAGCCAGTCGATGCGGTGCAACCGCTCGGCCATCACGAGCGCATATTTACCGTCGGGCGTGAAGTAGAGGTTGTACGGGTCAGCGACCGCGATCGGTTTGCCTGGCAGCCCAGTGGCGGGATTGATCGGTGTCAGCGCGTTACCGACGTCGCTGTTCACCCATAGTGTCTTCAAGTTGTACGACGGAACCACGTGCTGCGGCTGCGTCGGCACCGCGAAATGCTCGACGATCGCGCCCGTCACCGGGTTGATGACGTCGACGGTGTTGCTATTGCTGTTCGGCACGTAGACGAGGTTCGGGAACCCAGCGACCACCGGGCTGAGCATGTTGGCGCCGTCATGGTTGTAAATGTTCGCGGCGTCGTCCGCCACGGGCATCCCCGGCAATGGATTTGCGACGGCCGGCATGGGCGAGGTAGACGTCGATATTACCAGCGGACTTGATTCGGGCATTGTGTCTGTGCGCGTGCCGGAGGCTACCGGATCGGCCGCTGGGGAGGTGGCGCCCTCAGGCGTCATGCTCGAGGATGCAGCGTCCGGGACGCCTGCGGTCGTGTGCGCTGCTATGGGTCCCGCACCGATGCGAGGAGCGAAGCCGTCGTGGTCGCGCGCCGTGCAGCCGGACAATCCGAGCGCCGCGATAACGCACAGCGCAGCAACTGCTCTGGATCCGTGAGACCTCATCCGCATCTCGCCGAGCACATCAACTCTCAACCATCAAGTCCGACATCGTCACCGCAGCCAAACCACGTGAGCGAAGGCCGTCAAGTATCGCGGGCATCGCCTGCACGGTACCGAGGTGACCCAAATGCAGCGACACGATTGAACCAGGCCGCGTGGCCGTTAACACTCGCGTGGTAACCGCCGTCGATCCAGGATCGGCGTAGTCCGAAGGGTCGACGTCATAGGACAAACTCGTCGCATACCCGGCACGACCTGCCGCCTCGAGAATTGCCGCAGTTGCGTGCACTGTGCCCGACGGCCGAAACCAACGGCCCGCTGAACCCGTCAACCGGCGCAGAACATCTGCGCAGCGAGTGATCTCCGACTCATCGACCGCCTCCGACAATGGGGGCATGGTCAGATGACGGTAGGTGTGGTTGCCCAGTTCATGACCGCCGGCAAGGATTCGCTTCGCCATCGCCGGCTCCTGATCGAGCCACTGCCCGACGGCCAAAATGGTCGCGCGCGCGCCTGCCGTCTCGAGTTCCGCCAGCAGCCGGGTCGCGAGCGTCACATCGCCCGCGCCATGGAACGTCAGAGCTACGCCGTGCGCAGTTATTGGCCCGTGAGTGATCTCCACGGCGGGAGCGCCAGGTCGGACCTCAGAAGCCGCCGCCTGCGTTGACGCAGACTGACTCGGTGCCAACGAAGCCAACTGTGGCGTTGACGGCGAGGCTAACTGCGCCGCGCCCGGCGTTGACGGCGGCGCGCTCGGCACAGCACGACCCGTCGCACTGGTGGCCGCGGCGGTCGGTACCGCGATAGCCGAGGCGTCGGCAGCGTTGGGATCCGCGGTCGCGCGAGTGGCCCGCTTAGCACTCGCCGTACAACTGACCAGACTGCCGCCCGCTATGCCGGCAACTGCGGCCGCAACGCCAGCCCTGAGGACGGTACGCCGGTCGATGCTCCGCGGGTCCCCCCTTCGGAGCTCGTCGCCGTCCATGCGTCGAACCTACGCGACTCACACGGATAGCGTTACACGTACCGGGACCTGTTTCTCTGTCATGAAATCGTCAGCTACTTGGGGTGCTAAATCGCGGGGCCTCAAGTCCGTCACGTCTGTGTGAGGCGCTGATTTACATCACTTGATACTTCCCAGCCACGGCCTTGACGCAACGCAGCGAATACCAACCCGTAGGCGACCTCAGGCGACGGCGTCACTAGTATCTCCATGCAGTTAGGCGATCCTGTCTATCCATACATTGGCACGACCGCATCCTTTGGTACGACGGCATCGACGTCCTCGCGCACCGACAGCCCTACGTAAGGTCTGCCTGCGAGACTCCTCCAGACCGAAGCAATGGGCCGCGCCTACAAAGAGTGGTTTGGAGGACGTAGCTTCGATGACGGTTCCACCTGCCGGGCCTCCATCAACCGGGTCCGTAGCGAGTGCTGCGGGTCGATGGTGGCGTCGGCTTCGGTGGCGGCAAGCACTTTCCATTGTCGCAGTGCTTTGCGTCGTGGTGATCGTGGGCGTCGTTGTTACCGGCTCGCTGCTCTTCCATCAGATTCATCGCGTCAACATCCGTTTCGCTGCGACGCCGTCACCCTCAGCCAACGTCGGCACCAGCGCCGCCACAGCATCGTCGACGGCTACTCCTACTGCCGCGCCAACACCTGTGCCCGGTTCGGAGAACTTCTTGCTGATGGGCTCGGATAGCCGCGACTTCGCCGGCGGCCAGGCGTACAACGTCGCTCCGGGCAGCTCGGCGTTCGTCACAGGCCAACGGTCGGACGTCGTGATGCTGGTGCATATCCCGGCCGGGACGGCCAAGGCGACGGTCGTGTCGTTCCCACGTGATTCGTGGGTTCAGCTACCCGCCTACATTGACGCCAAGAACGTGTCGCACGCGGCGGTCTACGCCAAACTTAATGCCGCGTTCTCGATTGGCGGCGCACCCCTGCTTGTGGCCACCATGGAACAGCTGACTGGCCTGCACATCGACCATTTCGCCTCAGTGAACTTTCCTGGCTTCCAGGGAATGGTCAACGCCCTGGGCGGTATCGACGTTTGCGTCGCGACCACTCGTCACGACACCAACTCTGGAGACTTTCTCACGGCTGGTGAGCATCACATCAACGGCGTCCAAGCACTGGCTCTGGTGCGCGACCGCGAATCCTTCCCGAACCAGGACCTCGAGCGGATCAAGGACCAGGAGTACTTCCTGTCGGTGATGCTGCAGAAGGTTCTCTCAGCCGGCACTCTGGTTAATCCGTTGAAGCTCACCGAATTCCTCAATCAGGCGACGAAATCGCTGACAGTCGACTCCGGCCTTTCGTTAGGTGACATGCGCAAACTTGCGTCCCGGTTCAGCCACCTCGACGCCAGCCACGTCAGCTTTCTCACAGCACCGATCCTGAATTCGAACTACTCGGCAACAAGCAGTGTTTACGGCAATCAACCCCAAGACAACGTCGAGCTCGACCCCTCCGCGATGGCCGCACTTTTCGCGACTTTCGAGAATGACAGCTCAACGTCAGCGTCGGCCTCAGCATCAGCGCCCCCGGCGTCCCCGCCCGATGTTCTTATTAACGTCGAAAACGGCACTGGGCGATCAGGGCTCGCGCGCACGACAGCGGTTGCGTTGCAGGTACTCGGTTTTCACGTCGGCACGGTCGGCGACGCGACAAGCACCCCGGTCACGACAATCCGTTACGACGACGCCGATCTCGCAGCTGCCCAATTGCTACAAACCCACGTGCCGCAAGCAGCGCTCGTCTCGTCAACAACGGCTGGCGTAGTGCTGACCCTAGGCACCGACTTCACCGCCATCAGCACCGCCGCGGCTCCAGCAACGACCACGGCGATTGCAGCACCCGACCTTACGTGCGCGCCGTAGTGCGTTGCCGAAATGCGTTAGCGAAAGGTTCAACGCGCAGCGGAGCGAAGCTGGTCACGCGTGACCGACCCGATGGCGCCGGCGCGGACGCCTAAGTTCCGCAGGCAGCCATGGCTTATGCCGACTGAGCCCTGCCGGCGATCGCCGCGACGATATCGCGACGAACAGCGCTATGAGCATCAAGGTGACGGCAGTCCACGGATAAACCGCGCCGTAGAACGGCGTCTCGAGCTGCAAACGATGCCCGCCATCGGAGACTCGCAACGCGAGATGGTCGCCGCGGTCGACGCCCGAAGTAGCAGTGACGTCGAGCTGGCCGGTTCGCGGCGCGCCTCCCCACAGGTATCGAACTTTCGCGATCCGGTTGGCACCCACACTGACCACAGATGCGGCGGCATATTGAGTGTGCCGATAGCCACGCTCGATGGATGCATTCTTGATCTGGCCAACGCCAACCAGAAGCGCCGCGGCGAGCAACAAGGATGTGACAACGAGCGGCGTGGCGGCGGAGCCTCGGCGTCGCGACATCCGAAAGTGGGCAGCCATCTCGCCCCTCAGTAGACCCGCATCGTCAGTATGGCCGTGACAGCGAGGCTCGCCTCAAGCAATCCGAACAACGCCACCGCACCCGCCGCCACGTAGCCGAGCGCCTTCATGTCGACCACCTCGACTCCGGCACGTTCACAGGCCCTGCGCACGCGCTGAGCCCACCGAGCCTGCGGCCGCGTCGCACATGACAGTCGCCTGCATGTTCCCCGGATTACATGAAGAATTCGTTAAGGGGAGTCGATCCTTGCCAGTCCGCATTCAGCGCGTGCGGTTGATACTGGCCCATCTGCTGCGACGTGTGGTCTGGCGATCTACATCGCCATAGCGATGCGCTGCCCGCGGTTGGGTGGGCTGCTGATTGCCGCCGTGGTTGGCGCGTTCGCACTTCATCCCGATCTTGCCGGCAGAGAGCACATGGTCGCATTGGCAGTCGGCGCGATCGGTGCCTGCGTCAGCTTGCGCATTCCGAGGAAGGATGCGAACCACGCGCCAACGATCGCGGCGGCTTCGATGGGTGCCACTTGCTACGTCTGCGATGTCGGCGCTGAGAGGCGTGTGCGGTCGGGCGAAACGCCCTTGGTCGGTCGGCCGGATGGGGCCTGACCTGCGGATTTGCTCCTGCGATAGGACTCGAACCTATAACCTGCCGGTTAACAGCCGGCTGCTCTGCCAATTGAGCTACGCAGGAATGCTGGCCGGCGGACCGGCCTTTGGTGCCTCCGTAGGGTATCGCACCAGCCAGCACCGCCTGAGGGCCTCGCGGCGGTACTCGACCGGCAGGGAACGTTGAGGATAACGTCGGTTGTCGCGGGTAGTTAAAGTCCAGATCGGCACCGACCCGACCGCCTGTCAGGCGATCCGACCGGTTCAGAGACGTCCTACATCCGAGGAGCGCGCATGCGATACAAGGCCACTCTCGTCATCGGCATTGCCGCGGGTTACGTCCTTGGCGCACGCGCCGGACGGCAGCGCTACGAGCAGATCAAGCGGCTCACACAGACGGTCAAGAAGAACCCCGCGGTTCAGCAGGCCGCCGACAAGGTGCAGGCCCAGGCACTGCATCTCAGTGATCGTGCGCGCCGTGTCGTGCAGGAGAAGGCCGGTTCGGTCGGTTCCGACCTGGTCGGCAAGGTGACGAGCCGGTTCGGTAGCCACGAGATCAACCTCGACGCCGACCACACGTACGCGAACGGGTCGATGACCTGAGGTTTGCTAATCGATGAGGAAGTCGCGCAACCGCGTTGCGCACGGCGGCTGACGTAGTTTCGCGAGCGTCTTCGTCTCGATCTGCCGGATCCGTTCGCGCGTCACACCAAACCGCTGGCCGACTTCTTCGAGCGTGTGCGAGAAACCGTCGGTGAGGCCGTAGCGCATCGTGATGACCTGCTGCTCACGCTCCCCCAACGTGGCAAGTACATCAGCCAACTGCTGAAGCATCATCGTGTACGTCGCAGCCTCGGCTGGTGCGACCGCATCGACGTCTTCGATGAGGTCGCCGAGCGTCGCGCTGTCCTCGCCGATCGGTGACTGAAACGAGATCGGCTCCTGCGCGATGGCCTGAATCTCGCGCACACGTTCGACAGTGAGATCAAGTTCGGTGGCGAGTTCGATCGGCGTTGCTTCGCGGCCGTTGAGCTGCACGAACGTGCGTTGCGTACGGATCATTTTGTTGATCGCATCGATCATGTGGGCCGGCACCCGAATGGTGCGCCCCTGATCAGCCATCGAGCGGGTGATGGCTTGGCGAATCCACCAGATCGCATAGGTCGAAAACTTGTAACCACGTGTGTAGTCGAACTTCTCGACTGCGCGGATAAGGCCAAGATTTCCTTCCTGGATGAGATCCAGGAACAACATGCCCCGACCGGTGTACCGCTTTGCGATCGAGACGACGAGCCTAAGGTTGGCTTCGATAAGTCCGCGCTTTGCAATGCGGCCGTCGCACTCGACGAGTTCAAGCTCGCGCCGCAACTGGCTCGACATCGCGACGCCGCTGACGAGTTTCTCACCGGCGAAGAGTCCTGCCTCGATGCGCTTTGCGAGATCGACCTCTTGTTCGGCCGTCAGCAGCGGGACGCGGCCAATCTCTTTGAGATAAGTGCGGACCGGGTCCGCGGACGGCGCCCAGCCCACCACGGCGTCGCGTTGCCCGGGCAACTCGGCTTCATCGTCGTCACCGACGGGTTTCGCGACCTCGGCCTCGACATCGTCGACGTCCTCAGCCTCATCGACTGCGGCCACTGCCACCTCGGCAACGGCGACGGCGACGGCGACGTCCGGAGTCTCGACAATCTCGAGGCGGTCGACATCGACGACAACCTCGAGCGAGCCACCGGGCCGCTGATGCGGAAGGTGTGCAATGAACTGGAGCGGCTCAGTGGCCGCAAGCATCCCCACGTGCATAAGTGTGCCGGGGTAGCGGGCTGCGCGAGGCTACTCCGGAAAATCCGTGGACAGGACTATGCCAAGTCGGCCGAAATCGACACTAGTTCCACGTCGCGGACGCCGTTCAGCTGACGCCCAGCGTTCCTTCCAAATCGTCGCGGCGCCGTTTCTCCAACGTCACGAGATCCCCGAAGAGACGGTTGTACTCCGGGGCGACCTCGATCGGGTTCAGCCGTTGGAGACGAGATTTGACGTCGGCGATCTGCCGGTCGACGGCGCGCACCCGCAACTGCGCGAGTTGCGCACGTGCGTAACGCTCGTCGGGTTCGGTCGCCGCGAGGATGGGCTCAACGACCAGCTCGGTGATAAGCGCGCGCACCCGGTCATCGTTGGCAGCCTCCAGGACGGCGTTGACCCAAGCGTCGCCGCCCGCAGTTGACCCGGTGCCTCCTGCCTTCGCGACGGCGTCCCGGATCTCGCCGTAAGCAAGGTGGGTGAACGCGAGCGGGTCGAGCTGGTCGAAGGCCGGCCCGAGCAGGGCGGGTCGCTGCACCGCGACCTTCAGCGCCTCGCGCTCGACCTGCAGCGTTGGGTCGCGCGGATCTGGCGCTGCAACGCTTCGACTACGCCCACCACTCGTCGTCCCCGCTATACGACGAACACGCTCGAGGACCGCGAGCTCGTCAGGGGCGCCCACCCATCCGGCGAGCCGGCGCGCGTACTCGTCGCGCAGTGAAGTGTCTTTGATCGACGCCACCAGCGGCATCGTGCGCTCCAGGGCGGCGACCCGGCCCTCTGAGGTTTCCAGGTTGAAGCCCGCGAGCACGCTGCGGACTGCGAACTCGAAGAGCGGCTGGCGGCGGGCGACCAGGTCGCGAACCGCGGCGTCACCCTTGGCGATCCGCAGCTCGCAGGGGTCCATGTTGTCGGGGCTGATCGCCACGAATGTGTGCGTGACGAACTTCTGGTCACTCTCGAAAGCCCGAAGCGCCGCCTTCTGGCCTGCGGCGTCGCCGTCGAAGGTGAAGATCACCTCACCGGCGTACTCAGCGGAATCGAGCAGCAGCCGCCGCAGGATCCGAACGTGCTCGTCGCCGAATGCCGTGCCACAGGTGGCAACGGCCGTGGTGACGCCGGCGAGGTGGCACGCCATGACGTCTGTATAGCCCTCGACCACCACGGCCTGGCCGGCCTTCGCCATCTCGCGGCGGGCGAGGTCTATGCCGTACAGAACCTGGCTCTTCTTGTACAACGGGCTCTCGGGCGTATTCAGATACTTCGGCCCGTCATCGTCTTCTCGGAGCTTTCGTGCACCGAATCCGACCACATCGCCCGTGACGTCGCGGATCGGCCACATCAGTCGGCCGCGGAACCGGTCGATGAGACCGCGCTGCCCGCGGCTGGCCAAGCCGCCGGTCGCCAGTTCTTCGTCGGTGAACCCGCGGCCACGCAGGTGCTTGACCAGGAACTCCCAGCCGTTAGGCGCGTACCCGACGCCGAAGTGGGCTGCCGCGGCGCCGTCGAACCCGCGCTCGGTCAGGAATGTCCGGCCGATCACCGCCTCTGCGCTGGCCAGTTGCTCAGCGAAGTACTCGGCCGCGGCCTTGTGCGCCTCGACGAGCCGCGCTCGTTGGCCCTGCTGGGCGCGCGGGGCAGATCCGCCCTGCTCGTAGTGCAGCTCGTAGTTCGCCCGGGCCGCGAGGTGTTCGACCGCCTCGCTGAACGACAGGACGTCGATCTTCTGGACGAAGCTGATGACGTCGCCGCCCTCGCCGCAGCCGAAGCAGTGCCAAAAGCCGCGGGCGGGAGTCACGTTGAACGACGGCGAGCGCTCATCGTGGAACGGGCAGAGGCCCTTGAGCGAGCCGCCGCCAGCGCTCTTGAGCGTGACGTGCTCGCTGATCACGTCGGCGACCGGCGACAGCTCTCGCACTCGTGCGATGTCACTGTCAGGAATCCGGCCGGCCACGATCCCCGAGTCTAGGTGTCTTGCGGGATCGGCACGGCGTGCCCACCGACCCTGATGTGCTGATCCACGTCATCCACATCCACGATCAACAGGCTCGGTCGGCCCATGTCGACGCCCTGATGCAGCGTGAGCGTGACGGGCGGTTCGATCAGTTTCATTTCACGCAGATAGTGACCGAAAGCGACGGCCGCTCCGCCGGTCGCCGGGTCTTCGACGACTCCCCCGGCCGCAAACGGGTCGCGCACCTGAAACACGGTGGGCGATTCGCGCCAGACAAGGTGGATCGTCGTCCACCCGCGCCGCAACATCAGCTCGCGCAATGCGGCGAAGTCATAGTCAAGATCGGCAAGCCTGGCCCGGGACGCAGCCGCCAGCACTGGGTGCCGAGCCCCGCCGAACGCGACCTTCGGCAGTAGCTCGGGATCGAGGTCGTCATGGCTCCAGCGCAACGCATCGAGAAGCTCAGCCAAATCGCCCGGGTCGAGTTCGTCGAGCTTGGGCTCGACGCTGGTCAATGTCGCTTTAAGCAGACCGTCGGCATCGCGTTCGACGTCGACCGGAACATCGCCGACGTTGGTGTGGAGCAGGAAGACGCCTTCGCCCAGGCGCTCGGCGAGTGCGACGCCGGTCGCGATGGTCGCGTGGCCACAAAACGGAATTTCGATGGACGGCGCGAAGTAGCGGACGTGGAACTCGCGAGCGTCGTTGCCGGCAGGGGTCAGAAATGCCGTCTCGGAGTAACCGACCTCGGTGGCAATCGCCTGCATCCTCAGTTCGTCGAGACCAGTCGCGTCAAGCACGATGCCGGCCGGGTTGCCACCCGCCGGGGTCTGAGTGAATGCGCTGTAGCGCAAGATCTCGACATTCACACCTCGATCTCCATCACGTAGTGCGGCCCGATCGGCGCGATCTCGAATTCATCACCCACCGTGGAAAATCCGAGCCTTTCGTAGAAGCCAACGGCGCCCGATCTCGCATTGCACCACAGCAGGGTGCCGCCGCGCCTGCGTATTTCCGCGATGCCGTAACGCAGGGCCGCAGCACCGTAGCCCTGGCCACGCACCTCGGGCAACGAGGCCATCGCACGAAGGCGCCAAGTCTTGCCGGGGTCTGCGTCTAGCCGGTGCGGTGCCGCGTCGGGATGGAAGCTCGCGCAGGCGGCGACTTCTCCGCGTGGGCCGAATGCGGCGACGTGGAACGTCTCGGGCCACGAGTCGTAGTCATGGACGACGCTGCTCCATGGCTGCCCCGGGCGTAGGACTTGGCGGCGCAGTGCGTGAAGGACCAGCGGCTTCACGAACTCGACGTCGATCGAGGCGGGCCGCGGAACTCCGTCTGTCACCTCGTCGTCGTTACCGTCGGTCAACTGGTCGCTGCTACTCATCTCGTTACGACCCCCCTCCCGAGGCTCGTCGATGCCAGATCACCGCCGAAGTATCGGTCAGCGAGGCGACTTGATCGACGGCAACCCTCAACCGCGTACCGTCATCGGCGGCGGCCGCCCACGCCGTCTGGAACAGTGGTTCGAGTGCCTGACCGTCGGACGCGCTCAGCTGATCGACAAGCTCGAGAAGGAGCACGCGCTGCCTGTCGTGAACAGCGGCGACACCTTCGCGATTCATCACGTAGTGCGCTGTCACGCCCTTCAGCAGCGCGCACTCGATGCGGCTCGCGCGCGCGACGATGAGGTCGGCGTCGTAGCGAGTCAACGGTGCACGACCGTAGGCCTCACGGGTCGCAGCCTCAGCGGCCTGGCAGAAGCGACCGATTAGCATGCTCGTGAGATTCTTCAATGCTGCCAAGGAATTTAGACTGCCGTCATGCGCAGCCGGCCAACACTGCAAGCCGGTCAGGCTGCGGATGCCTGCTTCCAATTCCACTTGCTCCGCGTCGGGCAGGTAGAACTCAACCACTACCGGCAACACATCTCCCCAACCATCAACTTCACTCAAATGGTCGAGCTTCACCAGGCCGGCTTCGACGCCGTCTTCCAAGTCGTGCACCGAGTACGCGACGTCGTCGGCCCAATCCATGACTTGGGCCTCGATGCATCTTCGGTCGTTTGGGGCAGCTTCGCGCACCCAGTTGAAGACCTCGAGGTCGTCGTCGTAGACACCGAATTTGCTGTTGCCATCGCGCTTTGGCCACGGATACTTCGTCGCCGCATCGAGGCTCGCGCGAGTTAGGTTGAGCCCGGCACTGCGACCGTCGTCGGCAACAGTCTTCGCCTCAAGGCGAGTCAGGAGCCGAAACGACTGAGCATTGCCTTCGAACCCGCCGATCGCTTGGGCCGCTTGGTCGAGTGCGGCTTCGCCGTTGTGGCCAAATGGCGGGTGACCGAGATCGTGCGCCAGACAGGCGGTTTCTACGAGGTCGGGGTCGCAACCAAGTGTTGCGCCGAGTTCGCGGCCGACCTGCGCGCACTCGAGCGAGTGCGTCAGCCGAGTGCGTGGGAAGTCGCTCTCGGCCTCCGCGGGCCCGACGACCTGAGTCTTCGCGCCAAGCCGCCGCAACGCCGAACTGTGCACCACCCGAGCCCGGTCGCGTTCGAAGGCGCTGCGCCCGGGTCGCTTCGGCGGCTCGTTCACCCAGCGCGCGCGTGCACCATCGTCGTACCTGGCAACAGAGTCGTTCACGTCTCGACGCTACCCCGGCCCACCGTCGTCCGCTTCAGTCCCATCGGTGCCGCCGACGCCGCAGCACGCGGATGGCGTAGGCGAACGTGAGTAGCAGCGCGAAGATCACGACGAAAATGGCGCCAGTAACGAAATCCGGGTGCGCGGAAGACGTTGGGAAGACCGTGAGTTCCGAAGTCGCCGGTGCAGCACTGATCGGTGACGGGGGCCCGATCAATGACGGCGACCCAACCGGTACGGACGTCGATACCGGGCCGGACGGCGAGGGGCTCGCCGAAGCGACAGCAAACACCGTGGTCGTGGCGGGGCCGGTGACCAGTACGAGTGCGATGAGGTCCCCCGTTCAGTTCCGCGGCGTCACAGCTGGAAGAGCGGCGACGGATCCTTTGGCGTGTACTGGCTCGGGAAGAATCCAATCACGGTGTGGTCGTCGTAGGAGTAGTTGAACTTCGTCGAGTGGTGCGGGCTCGTGTGATCGAACGCGATCGTCACGCCGTCGTCGTCTGGATGATTGCAGTCGTAGAGCCGCAGAGTGGTTGTCGAGGTCGTATCTGCATAGCCGTACGCGAGCACCTGGTGATTCTCGCCGAGGTCCTGCGGGTTGGCCGAATGTACGCACACAACGCCCAGCGGACACGGGTGTCCGGCATCGATCGTCGCACGGATGAAAGGCATCGAAACTTCGATGGTTCGCCGCGACGTGCCATGCACGAAGAACTCGTCGCCGGTCGGCAAGTTCATCCACTCGTAGTACTTCGCGACGCCGTCGGGCAGGTCGAAACTGTCGATCAATCGTGTGGTGATGAAGTGAAATGCGGGCGATGTTGGCAGCGGATTGGCGGTCTGCGGCGGCGGGTCGGCATGTGCTTCGAACAGATCGCGGACGGCGTAGGCCATGCCGCCGCACAGACCATGCTTGGCATCGCCGATATCGACGTTGCCGAACGGGGTCGGAACCTCGACGACCGGCGCGGACGGCCACGAGTTGGCGTAGTGGAGTCCCTGCGCACTGGGAAGGAAATTCGGAACGTCTCCCATAGCTCGCCAGTATCCCGCGTCGGCCGTACGGGCGGCCACCCCTCGGCGTCCGGGCTGGTCTCAGCGCGTGTCGGAACCCGCCGTCTCTAGAGCGGCGCGACCGGCTTCGAGGCGGGCGACCGGGATCCGGAACGGCGAGCACGAGACGTAGTCGAGCCCGACCTCGTCGCAGAAGTGGATTGAGTCGGGGTCGCCGCCGTGCTCACCGCAGATCCCGATCCGCAGGTTCGGGTTGCTCGCGCGACCCTCCTCGACGGCGATGCGCACCAACCGGCCGATGCCGTCACGGTCTAGGGTCTCGAACGGTGAGACTCCGAAGATGCCGAGGTCCATGTAGCGACCGAAGAATGCGCCTTCGACGTCGTCGCGCGAGAAGCCCCAGCCCATCTGCGTGAGGTCGTTGGTGCCGAAGCTGAAGAAGTCAGCAGCTTCGGCAATCTGGCCGGCGGTCAACGCCGCGCGCGGCACTTCGATCATCGTGCCGATCAGCGTGTGCACCTCGACGCCGGTCTCTTTCGCGACGTCAGCCAGAATGCCCAACGCTTCCTCGCGAATGATCTCGAGCTCCTGCACCGCACCAACCAGCGGAACCATGATCTCCGGAACCGGGTTCTTGCCGAGCTTCTTCAGATGCGCGGCCGCTTCGGCAATTGCCCTTACCTGCAAGGCAAAGAGCCCAGGAATGACAAGCCCGAGGCGGACGCCGCGAAGCCCGAGCATCGGGTTCTGCTCGTGCAGTCGACGCACCGCCTCGAGCAGCACCCGATCCTTGTCAGCGACCTTCTCGCCCTTCGCCTCGGCGACGGCGATCTTGACGGTGAGCTCGGTGATGTCGGGCAAGAACTCGTGCAGCGGCGGGTCGATAAGGCGGACCGTTACAGGCAAGCCGTCCATCGCGTCGAAGATGCCGATGAAGTCGGTGCGCTGCAACGGAAGCAGTTCGGCCAGTGCTGCCTTCTGCTCCTCTTCGCCGTTAGCCAGGATCAGTCGCTCGACGTTCTTGCGACGCTCACCGAGGAACATGTGCTCGGTACGACACAGGCCAATGCCTTCGCCGCCGAAACGACGCGCGCGCTCGGCGTCCTCGGGGGTGTCGGCGTTCGCTTCGACGCCGAGGCGCCGCTTTGAGTCTGCGTGTACGAGGATGCGGTGGACCGCGGCGACCAGCGGGTCGGCGTCCGCCCTGATGGTGCCTTCGAAGTACTGCACGACCGGGCTAGGAACGACCGGAACCTCACCGAGGTAGACCATGCCCGAGGTGCCATCGATCGAGATGACGTCGCCTTCCTTGACGACCTCGCCATTCGGGCCGGTGAACTGACGGGTCTTGAGGTCGACGCTGATCTGCTCGGCGCCCGATACGCAGGTCTTGCCCATGCCGCGTGCGACGACGGCCGCGTGCGACGTCTTGCCCCCGCGCTCGGTCAAGATGCCCTTGGCGGCGATCATGCCCGGCAGGTCATCGGGGTTGGTCTCGCGACGGACGAGGATGACGTCCTCGCCCTTGGCGGCCCACTCTGCCGCGACGACCGAGTCGAACACGACCTTGCCGACCGCCGCACCGGGTGACGCGTTGACGGCCTTGGTGATCTTCATCTTCTTCGCGTCTTCGTCGAACTTCGGGAACATCAGCTGCGCGAGTTGCGCGCCCGTAACCCGCTGGAGTGCCTCGTTCATGTCGATCAGGCCCTCGTCGACAAGCTGCGTCGCGATACGGAAAGCTGCGCCCGCTGTGCGCTTGCCGACGCGGGTCTGCAGCATCCAGAGCTTGTTGTTCTCGATGGTGAACTCGATGTCGCAGAGGTCCTTGTAGTGCTTCTCGAGCTTGCTCATGATGCCGAGCAACTCGTCGTAGGCGGGCTTGTCGATCGTCTCGAGGTCGGCCAGCGGCACGGTGTTGCGGATCCCGGCGACGACGTCTTCGCCCTGAGCGTTCTCGAGGTAGTCGCCGTAGATGCCCTGATCGCCCGATCCGGGGTCGCGGGTGAAGGCGACACCGGTGCCCGACTCGGCGCTGATGTTGCCGAACACCATCGCGACGATGTTGACGGCGGTGCCGAGGTCGGCCGGAATGCGCTCCTGGCGACGGTAAAGGCGGGCGCGATCGCCGTTCCAGGAATCAAAAACGGCGCGGACGGCGAGATCGAGCTGCTCGCGGGAGTCTTGCGGGAACTCGCGGCCGGCGTGGTCGCGGATGATGCCTTTGTAGGTCTCGACCAACGCCTGGAAGTCGGCGGCGTCGAGGTCGAGGTCGTTCTTGGTGTTGCGGCTCGTCTTCAGTTCGTCGAGCGCGTGCTCGAACAACTCGCCGTCGGCCCCGAGCACTGTCTTGCCGAACATCGAGAGCAACCGGCGGTAAGAGTCCCAGGCGAACCGGTCGTTGCCGCCCTGCTTCGCAAGGCCGTTCACGCTCTGGTCGTTCAGGCCGATGTTCAGGACGGTGTCCATCATTCCGGGCATCGAGAACTTCGCGCCGGATCGCACCGAGACGAGCAGCGGATCGTCGGCGTCGCCGAGGGTCTTGCCCATGGCCTTCTCGAGGCTGGCGAGGTGCTCGCTGATCTCGTCTTCCATCTCGACCGGCGCATCGCCGCTCTCGAGATAGGTGCGGCACGCCTGCGTCGTGATGATGAAGCCGGGAGGCACCGGAAGCCCGATGTTGGTCATCTCGGCGAGGTTCGCGCCCTTGCCGCCGAGAAGGTCCTTCATGTCTCGGTTGCCTTCGCTGAAGTCGTACACATACTTCGGCACTGGGAACGCTCCTCGCGGGTGAAATTCGTGTGGTCGGCGGTTCTGATCCTACCGATCGCCCAGTTGTCCACAGGCTGCCGGTTCTTTGGCTCGTTCGGGGCTGTTTGTGGCTAGCGTCGGCCCCTACTTCTTGGGGGGACTTACGTGCCGGACGCCGCGCGGGGATTTGTTGTCACGCCCGCTTCTCTTGCCTTGCTCGCCTGTGCCGTGGGCCGGGTCCGCGACGACCTCTCGCTGACCGCAGACCTCGGCGTCGATGTTGGGCCGGCGCTCGGTTCAGACGTGGTCGCGGGCGCCTTGCACCACTTCGTCACCGGCTGGCACGACGGTCGGGCTCAAATCTGTGCGGACGTCGGGCAGCTCTCGGATCTGCTCACCCAGGCGTCTCAGATCTACAGCTCCACTGACGGCGACCTCGCAGCAGCAATGCAATGACGATCAGTCCGGACGACGAGGGGTTGGGGTGGCAGCCCTCCGATCCGCCGGCGCAGAGGATCGAACTACTGGGGCCGCTGGCGCCGCGCCCCCTGGCGAAGGCGAGCATCGTCACGCCGGGCAATTGGATCGAGCTCGACCTCGATGCCAGCACTCGGCACACGTCGATCCGCCGTGCAGTTCGACGGGCGATAGTCCGCTCGCGGGCATTGGCACCCGACGCCATCCCGCTCATCGCCTTGCTCGATCGCCTAACCACTCGCGCCAACAACGCCGGCGCTTTCTACTGCGCGTCGAGGGTCATCGAGGACACCAAGTATGGCGCGCTAGTCGCAACCGTCGTGATGCAAATCTGTGAGGTCGACACGGTGGTATTTCCCGGTGAGCGGAACCCGTCTGTGGCCGAACGGTGCGTCGCGCTAGTAGCCGTCATTGACGGTGACCCCATCTGGACCGGTGCCAACGCCGGGGTCGTGACGCTGCCATTCGTCGGCGCGGTGGTGCGACTTTGCGTCGAGAACGACGGGATCGTCGTGCAATACATCGTGCCGTTGTTCGGCTGTGGTGCGCATGTCGTGGTGACGTTCACTTCTACGTGCCCTCCATATGCCCGGATAATGACCGAACTGTTCGACACGATGGCTCAGAGTCTCGAGTTGCACTACTGATGCGTTGTCCACAGGCGTGGCCACTTCAACAGCTGCGGGGTTGACGAACAGCTAACTTCTCGCTGTGCCTGTTGATGTTCTCGATCCGATCGCCGGCGATCCAATGGCTGTTTCAGCTGCCGGTCGCACACTCGAGTCAATCGCGTTGGATGTTGCGAACATTGCGAGCCGACTACGCGCACTTGCGGCTGGCGATGACTCGTGGACAGGCGCGGCCGCTGTTTCCGCCCACGTCCGCACCGCGTCGCTACCGCCGTCACTCGACAAAGCGAACGTGTCCTATGCGGCAGCAGGACGTGCGCTGGGCTCCTACGCGCGCACACTCGCCGACGCACAAGACCAGTCAACATCTGCAATCGCAGCAGCTGATCGCGCGAGTGCCGAGCTTGCGTCCGCTGTTGCCGCGCACGCAGCGGCTGCGGCCCGCGATGCTTCTGCTACTACTGTCGCGCGCACAACCGGACTACTTCCACCGCCTCTAACTGCAACGCGCTACGAGGCGTCCATCGACGAGGCTGCCGCGGATCTCAAGAGAGCGGTCGCATCGAACGACGACGCGCACGAGCAACAGCAGCAGGCCGCGCGTATTGCGGCGGCCGCGTTGCAGCAGGCGTCACACGTCGGCATCCACAACCAGTCGTGGTTCCACCACGTCACGCACTCCGTTGGTCATTGGGCATCCACCCATTGGACCCAGACACTGCGCGAAGTGTCGAAGATCGGCACCGTTGTATCGGCGTTGGCCGGTGCTGCGGCACTGATTCTCGCGGTCGCTGGCGTCGCATTCCCGCCACTGGAAGCTGCAGCAGCGGCACTGGAGACCGTGTCGCTGGTCAGCTCGGTCGCAGCAGGAATGGCCGACACTGCGCTTGCTGCAACCGGCAAGGGTTCGTGGACTTCGGTGGGCGTCGACGCGCTGAGCTTCGCACCAGCCGGAGGAGGCAAGCTCGTCACCAAAGCGGCACCACTACTCCGCGAATCGCGCCTAATCAAACCAAGCACAATCGTCCACGCCAGCAACGGCGAAGCCGCGCATGCGCTCCAGGCGTCAAAAGGCTCCGGGCTCGCGTATCCGGGCGGCCTCGGAGCAAATGACGCGCTCGGCGGACATGTGTTGACTCATGTCGGCGTTGGCGACGACAGTCTCGCTTCACGGGGCGTTACCGAGGCATCGACCTTCACCGACCGTGCGACGGCCGAGCAGGCCCTCGCGGATCTACAATGGGCGAATGGACGCGAGATCCGGGTCTGGCTGGCGGGCGCGAAGGCCGGCGCGAAGTTTAGGTTCGCCGCAACCTTTGACAGACCCGTGGGCCGGGTTCTCTTCGCAGGAAGAGGAGAATCAGTCGACGGCACCACCGCCGTCGCGGTCCTACGAGCACAACCCTCGGCTCCGCTGGGCTATTACATGTTGACGGGATTTGTTGCCCCGTGAAGCGCCGCTACTTCGCCGTCCAAGAATTATTCCTTTCCTACTTCCATCCCGACTGGCAGCTCGACGCAGAGTCACGCCTCGATGTCGCTATGGATTTTCTCGACACGGCTGATCCAATCCTGATCCATCAGGTCATCGAGGAACTCAGGGAGCTTGTACAAGAGCCCATGGCGGATGACGAGTTCCATCAAACGATCGATGAGGACTACTCGCTTTACTACGATCCATCGCGCGAGAACGTCACCATGCGCGCTTGGCTAACCGGCTTGCTCAGAGAACTTGAAGCAGGACGGAATACGCAGCCGGACTCCGCAGTACCCGTCGAGACCCGTCGGCGAAACTAGCTGCGGAGTGTTGTTGGTCAGCGCGCGTTCTTGGACGCGTAGAGCATCAGCGGTCTTGGCGTACGGATGATGAGGGTCGGGTAACGACTCCGACGCCGAGATCTTGCGCACTTACTGCCCCTGGAGGGCAGTAGATGCGCAGGATTTGGCGCAGCCTCGAACGGCCGACCGCGGCTACGGCTACAGGTCGACTAACCGCTCGCTTAGGTAGCCGACTACTGCGTCCAAGCCGACGCGTTCTTGTTTCATGGTGTCGCGCTCGCGAATCGTGACGGCCTGATCCTCGAGAGTTTCGAAGTCGACGGTCACGCAGTACGGCGTCCCGATCTCGTCTTGGCGGCGGTACCGACGTCCGATCGCTGATGCATCGTCGAAGTCGACGTTCCAGCGGCGACGTAGCTCGATAGACAGATCGCGCGCCTTCGGCGACAGGTCCGCGTTGCGCGAAAGCGGCAGCACAGCGACCTTGACCGGCGCCAACCGCGGGTCGAGACGCAATACAGTGCGTTTCTCCAACTCACCCTTGGCGTTCGGCGCTTCGTCCTCGGTGTAGGCATCGATCAAGAACGTCAACACGCACCGGTCGACGCCCGCTGCGGGCTCGATCACATAAGGCGTCCAGCGCTCCCCCGACTCCTGGTCGAAGTACGACAAGTCGACGCCCGACGCTTTAGAGTGCACGGTCAGGTCGTAGTCGGTGCGGTTCGCGATTCCTTCGAGCTCGCCCCACTCGGATCCCTGGAACCCGAACCGATACTCGATGTCGACGGTCCGCTTCGAATAGTGCGACAGCTTCTCCTTCGGGTGCTCGAAGAGCCGCATCATGTCCGGGCGCAGGCCGAGCCCCACGTACCAAGCCAGCCGGGTGTCGATCCAGTACTGATGCCATTCCTCGTCAGTTCCCGGCTTGACGAAGAACTCCATCTCCATCTGCTCGAACTCGCGCGTGCGGAAGATGAAGTTGCCAGGAGTGATCTCGTTGCGAAAACTCTTGCCCTGCTGGGCGATTCCGAACGGCGGCTTTTTGCGCGACGACTGCTGCACATTCAAGTAGTTGATGAAGATGCCCTGCGCGGTCTCGGGCCGCAGATACGCCAGACCCGACTCGTCCTCGACCGGGCCGAGGTAGGTCTTCAGCAAACCGTTGAACATCTTCGGCTCGGTGAACGCGCCCTTCGTGCCGCAGTTCGGGCAGTTGATGTCGGCCAACCCGTGCGCCGGCGGCCGGCCGTGCTTCTCGGCGTATGCCTCTTCGAGGTGGTCGGCGCGAAAACGCTTGTGACACGACTGGCATTCGGTCAGCGGGTCGACGAACGCGGTGATGTGCCCGCTTGTCTCCCACACGATCGGATTCAGAATGACCGACGAGTCGAGGCCGACGATGTCGTCGCGCTCGTGGACCATCGACTTCCACCACTGGCGCTTCACGTTGTTCTTGAGCTCGACGCCAAGGGGTCCGTAGTCCCACGCGGCCCGCAGGCCTCCGTAGATCTCGCTACTGGGGAAGACCAACCCGCGGCGCTTGCTCAGGTTAACGATGGCGTCGAGTCGGTCGTCAGACTTCTTGGTGGAGCTGGCCATGAAATGTCCATCCGGCTGGCGGTCGGTGAGCGGCCAGCGTATCAATCTCCGCCGGACGCCGAGAGGTTCGGTCGCGCAGTCCCGTACCGACGATCGCGACTGGCGTAGATCTCGACCGCCCGCCACAGATCGCGCCGGTCGAAATCGGGCCACAGCGTGTCGAGAAACACCATCTCGGCGTAGGCCGATTGCCATGGCAGGAAGTTCGACGTGCGTTGTTCACCTGACGATCGCAGGAACAGATCGACGTCCGGCATTGAAGGCTCGTCGAGGTAGCGCGCGAAGATCTTCTCATCGACCCGTTTCGGGTCGAGCTTGCCCGCCGCGACGTCGAGGGCGAGTGCTCGCGCGGCATCAGCAATCTCGGCACGGCCGCCGTAGTTCACGCACATCGTCAACGTGAGCACGTCGTTGTCGCGGGTCAAGTCCTCGGCGATTTCGAGTTCGCGAATGACGCTCGCCCACAATCGCGGACGCCGCCCGGCCCAACGCACCCGAACGCCGAGTGAGTGCATGTAGTCACGACGGCGGCGAATCACGTCGCGGTTGAAGCCCATCAGGAACTTCACTTCGTCGGGCGAGCGCTTCCAGTTCTCCGTCGAAAATGCGTACGCCGAGATCGCGCCCACGCCGACTTCGATGGCGCCTTCGACGACGTCGAGTAGCGCTGCCTCGCCGCGTTCATGGCCGGCGGTGCGGGGCAAGCCGCGAGCCCGAGCCCACCGACCATTCCCATCCATCACGATCGCCACGTGTCGTGGCACGAGTTCGGGCGGAAGCAGTGGCGGCCGGGCGCCCGACGGATGCGGTGCCGGAAGACTGACCTCGCGCCGCGCAGCCATCAGGCGTGCTCGACCAGTCGCAGCGAGCGGATGCTGTGCTCGAGATGCCACTGCAGATACGCAGCAGTCAGCCCACTCGCCTCGCGTTGGTGCCGTGATTCGCTCGCATCGGCGGCCAGCCAATCGCCGTCCAGCAAGGCTTCGAGAAGAAGCAATGCCTCGGACGACGGGGTGGCCGAGCCAGCCGGACGGCAATCGGCGCACACCGTGCCGCCGCCCTGCACCGAGAACCAGCGATGCGGACCCTCGGCACCACAACGCGCGCACTCCCCCAACGCCGGCGCATAGCCGGAGACCGCAAGCGCACGCAGCGCGAACGCATCGAGCACAAGACGCGCGTCGTGAGTCTCTTCGGTCAGCGCCCGCAGTCCGCCGACCAGCAAGAGATAGAGCCGCAGCGCTGGCTCGCGCTCTTCGGCGGTCAACCGCTCGGCGGTCTCGAGCATCGCGGTGCCGGCCGTGTAGCGCGGATAGTCCCCCGCCAACCGGTCGCCGAATGCGGTGTAGGTCTCCACCTGGGTCACGATGTCGAGCGAGCGCCCGACGTAGAACTGCGCATCGACGTGGGAGAACGGCTCGAGTCGTCCGCCAAACTTCGACTTCGTGCGCCGAACACCCTTCGCGACCGCCCGCACTCGCCCGGTCCGGCGCGTGAGCAGGCTGACGATGCGGTCGGCCTCACCAAGCTTCTGGACGCGCAGCACGATTCCGTCGTCCCGGTAGAGGGTCACGATTCGCCGTCCGCGTTGCTCACCGGGTCATTCTCCCTGAACCCGCCGCCATTCGCCTTCCGCGCCGCGCGTCCCACCCGAGCAAGACTCGGGCAGGACGGCGAGGGGCTGAGCTAGCGCGCGGCTGCCTCGGCGGCGCGGTTCACTGCGCTAACTACCGCACGCAGCGACGCGGTGACGATGTTCGGGTCGACACCAACGCCCCAGAGCACCTCGTCACCGACCACGCACTCGAGGTAGGCGGCCGCGCGCGCGTCGCCGCCGGCCGAGATCGCGTGCTCGTTGTAGTCGAGCACCCGGACGTCGACCCCGATCGTGGCCAGCGCGTCGAGAAAGGCTGCGATCGGGCCGTTGCCCGTACCTTCCAGCATCTGCGTCGAGCCCTGGTACCGGACCTCGACCGAGAGCGCGTCCTTTTGGTCGACCGCCGCCGAGGTGTGATGCGAGAGCAAGGTCAGCGGCGATGCCGGCGAGAGGTATTCGGTCTCGAAGATCTTCCACATTTCCGACGGCGACACCTCCCCGCCCGACGCATCGGTGCGGGCCTGAATCACGCGAGAGAACTCGATCTGCAGCCGCCGCGGCAGTTCAAGGGAGTGCTCCGCCTTCATCACATAGGCGATGCCGCCCTTGCCCGACTGGCTGTTCACGCGGATCACGGCTTCATACGACCGGCCGACGTCCTTGGGGTCGATGGGCAGGTACGGCACCGCCCAGTCGATCTCGTCGACGGTCTTCCCGGCGGCCGCAGCATCGGCGGCCAGCGCCTCGAAGCCCTTCTTGATGGCGTCCTGATGCGAACCTGAGAACGCGGTGTAGACGAGGTCGCCCGCGTACGGGTGCCGCGGGTGCACCGGCAGTTGCGTGCAGTACTCGACCGTGCGCCGCACCTCGTCGATCTGCGAGAAGTCGATTTGCGGGTCGATGCCCTGGCTGAACAGGTTCATGCCGAGCGTGACGAGGTCGACGTTGCCGGTGCGCTCGCCGTGCCCGAACAGGCAGCCCTCGATGCGATCAGCGCCGGCCATGACGCCGAGTTCCGATGCTGCAACTGCACAGCCGCGGTCGTTGTGCGGGTGCAGCGAGAGGCAGATGAACTCGCGACGCGACAGGTTTCGACCCATCCACTCGATCTGGTCGGCGTAGACGTTGGGCGTCGACCGCTCGATGGTGGCGGGGAGGTTCAGGATGATTTCGCGCCCCGGCCCTGGCTGCCACACGTCCATCACCGCTTCACAGATCTCGACCGTGAAGTCGAGTTCGGTGTCGATGAAGATCTCCGGCGAGTACTCGTAACCGAAGTGCTCCGCCGACCCCAGCAGCCGCTCCGCATGCTTCATCACGTGCCGGGTGCCGTCGACCGCGAGGGCAACCGTCTCGGAACGGCTGTTGCGGAACACCACCCGCCGAAACAGTGGTGCGGTCGCGTTGTAGAGATGAACGGTCGCATTCGGTGCACCGACCAGGCTCTCCACGGTGCGTTCGATGAGGTCTTCGCGGGCCTGCGTCAGCACCGAAATCGTGACGTCGGCGGGCACCTCGCCGTTCTCGATGATGCTGCGGACAAAATCAAAATCTGTCTGGGACGCCGAGGGGAACCCGACCTCGATTTCCTTGTAACCTATGCGCACCAGCAGCTGAAACATCGACATCTTGCGGCCTGGGCTCATCGGGTCGATCAGTGCCTGGTTGCCGTCACGAAGGTCGGTCGACAGCCATCGAGGCGCCTTCGTGGTGACCTGCGACGGCCAGGTGCGGTCCGGCAGGTCGACCGGCGTCCATGGCTTGTACTTGTGGATCGGCATCTGGCTCGGGCGCTGCGCGATGACGCGCCCGGAAGAATCACGATTGCTGCTCATTGCTGCTCCTCGTATGGCGGGTGGCGGAATACGGCCGGCACGCAGCAATCCCGCGACGAGGAGACCGGCCTCTTAGAGGGTCTCGCCGCGGCAGCTAAGGAGCAGGAGCTTTGACATTGGCAGAATCATACCCCGAAGCGCCGCGCAAACGATCGACCAATTCCGAGTAGGAAATCTCGGTGAACGACTCGACCCGCAAGTCGGCCCGCCCGAGCGGCAGTTCCGCCGTCACGGCGTTGGGCACGGCAACGCAGTAGAGGCCGGCCGCTTTGGCCGCGGTGATCCCGTTGGGCGAGTCCTCGAACGCGATGGCATCGGCCGCTTCGACTCCCAGCGCCGCGATCGCTGCGAGGTAGATGTCGGGCGCTGGCTTCACCCGCCCGTTGTCCCTGGCGCAGATCACCTCGAACCGATCGTGAATGCCGAGGCGGCCGAGTTGTTGGTCAAGCCAGTCGCGAGTGGCACTCGACGCGACGGCGAACCTTGCTCCGGCGGCCGCCGCCTCGTCGAGGAATGCTTCGACGCCGGCCCTCAATGGCTCCGTGCTCACGATTCGGTTGTGGCGCTCTCGCCACTCCGCTCGCAGTTCGGCGTCGTCGAACTCGATACCGCCTGCGCGAATGGCGGCCATCATCGCCTCTTGGCTGCCCTGCGAGCCGATGAACTGATGCCAAACTTCAAGCGGAAAATCCAGTTCGTGGACGGCGAATTGCTCGCGCCAGGCGAGTAGCGCGGTCGACTCGGAATCGACGAGCAGCCCATCGAAGTCGAAGATCAGCGCCGGCGTCTTCGTCATCGGTTCTCCTTGCGCCACACGAACTTCAGGCCCGACCAGTCGACGTCGACCGCAGCGACCTTCACGTCGACAACGCCGGTGGGGAGCAACACCTCGCGCAGCAAGTTGTCACTGATGTCACTCACGTGACCGCCTGCTTTCCGTGGCCACGCCACCCAGAGTGTGCCCTGCTCCGGCAGTGACTCCACCAGTGAAGGGACGTCGGCCACGTCGGCTGCAGTGCGGCAGAACACCAGCGCGACGTCGGCATCAACCAAACGAGCGCGCTGCCGCGACTTTCGCACGACCGTCACACCATCGGGGAGGTCTCGCGACCACTTCGGCGGCGCACCGACCAACGCCAACACCGCGCCGTCCTTGATGCCTAGCTTCTTTGCCAGCGGAGTGCCGGAGTAACCGGCCTGCTCGGCCACCTCAGAATCCCAGCTTGCGCAACTGCGCGGGATCACGCTGCCAGTCTTTGGCGACCTTCACCCGCAAGTCGAGGTAGACGCGGGTGCCGAGCAGCGCCTCGGCTTGCATGCGTGCGCGCGTACCGACCTCACGTAGGCGTGACCCGCCTGCGCCGATGACGATCGCTTTCTGGCTCGGCCGCTCGACGTACATGACGGCGAAGACGTCGATCAAATCCTTGCCCTCGCGCTGTTTCATCTCCTCGACAACGACGGCGAGGCTGTGCGGCAACTCCTCGCGGACCCCATCGAGCGCGGCTTCGCGAATGAGCTCGGCGATCATCACCATCTCGGGCTCGTCGGTCAGTTCGCCGTCGAGATAGAGCGGCGGGCCTTCGGGCAGTCGGGCGATCAACAGGTCGGCGAGCAAGTCGACCTGCTCGCCGGCAACTGCAGAGACGGGCACGATCTCGGCCCACTCACCGAGCCGCGACAATGCGAGCAGCTGTGACGCGACGTCGCTGCTGGGAGCGGCATCGGTCTTGGTCACGACCGCGATGACCGGCGTCTTCTCGATCCGGTTCAGTTCGGCTGCGATGAACTTGTCGCCCGGCCCGACCTTCTCGTTCGCAGGTACGCAAAACACGATGACGTCGACCTCGGCAAGTGTCGTGCGCACGACGTCGTTCAGTCGCTCGCCGAGCAAGGTGCGCGGCTTATGCAGGCCAGGGGTGTCGACGACGATGAGTTGCGCATCGGGCCGATGCACGATGCCGCGGACCGCGTGGCGGGTGGTCTGCGGCCGGTCACTGGTGATGGCCACCTTCTGGCCGACAAGCGCGTTGAGCAGCGTCGACTTACCGGCGTTCGGACGACCGACGACGCAAGCGAAGCCGGAGCGATGAGGCGTTGTCACCCGCCACCCGAAAATGAGCCGATGACACGATGAACCGAGCCGTCGAGCGCCGCGAGCATGATCGGCGCGTCCGGCGACAGGTCGGCAACCACGGCGAGATCCTCCGTGCGAGCAGTCGCTGCGGCACCGACGATTGCGGCCGCCTCGAGCGCATCGGCGCCACTCGCGACGGCAATCACGACCGCCGCCTGCAGCGCCGACAGCGGCAGCGACGACAACTCCACGGTGGTCGCCACATAAGTGCGGCCGGTGTCGTCGCGCACGGCGGCACCCTCGGCGGTGTTGTTGCGGGCGCGCGCCGATCTGGCCAACGTGACCAGCTTCGCGTCGTCCGGCTTGAGTTCGATCGGCTCAGGCATCGGCACGCTGCGATCCATCGGACGCCGGTGCCGCAGCAGCGGTGCGCCCCGAACCGTTCGATGCGGCGCCGGCCGCTTCGGCGGCGCTGCTGGCCATCGGGAGCGCCTCCGTCTCGACCGGTGGCTCCGGCTCTTCGGCACCAGGGATCCCATCGATGGCCTCGCGCCGTCGACGCGACTTCGCGCGTTCTTCGTCAGTGAGCCGGACGACGACACTGGCGATCGTGTTACGGCGTCCGCGCGCACCCTCGGCGACCAGTTCGAGGCCGGCGACCGTCGCCGTCGCGCCGGGGATCGGCACTCGACCGAGGGCCTGCGCGAGCAGGCCGCCCACGGTGTCGACATCGTCATCGTCCTCGATTTCGACGTCGAACAACTCCGCGAGTTCGTCTACCGGCAGCCGGGCGGTGACCCGCACGGCGCCGTCGGGGAGTCGCTCGATGCGCGGGCCTTCGCGATCGTGCTCGTCGGTGATCTCACCCACGATCTCCTCGAGGATGTCCTCGATGGTCGCGAGACCCGCGGTGCCGCCGTACTCGTCGACGACGATGACGAGGTGAATACGCTCGGCCTGCATTTCGCGAAGTAGCACGTCGGCGGGTTTGCTGTCAGGTACGAATGTCGCTGGCCGCATCAGTGATTCGACGCGTTCGGTTGACTCAGAGTCGCGGTACTCAAAGACGCGCCGGGTGATGTCGCGCAAGTAGACCGTGCCAACGACGTCGTCTTCGTTCTCACCGACCACGGGTAGTCGGGAGAATCCGCTGCGCAACGCGAGTGACATTGCCTGCCGCAGCGTCTTAGTCTGCTCGATGAACACCATGTCGGTGCGCGGAACCATGACCTCGCGCACGATCGTGTTGCCGAGTTCGAACACCGAGTGGATCATCTGGCGCTCGTCGCTCTCGATCACCTTGCTGGCCTCGGCAAGGTCGACCATGTCGCGCAGTTCTGCTTCGCTGGTGAACGGGCCGTCGCGAAAACCTTGACCGGGAGTAAGTGCGTTGCCGACGGCGATGAGGAACTTCGGCAGCGGTCCGAGGATCCCCGCGAGGCGCACGACCCACGGCGCCGCGAACAGCGCCACACCGTCAGCGTGCTGGCGGCCGAGCGTGCGAGGCGCCACGCCGACCACCACGTAACTGACCACCACCATGGCCGCAGCGGTGGCGAGCACAGTGCCCCAGCTGTTGCCGAACCGGCCGATCGCCCATACGGCGACCATCACGGCAGCGGTCATTTCGGCGGCGACGCGCAGCAACAGCACCACGTTGAGGTAGCGCGGCGGCTCCGCGATCACCCGCCGTAGGGCCACCGCGCCGCGTCGGTCGTCGCGCAGATAGTCATCAACGTGCACCCGGGAGACTCGCGACAGCGCCGCATCGGCGGCGGCGCACGCGCCGGCCACAAAGATCAGCACGACCACGCAGATCGGCCACAGGACGTCGCCCGGATTCATGCGCCGGCGCTCTCGGCGGGCGTCTGAGCAGTCCGCGCGGATTGCCAAGCAGTCAGCAAGTCGCGCTGGAGGCCGAACATCTCTTTTTCGTCGTCAGGTTCGGCGTGGTCGAACCCGAGCAGGTGCAAGATGCCGTGCGTGCACAGGAGTTCGAGCTCGTCTTGCACCGAATGCCCGGCGACCTTGCCCTGCTTCGCAGCCACTGCGGGGCACAGCACGACATCGCCGAGCATGCCGGCGTCGTCTGTTTCCTCGATGTCACGGTCGTCGCGGCCCGGACGCAACTCGTCCATCGGAAAAGAGAGCACGTCGGTGGGGCCTGGCTCGTCCATCCACCGCTCGTGGAGAACGGTCATCTCGCCCTCATCGACGAGCAGGATCGACAGCTCGGCGAGCGGATGAATGCGCATCGCGTCGAGCACGTGGCGAGCGACGGCGACCAGGCGCAGTTCATCGATAGCGACGCCGGATTCGTTGGCGACTTCGACGCTCACTCAGCGGCCACCGCGACGGCGAGCGGACACCGGCCGTGGCGCGGCTGAGTCGCTCGCCGCGTCGGCTCGCTCGTAGGCATCGACGATCTCGCTGACCAGCTTGTGACGCACAACGTCGCCACTGCCTGTCATCGAGAAATGCACGTCGGGGATTCCGTCGAGGATGTCGCGCACTACCCGAAGACCACTTTGGGTGTTACCGGGCAGGTCGATCTGCGTCACGTCGCCCGTCACGACCATCTTCGAGCCAAAGCCCAACCTGGTCAGGAACATCTTCATCTGCTCGGGCGTGGTGTTCTGCGCCTCGTCGAGAATGATGAAGGCGTCATTGAGCGTGCGGCCGCGCATGTAGGCCAGCGGGGCGACTTCGATGGTGCCGCTTTGCATCAGGCGCGGGATCGAGTCGGGTTCGAGCATGTCGTGCAACGCGTCGTAGAGCGGTCGCAAATAAGGGTCGATCTTCTCGTAGAGCGTGCCGGGCAAGAAGCCAAGCCGCTCGCCGGCCTCGACGGCTGGCCGGGTCAAGATGATGCGGTTGACCTGCTTGGCCTGCAGCGCCTGCACGGCCTTGGCGACCGCGAGGTAGGTCTTGCCGGTACCGGCCGGGCCGATGGAGAACACGATCGTGTGCTTGTCGATCGCTTCGACGTAGCGCTTCTGGTTGACCGACTTCGGCCGGATCGTCTTGCCGCGTGACGACACGATGTCGAAGGTCAGCACCTCGACTGGGCGCTCGGTGTCCTTGCTGCGCAACATCGTCACGCTGCGTTCGACCGCGTCAGCCGTCAGCGTCGTACCGCTCTCGAGTAACGCGATCAGCTCTTCGAACAGCTGAGCGACCACGGCGTTCTCGGGGCCAGCGCCGGTGATGGTGATCTCGTTGCCGCGAACGTGGATGTCGCTGTCGAACGCCCGCTCGATGATGCGCAGGAGCTCGTCGCGGGAGCCGAGCAGGCTGACCATCGAGTGCGCGCCCGGGACGACGATGCGGGTCTGCGTCGGTGTCTGCGTCGGAGTCTGTGTCGGGGTAGAGCCAGCGCCGTCATGGGCGGCCCTGGGCGCGTGATGGCCCGTGGAATGGCCAGCGGGGTGGGCCTGGCTCGGTTCGGCTCGCATGGATCGGCCGGTGGGGCCTGCTCGCGCCTGCTTTCGGTCCTCGGTGACGTGACCCCCCCATCGTACCCGCGCGCCGGAGGGCCGCCATGCGGTAAACCTCTCCGGTAAACCGACCCATCCGGATGCGCGTCGTATCCGTATGACCGCCGCACTCTTGAGCCGCCCGGGGAGCCGAACCTTGCTGGGCCAATTCGAGACGGCCACCGCAGACGAAGCAGTCGTCGAGTTGTACCGCGCTCACTACGCCGGTCTGGTGCGCCTTTCCGCGATGTTGGTCGGCGACGTCGGCACCGCCGAAGAGGTCGTCCAGGACGCTTTCGTCGCGATGCACGGCAGCTGGAGCCGCCTGCGCGACCCGGAGAAGGCGCTGGCCTACTTGCGGCAGGCGATTGTGAACCGCTCCCGGTCGGCGCTTCGGCACCGCGCAGTGGTGGCGAAATATCCGCCGGCGCCACCACCCGACGTCCCGAGTGCAGAGCATTTTGCGGTAGCCGCAACCGAACGTGACCAGCTCATGCGGGCGATCCACTCATTACCTCGCCGGCAGCGGGAAACCCTCCTGCTGCGGTACTACTCCGATCTCTCGGAGGCCCAAATAGCCGACACCCTCGGCATCAGTCAGGGCGCCGTCAAGAGCCACGCATCCCGTGGACTGGCCGCCCTTCGCAACGTTTTGGAGATCACGCCATGAGCGACCGGCCGGGTCCGTTCGACCCCGACGACGCATCCACCGACGACGACGCCGCGCGCCGCCTGCGCGAACTGCTGGCGCGCGAAGCCCGAGCCATCACGCCGTCCGCCGATGGACTGTCGATGATCCGCGAGAAGATCCGTGCCCAGCGTCCGAGGCGGCGCAATTGGCTGCGCGCGTTCCAGATCGGCGGCGCCGGCCTGGCAACAGCAGCGGTAGCGTTCATCGGCGTTGCCATTGCGCAGAACAAGTCGGGCACCCCCAACCACCCCGCGGCGACAGCCGCCGCTCCCTCATCGCCGACGCCCGCAGCATCGGCACCGGTCGTGCCGCCCGCCACTCCAACCGTCTCGACCCCGCCGGCTTCGTCGGAGCCCAGCACCTACCCGGTGTGGGTCTACTACGTCGACGAACGCAAAGACCCTCAGCAGCTGCTGTTCCGCGAGAAGGCGACCTGGCCGTCGTCACCCCAGCACACCTTCGTCAAAGACGCGGTCGACGCGATGCTCGCCACGCCGGCGCAGGATCCCGACTACACCAGCTACTGGCCGGCCGGCACCACGCTGATATCGGCCAGCATCGTGAACACCACGACGGCCGTCGTGAACTTGTCGAGCCAGGCGAGCAGCGGTCCCGCGAACGAGGCCGCGATCAGCGCGCAGCAGTTGCTCTACACAATCATCGCCGCAGCGCCGAAGATCGACAGCCTGCAGTTGCAGATCGCGGGCGTGCCAGTGACCTCCCTCTGGGGGACCCCGCTCGGATCGACTGCTAGCTCCAGCCCGCCCGCGTCTCCAACGACAACCGCCCCAGGCACCGTCAGCCCGCTGCCGACCTGGCAAGTGTGGGGCCACGTCTGGATCACGGCGCCGGTCGAGAACGCGACTGTCGCATCATCGGTCAACATCACCGGCGAGGCAAGCGTCTTCGAGGGCACCGTCACGTGGCAGTTGCGCAGCAACGGGGGCGTCCTCAAGACCGGAAGTGTCAACGCCGACAAGGGTGCTCCCGAGCGTGGTCTGTGGAGCGTCACACTCGAGGGCCTCGCGCCGGGGAAATACGCGATCCGGGCCTACGAGACCTCGGCGAAAGACGGCTCGGTGACCTTCCTCGACGACAAGACCTTCACCGTCCAGTAGGCCCGTCTCTCGATCCCAAATCGTCAGCCCCAGCGGCCGGAGTTCGCCATCACGATGGCGGCGGCGACCGTGCCTGCGGTCGAGGTGCGCAACACGGTCGGACCAAGGCGGCGGACGGTGGCGCCCGCCGCTTCGAACGCGGCTACCTCGTCGTCAGCGATGCCACCTTCAGGACCGACGATCAGCACGACTTCACCGGAAGCCGGAATCGCGAGCGACCGCAGCGGCTGATCCGACACCTCGTGCAGGACGACGGCAACCCCGCCCGCCTGCACAACGGACCCGATCCGAGCCACCACCGCGGACGTTGTCTCGAGTAGCGGGACGTCGACCAGCCAGGGTCGTCGCGCCTGCTTCGCCGCTTCACGGGCGGTCGTTCGCCAGCGGGTGACGGCCTTCTGTGCACGCGGTGAATCCCAGCGCACGATCGAGCGCGCGGCCTGCCACGGCACGATGACGTCGACGCCGACCTCGGTCATGGTCTCGACTGCCCGCTCGTCGCGGTCACCCTTGGCCAAGGCCTGCACGACAGTGATGCGGGGCGCCGGCTGCGGAACCGATGCGCATTCGAGCACGCGGGCGTGCAACACCTGACCGACGACGGCGCTAACCTCCGCCACGCACAGCAACCCCGCGCCGTCGGATAGATCGAGTCGCTCACCGGCGACGAGACGACGGACCGTTGCGGCATGGCGACCCTCGGCGCCGCCGAGTTCAACGACGTCGCCGATTTCTGCGACGGCGAGCCGGTCGGCGTCCGCGAAGAAAAGCGGTGCGGTCAAGAGAGGTCAGCGACCGTTGAACGCGTCGCGGATGCGGCCGAAGAGGCCCGGAGCCGCGGCCTTGAACGCGCCGTCGGGTGCCTCCTCGCCGCGCAGGCTGGCCAGCTTGCGGACCAACTCTTCCTGTTCGGCATCGAGTTTCGTCGGCGTCGTGACCTCGAGGTGAACGTGCAGGTCGCCGCGGCTGTTCGAGCGCAGGCGGGGAACGCCACGGCCGCGCAACGGGATTACGGTGCCCGACTGCGTGCCGGGCTTCACGTCGATGTCGACGGGTCCGTCGAGAGTCTCGACCTTCAACGAGGTGCCGAGCGCTGCCGCGGTCATCGGCACCGGCACGGCCGCGTGCAAGTCGACGCCGTGCCGTTCGAAGGTCGGGTGCTTGCGCTCCTCGATCTCGACGTAAAGGTCACCCGGTGGGCCGCCACCCGGGCCGACCTCGCCCTCGCCGGTCAGCCGCAGCCGCATCCCGTGCTCGACCCCGGCGGGAATTCCGACCTCGACGGTGCGCCGTGCGCGCACTCGGCCATCACCGGAGCACTCAGGGCATGGATGCCGGATGACCGTGCCGACGCCGGCGCACTGCGGGCATGGTCGTGACGTCATGACCTGACCGAGGAACGACCGCGTCACCTGGCTGACCTCACCGCGACCCTTGCAGACCTGACACGTTTCGGGATGCGTGCCCGATGCGGTGCCCGCGCCGTCACAGGTCGCGCAGACGATGGCCGTCTCGATGTTGAGCTCGCGAGTGGCTCCGAACACCGCCTCGACCAGATCGATCTCGACGTGGATCAGTGCATCGTTGCCCTTGCGGGTACGCGTGCGCGGGCCGCGACTTGCACCGCCGCCGAAGAACGCGTCCATGATGTCGCCAAGGCCGCCAAACCCTGCGTTGAAAGGGTTATTGCCCGACGCTGACAGCGGATCGCCGCCCATGTCGTACAGCTGTCGCTTGCTCGGGTCGGACAACACCTCATACGCCGAGGTGATCTCCTTGAAGCGCTCCTGCGTTTCCGCATCGGGATTCACGTCGGGGTGCAGCTGTCTCGCCAACCGCCGGTACGCACGCTTGATCTCCTCGGGCGGTGCGTCCTTGCGCACGCCGAGGGTCGCGTAATGGTCGCGCGCCACCAGGTGACTCCCTTATTGCTTTGCTGGTAGTTCAGGACTCGGCGAGAATCCGGCCGACATAACGTGCGACCGCGCCGACGGCCGCCATCGTGCCCGGGTAATCCATCCGCATCGGACCGAGCACACCGAGACTCGCGAGTGCTCGACTGCCAGAGCCGTAGGTCGCACTCACCATCGAGGTCGAACGCAGGCCCTCATATGGGTGCTCGTCACCGATGCGCACAGTGACCTCGGTCGGCCTGCTCGCCTCACCCAACAACCGGATGAGCACGACCTGCTCTTCGAGCGCCTCGAGCACCGGATGCACCGAGTCGGGAAAGTCGAGTGCCAGCCGCGTGAGGTTCGACGCCCCACCCACGACAACGCGCTCTTCCCGCCGCTCAACCAGCGACGCGAGAAGCACCGCCACGACAGCAGACGCGTTGCCTCGAGTCGCCGGCGGCTCGGCTTCAGCCAGATCGGCCAAGTCATTCGGGACGTCGTGAATCGGCCGGCCGGCAATCCGCTGGTTCAGCCGAGCTCGCAGATCACTCACGGTGCGCTCGTCGATCAAGCCGGGGAGGTCGACCTGCCGCTGCTCGACCCGGCCGGTGTCCGTGATCAAGACCAGCATCAGCCGGGTGTCACTCAGCTTGATCAGCTCGAGGTGCCGCACAGAGGATCGGTCAAGGATCGGGTACTGGACGACGGCCACGTGGCGGGTCAGTTGGGCCAGCAATCGGACGGTCCGCGACACCACGTCGTCGAGGTCGAGCGCGCCGTCGAGGAACTGCTCGATCGCGCGACGCTCAGCACTGCTCAGCGGCTTGACGGTCGACAGCCGGTCGACGAAGAGCCGGTAGCCCTTGTCGGTAGGCACCCGACCCGCGCTGGTGTGCGGCTGGGCGATGTAGCCCTCTTCTTCGAGCGCGGCCATGTCGTTGCGCACGGTCGCGGGCGAGACCCCTAGGTGGTGCCGCTCAACTAGCGCCTTGGAGCCCACCGGCTCGTTGGTCGACACGAAGTCTTGGACGATGGCGCGCAGCACGTCGAGCTTGCGATCGTCGAGCACGCGAACCACCTCCCTGAACCGTCTGGGCCCGTCTGGCACTCCTTTAGCCCGAGTGCCAGTGTACGGCGCGGGACGCTCAGGCATAGAAATGACGGGCCTACGCGTCTAAGTCCGTAAAGGGGGGTGTCGTGGACGACGAGCTCGCCGACTTCGTGCGAGCGCGCTATCCGCAGCTGCTCCGCCGTGGGTATCTGCTGACGGGCAGCCAGCACGCCGCTGAGGACTTGGTGCAGGAGGCATTGGCGAGGTGTTGCGCAGCCTGGCGGCGGCGGCCGGTGAGTGAGCCAGATGCGTACGTACATCGCGTGATGGTCAACGTCTTGATCAGCCGCTCGCGATTGCGACGCTTTCGCGAGGAGGTGACGGCGGATGTCCCCGAAGCCGCAGCGTCGGACCTCACAAGCCAACACGCAGATCGGGACGCCGTGTGGCGGGCGTTGCAGGAAACGGCACCGCGGCAGCGGGCCGTGCTGGTGCTGCGGTTCTACGAAGGCATGACCGAGAGCGAAATCGCGGAGTGCTTGGAGATTACGGTCGGCACCGTGCGAAGCCAGACCGCCAAGGGACTCGCGAGATTGCGTGAGCTCGCCCCGACGATCAGGACGGAGGATTCGCGGTGACCGACGACATGGAAGAACGGTTGCGCGAAGTCCTTCGGGATCGTGCCCGAGTGCCCGTTGCCGCTGGTGACCCGGTTGTCGGTGTGCAGGCTCGGATGCGGCGACGCACCTACCGGCGTGGCCTCGCGGTCGCGTCGACCGCAGCAGTGTGCGTCGCCGGCATTGCCATTGCGGCCACTGCGCTCGCTGGCAATGACACGTCGTCCAGGCCGATCGGACCCGCGGTCAACTCGAGCCACCCCGCGACCGCCCCAGCGACGGCGGTGCCAACACCAGGCACAACACCGCCGACGTCACCGGCTGCGAACTCACCCGCAGCCTCGCCGTCGCCGACTTCGGTCGTCCCCGTTGTCGTCGCGCCGACATCAAGTCCGGCGAGCGCAACCTTGCCGTCGAACGTGTCCAGGCTTGCACTGCCCAGCACATACACGTTCTTCGGCCTCACAACCGACTCCGGACCCTTGCTGCTGAACGGCGCGGTTATGTCGACGGACCCAAATGCGCTGTGCGTTCGAAGTCCGGTCGATGCGACCGCGCTCGCTCTCGGCGCAGTGACGACAGGCAGTTGCGACGACCCGGAGATGTCAGGTGAACGGGTGGCCATCGATGTCATCAACCCCGACGGAGGGTCCCTCGCTTTTACTACCTCGATCGCGATTACCGTGACCGATCCCAAGACGGGGACGCCCAAGACAGGCCCGGTCATCATGCGGATCAGTGAGGCGTCAGACACCAATCCGGTGGAGGCGTACGGCGGTGGCTCGATGTGGGTCTATGACGTCGACACGAGCAACGGGCCGGAGGCGATCCAGGTCTCGGCAATCTCGGGGCAGATTCAGGATGTGGTCCGTACGCCCGAGCTGTATCGGCCGATCATGGTTGCGAACGCCGACGGGCTTTGGCTGGGCGACTCGATCCAAGGGTCGCCAGTTGCAGGCACGCTGTTTCACGTGGCACCCGGGTCACACATGGTCACGACGGTGGTGCCGAGCCGCAACGATGCGGTCGACTGGATGGTCGCGGACGCCGGCCACGTCTGGGCCGCGATCCGTCCGAACAACAGTGCGCTGTTGACCCTGTGGCGCTTCGACGGTCCGAGGGCCACGGTCGCGATTCGCACACCCGAGCCGAGTCTTGAAGCAGGAACTAACTTCGTCGTCGGCGACCAGCAAAACGGACTCTGGTTGACGACGCCCGATCCCCCCTTCGGCGACACGTCGGCTCCGACTGACAACCAGCACCTCGACGTGGTGCGGCTCGACCCGAACACCGGGAAGCTGACTGTCGAAGCTCAGTTGCCGCCGCTGGACCAACTGGCGGCAGAGATGCAAACCATCCCCGGGCAAGCGGCGTTCTTCGCCGGCAACTACTTCCTGCTTCAACAACTGCAGTCACCGTCAGAAAGCGGCTACAGCAGGTTCACGCAACTCCTCAAGGTCACGCCGCTTCCGTAGCACCCGGCGCGGTAGTAGCTCTCCGCCGGACCTAACTCGGCGTCCATTGACCGCAGTTTTCGCTGATGAAGCCGACATCAGTGGAGTAGATGGTCACGATGGGTGTATTCCCGCCGTCGTCGTTGGCGATGGTGTCGCTGAGATCACCACTGAATCCACTAAGTCGTGCCCAGTAGCACTCGTCACCGCCGGGCGCGGACCAGGTGCCCGGTGCAATGTCGGTGTTGACGATCCACATGCCGTCGCCAAAAGATGCAGTCTTTGATGACGTGATGGCCGACAAGTCGTTCGTCCACGTCGAACAGTTCGACGATTCGAATCCCGCGTCGGTCGGCGCGATGGTGACAACCTGGTGAGCGTCGGAGTCGTTGTTCGCGATGGTGTCGCTCAGATCACCGCTGAATCCACTGAGGCGAGCCCAGTAGCAGCCTGTCGCGTTGGTGCGGGTCCGATAGGTCCCCGCTGGCAGGCTCGCGCCGACGTGACGTGTGCCGTTGCCGAATGTGATCTTCGCTGGCGTCGGCGCAACCGGCGCCGGCGGTGTCGGGCACGTGGTCAGTGCGGCGACGCCCGCCCCGAGGCTCGCGGTCCCGCCCAGCAGAGTCACCGTTGACGGATTGAGGGCCGCCGCTTCGACAGCGGTCGAACTCGCCGGCAGGCAGGTCGGTGTCGCGAGCAGCAAGGGCTCGCCAAGCTTGCCCGCGACCGGGCCACCGGTCAGCGCATCAGCGAAGCCACTGCCCGAGGCCACGAAAAAGCCCGTCGCGTCGGGGAATGCATTCGCAGCCAACTGCGCCGCAGTTGCGTACCGATCCGAACCAGAAATACGGGTCACCATCGGGCTGTACGCCGCCAGCGACGCAGCGACCCCGGCAGACACTGCCGTGGCGCCTCCAATAATCGTGATGCTTTCCGGCATGAGCGCGGCAAGAGCTGCCGCAGTTGACGCTGGCAGCGTGTTCGGATCCGTGAGCAGGATCGCGGCGTGCTGCAGGGTCGCCGCCGCAGTAGCGCCGAGTGCGTCGGGGAAGCTGAGGCCCGTCGCAATGTAAACCGGGCTACCCGACGGGAATGACGCAGCCAGGTCAGCCGCGGTCGCGTACCGATCCGCGCCGGCTACCCGGGTGACCGTGCCAGTCGTGTAACTCTGCAACGCGGTTACGACCGCATCGCTGACTGCCGGTGGGCCGCCGAGGACAACGATGCTCGCCGGCGTCAGCCGCGTCAGTTCAGTTGCAACGGCGGGCGGGATCGCGCCGGGTTCGACGAGCAGCAGCGGCCCACCCGCATTCGCCGCTGCAGCACCACCAGCTAGGGCGTCGGGAAAGTTAAGACCACTCGCGATATAGACGACAGGAACGCCGGGCGAGTAGTTGGCGTCGACGATTGCGGCGCTGGTGCCGTACCGGTCCGCTCCCTGATAACGGGTCACCGTGATGCCGCTCGCCGCAGCCGCCGAACCCGCGACGAGGCCCGACGCGGTGAGACCAAGGACAACTGCAAACGTTGCCAAGCGTGCGATCCGCATGTTTTCCCCCGGAAGTTGTTTGCCACGTGATCGTTTCAGAGTGGTGTGTAGTCGCTTCAGGTCCGGACCGCAAGAGCAGCACCTTGCGGCGGACGAAAGCTAGCCGAGCAAGCGCCGCACCACGCCGTCGGCAAGTAACCGACCCTCACGGGTGAGCACCCCGCGCCCTTGCTCGAACGCCACGGGGTCGAGCAAGCCAGCCGCAACCTCCGCGAGCGCTACAGCGCGACCAGTGTCGTCGAGTTCGAGCAAGTCGAGACCCTCAGCCAGTCGCAACTGCAACAGCACCCGCTCGACCCGCTGCGTTGAAGCGTCAAGAACTTCACGCGCGTAGCCCGGGCTCGCACCGGCAGACACCCGCGCCGCATAGGCCGTCGGATGCTTCACGTTCCACCACCGCACTCCCCCGACGTGACTGTGCGCGCCCGGCCCGATGCCCCACCAATCGAAGCTGCGCCAGTACGCCAGGTTGTGCCGGCACTGGCCACCCGGCTTCGCCCAGTTCGACACCTCGTACCACCCGAACCCGGCACGAGACAGCATCTCGTCGGCGATCAAATAACGATCGGCCAGCACATCGTCGTCCGGTCTGGGAAGTTCCCCACGAGCGACCCGACCAGCAAGTCGCGTGCCGTCCTCGACGATCAACGAGTAGGCACTGATGTGGTCAGGTTCGGCGGCGATCGCGGCGTCGAGCGACGCCCGCCAATCGTCGTCCGACTCACCGGGGGTGCCGTAGATCAGGTCAAGGCTGACGTGCTCGAAACCAACCGCTCGGGCTTCGGCGACTCTCAACGCCGGCGCGCCTGGCGTGTGGACGCGATCAAGAACCGCGAGCACGTGCGGACGCGCCGACTGCATGCCGAGGCTGATCCGGGTGAAGCCAGCCTCGCGGAGCGCGTTCAGTGAACGCGCATCAACAGATTCCGGGTTGGCCTCAGTGGTCACTTCGGCATCACGCGCAAGACCAAAGAGGTCGCGGACGGCGGTGAGCATCGCCGCGAGATCGGCCACCGGCAGCAGGGTCGGCGTGCCACCGCCGAAGAACACGGTCTGCACGGGTAGATCAACGTCGCCAAGCACGCCGCGGGCAAACTTCAGTTCTGCGATCGCGTCCTGCGCGTACGACGCCTGGCTCGCCCCGCCGCCGAGCTCGGAGGCCGTGTAGGTATTGAAGTCGCAGTAGCCGCAGCGGGTCGCGCAATACGGCACGTGGATGTAGACGCTAAAGGGCGCAGATCCAACACCCGCGCGGACGTCGGGGGGTAACGCTCCGTCGACCGGCTGCGGGTCGCCGTCGGGCAATGTCGATGGCACGGTCACATTCTGCGCACAGGTCGAAAACCACTAGTGCACTTGGCACGTCATAAGAGCAGAATCAGGAGTGCCCGAGGAGGCGGCAGGCTGGTGTTTTGGCTCGCGCTATGGCTTACGGCGACGGTCGCAATCTGCGTAACGGCACTGCTACCGGCAAACCGCGTTGCGCTCCACGTGAAGTTCGCCGACGCCGTCAGTCGCGTCTGGCGGAGGTTCTCGCCTGCACCGATGGAGCCGGTCGGACCGCCCATCGAGGACATCGCCAAGAGTCTGCGCCGACTCCAGCAATGGCTTGATAGCTACGCCGATTCTCGGCCCATCCCCGGCAAGGCCACCAAGGTGATGGCAACAACAAACGCCTACGACCGCGTGCTCGTCGAGGCTTGTCGGGCGCTGCAGGTTCCTGAGGGCCTCGAGGGCACCGACGGTCTCGATCGCGAAGCCGAACGGCTGCGCATGCAATCAGCGCTCGTCGACGCCGGCCTCGTCCTGCGCGGACGTCGGCAGGCGGAGCGCTGAGTCTCGCTAGGAGTTCTCCTCGACGTACCGCACGGCGAACTGGTAGTCGGCCTTCGGAAGTTGGGGCGCGGCCAGCATCCGCGGGATCAGGCTGCGATCCGTCGTCCTCGCCCGAAAGACCAGGCCAATAGTGACGTCGTGATCAGGTCTGTCCTGGATCACGATGTCGTCGCCCGCACCGAGGTCGCCCTCCTCGAGCACCCGGAAGTAGGCGCCCGGTCGGCCGTCGTCGGTGAACCGCTTGACCCAATGCGGCTCTTCGAGCCAGTTCTGGAAAACGACGCACGGGAACCGCGGGCGTGAGACCTGAAGCAAGGTGCTCCCGATACGCCACGTCTCACCAATCAAGGCGCCGGTGACGTCGATGCCGCGGGTCGACAGATTCTCACCGAACTGCCCCGGTCGCAGTTCGCGATCAAGCAGACCCGCCCAGTCGTCGAGGTCTTCCATCGCGTAGGCGTACACAGCTTGCTCGGGGCCGCCATGGTTCGCGGTATCCATCTGCGAGTCGCCGTCCAGCCCCAGCCGGCGTACTGCGACCCGGCCCTGCGCACCGCGCTTGTCGATCGAGCTCATCCCCGACTTGCCCGGCATCGCCTTGCCGCGTCCGACGTTCACGGCCACGACCGTCGCCTGCGTCACGCCGTCAGTCCTTGGCCGTCGGAGCTGTCGAGAGCGCGGCGATGAATGCCTCCTGTGGAACCTCGACCCGGCCGACCATCTTCATCCGCTTCTTGCCTTCCTTTTGCTTCTCCAGCAGCTTGCGCTTTCGGCTGATGTCACCGCCATAGCATTTCGCGAGCACGTCCTTGCGGATCGCCCGAATGCTCTCCCTGGCGATGATGCGCGATCCGATCGCCGCCTGGATCGGCACCTCGAACTGCTGACGCGGGATGAGCTCGCGCAGCTTCTTCGTCATCTCGACGCCGTACGCGTAGGCCTTGTCCTTGTGCACGATCGCGCTGAACGCGTCGACTGCTTCGCCCTGCAGCAGGATGTCGACCTTGACGAGGTCGCCCACCTGCTCGCCGGTCGGCTCGTAGTCGAGGCTGGCGTAGCCGCGGGTGCGCGACTTCAGCTGATCGAAGAAGTCGAACGCGATCTCGGCCATCGGCATCGTGTACCGCAGCTCGACGCGGTCAGCAGACAGATAATCCATGCCCAGCAGGGTGCCGCGCCGGCTTTGGCAGAGCTCCATGATCGTGCCGACATAGTCGCTCGGCGAGAGCACGGTGGCCCGCACGACCGGCTCGTAGACCTCGGCGATCTTGCCCTCGGGATACTCACTCGGGTTCGTAACCGTGATCTGCTTGCCGTCTTCGCGAATGACGCGGTAGACGACGTTGGGCGCAGTTGAGATCAGGTCGAGGTTGAACTCGCGTTCAAGCCGCTCGCGCACGATCTCGAGGTGCAGCAAGCCGAGGAAGCCGCAGCGGAATCCGAAGCCGAGCGCGGCGCTGGTCTCCGGTTCGTAGGCGAGCGCGGCGTCATTGAGTTGCAGGCGGTCGAGCGCGTCGCGCAGCAGCGGGTAGTCGCTGCCGTCGATCGGATACAGCCCCGAGTAGACCATCGGCTTGGGCAGCGTGTACTCCGCCAGCGGGTCGGTCGCGGCCCGGCTGACCACCGTCACGGTGTCGCCCACGCGTGACTGACGAACGTCCTTCACCCCAGTGATGAGGTAACCGACCTCGCCGACGGCGAGCCCCTCAGTCGATATCGGGTCTGGTGAAATGACGCCGACCTCGAGCAGCTCATGCGTCGTCCCGGTCGACAGCATCTTGATGCGCTCGCGGCTCGACAGGTAGCCGTCGACGACCCGCACGTAGGTGACGACGCCGCGGTAGACGTCGTAGACGGAGTCGAAAATAAGCGCACGCGGCGGCGCCTCGAAGTCGCCGACCGGAGGCGGGACCTGCTGCACGACGTGATCCAGTAGCTCGCGAACTCCGAAGCCGGTCTTCGCGCTTACCCGCAGGACGTCGGTTGGCTCGCATCCGATGACATGTGCGAGTTCCTCGGCATACCGCTCCGGCTGCGCCGCAGGCAGGTCGATCTTGTTCAGCACCGGAATGATGTGCAGGTCACTCTGGATCGCGAGGTAGAGATTGGCCAGCGTCTGGGCCTCGATCCCCTGCGCCGCGTCGACCAGCAGCACGGCGCCCTCGCACGCGGCGAGGGACCGCGACACCTCATAGGTGAAGTCGACGTGGCCCGGCGTGTCGATCATGTTCAGCACGTAGCCGGCGCCGTCGACCTTCCAGGGCAGCCGGACGGCATGGCTCTTGATCGTGATGCCGCGCTCGCGCTCGATGTCCATCCGATCGAGGTATTGGGCGCGCATCGAGCGCTCGTCGACCACGCCCGTGAGTTGCAGCATGCGGTCGGCCAGCGTCGACTTGCCGTGATCGATGTGGGCGATGATGCAGAAGTTGCGGATCGTCGCCGGATCGGTGCGTTGTAGCGGCACGCGCTTCTCTCAAGTCGGGGATGCCTGACCATGATCCCACGTCGGCCAGGCACCCCCGCCCGTTGGCGCTGCTAGAAGGTGCGGACGGCTATCTCCGCGGGCGCGGCGAGGAGCTTGGTGATCTCGTCGTCGAGCTTGACCAGGGTGACCGAGGCGCCGGCCATGTCGAGGGAGGTGCAGTACTCCCCGACATAGTTGCGGCCAACGGTGATCCCGCGGTCGGCAAGCTGCTGGTGGGCCCGCCGGTAGAGGATGTACAGCTCGCTGATCGGGGTGCCGCCCAGGCCGTTGACCATCAGCGCGACGTTGTCGCCCCGCTTGAACGGCAGGTCGGAGGCGACCGCCTCGACCAGTTCGTCGACGATCGCGTCGGCGCTCGCGAGCTTCTCGCGACGACGACCCGGCTCGCCGTGGATCCCGACACCCATCTCCATCTCGTCATCGCCGAGCTCGAACAGCGGCGATCCCTTGGCGGGCGGGGTGCACGACGTGAGCGCCATGCCCATGGTGCGGGTGACCGAGTTGACCTTCTGACCGATCCTGATCAGCTCGTCGAGATCCGCGCCGTCCTCCGACGCTGCGCCGATCGTCTTGATCACGAAGAAGTTGCCGGCCACCCCTCGGCGTCCGACTGTCCAGGTTGAGTCTTTGACGGCGACGTCGTCGTCGACCATCACCGTGCCGATGGTGATGCCCTCAGCCTCGGCGAGCTCCTTGCCCATCTCGAAGGCCATCCGGTCGCCGGTGTAGTTGTTGATCAGGTGCAGTACGCCCTTGGGCGAGTTGAGCAGCTTCGACGTCTCGAGCACGTAGTCCATCGGCGGTGCGGCGAACACATCGCCCGGACACGCAGCGTCGAGCATTCCCTTGCCGACGATCATGACGTGCGCCGGCTCGTGGCCGGAGCCCGAGCCCTGCATGACCGACACCTTGTCCGGCCGTGGCGCATCGACTCGCATGATCAGGTTGTAGGCCGGGACGTACTTCAGCGTGTCCGGGTTGGCGAGCGCGATGCCTTCCAACATCTCGGGCACGAACTGCTTGGGATCGTTCACAAACTTCTTCAACGCGCCACCTCCAGGCCCACAGCCGACTGGGAAGTTCAGCTGCATCGGTGTATGCCGCCGGGCGGGACCGTCCGGCGTTGTCTGTCAGCCGGTCGAATCCGGCCACTTCTCCGCGAGTGCCTCGAACATGACTGCTACCGCGACCGCGCCTGCATCGAGCGAACCGATGCTGCGCTCGCCCGTGTAGCTCGCGCGGCCGCGCATTGCCTGCATCGATTTGGTGTGCTCCGCCGACGCGCGTGCGACTGCTGCGGCGATGTGCAGCGCATGCGACCACGACGCGCCGTTCTTCAATTCCGTCTCGAGCGCGTCGGTGGCCGGCACGATCGCGTCAAGCAGTGTCTTGTCGCCGACGTCGCTTTGGCCGCGCGCCTTGATGCCTTCGATCGACGCCCTCAGCATCGCGATCACTTGCTCCGGCTCGAGCTCGGTCACTGCGCCCGCCGCAGCACCGGCTCGCAGAAACGCGGTGCCCCAGATGGGCCCGGAGGTGCCGCCGATTCGCGACGTGATGACCACGGCGACCTTCTTCAGGAAGGTGCCGATATCGCTGCGATCAAAGCCGTCCCAGTCGCTGACCACGATTTCGAAACCGCGGGCCATCGAATAGCCGAAGTCACCATCGCCGACAACCGAGTCGAGGTCGCCGAAGTACTTCTCGTTCGCTACCGCGGTCTCCGCGACGGTGCGAACCACGACTTCGACGTCGTCGAACGAGGCGGGCGATGCCATCAGATGTCCCTTCTCGTTTCAGTCAGGACGGCGGCCAGGTCGGCGACTGTCACGAAGGCACCAGGTCGCGCGCGGCTTCGATTGGCCAGCACGACGATGGGGTCTGCGCCGGGGTCGCCGAGGTTGGAGACAACGAGTGCGGCCTCCGAGAAGTTCTCGTCCTTCGTGTAGTCGTTGACGGTGACGACGCAGTCGAGGCCGGCCGCAGTGGCGGCGCGCAGCCCGTTGCGCGAGTCCTCCACGACAACGATCTGGCCCGGACGCATACCGAGCCGTTCTTGTGCGAGCAGATAGATATGCGGCGCGGGCTTCTTGCGCGGCACGATGTCGCCGGCCAGCACCAAGAAGTCGCTCGCGTTGTCGATGCCGACGACGTGCTCGAGCACCGCACGCACCGACGGTTCGGCCGAGGTTGAGGCCACCGCAAGTGCCCAGCCCGCCTCGCGTGCTTCCTCGACGACCCGCCGGACGCCCGGGCGACCCGGCAGCTTCCCAGCCTCGACCATCTCGGTGTAGATCTCGGTCTTGCGGCGATGCCACGCAGCGACGGCTGCTTCCTGGCCTTCGAGGTCAGTGGGGAGTCCGGCCGTGGCCACGAAGTCGGGTGTGAGCAAACTCGCCATTCGCTCCTTGCCGCCGCCGATCAGAAGCTTCTGGCCGTACTCCTCTTCACTCCAGACGACGGGCAGTTGGAACTCCTCGAACGTCTGGTTGAACGCCGGCAGGTGCCCGCAGCGCTCGGTGTCGGCGAGCACGCCGTCGCAATCGAAAACGAGCGCGGTTCCGTCACTCATCGGCGTCACCAGGCCCGCCCAACGCTGCCGAACTTGCGAATGTGATCGGCCGCCAGCGTGAGCACCGAGGCGCGCACATCGCGAAACAGCGACGGCGGATCCCAGCTGTCCTTCGCCTCGGCGGCTTTGAGGAATTCGAGGTTGGACTTCATGTAGACGACCTTCAGCGCGGTCGAAATGTTGACCTTCGCGCACCCACGCGCAATCAGGTCGGCGAACTGCACGTCCGTCATGCCGGTGCCGCCGTGCAGCGCAATCGGGACGCCGGCTGCCTCGACCAGGTCGGTGACGCGCTGAGCGTCAAGCTTCGGCTCGGCGTGATAAACGCCGTGCGCGTTGCCGATGGCGGGCGCGAAAACGTCGACGCCGGTGCGTTCGATGAAGTCGACCGCAACCTCCAGAGACTGGTGCTTTGACTCCTCGTCACTGCCGATGCCGTCTTCGACGCCGGTGATCGCTTCGATCTCGCCCTCGACGTTGGCGCCAACCGCATGCGCCTCGGCGACCACCTCGATCGTCTGCCGCAGGTTCTCCGCGACGGGCAACGAAGAGGCGTCAAAGAGCACCGAGTTCCATCCGGTGCGCAGGCAGTCGGTGATGACTTGACGGTCGGGACAGTGATCAAGATGCAGGCTGACGGGCACCTCGATGCCAGCCGTCATCGCAGTCCACATGGAGAACAGCACTTCTCGCCCGATCATCCGGACGGTCTTCACGGACGTCTGGACAATCACGGGAGCCCGCTGCTCAACCGCGGCCGCGAGCACCGCTTCAAGCGTGAGGTCGTTGACCACGTTGATCGCAGCTACCCCGTAGCGCTGCGCGAACGCGCGATCGACGATCTCCTTCAATGCGACAACGGGCACGCGTGACTCCTCGGGGACACCGTCAGGCTAAGACGCGTGACCCGGCGCAAGCATCGGGAGTTGTCCCCGTCTGTAGGTAGGGGAATCCCTACCTAGCGCGCCCGTACCCGCCCGCGGGCCGCAACCTCGGTGCGACTGTGCGCGCCGGTCTTGCGCAGCAGCGCGCCGACGTGCTTCTCAACCGTCTTGACCGAGATGACGAGCCGCTCCGCTATGAGCTTGTCCGAGAGGCCCTCTTCGACGAGCGAACGGACCTGCCGCTCACGCGGTGTCAGTGACGACGGCGCCCCCTCGGAGAGGCCGTCGGAGAGATGCCGAAGCGCCGCGACGGTAAGCACCGCTTGTCCACGGCCGGCCGCAATGACTGCCTGCGCAAGTGTGGGACCGTCGGCATTCACGTCGACGCATCCTCGCGCTCCGGCGCGCAGCAGCGCGGTCACACCGACGTCGTCACCTGTTTCGCAGAGGCCCAGGACGCCGACCGATGGCTGCTGCGCCATGAGTTCACGCGTCAACTCCACGGCGTCCAAGCCGTCGTCGTCGCGATCCAGGCGAAGGGTGGCGATCACGACGTCGGCCTGCAATCTGTGCTGCATCGCGCGAGCCGCCGATGCCGTCGCCACCTCGCCGACGACCTCGATGCCGGGCTCGGTCATCGACAAAAGGCGCGCGACGCCGGAGCGCACCAGCGGTTGCGCCGCGACGACGATGACCCGCGGCCCGCGCAACTTCGGCCCTGCCGCCGGCCGGCTGTACGGGAATCGAACGCGAACGCTGGTGCCCCACCCTGGCAGCGAGTCGACTTCGAGTTGGCCGCCGACGGCCAGCGCCCGCTCCGATATCCCGCGCAACCCGAACGGCACGTCGTCGGCGGCCGTCGAGAACGCCGAGCCTTGACCGTCGTCCTGCACGAGAAGCGATACCCCGTGCGTCTCATACGCGATGCCCAGACGCACCGTCTTCGCCTGCGCGTGCTGAACGATGTTGGTGAGTGCCTCTTGCGCGATTCGCACGATCTCGTCGGCCACATCGCGCTCGAGCAGCACCGGCACCCCAGCGAGCACGAACCTGCCGTCGAGCCGCCCGGTGCGCTGGGCCCAGTCGACTTCGGCCCGCAGCACGTCCTCGATGCTGTGCGTTTCCAGCGGCGACGCCGACAACCCGAGCATCGTGCGGCGGGTCTCGACCAGAGCAGTTGACGCGGCGTTGCGTGCCTCGCGCACGAGCGGCAGGTCCTTCGACTCCGCCGCATCGAGTTGGCTGAGCACCCCGACAAGGCCCTGGCTCAACGTGTCGTAGAGCTCGCGGAACAAGCGGTCGCGCTCCGATGCACTGGCGATCGTCCTGGCGCGTTCTTCGGCGGCTGCGTACATGCGGGCGTTGGCCAACGCGACGGCGGCGTGCGTCGCGAACAACTGCAGCAACTCCGCGTCGTCCGGTCCAAAAACCCGCGACGGGTCACGACTGAATACGACGCACGCGCCGACGATCGAACCTCGCCACGACAGCGGGACGCCGATCACTCCGCGTAGCGTCGCGCGGTCGGCCGCCGCGACATGGCCACCGGGAACCTCGTCGTAGCGGGCCAGCCAGATGGGCTCGCGGTTGGCGACGACCAGGCCGGTCATGCCTTCGGTGAGCGGGAACACCTGGCCCGATTGGCAGCGGACGCCGATGTCAGCTTCCTTGCGATAGGTGCCGGCCGCCTCGTCGACGCTGCAGATCGAGCCTGCGTCGCAGCCGAGCAGTTCGGTGCAGCGCAACAGGATGCGTTCAAGTAATGGGCGGAGTGAGAACTCGCCGGCGAGGTCTTCGGCTACCGCGATCAAGGCCGCGGCGGTCGCCTTGGCGGGATCGCGCTCAGGTGCGCGCGGGCCCGGGACGGAGCCGGGCGCGTGCCCTTCCAACATGCCGGGCAGCCGCACTGATGCTGGTACCAGGCCGACCATGAGCTCTCCGATCCCAGAACGGAGACGGAGCCGGGTCTCGACCGTCGATCCGTACCGGTGGAGTCCAGCATGCCTCGCGGGAGCGGTCTCGGCCAGCCTGGTTGGACGCCGAACCTGCCGTTTGGGTACTCTGAGTGGTCGCTCGACTCGCAACCCTGTTGCGCGCTGTGCTGCACCGAACAACCAGACCCCGAACAACTCGATGAGGCTTCCCGCGTGGCGAATATCAAGTCCCAGATCAAGCGCATCGGCACGAACGAGAAGGCACGGCTGCGCAACAAGGCCGTGAAGTCCTCGCTCAAGACCCATGTCCGCCGTTACCGCGAAGCGGCAGCGGCCGGGTCACCCGACGCGCCTGAGTTGCTGCGCGCCGCCACCCGTCAGCTCGACAAGGCCGCCAGCAAGGGCGTCATCCACGCCAACCAGGCCGCCAACCGCAAGTCAGCGCTGGCCAAGCAAGCCGCTTCGTCCTAACGCCGTTTGCCGCGGCGCTGCGCGGCGAGATTTGACCGCCGTTTGGCCCGCTATGCCGCTGCGCGAGCCGCCACGATCGCCAGGACTGCCTTCTCCAGCGCGTAGCCGGCGTCGGTGCCACCACCCTTGACCTGCTCATCGGCCTGAGCGATCGCCGTCACCGCCGTCGCCACGCCCGTGGGCGTCCATCCCTGCAGTTGAGCTCGCACCCGATCGACTTTCCAGGGCGGCATCTCTAATTCGCGAGCGAGGTCGGCGCCGCGCAGACCCCGCGGAGCGCTCGCGACTTTGGCGAGCGCCCTGATGCCCTGAGCGAGCGCGCTGGTGATCAACACCGGCGCGACCCCGACCGCCAACGCCCAGCGCAGCTGTTCCAACGCCTCGCCGAGCCGGCCCTCGAGTGCTCGGTCGGAGACCGCGAATCCCGACGCCTCGGCGCGACCGCGGTAATAGCGAGCCACGAGTTCGCCGTCGACCTGACCGTCGGTGTCTGTGCACAGCTGGGCGCAGGCCGCCGCGATCTCGCGCAAGTCGTTGCCGACCGCGTCGATCAAGGCCCGCGCGCCGTTGTCGGTAATGGCGCGATTCGCGGCCCTGAACTCGGCGCGGACGAAGTCGACGCGCTCCCCTGGCCTGGTGAGCTTCGCGCAGTCGACGCGCCTTGCTCCCAGCCCGACGACCGCCTCGAGCAACGGCTTGCCGCGAGCGCCTCCCTTGTGGGCCAACACAATCGCGACCTCGTCGGCGACGTCCCGACAGGAGGCGATCACTTCGTCGACGACCTCTTTGGGCAGTTGCTCGACATCGCGGATAACGAGAACGCGCCGCTCGCCGAACAGCGACGGGCTGGTCAGCTCGGCTAGTTGGCCAGTCTCGAGTGCGGCGCCCGCGAGGTCACGCACATCGGTGTCTGGGTCAGCGCCACGGGCCAGGGCGATAACAGCCGCGACCGCGCGTTCGACGAGCAGCTCCTCGTCGCCAACAACCACGGTGACCGAGCTGGGACGGCGGTCAGCAGCAGGCACGGAAGGCAGCATGCCACGTAGGCGAGACACCCGGGACGGCCATCCACGGCGACGACGCAATAACCCAGGTCAACGGACTACCGAGCCGAGCTTGGGCTAAGGGTCGCGGGCGAAACGCCGAGAATCACGCGATGACTAGCGATGACCGGGTGCGATCGGGAACGATCCTGGCGGTCTGCACCGGCAACTTGTGCCGCTCCCCCGTCGTGGAGTGGCTCTTACGCTTGGGCTTGAACAGCCGATGGCCTTCCGCAGTGTCCGCGCTTCCCATCGCCAGCGCCGGGACGAGCGCCGCTATCGGGCAGCCGATCCCGCTTTCGTTCGCGTCGCGACTCGAGAGGGTCGGCGCCGAAACCTCTACATTCGCCCCACGACAGGTCACCCGGGAGATGGTGGCCGGCGCCGAACTGGTCATCGCGGCCACCCGAGCGCATCGAGCCACGCTCGTCGAGCTTCACCCGCGCGCGGTGCACTACACGTTCACGCTCCGCGAACTCGCGAGACTGGCGGCGACCGTGCCGGCTGACGGCGATGCACCGGTCGAACCGCTAGCGCGGTTGCGGTCGTTCGTCGCCAGCGCCGCGAGCGTGCGCGGCGCCGGCATGCCGGGAGACCTGAACGCAGAAGACGTTCGCGATCCCTGGGGTGGCAACGATGCGCGCTACGCATCGGTATGGGACACCCTGGTCGAGGCGACCTCAGGAATCTTGACTGCGCTCTGCCCCGTCGATGCGCGCACACTGATGTCCGCGGGCGCGCGCTCGCTATGACCGCGCAGCTGACGGCGGGTCCGGTGACGACCCCTGCCAGGCCACGACATGCCGCGCCTCGCTCCCACCGTTTGCGACGAATGCTCTTGCGTCTCGCGCTACTTCTCGTGCTGCTGCTCGTCGCCGCGGTCGCCTGGATTGCCTACAGCGGCCTGCGAGCGAAAGCGAACCTGCTGCACGCCGCTAATGACGTCGCGGCCCTGCAAAGCCAAGCCCAGAGCGGCAATGTCACGGCCGAGCGCGCCAGCCTCGCAAGCCTGCAGCGCGAATCGCACTCGGCGCGCGTCGAGACCGCCGGGCCGATCTGGCGGCTCGCACGTCGGATACCCGTCGTTGGAAGCAACGTCACGGCGATCACGACGGTCGCGGTGGCAGTCGATGACCTTGCTCAGCACGCGTTGCCGTCGCTAGTAGACGCTTCGGCCGCGGTTGACCTGCAGGCAATCGCGCCGCACGACGGTCGGATCGACCTTTCGCCCATCCAGCACGCAGCACCGGCCGTAGTCGACGCGGCTGCCGCCGTCAACAATGTGCGTGAGCAAGTGGCCGCCATCTCGACGTCCGGCCTCTTGCCTGTCGTTCGCAAGTCGGTAGTGCAACTGCAATCAGATCTTGCTGGCGCCGCGACCACGACGTCGACCGCGGCGCGCGCGGTGACACTCTTGCCGTCGATGCTCGGCGCCTCCGAGCCGCGTACGTACGCGTTGCTTTTCCAGAACAACGCAGAGGTCCGTGCGACTGGCGGCATCGCCGGTTCGTGGGCGCTCGTTCGCATCGACGCGGGCGTCGTGCAAATTGTGAAGCAGGGATCCGCCGGCGACATCAATAGCCGTGTTTCCGGAGTGCCTGTGCCATCCGATGTCGCCGCGCTCTACACGAATCGACCGGGCACCTTCTTTCAGGACGTCGATATGGCACCGTCGTTCCCGACCGACGCGACCCTTGCAAGCGAAATGTTCAAGCAAGCGTATGGAATCGACGTCGACGGCGTGATCTCCACCGACCCGGTGGCACTCGCTGACCTACTGAAGGCGACCGGACCGGTGCACCTACCAAATGGCGAATCGCTGACCGCAAGCAACGCGGTGTCGTTGCTGTTGTCGCAGGTGTATCAGAACATCCAGGATCCACAGCTGCAGGACGTGTTCTTCGCGCAGGCAGCTAACGCAGTCTTCACTGCATTGTCGGCTGGGCAGGGTGACGCGCGGGCAACCGTCAAAGCTTTGGCGGACGCCGCCGGTGCCGGTCGGCTCACCGTGTGGAGTCGGCACCCCGATGAAGAGAAGTTGCTTGCGGGCACCGAACTCGAGGGCGCGATGCCGGCGACCGAGCGACCCGAGAACCCAACCATCGGCGTGTTTCTCAACGACGGAAACGCCTCGAAACTCGACTACTACTTGCGCGAAAGCGTGACTATCGGGTCGGCCGCATCTTGTCCTGCTGGCCAGATCGGACTTCATGTTCTCGTCACGCTCACGTCAACAGTCCCCGCAAATGCAAAGGGACTACCGGCGTACGTGACCGGCGAACCAACTGCCGGCGTGCCCGTGGGGACGATAGGGACGCAAGTCGTTGTGTCCGCACCGGTCGGCGGCTCAATCGTGTCGGCCACGGTGAACGGTGCACGCAGCCCGATCGGCGCTGGCAGCGAATCGGGCCGTTCGGAGGGGCTTGTCTTCGTCAATCTCGCACCCGGTCAGACGAAGACGATCGACGTCGAAGTCGTAACTGCGGACCTGCCTGCCGACCTTCGTGCGCACGGGGTGGACCCACGTGTGCGGTTGACCCCGTTGGCCGCACCCGCACTACTCCATTTGCCACACATCTCTTGTACGAACGACTAAGGTCCCACGGGCCGTAGTCAGTAAAGACCAGCACAGCGATGCCGAAGATAACGGCTGTACCCGTGTGGGGAAACCGGAAGGCCGCGAATGCTTCGACGTCGAATTGCCGGCACGGTCTGCAGCATGGCCGCGGCCTTGCTCGGTCTTGTCGCCCTTCCGGGTATGGCAGCTGCGAGCGCCCCAGCAGCAACGTCACCAGCGCCCGTTAGCTCGGCTTCTGTCGACCCGGGCGGCTATCCCGCGCAGAGCCCGCTGCTGACTGTCACATCAGGCACGGTGAAGGTAGGCGGCTCAGTCACGGTCAGCGGACAGGGGTTCCAAGGCGGCGAAGTCATCGACATCTCGGTGACCTACGGCCCGGCAAACCACGCACTCGGGTCCGGCGGACCGACAGCTCAGCCTGTCGCATTCACACTGCACCACGGCGTGGTGCAGCCGGCTGCGATCGCCCACGCGGTCGCGACACCAGCTGGCGCATTCTCAGCACGAGTTCCGCTCACTCAGGCCGGAAACGCGACCATCACAGCCGTCGGTGAGCAGTCGCACATGAGCGTTGTCGCTACGGTCTCGGTCTTGTCGGCGACGAGTGTTGCAGCTGCGAAATCGACGAAACATACGTTGCCGCTCTCAAAGATTGAGCTGGTCGCACTGGGCCTCGTGGTTCTCGTGGCGCTGGTAGCTGCAGAGCTCGCGTGGAAACGGTCGCGTATGCCGTCCGCCGAACAACACGACGTTTCCACCGCCTAAGCCAAGCGATGACGACAGACGAACTGCTTTCGACTAGCACATTCGGTCGGAGGCAAGATCCGAGCGTGCACGGCATCACGTCCGGTGTGCGCAAGAGCAAAGGCTGGGAGCACTCGGCAAAGCGGGTGCTCGACGTGGTCGGCAGCGTTGCTGGCCTGCTGATTCTCTCCCCCGTGTTGCTCGTCGCCGCACTCTTCATCAAGGTGACGTCGCCCGGCCCGGTCCTCTATCGGCAGGAGCGCATCGGTTTGCGCGGCCGGCAGTTTCGGGTCTGGAAATTCCGATCGATGCGGTGTGGCTCGGATCAGCACGTCGCTCAACTCATGACCGAACATGGTGGCGGCTACGGTCCGTTCTACAAGATGCGCGTGGACCCGCGGATCACGCCGGTTGGCAGGTTTCTGCGGCGCTCCTCCATAGACGAGTTGCCTCAACTCATCAATGTGCTCAAGGGTGAGATGAGCCTGATCGGCCCGCGACCACATGTCCAAGCCGAGGTTGACCAGTACGCACCAGAGCATCACCGACGTCTCTTTGTGAAGCCTGGCCTCACCGGCCTGTGGCAAATCAGTGGCCGCTCCGAACTACCGCGCGCCGAAGCCGTGCTACTTGACCTGTACTACGTCGACACCTGGACGCTTCGTCGCGACCTGCACATCCTGTTGAAGACGCCCAAAGTCGTCGCGACAGCCCGCGGGGCGTACTAGAGGAGCACGTCGCGATCAGCGATGATCCGAGCAATCAGTCGGCCCTTTTAGCGCACTGTCGCTGGAAGTCGACAGCGCGCTCGCACCCCGTGCTGCGAGGACTGCGAAGTTGAAGCCCGGACGGATCCCGCCCTGCGCCCGCTACGGCAACTGGAATTGCTCCCGCTCATCGGGCGGCCACTCACCACCCGCCCGCTCCATCGTGCTCGAGGCGATGCCGATGATCGTTGCCGCTCGCACCAGCTCGTGTTTGGTCGCGGCGACAGCAGCGAGGCCGTTCAAGGACCACGCCAGGTAAAGCTCCCAGCTGCGCGCGAACTCCGAGCCGATAGCCAGACGTGACAGCTCTTCTCGGTCGAGGTTGCTGAGCTGACGCTCAGGTCGCCAGCACCGCGATGGCTTCGATCGAGACGAGTAGGCCGCGCGGCAGTTTGACGTTCGCTGGTGCCGACCGCGCTGGCGGCGGGTCAGGCATGTGCCGCGAATACACCTCGTTGAGCTTCGCGAAGTCATCCACGTCGGCGTAGAAGATGGTCGTCTTCACCAGGTCAGCCATAGACGCGCCAGCCGCGTTGAGAATGGCGGCGATGTTGCGCAGGGCCTGTTCAGTTTGTGCCTCGATACCCTCGGCTACCTGTCCGGTCTGCGGGTCGATGCCGACCGTGCCTGAGCAGAAGACGAACCCTCCCGCGACGATCGCCTGGCTGTAGGGACCAAGGGCC
>DASYAG010000121.1:0-49859 GCA_036501485.1 Acidothermaceae bacterium | reverse complement strand
GTTGAGCAGCGCGGTCATAAGGCCCATCGAGAAGAGACGCCGGCCTGAGTCGTGCGACAGCCGAGTCGGCGCGAATATTGAGAGACCGCCGGGTCGCAGCGCCTTGAAGGCGAGCCAGGCGAGGTAGCACGCACCGGCGAGCTTGGTGGTCAGGTAGAGGTCGGGCACCGCGACAAACAGAGCGGAGAGCCCAACGTTGGTCGCCGTGAGGTAGACCAGGAAACCGAGGGCGATCCCGGCGAGTGAGACCAGGCCGGCGCGACGACCCTGTGTGACCGTCCGCGATACCAGGTACATCATGTTCGGCCCTGGCGTGAGGACCATCGCAAGCGCAACGGCCATGACACCGAGTACTGCCGCGGAAGTTAGCACGGCGCCATTGTCACACCAGGTCGGTGAGCGCGGCATCCGGATTTGGCGGAGTGCGCACTCGTGAACCGATCAATGCGGCGACTAAACAGGCTCCGGCTCCGACCAGGAGGGCGATGCGAGGGCCGCCAGCGGAGCTGATCCAGCCAGACAGCACGCTGCCGATCGGCGTGGTGCCGAGGTACACGAAGACAAACAGCGCCATGACGCGGCCCCGGTACGCCGACGACGAGTGCAGTTGCAGTGTCGTCGAGGTGAGGGTCACGAACGAGAACGCGGCAGCGCCTGTGACGACAAGTGCCACACACGCGGTGCCGATGTTGGGTGCGGCCGCAGTGGCGGCGAGACAGACTCCGAAGGCAGCTGAGGCCGCGACGAGGTAAATGCGTCGCGGGTGATGGATGAGGCCGACGCTGAACGAGCCCGCGATCGAACCGACGCTGAGCATCGTCGTCATGAGGCCGTAGGTGCCTCCTGACCCGTGGAAGGTCTTGCTGGCGAACACCGGCAGGATCACGGCGAAGTTGAATGCCAGCAGCCCTACCAGCGACATCATCGTTAGAGGCAGCCACAGCTGCTGGCGACTGCGCGCGTAGCGGATACCGTCGCGCACACCGCCCGGTTTAGCTGTCGACTTGTGTGCCGACGCGAGCGGGCGAATGGCAAGCAACGCGATGATCACAGCTATGTAGGAGACCGCGTTGACCGCAAAGCACGGCGTCGTGCCGACTGTCACGATCAGTGCGCCTGCAATCGCCGGCCCGACCACCCGCGCGCTGTTCATGACGACACCGTTGAGGCTGACGGCGCTCGCGAGGTCGCCGGGTGGCACCAGCGAGCTGACAAACGCCTGGCGTGCGGGGGAGTCGACGATCGAGATGAAGCCGCCGATCACGCCGACTGTCACGACGAGGCCCACTGACGCTGAGCCGGCCGCTGCCACTGCCCACAGCAGGCCGGCTAACAACCCGAACGCGACCTGCGTCGCGATGAGCAGCTTTCGCAGGTCGACGCGGTCGGCGATCGAGCCTCCCCAGGGCCCGAAAATCAGCGACGGGACGCCGCCCGCGGCGAGCACGAGACCGAGGGACGCGGCCGACCCGGTGAGCTGCAAGACCAACCAGCCAATCGCGGTCTGCTGCAGGAAGGTGCCACTGGCCGACGCGACCTGACCGATGAAGTACAGCCGAAACGGCTGCGACCGGAGCGCCCGGAACGAGCCACGGTGAACATGGTCGGCTGGGACGCCGGCACGTGCCGACGCCTCGGAGACAACGGAGAGCGCATCACGTTCCATGGCACGTGAACGTTAGCGGCTCGTCGCTTCCTCGTCGTCGGTAGGATTCGGCGATGCAGACCGATGAGGCGCCCGGTGGTTATATCCGCGGTGGCGGCGGCGTCGTAGATCCCCGTCGGCTGTTCCGCGTCGTTATCGGCTTGGCCATCGCGGTGCTCGCAGTGCTTGTAGTGGTGCTCGCGATTCAAGCCGCGAACAAGAACTCACGCATCGACGGTCTGCAGCGTCGCGGGGTCCCCGTCGACGTCACCGTGACGAGCTGCTTGGGCATCTTGTCGGGTACCGGGATTACCGTCACGTCATTTCAGTGCAGCGGATCTTTCAACCTTGCCGGGCACACCTACAACGCGCTCATCGCGGGCTCCAACGCGAACCACCAAGCCGGTGACGTGGTGAAGGCCGTCGCTGACCCCAAGCACCCGACGTCCGTCTCATTGCCAAGTTCGCTGGAGAATCAGCATTCGTCGTGGCGCGCTTTTATCGGCGCAGGTGTTCTGTTCGTTGTGCTGCTGTTGTTGATTGCGGGAGTTTGGTGGTGGTCCCGACGCAACTCAGCCCAGCGGCCTCGTGACGCAGAGGCGCTGGGCTGAGCCAGGGTTCTTAGATTGCGCCGGCGCCGTGCTCCTCAGTGCGCACGCGGACGACGTCGCCCACTGCGACTGACCAGACCTTGCCGTCACCGATCTTGCCGGTGCGGGCGCTCGCCACGATCGCATCGATAATCTTGTCGGCGTCGTCGTCGTCGACAAGGACGTCGATCCGCACCTTGGGGATCAGGTCGACCACGTACTCAGCACCGCGGTAGACCTCGGTGTGACCGCGCTGCCGACCGAAGCCTCTAACCTCGCTCGTCGTCAGGCCGGTCGCCCCGGCCTCAAGCAAAGCCGCCTTGACATCGTCGAGCTTGAACGGCTTGACCACCGCCGTGATGAGTCTCATGCACGTCTCCCGCTCTTGTTCAGCTGCCGAGTTTCCTCATAGGCAAGGTCGTCGTCACGTACGTGCTTTCGCCACAGCCACATGGCAATCGCGAACCAGCCGGCGGTAATAAAGGCCCACGCGGCGGCAAAGCCCACTTGCCCACCGATCGCAAACATGATGCAGAAGCCGAGTGCGACGAGCGACATGAAGGCGAAACCTCGCCACACCCACGGTGATTGCACGGATCGGCTGCCGTCGGGCAATCGGAACCGTTTCGGATTTTGCTGTACTGCCATCGCCGATCCCATCGCCAGGCTCCCGCTCTCGTTTGAGTATATGGCCGGTGCGAACGCATGACCCTTGGTGCGGGCCGGCGCCGGTCTCAGTCGGGGCGTAAGTACCTGACTGAGACCGGCGGACCCGCGACGTTCGTGAGCTGCTTTCGACTCGCGCAATGCGCTAATCCTCTGGATAGGCCTCTTCGCCGTGGATGGCCAAGTCGCCGATCTCGAGATCCTCGTCCGACATTCGCAACGGAGTAAAGATGCTGATGATCTTCAAGATGAGGAACGTCACGACCGCGTCCCACACGATGATGGTGAGTGCGGCGAGCAACTGCTCCTCGATCAGCTTCCATGAGTGCGGATGCCCGAAGATCAACCCGCTCGCAGCGAACTGACTGCCGCTCGTGGTGAACGGATAGACCACGACGCTCGGGTCGGCGAAGAATCCGACCAGAATGCCTCCACAGAGTCCGGCGATGCCGTGCGTGTAGAACACACCCATGGCGTCGTCGACCCGCTTGATGAGAACCGGCTGCAGGTAGGTCCACGCGACCCAGACGATGGCCGACGCGATGATGCCTTCGAGCATGGCACCCAGGCCGTTGACGAAACCGGCGCCCGGGGTGATAGCCACCAAGCCCACGATCATGCCGTTGACGGCGCCGAGGAAGGTCGGCTTCTTCGACCTGCTCAGGAACATGTCGAACAACACCCAGGTCAACAGAGCAGACACCGTGGCGATGTTCGTGTTGAGCACAGCAGTTGCGGCGTCGGCGCTGGCGAAGTATGGGTCACCACCGTTGAAGCCGTTCCAGCCGAGCCAGATGATTCCGGCGCCTATCGAGACGAGCGGCAGGCTGTGCGGGATGAACTTCGCTCGATCTCGAGCGAGTCGCGGCCCGATGACCCACGCCGCTACGAAGCCGCTTGTGCCGGCTGCCAAGTGGATGACGTAACCACCGGAGTAGTCGACAGCGCCTTCGTGTGCCCAGTAACCGCCGCCCCAGATCAGCATTGCGTTGACCGCATAGACAAACGTCGTCCAGAGCGGAACAAAGATGATCCAGACCTTGATCTTGATGCGGCCGATGACGCTACCGAGGAACAGCAGCGGCGTGATCGCGGCGAACACGAACTGGAAGTAGAACAACGCTGCCGTGGCTTGGCTCAACGGCAACGATGTGCCGCCGTTCGCGGTCAACGTGGCTTGGCTGGTCTCCGAGGTGCCGCGTAGCGACGTTTCCGGATGCCCGACGAAGTTGTAGAAGAAGTTCTTGAAGAAGTTGCCGCCGTAGGTGTAGTTCCAGGTGTTCGCGGTGCCGCCGCCGACAGGTGAGCCGAAGCCCATCTTGTAGGCCCACAGCACCCAGACGATGAGGACTGCGGAGAAGCCGGTGAACGCCATGAACATGGTGTTCACGACCCACTTCTTAGGTACGAGGCCGCCGTACAGAACCGCCAGGCCGGGGACGCTCATCAGACCAACGAAGGTGGCCGCAGTGAGCTGCCACGAGTTGCTGCCGGTGTCCAACCACGACGGCTGGCACGCGGCCGGTAAGGCGGTAGCGGTGCACGTGTTCGCTGCTTGGTGCACTGCCGTCGCGAGCTCGATTAACAACGGGCCCTCCTTGTCCACGGTTTGGGCGAAACGGCCGTGTGGCCGCGCACCGAATCGGGCAGAACATAAGGGGGCCGTGTTTCGTCAATTCGACGTGTTTATTGCCGGTGTGTTAACTGCCATCGCGACGGTCGATAGGCTCGTGGCTTCGCGATGCAGGGGCGGTAGCTCAGCCGGTCAGAGCAGCGGACTCATAATCCGTCGGTCCTGGGTTCGAGCCCCAGCCGCCCCACTAGTCCCAAATTTTTGAGAAGACGGTGGTCCCGTACCGCAGCAGCTCATACGTCTCGTTCAAGCTGGTCAGGTCCGCGCTGCGTCGGCCGTCGACGTAAACCGCATTGCCGACAAGCGTCACGGGGCCCTGGCGCTCGGTTCTGGACGGAATTTCAGCGCAGCTGACTGTAGAGCTCCGATTGGCGCTCGGGGAGCCCCGCCCGCGTCACGAGAAGGTCAGGCTCGGACGCCCAAATGACGCCGACTAATCCTTCTGGCGGGTCGGCTCTCACCCGTCTGGGCTATTCGGTTGGTGGGATTTCTCTTGATTTTCACAGATATGCGTCGATGGAGGAATCAGGAGCGAGCGTGCCACGGGTCCCGTGGCAGGTCATATCTCCCCAGTCGGAGGCTCCACCCATGGTCAGCGCGCCGACTGCCCCAACTGTGCCGGACATCGGTTCCAGCCTCGACATCAATGCCTTGCTCAGCGTGCTGGGCAAGGTCAAGGGTGGCGACTTCAGCGCTCGGTTGCCGCTCGACTGGACCGGTGTCGCCGGAAAACTCGCGGACGGCATAAACGAGGTCATCTCTTACAACCAGGCACTCGAGACCGAGTTGGCCAGGGTCAGCCAGGTCGTCGGCAAGGATGGCCGGTTCTCCCAGCGGGCGGCGCTCGGCGGCCGCTGGTCGGGCGCGGTCGACTCCGTCAATAGCCTGATCGACGACCTTGTGCTGCCCACGATCGAGATGCAGCGCGTGATCGGCGCGGTCGCTGATGGCGACTTGAGCAAGAAGGTCTCCGCCGACGTGCGCGGTGAGATGTTGGAGCTGAAGAACACCATCAACGCGATGGTGATTCAGCTCAACGGGTTCATCTCCGAGGTGACGCGAGTCACCCGCGAGGTCGGCACCGAGGGCAAGCTCGGCCAGGCCGCCGCCGTGACGATCGAAGTCGGCGGCGTCTGGAAAGACCTCACCGACAACGTCAACTTGATGGCCGGCAACCTGACCGGCCAGATGCGTAACATCGCCGAGGTCACGACCGCGGTCGCCAACGGCGACCTGAGCAAGAAGATCTCCGTCGAGGCCCGAGGCGAGTTCCTCGTTCTGAAGAACACCATCAACGCGATGGTCGATCAGCTCAACGCGTTTTCCGGGGAAGTCACCCGCGTGGCCCGCGAGGTGGGCGTCGAGGGAAAGCTCGGTGGCCAGGCACAGTCGAAGGAAGTCGGCGGCGTCTGGAAGGACCTCACCGACAACGTGAACCAACTCGCCGCCAACCTCACCAACCAGGTTCGCGCCATCGCAGAGGTTGCGACCGCCGTGACCGAGGGAGACCTCACCCGGCAGGTGCGCGTTGAAGCGAGCGGCGAGGTCGCCGGGCTCAAGGACAAGCTCAATGAAATGATCCGCAACCTGCGCGAGACGACTCAACAAAACGTCGAGCAGGACTGGCTGAAGACCAACCGAGAGCACTTCACCCGCATCTTGCAGGGCCAACGTGATTTGGCCGCAACGGCCGGCATGATCCTGTCGGAGCTTGCCCAACTCGTGTCGGCTCAGCATGCGGTCTTCTACTCCATGACGAGCGGCGCCGATGAGAGCGAGCCGGTCTTGGAGCTACTCGCCGGGTACGGTTTCGAAGAGCGCAAGAACGTATCGACGTCATTCCGTCTTGGTCAGGGCCTGATTGGGCAGTGCGCGAAGGAAAAGAAGCGCATCCTGCTCACGCAGGTGCCCGATGACTACGTGAAGATCAGTTCGGGTCTTGGTGAAGCGACTCCGCTGAATATCATCGTGCTCCCGGTGCTGTTCGAAGGCTCCGTCCACGCCGTTGTCGAGTTGGCGTCATTCTCTGCTTTCAGTCCGATCCACCAGACATTCCTCGACTCCATTACGGAGAGCATTGGCCTCGTCCTCAACACGATCGAAGCGAACACCGTGACAGAGAACCTGCTGGTTCAATCGCGCTCGCAGGCCGAGGAACTTCGCTCTCAGCAAGAAGAGCTGCGTGAGTCGAACGAAGATCTTGGGCGCCAGGCGAAGCTGCTGGCAGAGCAAAACATCGAAGCCGAGAGTCGCAACCACGAGGTCGAGCAAGCGAAGCAGTTACTGGAGGAGAAGGCCGGCCAGCTGGCTATCTCGTCGAAATACAAGTCCGAGTTCATCGCCAACATGTCGCACGAGTTGCGTACCCCCCTCAACAGCCTGCTCATTTTGGCCGAGCAACTTGAGGACAACCCTGACCAGACGATGACCGTCAGGCAGGTCGAATATGCGAGCGTGATCCTTGCATCGGGGCGCGACCTTCTTGAGTTGCTCAACAACATCCTCGACCTCGCGAAGGCCGAGTCGGGCACGGTCGTCGCCGACCTGACATCCGCTGTTGTCGATGACCTTCGCAATGCGCTGTTCCGCGAGTTCGAGCATGTCGCTCAGGCGAGATCGCTTGGTTTCTCGATCGATGTGGCTCCCGATGTCCCACACGACATCGTCACCGACCCGCAACGATTCCGCCAGATCATGAAGAATTTGTTGGCCAACGCGTTCAAGTTCACCGAACGAGGTGACGTTCGGATGCGCATAGCGATGGCGCATGACGGGTGGAGTCGTGACATTGAGTCGCTGCGAGAGGCGACGGATGTGCTCTCGATTGCCGTGCGTGACACCGGAATCGGAATCGGGACGCAAGAGCAGCAACGCATCTTCGAGGCGTTTGCGCAGGGAGATGGCTCGACCGCTCGCCAATACGGCGGCACCGGACTCGGACTCTCGATCAGCCGCGAGCTCGTCACCCTGCTCGGCGGCGAACTCAGCGTAACGAGCACGTTGGGCCGCGGCAGCACGTTCACTGTCTACCTGCCGCTGAATCGGTCGCCAGCGGCTACCGCGGCTTTCGCGAACGAGTCCGCGTTGAAAGCCAAGGCCATGCACGAGCACGCTCAACACGACGGCCTCGACACGCGGCCGTTCGAAGGACGGAAAATCCTCGTCGTCGACGACGACTTCCGCAACGTCTTCGCACTCACTGCGTTACTCGAGCGCGGCAACGCCGAGGTCGTGTCTGCCGAGAGCGGCGAGCAAGCCCTCGCATTCCTGGCGCGGGCACCACAGATTGACCTCGTCCTGATGGACATCATGATGCCGGGAATGGACGGCTACGCCACTATGCGCGCGATCCGGCTCCTTGATGACTTCGCAGGAGTGCCCATCATCGCGCTTACTGGCAAGGCCATGGACGGCGAGCGCGAGCGTTGCGTCGACGCCGGCGCGAACGACTACGTTGCGAAACCAGTCGACACGGTCGACTTATTGGCCGCCATCGGACCATGGCTGCCGGCGCCCGCGACGCCGAGCCCGTGACCGCCCCTCTGGATTGGGCGGCGCCTATCCTCATGATCGACGACAACCCCACCAAACGCTTTGCGCTACGGGCAATCTTGGAACCTCTCGGGCTCCCTATCGTTGAGGCGAGCTCCGGCCTCGATGGCCTGCGTTGCCTGGTCATGCAGGACTTCGCGGTGATACTGCTCGACGTGCGGATGCCGGTGATGGACGGGTTCGAGACCGCAGCGTTGATACGCCAGCGAAAGCAATCCGAGTTGACGCCCATCATCTTCATCACGGCGCACAATAAAGACGAGTTCGACCATGCCGACCACTACGCCGAAGGTGCCGTCGACTTCATGATGGCTCCGGTCGCTCCCGATGAGCTGCGCGCGAAGGTGCGGGTTTTCGCTCAGTTGTTCGCCCAAGCCGCTGTATTGGCAGCCCAAGCGCGCGCTCTGCAGACCGCGTCGGAGGAGATGGGGCAGCTGAACCGCGAGCTCACGGCGATCGCTCGGCGCGACCCGCTGACCGGGTTACGCAATCGTCGGGCGCTCAGCGAAGACCTCGAGATGTATGAGTCGCACGCCGCTCGCTACGGCCACAGCTTTTGCATGGCCATGCTCGACATCGATCACTTCAAGGGCTACAACGACACCTTTGGGCATCAGACCGGTGATGAAATTCTGCAACTCGTTGCTGAGCAACTGACCACGCTGCTCCGTGACGGCGACACGCTCTACCGCTACGGCGGCGAGGAGTTCCTCGTCATCCTCCCGGAGCAATCCCTGGAGTCCGGCCACCTGGCCGTGGAACGGATGCGCGCTGGAATCGAAGCGATCAGGTTGGCGCATCCAACTGCCGAGAGTGGGATTCTCACGTTCAGTGCGGGCCTGGCGATCTTGGCAGCCGGCTCGGACCGCCTCAGCGGCGATGTGCTCTTAGAAGCAGACGCCGCGTTGTACCGCGCGAAGGCGCAGGGCCGAAATCGCATCGAGTACGACGGTCGCGAGCTCGAATCGAGCGGTACGCAAGCGACGGCGTGACCGCCCGATTTGACGTCGGCCCTGGCCGTGACATTAAGGTAAGGCTTACCTAACTGTCAGAGTGATCGGCGACCATGCGAAACACCAAGCTTGCAGTGCGCTGCCTGGCGGCCGGCGCGGTCGTCGCATTCGTTGCCACAGGCTGCTCGAACTCGAGTTCCAGCAGTAGCGGTTCACAGACCATCACGCTGTATAACGCGCAGCACGAGCAGACCACTGATGCGCTGATCACCGCTTTTACCCAGCAGACCGGCATCAAGGTCAAGGTGCGAAGCGACGACGAGGACGTGCTGACGGCACAGCTCGAGCAGGAAGGCTCCAAGTCGCCTGCCGACGTCTTCTATACCGAGAACTCACCGTGGCTAGCCCAGCTCGACGAGAAGCAGCTGCTCGCTCCCATTGACGCTGCGGCTTTGCAGCAGGTGCCAGCCGCAGACAGTGCCTCGACGGGCGACTGGATCGGCGTCTCCGCCCGCGTGTCGGTGTTGGTATACAACAAGGACAAGCTCACCGCGGCACAGATGCCGACCTCGATCATGGATCTCGCCGACCCCCAGTGGAAGGGCAAGCTCGAGCTTGCGCCCGCGGAGACTGACTTCTGGCCGATCGTGAGTTCCGTCGCGAAGACCTACGGCGATGCCAAGGCGTTGGCGTGGCTGAAGGCCCTGAAGAGCAATGCCGCCCCGAACGACAACATCCCTGACAACGAGACCGTCGTGAGCGATGTCAACAAGGGCACCGGCGATATGGGGCTGATCAACCACTACTACTTCTACAGACTGCAGGCCGAGATCGGTAAGCCCGCTGTGCACGCCGCGCTTTCGTTCTTCGCACCGCACGATCCCGGCTACGTACTTGACGTCTCTGGTGCCGGGATCTTGAAGTCGAGCAAGCATCAGGCGGCGGCCCAGAAGTTCGTCGCGTTCATCACCAGCGCAGCAGGGCAGACGATCCTCGCCCACAGCGACAGCTTTGAGTACCCGATCGGCGACAACGTCGCGGCGAACTCCGAACTCCCGCCGTTCGCTTCGCTGCAACCGAACTCCTTCAGCGTGGCCGACCTCGGTACGGGCGAGGATGCCAAGACGCTGCTGCAAGAGGCACAGCTCCTCTAGATCCGCGACAATCTGAAGGATTATGACGAGTTCGACAGCCACCGCCGCGCCCGCGCCGCCACGCATAGCCCGCGCACGCCGCGGCCGCGCCGGCTGGCTGGTCTATGTCAGCATCGTGATCGCGCTCGGCCTGCTGTCTCCACTGGTGCTGGTAGCGCTCGACGCTCGCCAGGCCGGCTGGACCGAGATCCACCGAGTCCTGTTTCGGTCGCGGTCGCGGCAACTGTTGGTCAACACCGTCGAACTCTCGGTCGTCGTCGTCACCGCGGCCGCCGTCATCGGAACGGCTGCCGCGTGGTGCACGGAGCGCTGCACGCTTCCGCTGCGCAGGTTGTGGACTGTCCTGCTGGTCCTACCCATCGCCATCCCCGACTTTGTCGCGGGCTACGCGTGGCACTCGATCAGACCGACGTTCACTGGCTTGTGGGCGGCTGCACTGGTCATGACGTTGTCGACGTACCCGCTTATCTATCTCCCGGTCGCTGCTGCGTTGCGCCGCGCAGACCCGGGCGTTGACGAGGTCGCGCGCAGCCTTGGTCTTGGACGAGCAGCAACGTTTCGGCGGGTGACGGTTCCGCAGATCCGGCCGGCTTTGATCGGCGGCTCGCTTGTCGTCGTCCTCACCTTGCTCTCGGAGTACGGCGCATTCGAGATCGTGCACTTTCAGACATTCACCACCGAGATCTTCACCGAGTTCCAGTTCGACCAAGCGGCGGCGTCTGCGCTTGCTGTTCCGCTGGTGCTTCTTGGGTTGCTGGTACTCACCGGTGAATCGCGAATCGGACGACGAGGACGGACCAGTCGTACCGCGTCTCAGGCGGCGCGGATGGCGCGGCGCCGCCGCCTCGGCTACGCGACGGCCCCGGTTCTTGCCGCGCTAAGTGCATTGGTCGCGCTCGCGGTCGGCGTGCCGATCGGCACCCTCATCTACTGGATGCAACGCAGTGAACGCAGCACGCTGCCCGCGGCCGCAACCGTCGGAAAGGCAACTTGGGCGACGGTCGACTACAGCGCCTTGGGCGCGCTTGTCGCCGTCGCCCTGGCGCTACCGATCGCGATCATGGCCGTCCGTCGTGCGTCGACGGCCCGCCGGTTGATCGAGCGGAGCACCTACCTCACTCAATCGCTACCCGGCGTGGTCATCGCGCTCAGTCTGGTTTTCTTCTCTATCCGTTACGCGTATCCGCTGTACCAGACGAGCCTGCTACTGGTGGCCGCGTACGCGATCCTGCATTTCCCGCTCGCCCTCGTGTGTGTCAAAGTCTCCGTCGTGCAAGCACCACCGCGACTTGGCGACATCGGTCGGTCACTTGGCAGGGGCCCGGTTGCGGTATTCGCCCGCGTGACCTTGCCGTTGATCGCGCCGGGATTGATCGCCGGTTTCTGCCTGGTATTTCTCACTGCGACGACTGAGCTCACCGCGACACTTGTGCTCGCGCCGACCGGCGTACACACGTTGGCGACTCAGTTCTGGGCGTACCAAAGCGAAGCCGCTTACGGTGCGGCGGCTCCCTATGCGCTGGTCATCATCGCTCTTGCCGCGGTGCCGGGCGCGCTGCTCGGCCTGTGGTTCGATCGTGAGCGATACTCACGACTCTCAACTGAGCAATATTCGCGGCCTGCCGCATTGGAGCCCGCGTCATGAGCGCCGTCGAAATCCGAGGCGTGTCGAAGAGCTACGAGGGCACGACGGTCCTCAGCAACTTCGACCTGACCGTCGCCGACACCTTCATCACGGCGATCCTCGGCCCGTCGGGCAGCGGCAAGACCACGTTGCTGCGGCTCATCGCAGGGTTCGACCGACCCGACGAAGGAACCATCATGCTCGGCGATCACGTCGTTGACGACGCGCGAACTCACGTCAGGCCTGAGCGACGCGGCATCGGCTACGTGCCTCAGGACGGCGCTCTGTTCCCGCACCTCGACGCTATTCGCAACATCAGCTTCGGCCTCGATCGCGGGGATCGAGGCAGGGCGAGCGACCTGCTCGACCTCGTCGGACTCACTGGCCTCGGCCACCGCTACCCGCACGAACTCTCCGGCGGTCAGCAACAGCGGGTTGCCCTCGCGCGCGCACTCGCAATCCGCCCGAAACTCGTGCTACTCGATGAGCCATTCTCCTCACTCGACGCGAGCCTGCGAGTCAGCATGCGTCGCGACATCGCACGCGTGCTGGCCGAGACCCACACGCCGTCCATCATCGTGACGCACGATCAGGACGAAGCACTCTCGCTCGCCAACCAAGTCGTGATACTCGATGAGGGTCACGCGCTTGCCCACGGCAGCCCTGCAGACCTTTATCGGACGCCGATCAGTGCGGCCGCTGCTCGCTATCTCGGTGACGCCAACTTGCTGTCGGCGGTGATCGACGCGGGCGTCGCTCGTTGCGTGCTCGGCGTTGTGCATTTGGGAGCGGAAGTATCGAGTGGTCGGGCCACCGTTCTGGTGCGTCCCGAGCAACTGCGGGTGTCTACGACACCTACGCAGGATTCGGTGCCTGCAACGATTGGCAACGTTGACTATTACGGGCATGACAGCCTCGCTGAGCTGACGCTCGACGACGGCACCATTGTGACTGCACGCCTGACTGACAGCGTCGAAATCGGCAGGCTGGGTATCCGACGAGGCGAGCGGGTGCACGTTGAGGCGGTGGGCGAGATGGTTGCCTGGTCGGACAGCGAACCCGAATGGACGAAGCGCTAACACGACTCACGTTGCGGCGTGTCGCGGGCCGCTCTCGTTCGTACCGTTCAGCTGGTCGTTACGTCGAGCGCGGTGTAACGCAATTCCGACTGCGCTTGCGCCGGCGATTGCGATCGCGCCGCCGATGATGGCGGGAGTGTCATCTGTCGGCGGCTTCGGTCGTCGCTTCGTCGACCGTGTCAGAGTGACGTCATCGACGACCACGCCATTGGCGTCATAGGCACGCAGTCGCAGGGTTGGTGCATCGTGAGTAGTCGAGGGAACGACGTCGGCGCAGAGCGTGCCGTAGTCGGCGCGCTCGGTCGCCGGCCAAGTCACGGCTTCGATGTCATCGTCATGCAAACTGGAAACCCGGCTCAGTCCTGCAGGGTAGAAGCCGGGCGCCAGCACCTGGCCGCCGCCGCCCGCAGTGATGTACGTCGTTCCTAATTCACTGTCGGTGTCTTGTGTCTCGCTGTCGGTGGGTTGTGTTGCGTGGGCGGTTATCATGCCGCGCCGCAGTGGGAGGGTGCGTTCGTAGCAGTGGTTGTGCCCCGAGATCACCAGGTCGACTTCGTACTTGTCGAACAGTGGGACCCACGACTCGCGGATGCCGCCTTCGCTGCCATGCGCGTCACTCGTGCTGTACGGCGAGGCGTGCATGTACGCGACGATGAAATCGATCGTCGGGTCAGCTCGCAGTGCGGCGAGTGTGCTGTCGAGCCAGTTCGTTTGCTGCCCCTGGGTCCAGCCGCGGTTAGCCGGGATTTCGTATGACACATCGTTACTGTCGAGACCGACGAATCCGACACACGAGTAACGAAACGTCGACGCGACAGGTACGGCGAGCGGGCTGGTGCCACCGATGGCGATTCGGCCGAGCATGCCCGCGTAGCCATGAGTGGCGAATCCCGGCTCCATTTCGTGATTGCCAGGCGCAATCATCCACGGCAATTGCGAAGCCACTCGATCGTTTTGGTCGAGCCAGTAATCCCACTGCCTCGGATCAAAGACGTCACCAGCGCCGCCCTGCCCGGAACTGTCGGCGTAGCAGAGGTCGCCGGCGAGCAGATGGAATCGGGGCGACAGTCGTTGGACCGTGTTCAGCACGCTGACCGCGCGAGTGCCGACGCCCTGATCACCGAACGCAGTGAAGCGGAACGGCCCGGCTTCGGGCGCTGTTGCGAAGGTCGACGAACTGACCCGCTGGCCGTCGACCCGCACTGCGTAGCGGTAGGCAGTGTCGGGATGCAGACCCGTCAACGTGCAGCGGGCGTACCGCGCGGCAGAGCCGCGCACCGTCTGCAGGGTCGCCGATGCGGTGACGGAGTGACCTCCTCGGACCGACGTAGCAATGACATCGGCCCGGCTGATGGGAGCCGTGCTGTTGAAGCCGACGATCATCTGCGTTCGCGGATCGGGTCCGAAGGCGAGGTGGCGCCCGTGGATTCCAGCTGCCGCGGCGGCGGCTGTCGCCGTCTGACCCCAGAGCACAGGAGTCATCGCGGTGCCAAGGATCGCGGCCAGCACAGCACGCCTGCTCACGGGCCGCTGAAGCCACTCATGCTGCTCCGCCATGGACATGTCGCGGGCGAGCTTGTTCGGTAGTTCACCAAACGGCGTGATCAAGCCCGGCCCCTATACAAGCTCTGCCCCTAGCCACCGCTGTCCGCCCCTAGCCACCGCTGTCCTAAGCAAGGTCTGTCCTTCGCGTTGCGGATCGGCCTCTAGTCTGGCTGGCGTGGTGCCAAACGCGCGTGTGGCGGACGTCCCCAATTCGTAATATCCGGTTGCACGCATTTGCCGGGCACAACGGTGAGACTGGAGTCTGCCGCGGCCTAGGGGCAATCCCGGGGCTCAGGGAGTGTGGATGCTCGTTCTGATAGCGATCGGCTTCGTTGCCGGTCTGATCACGAGTATCTCGCCGTGCATCTTGCCGGTCTTGCCGGTCGTGCTGGCCGCCGGCGTCAGGCGCCAGCCAATCGAAGACCCCGCCAGCACGCCTGCACTGGCGACTGCGGCTGCACCGGTGACGACTCCTGCACCGGCGACTGGCCGTGCGAGTGCGCCTGCCAAATACGTGATCACGGCGCCTAGCAAGAAGCCCGCCGGTAGCAAGAGGCCTGAACGCCTACCTCATGTCACGTCGTGGCGACCGTACGCCGTCGTCGCTGGGCTGGTGATCAGCTTCAGTGCCGCGACGCTTTTTGGTGCAGTCGTGCTGAGCGCGCTGCACCTTTCTGACAATCTGCTGCGCGACGCCGGCATCGTCGTCCTGGTCATCTTTGGTCTTGGTCTCGTCTTTCGTCCGGTGGGGGAGCTGCTCGAGCTTCCGTTCATCCGGCTGACCGGCCGGCCGGTCAATCAGAGCAGCAACGGATTCGTTCTTGGCCTAGGCGCTGGGCTCTTGTTTGTCCCTTGTGCTGGCCCAGTACTCGCGACTATCGCCGTCGTCGGTGCCACGCACCGGGTCGGTTTCAGTGCTGTGATCTTGACTGTGGCGTTTGGCATCGGCGTCGCCGTGCCGCTGCTGCTGTTGACGCTCGCCGGTGATGCGCTGTCGCGGCGAACGCGAGCGCTGCAACGTCATGCGGTGACCCTGCGCATCAGCGGTGGTGTTCTGATGCTCGGCATTGCGGTCGCCATCGGATTCAATCTCACCGACGGATTGCAACGTCACGTTCCCGGATACACCACCGCATTGCAAAATGCCGTGGAAGGGAACAAGACGGCGTCAAAGCATCTTCAACAAATCCAAACCGGCGGCGCACAGAACGCAGCAAGCACCTGCGAGGAAGGCGGCTCAACGCCGCAAAACTGCGGGCCGGCGCCGGAGCTGACTGGCATCAATGCGTGGCTCAACACCGCCGGCGACAAGCCTCTTACCCTTGCCGGATTGCGCGGCAAGGTCGTGCTGATCGACTTCTGGACGTACAGCTGCATCAACTGTCAGCGGACGCTGCCGCACGTTGAGGCGTGGTACCGCGACTACCAGAAGGACGGCTTCGAGGTCATCGGGGTGCACACTCCCGAGTTCGCCTTCGAGCACGTCACGAGCAACATCGTTTCGCAGGCGCGTGCCCTCGGCGTGAAGTATCCGATTGCGGTCGACAACGACTACGGGACATGGAACGCGTACGGAAACCAGTACTGGCCGGCCGAATACCTCATCGACGCAACCGGTGTGATCCGCCATGTCAGCTTTGGTGAAGGCGACTATGACGGTACAGAGTCGGTCATCAGGCAACTCCTGACGGCGGCGGATCCGGCTCAGCCGCTGCCGGCTGCCACCAACGTTCCCGACACCACACCCACAGAGACGCAGACCCCCGAGACCTATCTCGGATACGAGTACGCACCGTTGCATGTCACGGGCGCGCAACCGGCGCAGGACCAGGATCAGGTCTACAAGTTCCCGTCGACCCTCGCGACCAACGCCTTCGCGCTCTCGGGGACATGGAACGACGGCGAGCAGGCACTGACTGCTGGCGCCAATGCGAAGCTGGAACTGAGCTATCAGGCTGATGTGGTGTACCTGGTGATAGGCGGCAGTGGCACCGTCACCGTCGCGGTGAACGGGACCACGACGTCAACGATTGCGGTCACCGGGGTGCCCAAGCTCTACACGATGGTGAAGGGCAATGGGAACCTGCCCGGCATCCTCACCCTCAGCGCAACTCCCGGCGTCCAGGCTTACGACTTCACCTTTGGCTAACTTGGGGCTTACTCGGGGTCATCGTGCCCTGATGTCGGATATTTATCTGACCAATGCCTGTTCGCGACGCCGGTTTTAGGCTACTTTGTTGCCTCAAAGCCTTCTATTCGTTTGATCTTTCTGACTGGACACCATGGCCCGCACAGCGGACGTCGTCGCGGCCATCAAAGACATGATCCTGGCCGGTGAGCTGAGTGCGGGCGATCGGCTCCCGACAGAGAAAGACCTCGGGGCTCAGCTCGGCGTTTCGCGGGGTCCTCTGCGCGAGGGTGTCAGCGCGCTTGCGGCGATGGGGGTTCTCGACACCAGGCAGGGTGACGGTACCTATGTCACCAGTCTCGAGCCCGGCGTGCTGATGGCGCCGCTGAGCTTCGTGGTCGACGTGCACAACGCGGGCGGTGCTCGCCCGTACCTGGCCGTGCGCCGCGTCCTTGAGTGCGAGGCAGCGGCACTCGCCGCGATGAACATCGACGCTGATGGTCTGGCCGCGGCTGAGCGTGCACTCGCCGAGAGTGAAGCCGCGGCGCAGTCGCCAGCAGATATCGACCGCTTCTTCTCTGCAGATCTCGGCTTCCATCGCGCGGTGGCTGCAGGTGCGGGAAATCCAGTGCTGGCCGCACTTATCGCGACTCTCTCGGGTCGCACTGCACGTGCTCGACTGGTGCGCACGATCGTCGACGAAGGCGCGTTGGGACGCACCGTCGCCGAGCATCGCGCTGTGCTGCAAGCGATCGCCGCGCACGACCCCGAGCGAGCGCGGTTGCGGATGGACGTGCATCTCGCGGGCGTCGAGGATTTCCTGCAGGCCCCGCCGTCGGTCGTGCTCTAGGGGTTAGCGCTGCGAACCTCTACCAGCCCGGTCCTTGACCAGGTCGAGGCGCGGACACCGAGATCGGGCTCGAACTCGATCTGCCGGTGAATGTGACCGTTCGGATTTGACCCGCGCATCCACAGCGCCTAGGTCGACATGGTCGACTCGCGAGCAACCAGATCGGGCTCGAATACCACTTGTCGATGTCGGTGCAGCTTAGGCTCGGTGACCTCTTCGATCAGGAGCTCGGCCGCGGCGCGGCCAAGTTGGGCTCGCGGTTGCCGGATGGACGTCAGTGGGACGGCGGCAGCTGCAGCGAACTCGATGTCGTCGTAACCGACGATCGCGATATCGCGAGGCACAAGAAGTCGTCGCCGCGTCATTTCCTGCAACACCCCTAGGGCGAGCAGATCGTTCGCACAAAACACCGCGCTCGGCCGTTGATGGGCAGGCATATCGACGATCCTCTCGGCGGCTTGGCGACCTGCCACGACGTTGAGTCCGGCTGTCTCGACGATGGTCAGTGCGTTGGGACGCAAGCCGCCGAGGCGCAACGCGTCGCGGGCTCCTGCTAATCGATCGCTCACCTGGGTAAGGGTCACCGGGCCGCCGACGAACCCCAGTCGCTTGTGGCCGCACGCGATCAGGTGGCTGATCGCGAGTTCGCCACCGACACGGTCGTCGACCGAGACCGAGCACTGCCGCGGACTGGAACCACGGTCGACGAGGACGACGGCCGTGCCACGCCGGCGGATCGCCTCTAATGCCGGAGTTTTGGTGGCCACAGGAGTGATGAGCACGCCGTAAGCGCGCTGCTGCTCGAGCAGGTCGAGATAATGGGACTCGCGGGTGAGGCTCTCGGCGCTGTTGCACAAGATAACCGACAGGTCTGCGTCGGCGGCGCTGTCCTCGACGCCTGCGGCGAGGTCGGTGAAGAAGGGGTTGCCGACGTCGAGAACGACGAGCCCTATGACGCGGCTGCGGCCCGATCTCAACTGTCGGGCCGCCTCGTTGCGCACGTATCCCAGCTCTGCGACCGCCTGCAGGACGCGGTCACGTGTCGCGGCGGCCACGAGTTCGGGTCGGTTCAGGACGTTGGAGACGGTGCCTAGCGAGACCCCTGCGCGTGCGGCTACATCAACCACGCTGACGGCTTCAGTCACCAGACTCCATGTCGAGACAGTCGTAAATCGTGTCAAGCGGGATTAGGGCCACGGGGCACGCTGGGCATGCCCCGTGCGAGCTAGTCGGGACCTCCGCGCACGCATCGAGCAAGGTTGACGCGTTCCAAACCAATAGAATACTTTGTCGCGGTCCGTATGAAAGGTTTCATAGAGGTTTAAGAATCGAAGGCAGGTCCTTGCAGTGACCGACCACGAGGTCGTGGAGCGGGGTTTGAGGTTGCGTCTCGACCTCCGAGCCTGGGCATCTTGTGACCTACCCCGCCGCGGCGCCGTCGTCGTCGCCGCGTTTCTGAGATAGCGATGGGCAGCTTGGCGACGACGACTCAGGCGTTCGCGGCCGTTGACCTGGGTGCATCGTCCGGCCGTGTCATGGTCGGCTCCGTCACTCCGGACGCCATCACGGTGCGCGAGACGCATCGCTTCCACAACCAACCCGTCGAGGTGGCGGGCACGCTCTATTGGGATGTCTTGTCGTTGTGGGCCGGGGTGTCGCACGGCTTGCGTCTCGCCCGTCGAGGCGGCGAGTTGGTCAGCGTCGGCGTCGATGCGTGGGCTGTCGATTACGCGCTGCTTGATTCGGCTGGGCAACTGCTCGCCAACCCGATCCACTACCGAGACGCCCGAACGAAAGGCGTCGCCGACGCGGTTGCTCGGGTCGTCTCGTTCGACCAACTCTACGCTGCGACCGGTGTGCAACCACTGCCGTTCAATACGCTTTTCCAGTGGGTTGCCGCGCGTGACACCGCGCCAATGCGAGAAGCGGCGCACGCGTTGCTGATCCCTGATCTCTTTTGTTATTGGCTGACTGGCGAACTCGGTTGCGAGCTCACTAACGCCTCCACGACGGGGCTCCTCGACGTCCGGACCAAGCTCTGGTCGGACGACCTATTCACCGCGCTCAAGCTTCGGCGTTCGCTCCTCGCACCCTTACGCGCGCCCGGCGAGAGCGCGGGGGTCGTGTCGGCGCAAGTGGCCGCCGAGTTCGGCATCGAACCGATTCCAGTGATAGCGGTCGGTTCACATGACACTGCCTCGGCGGTTGCTGCAGTGCCGGCACAGGACGAGCGCTTCGCGTACATCTCGTCCGGAACCTGGTCGCTCGTCGGCGTCGAAACGAAGGAACCCGTCATGACGCCGCGAGCGCTTTCCGCCGGCTTCACCAACGAGATCGGCGTCGATGGCCGAGTCAGGTTCTTACGCAATGTGATGGGGCTATGGCTGCTGCAGGAGTCCTTCCGCGCGTGGGAGCGCGCGGGCACGCCGCTGGGCTTGCCTGCGCTACTTGCGGAAGCTGCGAGGCTCCCGGCTGGCCGGTTCATCCTCGATCCCGACCGCCCTGACTTCTTGCCGCCGGGTGACATGCCAGAGCGCTTGCGCGCGGAATGTCGGCGCATCGGTCAAGACGTGCCGCAGTCACCCGGCGAAATCGTGCGCTGTGTGCTCGACAGCCTGGCGGCCGCATACGCCCGGTCCGTGCGCGCCGCCTCCGAGTTGTCGGGGGTTCCCGTCGACGTTGTGCATATTCTCGGTGGCGGTGCTCGCAACGCGCTCTTGTGCCAACTGACCGCCGATGCCTGCGAGCTGCCCGTGGTCGCGGGTCCGGCCGAGGCCACGGCCTACGGCAATGTGCTGGTGCAGGCGCGCGCAGCGGGTGTGCTGCACGGTGAGATCAGTGAGCTGCGGTTCCGGTTCTTGCGGGGTCTCGGAACCATCACATACCAGCCGCGCGGGCCGCTAGCGGCGTCCGGCCGTTATTGACTCGTTTCAATCGATGCGATAGAAACAGGTCTCTGATGCCACACCCCATCTACCTTGACGCCGTAGGCGTTCCGTTGCATCCGTTCGTCCTTGGCACCATGACATTCGCTGACACGGTCGACGAAGCAACGGCGCGCAGCATCGTTGACGAGGCCCTCGACTCGGGTGTGACTGGCGTCGACACGGCCAATGTCTACGCCGCCGGCGAGGGCGAACGCATGGTCGGCCGCGCGCTCGCCGGGCGGCGTGATCGCGTCGTCCTTGCGACTAAGGCGGGCCTGCCACACAGCGACATCGGAGACGATGCGCCGTTGTCCGCGGCAGCGCTGCGTCGCTGCTTGACCGGTAGCCTCAGCCGGCTCCAAGTCGAAGCCGTTGACATCTTCTACCTGCATCAACCAGACCGCTGCACGCCGCTATCCGAAACGTTGGAAGCAGTCGCCACATTGCATCAGGAGGGCAAACTCCGAGCCCTCGGTGTGTCCAACTACGCGGCGTGGCAGATCGGCCAGATCGATCGCTTGGCGGCCGACATTGGGTGCCCTCGGCCGGTCGTTGCTCAACAGGTTTTCAACCTGGTCGCTCGCCGACTGGAGGACGAATACGCCGAGTACGCGCTCACGTCTGGAATCGCGACTTTGGTCTTCAATCCCTTGGCCGGTGGGCTGCTTACAGGCGCCCATCGCTTCGAAGACCGGCCCAGCGGCGGACGGTTCGGCGCCTCGGCGGTCGCACCGACGTACCAGCAGCGGTACTGGCAGCCGCAGATGTTCGACGCGGTGCAGCGGCTTTCGAAGGTCGCCAGCGCGGCGGGCCTCAGCTTGGTCGACTTGGCGTTGCGCTGGCTGCTGAATCGGCCTGTGGTGTGCGGCATCTTGCTGGGGTTCTCAACGCGCGAACATTTCCGTGCGAACCTTGATGCACTCGCTGCTGGGCCGCTCCCGGTCGACGTCGTCGAGGCATGTGATGAGGCGACGCAGCCCCTGCGCCCTGCAATGCCCGCGTACAACCGGTAGGCGACGACGTCCATGCTCACGGGTTACACGCTGCCAGCGGACCTACCTGCGGACAGGGCTTGTCCGGTCGATGCAATCCGCGCGGCGCTGCCAGGCGCGCGCCGGGTTGTCGTTTTGGACGACGACCCGACGGGCACTCAAACGGTGCGTGATCTCCCTGTCTTGACGCGGTGGGAAATTGCCGATGTGCAATGGGCGCTGCGCCAATCGACGTCAGCATTCTTTGTTCTCACCAATAGCCGAAGCCTGTCGGCGGCCGACGCCGCTATGCGCAACCGCGAGGTTGCCGAGGCATGCATGGAGGCGGCGCGCTCAGAGAACGTCGACCTCGCCTTCGCCAGCCGTAGCGATTCCACCCTGCGCGGGCACTTTCCGCTTGAGACCGACGTGCTTACGGCGGTATCGGCAGAGGCTGGCCGACCCGTCGACGGCGTGCTTGTTGTGCCCGCGTACATCGATGCCGGTCGGGTCACGATCGATGGAGCACATTGGGTTACGACCGGCGACGGACTGGTGCCCGTGAGCGGCACGGAGTTTGCTCGCGATGCGACGTTTGGGTTCCGGAATTCGAACCTGCCTGCCTGGATTGAGGAAAAGAGCGGTGGCCGCATCCGGCAGGACGACGTAGGCCTGATATCGCTAGAGGAAATCCGAAGCGGCGGCCCGACGGTGGTCGCGGAGCGATTGGCGGAAGCCCGCGGCGCGAGCTTCGTGGTTGTTGATGCTGTGACGGACGATGATCTGCGCGTTGTGGTGTCCGCCGTGCTCGCAGTCGAAGCTCAAGGTCACCGCTTCGTGTACCGCGTCGGGCCGTCGTTTGTGCGGGCTCGGTGCGGCCAGGATCAGTCCCCGCCGCTGAGCATCGGCGAGTTGCGCGAGCTTGTCGGTACTGAAGCCCGCGCGGGCCGGGGGCTGATCGTTGTCGGGTCACATGTCGCGCTCACCACACGGCAGCTAGCTCGGTTGAGGGGTCGCCTCCCCTTGCACGAAATCGAGGTCGATGTCAGCGCGGTTCTGGATCCCGACCGGGTAGCAGGAGAGCTGAGCCGCGCGGTGACCGACAGCGCCCTCGCTATGGGTGAGAGCCATGTTGTGCTGGCAACCAGCCGTACCCTCCAGGTCGGGTCATCTCGGAGTGACAGCCTGCGGATCGCCGGGCAGGTAAGTACGGCGGTCGCGAAAATCGTTGCCGGCGTTGCGGCGATTCGCCGGCCGGCGTTCATTGTCGCGAAAGGCGGAATCACCTCGGCCGACGTCGCGACAAGCGGGCTTGGGGTTGTGCACAGTTGGGTTCGCGGCACGCTGCTTCCGGGGATCGTGTCGCTCTGGCAGCCGGTCGACGGCTCCCTTCCGGGCATTCCGTACGTCGTGTTCGCAGGCAATGTCGGTGGCGACGACGCACTGGCCGACGTGGTTGAACGGCTGGAGACAGCATTATCAGCGAGCTGAGAGAGGATGATCTGGTGTCGGAGACCCAACGGATCGCCGTGGGACCGAGTCGGGACGCAGAGGTGGAAGCCGTACTGCGGCGCGCGGGTGCCGAGATTGGGGATGCGGAATCCGCGGATGCGTTGGTCTGGCTGGACTCGAACCCGGCCACGTTTCCGCAACGACTCGCGCCGTCGGTGCGCTGGGTGCAGCTTCCCTCGGCCGGCATCGAGGCTTGGTTCGGCGCGGACCGTCTCGACGCGGAGCGGGTCTGGACCACCGCCGCTGGTGCGTACGCCGATGCGGTCGCTGAGCATGCACTCGCGCTGCTGCTCGCAGGCGTGCACCGGCTCCCCGACTGTATCCGAGCCCGGTCGTGGGAGCGCGCCGCCATTGATCCTCTCGTTGGGACGATTCGCTCGAAGCTTGTGGCGATCGTCGGTGCTGGCGGCATCGGCCGGGCCCTCATCGTCCAACTCCGGGCCCTCGGCGCAGACGTGATTGCGGTGACGCGGAGCGGGACGCCGGTGGAGGGAGCTGTCCGGACGCTGCCGATCGACCGCGCCTCCGAGGTTTGGGCGCTGGCCGACCACGTGGTGATCGCCGCACCGGCGACGCCCGAGACTCTGCATCTCGTCGGCCGCACCGAGCTCGAGCAGATGAAAGAGACTGCCTGGCTCGTGAACATCGCCCGCGGATCGCTCATCGATACCGAGGCGCTCACAGCCGCCCTGGCGGCGGGGAGTATCGCCGGCGCCGCGCTCGACGTGACGGACCCAGAGCCGCTACCGGATGGTCATCCGCTGTGGGACGAGCCGCGCGCAATCATCACGCCGCACATCGCCAATCCGCGGAGCATGCTCCGCGAGGCGCTCCTGCGCCGCATCGAGGACAACGCCACGCGCTTTCTGGGTGGGCGCCCGCTGCTCGCCACGGTCGATCTTGTCCATGGCTACTGACGGCGTTGGCTACGGACTGCGTTGCGCAGTCCAGAAGCGTCTTCTAAGCTAGCTAAAACGATTCAATCGAGGGCTGCATGAGTATCGACACCATCGGCAAGGGACTGCTGTCCTTCCCGGTGACGCCGTTCGCTGGAGAGTCTGTCGACGTGCGGCGCTTCGCCGAGCACGTCGAGTGGCTGACGGGGTTCGGGCCGGCGGGCCTGTTCGCGGCTGGGGGCACGGGCGAGTTCTACGCGCTTACGCTCCACGAGATCGAGGTCGTCGTGCGGACGGCGGTCGAGGCGGTCGACGGGCGGCTGCCGGTCATGGCACCCAGCGGTTTCAGCCTTCCGATGGCGGTCGACCTGGCGCGACGGGCGGAGGCGAGGGGCGCCTCCGGCGTCCTGCTCTTTCCTCCGTATCTCATCGACGGAAGTCAGGCCGGACTCGCGGATTACGTCCGGACGGTGTGCCAGTCGACCGGCCTGCCGGTGATCATCTATCACCGATCGTCGGCACAGTACGAGCCCGACACGGTCGCGAGGCTGGCCGACGAGCTGCCGAATCTCGTCGGCCTGAAGGATGGCGTCGGCGACCTCGACCTGCTCGGCCGGATCATCTCGACGGCCGGCGAGCACCTGATGTACATCGGCGGCATTCCTACCGCCGAAATGATCGCCGTCCCATCGCTGGCCCTTGGCGTCTCGACATATTCCTCCGCGATCTTCAACTTCCTGCCCACGTTCGCGATGCGGTTCTACAACGCCGTCCGCGCGGGGGATGCCGAGTACATCCGACGTGCGATGCGTGAGTTCCTCATCCCCTACTCCCGTATCCGCTCGCGCGAGAAGGGCTACGCGGTTGCCATCGTCAAAGCGGGCATGACGGTTGTGGGCCGCACGGTTGGGCCTACCCGCGCTCCGGTGTCGCCGTTGCGTGACGACGAGCTTGAGCTGTTGAGGCGACTGGTCGCAGGACCCGGGAGCGAGCTCGCATGATTGACGGATCGATGCTGATCGGCACCCGAACCGTGCGGGGGTCAGGGCCGGCGTTCCAGGCGGTGGACCCCGCGACCGGAGAGTCGCTCGCGCCTGAGTACAGGGAGGCGAGCCTCGAGGAGGTGGAACTCGCGTGCCGGCTCGCAGCCAAGGCGTTTCCCGTCTTTCGGCGAACGACGCTGGGGGATCGAGCTGCCTTTCTTGAACGGATCGGGGACGCGATCGATCGGGAGGGCGACACGCTCGTCGACCGTGTCGTCGCCGAGACACGGATTCCGCGCGCACGGGCTGTGGGCGAGCTTGCCCGGACTACGGGTCAGCTCCGCTTCTTCGCCCGGATCGTGCGGCAGGGAGATTGGCTCGAGGCCACCATCGACCAAGCGGCGCCGGAGCGTGTCCCACTGCCGCGCCCCGACATCCGCCAGCGGCACATACCGGTCGGCCCGGTGGCCGTTTTCGGCGCGGGCAACTTCCCGCTCGCCTTCTCTGTCGCAGGCGGAGACACGGCCTCCGCGCTTGCCGCAGGTTGCCCCGTGGTGGTCAAGGCGCATTCCGCGCACCCGGGCACCGCCGAGATTGTCGGGCGGGCGATTCTGGCGGCCGCGGCAGAGGCAGGGATGCCGGAGGGCGTCTTCTCGATGCTCTTAGGTTCCGGCTCGACGATCGGCACTGCACTTGTGAGCGACCCACGCGTCGCCTCCGTGGGCTTTACTGGGTCGCGCACTGGCGGACTCGCACTGCAGCGCGTGGCCGCCGCCCGCCCAGTGCCGATCCCGGTGTTCGCGGAGATGAGCAGCGTGAACCCCGTCTTCCTGTTGCCTGCAGCGCTGGCGTCCCGGCCGGCTGAGCTCGCGCGGGGCTTCGTCGCCTCGCTCGGTCTGAGCGCGGGACAGCTCTGTACCAACCCGGGGCTGCTGATCGTCGTGAACGATCCGGCCGTCGCCGAACTCATGAGGGCGATCGAGGTGGGGCTGCGAAGCTCTGAAGGTCGCCCGATGCTGACCGCGGGCATCGCCGCGGCGTACCGGGAGGGTGTCCAGACGCATCGGGCGCGTCCGGGCGTCGGCCTCGTTGCGGAGGGTCCGGTCGAGGCCGGGGTGCGCAATGCTGAATCGCCGGTCGTGCTCCGCACCGACGCCGCGACCTTCCTCAAGGACCCAGTGCTCTCGTCGGAGATCTTCGGGGCGGCGTCCACGCTCGTTGTCTGCCGCGACGTGGACGAGTTGCGAGCGGTCGCCGAGGCGCTAGAGGGTCAGCTCACCGCGTCGATCCACTTCGACCCCGACGACCTGCGACTCGTGCAGGCGCTCGTGCCGGTGCTCGAGCAGCGCTGCGGACGCATCGTCTTCGATGGCTGGCCGACGGGCGTCGAGGTCGTGGACGCGATGGTTCACGGCGGACCCTTCCCGGCGACGACGGACGGGCGGTCCACGTCCGTCGGCGCGCTGGCCATCCGTCGATTCCTGCGCCCGATTGCCTACCAAAACGCTCCCGCCGCCCTACTGCCTCGGGAGCTCGCCGATGCGAACGAGCTCGGACTCCGCCGCCGCGTCGACGGAGTTCTCCGATGACGGCAGACCCGGTCGCGAACGACAGCCGCCTCCGCGCCGGCACCCCCGGCGCTGGGTCCGACCGCATCGCCTGGATGCGCCTTTCGCATATCGACCTGCCCCTCAAGGTGCCCGTGAGCGACGCCAAGGTTCTGACGGGGCGCCAGCGACCGCTGACGCACGTCGCGATGCTGTTCGCCGAAATCCTCACCGCGGATGGCTCGGCCGGGATCGGCTTCAGCTATTCCAAGAGGGCCGGTGGACCAGGGCTCTACGCGCACGCCGCGCAAATTGCAGATGAGTTGATCGGCGAGGACCCGAGCGACATCGGCCGGCTCTGGCTAAAGCTCGTTTGGGCCGGGGCATCGGTAGGGCGTAGTGGTCTGGCGACCCAGGCGATCGCCGCATTCGATGTCGCTCTCTGGGATCTCAAAGCGCGTCGCGCCGACCTGCCTTTAGCCAAGCTCCTCGGTGCCTACCGCGACGCCGTCCCCTGCTACAACACCTCCGGTGGATTCCTCTCCGCGCCGATCGAGACCGTCAAGGAGAATGCTGCCCTCGCGCTGGCTCGCGGGGTTGGCGGGATCAAGCTGAAAGTCGGACAGCCCGACGTCTCCGCCGACCTCCAGCGGGTGCGCGACCTGCGCTCGTTCCTCGGCGACTCGGTCCCGCTGATGGTCGACGCAAACCAGCAGTGGGACCGCGCGACGGCACTGCGCGTTGGCCGGCGACTGGAGGAGTACAACCTCGTCTGGATCGAGGAGCCGCTCGACGCGTACGACGTCGAAGGGCACGCGCAACTGGCCGCCGCCCTTGACACGCCCATTGCGTCAGGGGAGATGCTCACGAGCGTGCACGAGCACGAGCGCCTGATCGACGGTCGCGCTGTCGACTTCCTCCAGCCCGATGCTCCCCGCGTCGGCGGGATCACCCAGTTCCTCAGGGTGCTCGCATTGGCCGACCAGAGGGGCTTGTCCATGGCACCGCACTTTGCCATGGAGATCCACGTGCACCTCAGCGCCGCCTACCCCGGGCAGACGTGGGTCGAGCACTTCGAGTGGCTGGAGCCGCTGTTTGAGGAGCGCATCGAGATCCGCGACGGCGCGATGCTGGTGCCGGACCGCCCCGGGCTCGGACTGACCCTCAGTGGCCAAGCCGAGCACTGGCTCGTGAGCCGCGCCGAGTTCGGCTCACGGCCGTAGCCAAGGCTCCACAGCGCATCGCAGGTCGTTACCCCGTGCGAAGCCGCGGCGCCGCCAGCAGTCCGGACGAGACCCCTTCGAGGGCGAGACCGAGTTCCTGCATTCGAAACCGCCTGCCGTACCGGGCGACGCTCTCGTCGACCGCATCCAGGATTTGGCGATCGTTCGCGAGCGCGTTGGAGCCCGTGTTCGACACGACGATCTTCAACCGGTTGGTCCCGAAAACGACGGCGCTCGATATGTCGATCGCGTAGGGCGGGGCCCAAACGACTCCGATCGGGACGTCGTTGACGGTCACCTCGGCGACCTCCCGGACGGGGGTCCAGACCCGGGCGCGGTAGGACTTGCCGCGCACACCTTGGCGTGCCGACGAACCGCTGTCGTCGTCGGGACGCACGTCGCCGAAGTCGAGCAACACCCCGCCCGCGAGCGCATCCGTCTCGAAGGTGGTCTCGTAGACCACGGAGCCGGAATAGCCGGCGCGCTCGTCCTCCCAGCGGTGCGGCAGCGTAACGGCGCGCGCCTGCGAGTCGGCATCGCCGGTGAACCGCGCCGTCCAGGGACCGTCGAGTGACACGACCGTCCCGCCAGTGCCGCCGGACGACGCGATCTTTTCAGCGACATCGTCTGCGACGACGACGACGAGGGCCGCGTACGGTGCGAGATCAAGGGCGATCGGCCCGTCAAGGGCGCCCGCGGCAGTCGGCGTGCCGGTAGCTGGGTCCCAGACCTCGAATCCCAAGCGGTCGGTCGCCGGACTGAAGCGCAACGGGCAGCGGAGATTGCCGGCGTTCACGACCAGGTAGATGTCGGCGTCGTCGGTGCGCCGGTGCACGACGCCCACCGATGGCGATGCCGGCTCGATCACGTAGTCGGGCGTCGTCGCACGCAGGCGTTCGGCAAGTGCCTCGACGGTCACGCTGTCGGCATCCGCATCGTCGTCGTGTCGCACGCGTACGACGGCGCCGCCGGACGCCGCGACGCGGTCGAGCCACGCGTGCGTCGCAGCCGGGATCGCGCTGGCAAACGGCACCACGACGAGCTCCACGTCCGCGGCGTCGAGGGTCTCGATTGCGTCGTCGTCGACGAGGTCGAACTCGACGCCGTGGCCGTGCAGGATGCGGGGGATGTGGTCGCCGACACAGCGCTCGGTCTCCCGCCAGAGGTCGAGGCCGACGTCGCCGGTGCCCATGCGCTGGTAGATGTCGGTCACTGGCACGTACAGCTTGGCCCGGTTCACCGGGGCGCCCTGCCGCATGAGCCAACTCAGCCGCTGCAGATAGCGGTTCAACCCGGGCATGGCAGGCCACCAGGGATTGCGGTCGTCGAAGACTCCCGCCGCGTAGAAGATCCACCCGACCGGCCCCGCAGACTCGGGGGAGTATGGCCAGCCGTGGCCGATGAACTGGTTGATGCCGGCGAGGAGGTGCTCGTGCGCTTCACCCTTGAGGTCGAGAGGTGTCGCTCGGAAGGACGGCGAGTGTGCCCAGGTCCACACTTCTGACGAGACGACGTCCAGGTCGTAGATGTGAGCTGCGGACGACGCCCAGCGCGTGGCCGTAATCCCATTCCAGCCCCAGCCCTCTCCTTCGAACAGGTCGGCGAAGCGGTAGCTGCTAACAGCCGCCGGCGGCGTCCCGTAGCCCTGAATGCGGAACGGCAGGCCATGTGAGGCAGCCCATGAGCGCCACTGCGAGACGAAGTTTTGCTCGTACAGTTGGGTGAGAGTGCGATGGAAGTCGCCGCGGAACTCGGCAGCCCCCGGCCCGTCGGTCACGAGCTGGTACAGGTGCGGTCGTGCGTTGTAGCCGCGCAGCTCCTCGAACGCGTCGAGGAAACCCGGGGTCCAGTTCGAGTGGTAGACCTCGAGGCTGTCGCAGAAGACGCTTCCGACCGGTGCGTCGCCGACCGCGTCGAGCAGCGGCTCGGCGAAGCCCGCGATGTGGGCGCGGACGGCGTCCGCGGAGTAGTGGTCGAGAACGGGACCTTCGGCCCCGGCGGCCGCGCGCTTGACGTTCTGGCCCGTGAGCTGCGACCAGGCGAGGAGCACAACCCGTGGGGACCGCCCGGCCGGGACACGGACGACGCCGCCCTCGACCGAAAGCTCCTCGTAGACGCTCGGCGGCTCTTGGATCGACCCGTCGCCGAGGTACGCGGCGACCAGTTCGTCGCCGGGCCAGCGCGCGGCTACCGGCACTTCGAGGGCGGTGCCCGGCACCTCGCGCAGGTCACAGATCAGCTGCCGCGCCGCATTCTCGACCGAGATGTGCGGGCCTCCGAATGACCAGCCGCTGCCGAGTGTCAGATCGAAGCGCAGGCCTAGCGTGCGCGCGAGCTCGGCCGCGAAGCGCAACCGAGCGGCGAAGCCTTCGGACAGGATCGGATGCGCGACCTCGGACAGCGGGTAGACGTACGCGACCTCGACGCCAGCAAATCCGGCAGTGGCGACGGCGCGCAGCTGCTTGTCGAGCTCGGCCTCCTCCACGTCCGGGCCGAACCACCACCAGCGCATCATGGGCCGGGCCTCGGCAGCCGGCTCCTCGAAACCACTGCGCAGCTGGGCAATCGAGGGTGCTGTGCGGCTCATTCGGAACGTCCTTCCGTGCGATGGTAGGGAAGCATGCAGGTCGGAGCGGGGATCTCGATCACCTGGATGGGACCGTCGAGACCGCCCGTCTCCGCGTCGTAGCGGAGGACGGCGATCGTGCCGGACTCCTGGTTAGCGACGTAGAGCCGGTCTCCCAGGAACGTGAGGTCGCGCGGCTGGCCGTTGCACGGCACCTCGTCAACGAGCCGCAAGCCGGAGACCTCGATCCGGAGGACGCCGATCGTGTCGGGCCCTCGGTTGCCGACGTAGAGGTGGCGGCCGTCGGGACTGAGGACGATCGCGGAGGGGGCAGCGAGGTCGTGCCGGGTGCTCGAAACGACGGCGCGGACCTGAAACGAAGCTGACCCGGGGTCGAGCGCCAAGGTGACGACGCCAGCCCGCAGCTCGGTGGCAACAAAGAGCAGATCCGGGCCGCACGCGACGAAATGGCGCGGCCCGGAGCCCGGTTCAAGCCGGGTCGATTGCACGACAGTGCTCAGCTGCCCAGACGCGTGGTCGAGGTCGTAGGCCGCGATCTCGTCGGTACCCAGGTCGGCCACGAGGAACCGGCCATCGGGGGCGTGCTCGCGCACCATGTGGGCATGCGGACTCTGCTGCCGCGCGTCTGGTCCCGAGCCCCCGCGGACGGCGACCGAGCACGTGTCTCCCACGCCGCCCACGCGGTCGACCGGATGGACGTCGATGAGGCCGTCCTGGTAGTCGGCCACAAGGACATGGCAACCGGCGGCGTCTACGGTGAGGTGACAGGGCGAGTGCCCCGCCGTGGGCGCCCGTCCGGTGACGGTTAGGTGTGCATCCGGCCCGATCACGATCGCGGCCACCTCGCCAGAGTGTTTCCGTGAGGCGCCAGGCGTGGCGCTGTCGGCAGGCCAGCGGCATGACGCATAGACGTGTCGTCCGTCGGGGCCGTACGCGAGATAAGAAGGCCCGGTCACGGCGACGGATGCGGTGATCGGGCCGAGACGCCCGGTTGTATCGATCGGGAGAGTGAGCACCGCGCCGGCCGACGCGTCCGCCTCAGACGGCCAGTCGGCGGAAGCGACGAGAAGGGTGTCAGGCGATCCAGGCACCCATCCCGCCCTGCGGCTCGTGCGGCGAGCTAGGGTCAACGCCGCCGTACTGGGCGAGCAGGGCCTCGGCGTAGTCCTCGCCGTTGTCCCGCGGGCGGTAGCCGAGCGCCTGCGCCGGACCGAGGTCCCACCACCGCCGGGTGTTGTTGGAGATGCCGTAGACCACCGCGTATCCAACTGGGTGTTGCAGGCTGGCAGCGACAAGCCGCACGACGTCGGCCGGGCTCAGCCAGCTCCCGAGCATGCGCGGATCCGACGGCTGGTCGAAGCAGGACCCGATCCGCAGGCACACGACCTCGAGGCCGTACCGGTCGTGGAACAGGCGACCGAGCGCCTCACCGTAGAGCTTCGAGACCCCGTAAATGCCGTCGGGCCGGTCGGGCACCGAACCGGCGACGGCGCCGTCGCTGCGTGGTGCAAAACCGTTCGCGTGATTGCTGCTGGCAAACACGATGCGCCGGACCCCGGCGCGTTGTGCCGCGTCGAACACCCGGTAGGTGCCCTCGAAGTTGGAGTGGAGATAGACCTCGTAAGGGTCCTCGGGCTCGAGGCTCGCGGCAAGGTGGACGACGGCGGTGACCCCCTCCATCGCGGCGTCGAGGGCAGCCTGGTCGCAGATATCTGCGACGATCGAGTCCGACTCGCCAGGCACGCGGACCCGGTCGAAGAACCGGAGCCGACCGCCCAGATCTGCCCGGCCGGCTCGGAGATAGCCTCCGATCCGACCGGCGGCACCGGTAATGAGGGTGAGTTCGTCGGTGACCTCAGTCGCCACGGACTTTGCCCGCATAGACGTCGTCGAAGTCGTACTCGAGGATCGACACCAGCAGATCCTCGTGACGAACGCCGATTGCGTCCATCTGCTCGGCGAGCTTGCGGTAGAAGCCCTTCTTCGTCGCGACATCGAATTTGTGGTTCATCGCCACCCGGATCCAGATGACCGACTTTCGGTCGACACCCCCGTGGGTAGGATCGAAGACGAGCTCTGCGCTGTCGGCGTGGAAGCGAAACACCTGGAAGCGGTCGGTGGGCGACCCAGCGAGGCCGTCCAGCATGGCCTGGTGAATGGCGTCGCTAATCGGCTGGCGCTTGGGGCGTAGTGACTCGTCGAGGTCGATCTCGAACAGCGGCACGATCTGTCTCCTTGTTTTCGTGTGATTGTGGGGCGGGTCAGGCGCGCGCGAGGGTGGGCGCCTCGGGGTACTTGATGCCGACCTGCTGGTAGGCGGCGTCGATGACCCGCATGGCGCCGACGGTGTCGTCCAGCGGTACCACCGGGCTCTCTGTGAGCCCCTCGCGGATGCAGCGCGAAACCTCCGCCGCCTCCTCCGTGTAGCCGTTGCCGACCTTCGGTCGCTCGACATGGATCGGGTCGCTCGAACCTGAGAGGTGGATCGTGTACTCCTCCGGGAAAAAGGCATTCGTGGGCACGCTGATCCAGCCGCCGGTGCCGATGACGTCGCCGAAACTGTGGTGCGGCGTACTGACGCCCTTCGAGACACTGGTCGTCAGGGACGCGCTCGCACCGCCCGCATACTCGAGCAGCAGGCTCGTCTGGTCGTCGATGCCGGTGTCCGCGAAGTGCGACACAGCGACAACGCGCTCCGGCTCGCCGAGGAACTGATACGCGAATGCCAGCGGGTACACACCGCACTCAAGCAGGATGCCGCCGCCGACCGAGAGGTCCCACAGCCGCGGGTTGCGGCCGGCCGAAGGGCCGAGGTTCGACTGGATCTGGATGACCTCTCCAAGGTCGCCACGGGCGACGAATTCCTTCAGCTCGCGATTAAGTGGGTTGCAGCGGGTCCACATTGCCTCCATGAGGAAGAGGCCTCGCTCGCGCGCGATTGAGACGAGTTCCTCTGCATCGCGCAGGTGGACGGTGAACGGCTTCTCCACGAGCACCGACTTGCCGTTCTCGAGGCAAAGCTTCGCGCCGGCGTAGTGCCACGAGTGGACGGTTGAAACGTACACAACGTCGATGTCAGGAGCCTCGGCAAGTTCCTCCCAGCTCCTGTACGCCGTGGGAATGCCATTTTCCTGCGCGTACGCCTTGGCGCGCTCGGGATCACGCGCGCCCACCGCGACGACCTCGGTCCCGTCGACGCTCTGCGCGTCGGCGATGAACTTCTTGGCGATGTTGCTAGCGCCAAGGATTCCCCATCGGACGCTCTTCGTTTCGGTCATGTGCGCTCTGTTTCCCTTCGGTTTCTTTTTTCGGCTCGGCCACGTGTGCATGGCTCCTGAGTTCCACCAGATTGCGTGTGCCTTTGCCTACTCGAGCCAGCCGGATTATGTGTCCGGCCGGCCGCGTCTGGCGCGTCACTGGTTTCCAGTGGTCCAGGCTTTGTCCATCGCGTTCACGATGTCGTTCGGAGTCGCCTGTCCGGCAAGCATCTTCTGCGTGTAGGTGATCCAGTCGGTGCGGACGTTGGGGTTCGGGAAGAACTGGTCCGCGACGAGAGTGGTCTTGCCTTCCTGCTCGAACTGCGCGAGTGCAGCGACACCGGGCGTTGTTTTGAAGTTCGGATCCGGCAGGGCGGGAGCGTCGCTAAGCGCGGTGGCGAGCTTCTCGTTCTCCGCCGGCTGCATCATGAAGTCGAGGAATCGCTCTGCCACCACCAACTTGTCGCCCGTCAACTTCGCATTGATGCCAAACGACGCCTCTAGCGCGATCGAGAGCCGGGTGTCTGCTGGGTTGTTAGTGGCAGGGAGGCTAGTCGCGTCGAACTTGTCGCTCGGAGCAAGCTTGGTCAACGCAGGATATTGGTTCGACTGCCCGAAGTAGGCGAGCGCCTGGCCGTTGGCGACCTCGGCCTCTGCGGCGTTGATGTCCGTGCCGTTTGGGTCCTTCGCGAAGCAGCCCTTCTGCAACATCTGGTCTTCGAGCTGGAAGACCGTGAGCCACGGCGAGTCCGCGAACGTGGTAGCTCCACTGGTCCGGTCGGCAATGAACTGCTTGGTGCCCGGCACCAGCGTCGAGCTGAACATGTACGTGATCATCTGACTCTCGTAGTCAGTCGCAGCGCCGATCGTGTAGGCCGCGATCCCTTTCGCCTTTGCGGCCGCGCACAGCGCCAGCACGTCATTGAATGTCTGCGGTTCTATGAAGCCGTCCTTGTCCATCGTCGTGGTGTTGTAGAACGTGTTGATCGAGCGCGATGCGAGCGCCGGCACATACGTCTTGCCGTTGACGCCCATGGACTCCTGATAGTCGGCCGGCACTTCACTGACCCACGGCTGATCGGACAGGTCCTTCAGATACCCGGCCTTGCCGAGGGTCGCTACGGACTGCGTGCTCGCACTGCCCGGCGAGACCGTGATGATGTCGGCTGCGGTTCCGTTCGCGAGCTGTGGGCCGATCAGCGTCGTGTACGCCGACGAAAGGACGTACTTGGCTTGGATGTTGGCGTTCGGGTACTTCGCCTTGAAGTCGGCAAGGATGCCCGGCAGCGCGATTTGGTAGTTGCTTGTCGACGTGAGCATGAGGGTCACCGCTGGGTCATCGGTGGGCAACACGTAGGGCGACGACGCGGTTGCGGGCGACGACGCGGTTGCGGGCGCGGTACTTGCCGATGATGTGCTCGGCGCCGCTGTCTTTCCGCTGCTGCTACATGCGGCCAGAACTGCTACGGCGACTGGGATCGTCAGCGCCGGCAGCACGCCGCGCCTAGGGAACTGTGCGCTGAGCGCCGCGCGGCGTCTCTCGGCGGAATCGACGCGGGAGGTGCGCAGGTTTCTCATTTCCGTCTCTCCACAGTGGACGCATTGCCGCAATTGTTTGTCGGGGAACTTGCTTGCCGGGCCGCGAGGGCCGGCCGGGTGGGTACCCGACCGGCCACCTCGCGTTACTGCTTACCGGTGTCCCAGGCCTTGTCCATCGCGTTCACGATGTCGTCCGGAGTCGCCTGACCGCCGAGCATCTTCTGTGTGTAGCTGATCCAGTCGGAGCGAACGGCGGGGTTTGGGAAGAACTGGTCAGGGACGAGGCTTGTCTTGCCCTGCTGGGTGAACTGCGCGAGCGCAATGACACCGGGCGTCGTCTTGAAGTTGGGGTCCGGCAAGGCCGGAGCATCACTGAGCGCCGTGGCCAACTTCTCGTTTTCTGCTGGCTGCATCATGAAGTCGAGGAATCGCTCGGCGACCTCTAGTTTGGCGCCCGAAAGCTTGGCGTTGATGCCGAACGACGCCTCCAACGCGACCGACAATCGGGTGTCGGCTGGGTTGTTTGTGGCTGGGAGGGTAGTCGCGTCGATCTTTTGGGACGGATTTAGAGCGCTCACCGCCGGATACTGATTCGACTGCCCGAAGTAGGCGAGCGCTTGGCCGTTGGCGACTTCGGCCTCAGCAGCGTTGACCGTCGTGCCATTAGGGTCCTTCGCGAAGCAGCCCTTCTGCTGCATCTGGTACTCGTTCTGGAACACAGTGAGCCAGGTCGACTTCGCGAACGTGGTCGCGCCGCTGGTCCGATCGGCAATAAACGTCTTGGTGTCCGGCACGAGGCTGGCGGTAAACATGAACGAGATCATCTGACTCTCGTAGTCAGTCGCCGCGCCGATCGCGTAGGCGGCGATTCCCTTCGCCGAGGCCGCGGCGCATAGCGCCAGGACGTCATTGAACGTCTGCGGCTCCTTGAAGCCGTCCTTGTCCATCGTCGTGGTGTTGTAGAAGGCGTTGATCGACCGCGATGCGAGTGCGGGGATATACGTCTTGCCGTCGACGCCCATCGATTGGTTGTACGCGGCGGGTACCTCACCGACCCACGGTTGATCGGACAGATCCTTGAGATAGCCGGCCTTGCCGATTACCCCCACCGTCTGCACACTCGCGCCGCCTGGCGACACCGAGATGATGTCGGACGCAGTGCCGTTTGCGAGTTGCGAGCCGATCAACGTCGTGTACGAAGACGACGGGACGTACTTGGCCTGGAGGTTCGCGTTCGGGTACTTCGCCTTGAAGTCCGCGATTATTACGGGCAGCGCCGGCTGGTAGGTGCTTATCGAGTCGATCGTTAGGGTTGCGGCCGGGTCATCGGTCGGCAACACGTAAGGCGACGAAGCAGTACCGGGGGACGACGCGGTACCAGGCGACGATGCGGACCCCGCACTGCTTGCTGACGACGGGGTGGTTGCTGTCGACGGCGTGGTTACTGAGGACGGGGTGCTTGCTGACGAGGTGCTGGAGGACACCGAACTTCCGCTGCTACTGCTACACGCGGCGAGCAACGCCAAGGCGACCGGAACCGTCAGTGCTGAGAGCACCCGGCGCCCTGGCGACAACGCAAGGAACGCCGTGCCGCCTCCATTGGAGGAGCTGACCCGGGAGGTACGCAGGTTTCTCATTTCCGTCTCTCCACCCTGGACTGCATCGTTGCAATCCCTTTGGTTGTCAGGGGAACTTGCTTGCCGCGAGGGTCGGCGCGAGCGTGCGGCGTGCAACGGTGCGGGGCCATGAAGGGCGGCGCGTGCCGTCGCGTTGAATCGTTTCATCCGTATGATGGAAAACCATAACTTGGCGTCATCGGGCTGTCAATCTCTCGATACCGATTTGTAACCCTGTCCCAGGGTGCGGTACTCACCCGCGGCCCACATAGGGGATCGTCGTTGCCATCACGGTGAGCGTCAGGATGTTCACGTCGAGCGGCAGGTCCGCCATCGCGATGACGGCGTTGGCCACCGCGTCCGGCGAGATCGTCGCCTCAGTCTGCATCGTGCCGTCGGGCTGTTCGCGCGTCAGCGCCGAGGCGCCGGAGCCCGCCGTCGCCGCGTTACCCACGTCGATCTGACCGCACGCGATCCCGTATCGCCGACCGTCCAGCGCTAGTTGCTTGGTGAGGCCGGTAACGCCGTGTTTGCTGACCGTGTAGGCGAGACTCGCCGGTCGCGGCACGTGTGCGGAAAGTGAGCCGTTGTTGATGATCCGCCCGCCCGGGGGATCCTGCGACATCATCATCCGGAACGCTGCGCGCGCGCAGAGGAATGATCCGGTCAGATTGGCCCCGATCACGCTGTTCCATGCCTGAAGCGAGAGATCGGAGATCAGGGCACGGCCGACGTTTCCGCCGGCGTTGTTGAAGAGCAGGTCGAGGCGTCCGAACTCCTTCGCGATGCGCTCGAACAGCTGCGCAACGGCGTCTTCGTTCGAAACGTCCGCAGGAACTGTAAGCACGCGACCGCCCTCTGCAGCGATCGCAGCCGCGGTGTCCTCAAGCGGGTCCGGCCGCCGTCCCGTGAGCGCCAGGTGGAAGCCGCGCCGCGCAAGGGCGAGAGCGGAGGCACGTCCGATCCCGGTTCCCGCGCCGGTGACGAGGGCGACGCGCACCTGGTCATTCATCGGTATCTGTGGGCGATCCCGCGTCCTCGATCGCGCGCAGTTCCTCGTCGGTGAGGGCCAGCTCGACCGCGGCCGCGCTGTCAATCACCGACTCCGGCCGGCGCGCGCCTACGAGTGGGATCACCTGCACAGAAGTCGCAAGTTCCCAAGCGAGCGTCACTTGCTGCAGCGAGACGCCGTGGGCCGACCCGATCTCGCGCAGCACCCCGACGCGGTCGCGGACCGGACCATCGTCGGGCGTGGGATTGGAGGGCACTGTGCCCTTCAACGGACCCCAACCGAGGAGCGCGATGTCCTCCCGCTCGCACAGTGCGAGCTGGTCAGCTTCAATCGGCGCGAGCACCCCGATTGGGTTCTCGATCGCCGCGAGTTCGAGTGTTTGCAGCGCCGACTCTGCCATCGAGACGTCGACGTTTGACAGCCCTACGTGCGCGACCAAGCCCTCCTTCTGCAGCTCTCGCAGCGTCTCGATCGTCTCCGCGAACGTATCGCCCCACACCGAGCCGCGTGGCGCGTAGTCACCGGGGAGCCGGTGCAGCAGGTAAAGGCCGATCCGCTCCACACCCAGGGCGGTCAGACTGGCTGTACACGCTGCCCGGATCTTCGCAGCGCTGCCGTCAAAGACCGCCTTGCCGTCGTCCCAGTACTGCCCGCCTTTTGTCGCGACGAGTAAGTCGTCCCGGTCGCCAGGCCACGTGCGTATCGCCTTCGCGAACAGCCGCTCGTTGTGACCCATGTCGGGGAAGTCCAGGGCGTAGATGTCCGCCGTATCGAGCAGGGTGATGCCTGCGTCGAGTGCGGCGTGGATGGTTCGGATGGCCTCCTCTTCGCTCGGGCGGTGGGCGTGGAGCGAGAGCTTGGCCCCGCCGAACCCGATCACGCTCACGGGCTGGCCAGCGACTTGTCGATAGCGCACGTGTCTCCTCTCCCGATGCGTTGCGGGGCGCCTTCGCTCGATGCCGTCCGCCCGGACCGATCCGATTGGACTGCGACCGTCAGCCCTTGAGGCCCGAGCTGAACCCGCGCATGATCCGCCGCTGCATCGCGAAGTAGACGACGAGGAGCGGGAGGATGCAGATGACGATCCCAGCGAAAACGAGCGGCCACTGGGCCGTGTACTCGCCGACGAAGGTGTAGATGCTGATCGGCAGTGTCTTGTATCGGCCGGTGCCGAGGAATAGCAAAGGCGTCAGGAAGTCATTCCAAATCTGCACCGCGTTCAGGATCACGACGGTTCCGGTGACCGGCCGCAGCATAGGGAGGACGACGGAGATAAATGCCCGAGCTGGGGTACACCCATCGAGGAGTGCGGATTCCTCGTAGTCCCTCGGAAGCGCACGGAGGAAGCCAACGTAAAGGAACACCGACAGCGGGAACTGGTGGCCGATGTACAGGACAATCAGCGCATACGGGGTTCCGAGCAGGCCGAGCGTGTGCATCGTCTGGTACAGCGGGATCAGTGCGATAAAGAACGGCAAGATCAGGCCGAGCATGACCAGGTAGAACACTGCGCGGGACCAGGTGGCGGTGATCCGCGCCAACGGATAAGCGGCGTACGCGGAGAGGATGACCGTGAAAGCGATGCTGGACACGGTGACGAACAGCGAGATCAGCAGGGACGGACCGAGATCGCCGGTATGCCATGCCTGGGTGAAGTTGTGAAAGGTCGGGTGTCCGGTTGGTACCAGCGGGTGGGCCTGGGTCGTGCCGTTACCGAACGCCATATTGAAAAGCAGGTAGATCGGCAACACGAAGAGCAATGCGAGGATCCACATGGTTCCCTCGCGAACGCCGGTTCGCCACGTGTACCTGTTCACGCGACCCGGTTAATCCTGGAGGACACGGAATACAAACTGCCGGAGATGATGAGCACGACTATCGAGAGGAGGACAGCAAGGGCGGTGGCGTAACCGAAACTGTTGAGGCTGAACGCCTCCTGATACATCAGGGTTGCAAGCGTTTGTGTTGAATTGGCCGGGCCGCCGGTCGTCATGATCCACACGGTCTCGAACTGCTTGAGCCCCATGATCACCGCGAGCGTCAAGACGATGACGAAGGCCGGGGACAACAGGGGAAAGGTCATATAGCGGAAACGCTGAAAAGCGTTCGCGCCGTCGACGCGAGCGGCCTCGAGCACCTCCGGCGAGATCGACTCGAGCCCTGCGATGAAGATCACCATCGCGTAGCCGGCGTACTGCCAGATGATCACTGCGGCGATAGTCCACAGTGCGACTCTGGGTGATCCCAGCCACGACAGTTCCAACTTCTGTAGACCGACCGCGCTAAGTGCGCTGTTTAGAGCCCCGAATGGGCTGAAAATGAACTGCCAAAGATAGGCCACCATGACGGGAGCGACGACCACCGGCGCGAAGAACACCACGCGAAGGATGAAGCGGGACTTCACCAGCGTGTGGAGCGCCAACGCGAGCCCGAGGCCCACCACGACCAGGCCAACTGTCATGGCGGCGGTCAGTTCAAGTGTCTGCTTGATCGTTTGGCGCGCGAGCTGGTCGGTGAAGATCTGACGGAAATTGTGGAATCCGATGTACTTCTTGGCAGCGCTCAAGCCGTCCCACGACGTGAGCGAATACGCGCCGCCCTGGATCGCGGGCACGATGATGACGAACAGATAGAACGCGACGCCCGGGAGGATGAACCACCACGGCGGATTCCTCAGCCGGCTCCGACGATGCGCGCTGGGGTTCGGCCGCGAGTTTCCGATGCGTCGTCCGGGGGCGGCATCTGTGGTTCCGCCCACCTCGACCATGCTCACGGTCTCGCCTCCGGTCTCATCGGAGTCGCTTCACTCTGTACATCATTTCGACTCTCCGAGCCATTTCAACGTACGATCGTGAATCGTTTCAACACCACCCGCATTACGGCACGGTATCTTCGGTTTTGGAGGGTGTCAAGGCATCGAAAACTTCAGGGGGAACCGGTGGTCTCGTCAGAGACTTTCGTAGGTAGCCGGGTCCTGGTCGGTGGTGCGCCCGTCGGGCCGGCCTAGCGCGCTGATGGCGGCGAGCTCGTCGTCCGCGAGCGGCTCGAGTTGGATACTGTTGAGGTTTTCGCACTGGCGCTCCACGGACTCGGCCTTCGGCAAGGGCACGGCGCCAAGCTGCTCGTGCCAGCGCAAGACACACTGCGCTGGCGTCCAACCGTGGGCTTGTGCGACCCGCCGGATGGTGGGGTCGGCGAGCAGCTCATTGCCGCGGCCGAGTGGCGTCCACGCCTCGGTGACGATTCCCATCCGCCGATGAACCTCGAGTTGCTCAAGCTGTGGGAAGTACGGGTGCATCTCGATTTGGTTAACGACGGGTGCCTCACCCGTCGCCGCAACGAGTCGGTCGAGATGTTCCGGGAGGAAGTTGCTGACCCCGGCGTGGCGGATGTAGCCGCGGTCGCGCGCCTCGAGAAGCGCGTCCCAGGCGTCGAGGTACCGATCCCGCCCTGGGTTGGGCCAGTGAATGAGATAGAAATCGATGTAGTCCAGACCCATTCGGAGCAGGCTCTCCTCGATCGTCTCGAGCGCGAGCGCTCGGTCCTGGTACCGGCCGGGGATCTTCGACGTGACGAATACCTCGTCGCGGGGCACGCTGGTCAGACGGACTGCCCGCCCGACCGTCGCTTCGTTGTCGTAGCTTGCCGCCGTGTCGAGGAGTCGGTAGCCGACGTCGAGAGCGCGCATGATTACCTCTGAGCCGCGGATCCCGCGAAGGCGGTAGGTGCCGAGCCCAATTGCTGGAACGCGGACGGCCGCACGCGAGACACGCTCGCTCGACGCTCGCAAGCCTCCACTCATCCCTGCTCCCAATGTGCGGCATGTCAAGCACCCGACGGTCCGACATCGAGGAGTTCAACTTCAGACACTGGTTAAGTCAGGTGCAGTTGAAACGTTATTATAGAGAGAGTAACGCGAGCCGGCAATAAAGAGGAGTGGCGTGAGTCGCATCAGCAGGATCAATACCACGGACGTTCGGTTCCCTACGTCGCAACGGCTCGACGGATCGGATGCGATGAATGCCGATCCCGACTACTCGGCGGCATATCTCATCATCGGGACCGACATCGGGGACGAAGGACACGGGTTCGTGTTCACCATCGGTCGCGGCAACGATGTCCAGGTAGCAGCGATCGAGGCCGCCGCTACCAGATTGGTCGGTCGCGAGGTCGAGCCGCTCCTCGATGACATGAGTACCGCATGGAAGATCCTCGTTCACGACTCGCAGTTGCGCTGGCTCGGACCCGAGAAGGGTGCCATGCATATGGCAATAGGTGCGGTTCTTAACGCACTGTGGGATCTGAAGGCGAAGCGCGCAGGGCTTCCTGTCTGGCAACTGCTGTCGCGCATGTCTCCGGAGGAACTCGTCGCCCTCGTCGACTTCCGGTACATCATGGACGCGCTTGCCCCGACGGAGGCACTCGATCTCCTTCGGGAGGCCGAGCGCGGTCGATCCGAGCGCGAGCGCCGGCTTCTCGTCGAGGGTTACCCCGCGTACGCCACGTCGCCCGGTTGGCTCGGCTATGACGACACTAAGCTCGCTCGGCTTTGTCGAGAAGCGGTCGCGGACGGCTTTGAATTAGTAAAGCTCAAGGTCGGCGGATCGCTCGACGACGACCTGCGGCGCTTGACGATCGCTCGCGAGGCTGTCGGAAGCCTTGGTCTTGCTGTCGACGCGAATCAGCGATGGGACGTCGAGGAGGCTATCTCCTGGATTCGCAGGCTTGCCCGTTTCGACCTCGACTGGGTCGAGGAGCCAACGAGCCCCGACGACGTCCTCGGCCATGCCGCGATCGCGCGGGGGATCGCGCCAACTCCGGTGGCGACCGGTGAGCACGTCGCGAATCGCGTCGTGTTCAAGCAACTGCTTCAGGCGCGCGCGATCGGAGTCATGCAGATCGACGCGACTCGAGTCGGCGGCATCAACGAGAACGTCGCGAACCTGCTACTGGCGGCGAAGTTCGGTGTTCCGGTGTGTCCGCACGCGGGCGGTGTAGGACTGTGCGAGCTGGTGCAACACCTTTCGATGTTCGATTTCGTTGCAGTCTCCGGCCGGAAGGATGACCGCATGATCGAGTATGTGGATCACCTCCACGAGCATTTCGTCACACCGGTAGTGATCGATCGCGGCCGTTACTTGGCGCCGCGCGAACCGGGCACCGGTGCGCAGATGCACTCGGCGTCCGTGCTCGAATACCGCTGGCCCGGCAGCCGTTGAGGCTCGGCCTCCGCTACGACGACTCGCCTTGGCGAGTCACAAAACCGAGCCTCTTATCGAGAACGCTGTTGGGCAGCTCGCCGATGAGGAACCGATCGAGATGACTCGTGAAGATCGCGACGTGTCGATCGGGCCGATCCGGAATCGCACCACTCATGTGGGGAGACACGATGAGTCCGGGCACGCCCCAATAAGGGGAGTCCTTCGGGAGTGGCTCATGTTCGAAGCCGTCGATCAGTGCGGCCGACAGCTGGCCGGATTCGAGAGAACGAACGAGGGAGGGCATGTTGATTGTCTCGCCCCTGGCGATACTGACCAAGGACAGTCCCGGTTTGCACGCTGCAAGTATCCGGGCGCTCACGACGTCGATCGTGTCAGGCGTCAACGGGATCGTGTTGATGAGGTAGTCGGCTGTCCGAACGAGTTCTTCCAGTTCACCGGCGCCATGCACGTGTCCGAAGACGGGATCTTCGTCACGTCTGCTACGGCCGACGCCGACGACGGTCATCCCGATAGCGGAAAGCAATCGGCCTGCCTCGCGCCCGATTCCTCCGGGACCAAGGATGATCGTTCGCGCACCGCGCAGCAAGGCCACGTCCCGATGCATCCACGCTCTCTGCCGTTGCAGGTCGATCGTCCTGGGCAGTTGCTTCGCAAGCGATGCGACGGCCGCGAGGATGTATTCCGCGATCGGTTCGTCCAGTACGCCCGCAGCGTTTGTGACGATCAGTTCGCTCTCGACGATTTGAGGGACCAGAAGCGCCTCGACGCCAGAGGCGGCGACATGAATCCACCGAAGGCGCCGCATCGCGGGAAGGTGCACGAGCAGTTCCACGGAGAACTCCGGCCATCGTTCGTGAGGCACCTCGATAAACAACGCATCGAGGTCGGGATAGAAACCGGGGACGAGCGATTCGGCGGTCGGACGCGATCTCCACTCCACGCGCGAGGAAGAGTTGCGCAGCCTGTCGTATATGTCGCTGTAGTGGACGACACCGACAACCGGCCGCATGGCGTCTCCTATCCGTCGGCCGCGCGACGCGGCGCGGCATCAACAAGCCTTCTACTTTTACAGTGTCTTGCAACGTGAGGTGATGGTGATGCAGGGGACCGTGGCGGCGATGTATCCGAGCGAGCGCACCGCGATCGTGACGGGTGCGGCCTCGCCCCGCGGCATCGGACGGGCGACGGCTCATCGATTGGCACGAGACGGCTGGTCCGTTGCGATCTTTGACCTCGACGCGAACGCGTGCGAGGCCGTCGCAGCCGAGGTGCGTGCCGAACACGATGCTGTTGCGGTAGGGATTGCAGTAGACATCACGGATCGAACGCAGGTGACGCGGGCTGTCACGCACGTGGTAGGCGTCATGCCTCAGCTTGTAGGACTCGTGAACAACGCCGGCGTGAGCTCACCGGTCCCTTTTCTCGAGGTGGATCCTGCCGAGTGGCATCGGGTGATGAACGTCAACGTCGGGGGTGCCTATCACGTGACACAGGAAGCTGCCCTCGTGATGGCGCGACATCGGATCGGACGCATCGTGAATGTCTCATCGACGTCAGCCGAACGCGGGGGTGGCGTCTGTGGTCGTGCCGCGTACTCCGGCTCGAAGGCCGCGCTTTTGGGATTCGCCCGAACCCTTGCGCGCGAACTCGGGCCGTACGGCATAACAGCGAACTCGGTCTGCCCGGGTTCGATCGACACCGACATCATGGGTGGCCCGTTGACCGACGAGCGTCGGGACGCGCTCCTAAAGGACAGCCTTGTCGGTCGGATCGGCACCCCCGACGATGTTGCGGCTCTCATCAACTTCCTCCTGGGTCCAGAAGCGGGCTACATCACCGGCGCCACCTACGACGTGAATGGCGATCGCACGTTGCGTGACGCCGGCCACGAAGCCACATCGTTCAGACCGCCGCGTGATCCTTCGACGACTGCGTTTCGAAGTCGGTGCTTGCACTTACGTCTCGCCATGCCGTCACATCGGCGTCGTCCGTCGCGCGTCTCAACGCAAACTCAGCGAGCGCATCCTGGCCGAGCAGAAGCAGGCCCGGTGGGTCCTGCGATTCGGCAACTCGAATCAGCGCCGCAGCTGCCAGTCGAGGGTCACCAGGCTGCGTCCCATGGGCGTGCTCGTTTTCCTTGCGCCGCAGGCCTGCCGTGTTCGCATAGTCGTCGATCGCTGTCGGCGACTGCTGCAGCGATCGACCCGCGAAATCAGTTCGGAAACCTCCAGGCTCGACGGTGATCGCCCGGATGCCAAGCGGGCCTACCTCCTTGCGCAGTGAACCCGTCATCGCTTCAAGCGCCGCTTTGCTTGCTGCGTAGTAACCGCCGCCCGCCATCATCAGACGGACCCCGATCGACGAGACATTGAAAATCGTTCCGGAGCGCCGTGCCCGCATCCCTGGCAACACCGCCCGGATGAGGTGCACGGGGCCCATAAAGTTCGTGCTGAAAAGCCGCTGCACATCTTCGTCCGGCGCCTCCTCAGTCGCGGCGCGGTAGCCGTAACCGGCATTGTTGACGAGGACGTCAATTCCGCCAAATTGTTCTTCGGCGTGCTGAACTACCTCGCGGATTCTCGAGGAATCCGTGACATCGAGAGCTTCGACCAAGGCACTCTTCGGGTGCCCCACCGCGATGGACCGCACCGTCGAGATGTCCCGCGCAGTGATGATCGCGTTGTACCCCCGCTCGACGACAGTCTCAGCTAGGGCGCGTCCGATCCCTGTCGAGCACCCGGTGATCAACCAAGTGGGCACTGTGTTCCTCTCGTGGAAGCGTCATTCGGCTGTGAATACATAGTTGCCGGACTGGACCACTAGCTCAGTTCCGCCGTCGTACTCCCGCACGTCTTCTATGCCAGCTCCTTGTGCTGCCGGCGCGCCGTCTTCGCGTAACCCCTTGCCTGGGAGGCGGAGCCGCGCTCGCGACCCGGGCGGGACCGCGATCTCATAGAGATACCCGTCCTTCTCGCGCCTCCATGCTGATCTCACCCGCCCGACAGGCGTGTCGTAGTCGGCCGTAACCCATGTGATGCCCGTCTCGATGTGTGGGGCGATTTCGAGTCGGCGGAAGGCCGTCGAGTCTGCAGCCTGGTCGATCCCCGCGACGCTGCGATAAAGCCATTCACCGACGGACCCTAGGGCGTAGTGGTTGAACGAGTTCATTTTCGCCGATTGGAAGCCGTGCTCTTTTGTCCAGCCGTCCCATCGCTCCCAGATTGTGGTGGCTCCCTGGCGCACTGAGTAGAGCCACGACGGGTAGCCGTCGCGCAGCAGCAGGCGGTACGCAAGGTCGGCCCGGCCAATGGAGGTGAGTACCGGACAGAGCAACGAGACGCCGATGAAACCGGTCGTCAGCGATCCGCCGTGTTCCTCGATCGTTCGAACTAGGTGGCCGGCGAACTGGTCGTGCAGGTCGGGTGCGAGCTTGAAGGCAAGCGCCAGAAGGTACGAGGTCTGGGTGTCGCCCTTGACCATTGCGTTGTCGTCGACGAACTCACGTCTGAACGCCGCACGGATCCGGCCCGCGAGAGCGCGATACCGCGCGGCGTCGTCGTCGCGCCGCAGAGCGGTAGCAGCTGCCGCGACCAGCTCAGTGCTGTAAGCGAAATACGCAGTCGCCAGCACGTGGCGATCAGTCGTCGCGTCGACCTGAAGCCAGTCGCCGTAGTTCTTCCCGGCCCGACGACGCCAGATCCCGTCAGGGTTGTTCAGCTCAAGGAAGTCGATCCAGCGGACCATCGACGCATACGACTCCTCGAGCAGACGACGGTCGCCGAAAAACTGGTACTGCTTCCAAGGAATCACGACACCGCCGTCTCCCCACGCCGGAGCTCCCTCGGTCAGGATCGTGATCTTCGGCGCCACATCCGGGAACGACCCTTCCTCCGTCTGACCGAATCGGACATCGCGAAGCCACCGGTCGAAGAAGGCCTGGACGTCGGCGTTGTACGCGGCCGTCGCAAAGAAAACCTGGACGTCTGCGGTCCAACCGAGTCGCTCGTCCCGTTGAGGGCAATCCGTGGGGACGGCGACGAAGTTATCCCGTTGACCCCAGCGGATGTTTCGCTCGAGTTGATTGACGTCCGGGTTGGAGGTCTCGAACGAACCCGACCAGCAGATGTCGTTGCGCAACACGACGGCCTCGGCATCCCCGGCCTCGAGGCGGCCAGCGAGGCCGGTGACCTCCGCGTACCGGAAACCGTGGGAGGTGAAGCTGGGTTCATAGCTCTCGACACCCGCACCCGCCGACACGAACGTGTCTGTCGCCTCCGCCGTGCGGAGGTTCTCGGTGTAGAGCGATCCGTCACTTTGCAGCACCTCGGCGTAACGCATCCGCACGATCGTCCCTGATGACTCGTCCCGGAAGGTGAAGCGCACCCGTCCCGAGATGTTCTGGCCGAAATCGAGGATCCAACCATCGCCGTGGCGGGTACATGCAACCGCCGGTAGCCGTTCGACGGCGCGGATAGGTTCGTCACGGATCCCGACGAGCCGGCCAAGCGGCCCGTCATCGATCTCGGCGGGCTGCCAAGCGGCAGCGTCGAAGCCGGGTTCGGTCCACGCACCAAGCTCACGCCGTGCGTCGTATGACTCGCCCATAAGCAGATCGCTGTAAAGGATCGGACCGCCCGAAACGGTCCATCCCTCGCCGGTGACAACGAGCTCCGAGCTGCCGTCCGCGTAGTCGATCCGAAGCTGCGCCCACGCCTCTGGAAGTTCCCCGTAGTGGAATCCCTGTCGGCGCCGGTCGGAACCGTAGAAGCCGCTCCACCATCCCTCGCCGAGCATGATCCCTAGCGCGTTCGCTCCGCGATTCAGCAAGTCGGTTACGTCGAACGTCTGATATACGATGCGATCTCGGTAGTCCGTCCATCCCGGCGCCAGTTCATGGTCGCCGACGCGCGCGCCGTTGAGCCACGCAACGTAGACGCCGCGGGCGGTCGCGTACAGCCGCGCACGCACGAAGGGACGCCGCACCTGGAATTCGGTTCGGAGATGATCAGCGGGAGGTAACCGTCGCGTCGCGAGACTTGGGGTTGCGTCGCTCGGCGGATCGGTCGCGCCGTCGACGCGAGTCACGCGGTGGATCCAGCGCGCACGACGGTCATCGGGCCGCAGCAGCCCCATCTCGAACCAGCTGTCGACCGCGTCGGTCTCGACGCCGGCTTCGTCGCGCAGGCGCAGCTGCCAGCGATATCGCTTGCCTGTCTCCAGCGGGGGCCCGAGGTACTCAACATCGACACCGTCTGACGACGCTGTCCAATCGGAGTCCCAGACCTCCAAGGCCTCAGCGTTGCCGGCGGAGAGCTGCTCGACCACGATGTGGTGACCCGTTTGCCGGGCGCCTCGTCGATCAGATCGAAGACGCCAGCCAAAGCGTGGGCGCTCCACATCGATGCCCATGGGCTCGTGCAGGTGCTCAGCGCGCAGGTCGTAGGCGATCAGATTGTCCATGGGCTACGTCCTGCCGATCGTTACGGAGGGCCCCGGCCCACCTTCGTGAAAGGCAGTTGCAGCGGGGCTCGCTCGCGGGTTAAATCGTTTCATAAACGGATGGAGGTTAGCCCCGCTTTGCCGGGTCTGTCAATGCAGGCGAGCCCTCCTACAGTACAGTTGCACGCCTTCGTCTCGGTCGAACGGATCGAGGACCTGCTTGTGAAAGGATTCATCCCAGCGATGGAGTATCGGTACCTCGGGTCGAGCGGTTTCAAGGTCTCGGCGATTGCCTATGGCAACTGGATTACGCACGGCGGCCAGCTCGCCGACGATGTTGCGCACGCCATCGTGCGGGCATCGCTCGACGCGGGCATCACGACGTTCGACACCGCCGACGTCTATGCCAACACCCGGGCGGAGGAGGTTCTAGGACGCGCCCTGCAGGGCGTCCAGCGTGGGTCGATCGAGATTCTCACCAAGCTGTACAACGTCGTTGGCCCGGGAGGGCACAACGACGTGGGACTCTCGCGCAAGCACGTCAGGGAAGCGATCGAGGGCTCGCTGCGGCGGCTGCGGACTGACTACATCGATGTCTATCAGGCGCATCGGTTCGACGTGGAGACGCCGCTAGAGGAAACGATGCAGGCGCTTGCGGACCTCGTGCGGCAGGGAAAGGTGCTGTACATCGGGGTGAGCGAGTGGACCGCCGAGCAGCTGCGTGCGGGGGCCGCGCTCGCGAAGGATCTCGGCATTCAGCTTGTCTCCAACCAGCCGCAGTACTCGATTCTTTGGCGGGTGATCGAGGAGCGCATCGTGCCCGCGAGTGTCGAACTCGGCATCTCGCAGATCGTCTTTTCGCCGATCGCCCAGGGCGCGCTCACAGGCAAGTACCTTCCGGGCCGCGCCCCGGAAGCCGGAACGCGAGCGGCCGATCCGGAGCACGGCGCGATGCTCGTCGACCGCTTCGTCTCCGACGACACCCTGACTGCGGTTCAGCGGCTCGTGCCGCTTGCCGCGGAGGCGGGTCTGACAATGCCCCAACTCGCGATTGCCTGGGTGCTGCAGAACCCCAACGTGTCATCCGCGATTGTCGGCGCCTCGCGGCCCGAGCAGATCTCATCGAATGCCAACGCCGCAGGCGTGCGGCTCGACCCTTCGCTCCTTGCACGGATTGATGCGGCAGTGGCTGGCGTCATAATCCGTGATCCGGAGCGCACCTTCTCGCCGACCACCCGACCCGATACCCACGGATGACGGACGCGCAGACGGAACCTGAGCAACGCGATGGAGCACAACAGCGTGCTCCTCAACACCCCTGAGGAGGACCCAAGAAACATGACGATCACACTGTTCAGCGCGCTGGTCGTGCGTAAGGCGTTCGACGAAGCGGTCGTACCAGCCTTCGAGACCGCAACCGGCAGCGAGGTCGCCGCGGTCTACGACCCGACGGTCCAGTTGGCCCGTCGCGTGGAGGCGGGGGAGCGTTTCGACGTGCTCGTCGCGGCGACTGATTCGCTCGCCGGCTTCGGGGCGGCGGTCGACCTCGGCACGGCAACGCCCATCTTGCGCACGGGCATCGGCGTTGCGGTTGCTGGTGGGGCCCCGCATCCAGATATTTCTACGACCGAGGCTCTCGTGCGGGCGCTCACTAAGGCACGATCGGTCGCCTACTCGCGGACCGGCCAAAGCGGCATCTACTTCGCGCG
>DASYAG010000120.1:0-67287 GCA_036501485.1 Acidothermaceae bacterium | reverse complement strand
GTCTTTCCGGTCCCTGACATGCCGGTCACCAGGACGCGTGCCATACGGCCCACGGTAGCCAAGGCCCCATCTTGGGTGGCGGCAAGTCCTCAACTCGGCGCGCCGGTCGGCCGCGCAGAACGCGCGTCATAGCGGCATTTGCGGATGTGGCGCGGGAGGGTCAGGCTCGCGTCATGGCTTGGCAGATCGAAGGGACGGGACCCGTCGTGACCGAGGACGAGGAGCTCGCTGCGTTATCAGCAGCAATGATTCCGAGGTTCTTCTTTGGCGCAAGGTGGTCTGTGGGATTGACTGCGAAACTGGTACCTTCGGCCTCGGCGACGGCAACTTTTACTGTGCAGACACTAGCCCCGGTCGAGCGCATCGAGACGGCGCTTGCGGACCTCCGAGCCACTGTTGACTCGACGCCACAAGTCGACGGAGTCAAACTGTCTGGCCATCTCGGCTCCGGGCACTTCAACATGAATCCCACCGTCGTCGTGATCGCGATCAGAGATACCTCGGTCACGGGTATCGCGAATGTGCACATCCGCATGGCCGCGAAAGAAGGACTGATCAAATCACGCTCGGCGCAGAAGGCGATCGATCGCCTGCGTGCATCCATCCAGGACATCATCATCGATATCACCGATTGAGGTCCGATCATCGGCACGTCCGAACGTGCGTCATTGCGGCAGTTGAGGATGTTTGGATCGAGTCCCAGGTCTGGTACGCGCTGAGGTTCTGCTTCGGCTGCTACTGCGTGCCACGTCGACGTCGAAAGCCGAATCGCCGCTCGACCCAGTCATCGTCGATCGCCTTCAGTTGCGCTTCTGCTTCGGGGTCAAAGGTCGCGAGTTCGATCGCGGCACTCCAGTTTCGCTTGATGTACTCGACGCGGTGCTCGAAATCCGAGCCATCACCTGGAGGTGGAACCTGAGCGATCCACGATTCCCACGTGTCCGGGTGAAAGGTGGTCGCCATGCCGTACAGGCCGATGCTGATGCTCCAGTCGCCGCGTGTGGCATTGAGGTGAACGATGCGACCGCGGGACTCAACGAAGACGTCTTGGTTGCCCGGATCTGAGATCGTCTCGCGCACCGTGATGAAGCCTTCGTCGGCTAGCCAACCCGCGATGTCCTTGATCGCCGGCGGGGCTTTGCTCACGTCCAACACGTCGGATCCGCTCTCGATCGGAGCTCAGCCAATGCCCAAACCGGAAGCATGAACCCGGCGGGAGCGACATTGCCCCATCGGCGCCAGGGAATCAACTCGCGCGACGCAACAGATGACATCGCGGCATGTGAGTGAAGTGTTCGGAGCGGGTGTTCAGTCGCAGCTGTGCGTAACAGCGATACGAAGCAGCGTGTCGTTGACCCCGACATCGTTCAGCAGGTAGGTCGCAGCGGCGTCGGAGAGCATGGTGCCAATCGAGACCCCGACTGGTGCCCCGCTTGCTCGAACTGCACCGCTTGTCGGGTCCGCGCACATGGTGGGGCCGATGCCTCCGAAGTCGATGACCCACAGCGTGTTTCCCGCGACGTAAGGCACGGCGTCGTTGACCAGGCCATCCACGGTGGCGCTCGGCCGCAGCTCAGGACCAGTGAAAAGCTGCATGCGAGTGGTCTGGTGCGCCAGGTCGGTCCCGGGCACCCACACGCCGGTAGCGGTCACCGCCAGCGGCCCATACGTGGCCTGTTGGCCCTCGACCCGGCCCAACAGGATGCCGGTCACGGCGTCCGCGTCGAGGAGCACGAAATCGTCGCTGGCTGTGTCGCCCAGCGCGTAGATCCTTGTGCCGTCTGGCGATCCGGCCAGGCTGACCGGTTGGAATCCCAGCTCGACGGTGGCCAGTACCCGTCCGTCGTTGGGGTCGACGCGCAGCAGCGCACTCGCGGTGGCAACCCACACGTTGGCGCCCGCGAGGGCGACCAGCATCGGTGCAGCCGGAAGCTGGAACCGCTGTGTGACAGCGAGACTGACTGGGTCGAGTTTGAGCAGCAGCCGCCTCGGCGGCGGCGGGGTGCAGTTGCATCCGCTCTCTACATTGGGATGCCCAGTCGCCCACCACAGCGCGCCCACCCCATAGGCCACCGCCGTCAGATCAGGCGGGTCGGCCGTGGCGACGATTCGCAGCGAAGCTCGATCCACGCGCACCAAGGTGGCCCGCTGGCCGGCGCTGTCGGTGAAGGCCCCCGTCAAGAACAGCGATGCCCCATCCATCCCGACCAGCTCCGGATTCGGGCCCCCCATCCCAAACGACAGCCGCCCTGACACCGTGAACAACGCCGCCCACCCTGAAGGGTCCGGAGAAGGTGGTGGCGACGGCGTTGGGGCTGAATGCTTGGGAAGCGCCGACACCGGTGAAAACGACCCCGCCGCCGGCGCAGCGGACCCCAACTGGCTGGCGACTAAGGGTCCCGAGGAGCTCAGCGAGGGCAAACCGGATCCCACCCGCGACGCGGCGCAGCCGCTCGACGCGACCAGCGCCAAGCCAGCCACGACCGTCGCGACACTCATACCGGCCAGACGCCGCCCACGCCCTATCGGTTGCCTCACCGCACCATTGTCCGCGATGCGGCACGAACGAGCGGGCCTCGGTCGAGTCATCAAGCAAGCCTGTTGTGATCCAAATCCCAACATCCGCTATTCGGCAGATGATTGTGTTTGCTGACGAGGTTGTTGTTTGGGCGACGGTGCCTGCGCAGAGTCGCAGCGGCGCTAGCTGGTCGTTAGGCATTGGGCGGGCAAGTCGAACCACCTGAGGTGCTCGAAATCTTCGGACAGTGCGCCAGACGGCTGATCGGCATCCGGCGTTCCGTCGCCGGCGCTGGCGGCGAAAAGCGCATTGGCCTCGGTCAGATAGTTCGCGAGGTCAGATTCAGCGGCGCGATCGTCGTGATGCGGGTAAGCCATCCCGCCGTCCGCCTCGTAATTGACTTCGCTAAGCCGAAGCGGAGGTTCGATCAATCCGCGCCGGTGCCGCCACAGTCCCGTGGCCGGGTCGAAGCAGTAGTCCGTAAGGAGCCGCCAGCCGTCGCGCGCGACTAGCGCAACGGCGTCCACGATGTAGTTGAAAACCGCCTCAGAGATGAAGTAGTTGAAGTTGACGCGGACCCAGCCGGGTTTGATTCCTTCGCAGCCGCCCGCGATCTCGCGTTCGAATTCATGCGATCGGTCGAGGTCGATACCGAGCAGGCGATGTCCGTAAGGACCTGCGCACGAACAGCCGCCGCGCGATTGGATTCCGAACAGGTCGTTGAGCAGCGCGACGACGTAGTTGTGATGCAAGTAGCGGCCGCTCGGCGCGCGCACGACGAACGAAACGATCGACAGCCGCTCGGCATCGAGGTCGCCGAGAATCTCGATGGCCGGCTCGGCTCGCCATGCCTCCACCGCGCGGCGCAAGAAGTGCTCCTCGTGCGCGCGGATCACATCGATGCCGACCGCCTGCTTGAGTTGAAAGACGAGACCGGCGCGGATCGATTCGACGATTGCGGGAGTGCCGCCCTCTTCGCGCTGCGCTGGGTCGGTGAGGTAGCGATGTTCGGTCGGGTTGACGTAGGCGACCGTGCCACCGCCGGGGACGTCGGGCACCCGATTGCGCATGAGGTCGCGTCGAACAACCAGCACCCCGGGCGTGCTCGGGCCGCCGATGAACTTATGCGGGCTGAGGAAAATCGCGTCCTTGTAGGCGAGTGGATCGTTACCGCCGTACATGTTGATATCGACGTATGGTGCGGCCGCAGCGAAATCCCAGAACGACAACGCGCCATGTCGGTGCAGAAGCGCAGAGATCGCGTACGTGTCGCTGACGATGCCGGTGACGTTGCTAGCAGCAGAGAACGATCCGATCTTCACCGCGCGATCTGCGTATCGAACGAGCTCTTCTTCCAGCGCCGCCGCGTCGATGTGGCCGTCGGCGTCCTGCTGGATGACGACGACGTCGACGATCGACTCGCGCCACGGCAACTCGTTGGAGTGATGCTCGAACGGTCCGATGAATACGACCGGACGTTCAGCTGCGGGGATGACGTCGCTGAGGTGATAGCGGTCGTCAAGCCCCGCGGGGATGCGAAGACCGAGGATGCCGATGAGCTTGTCGACCGCGCCCGTACACCCTGAGCCGGCGAAGATCACCACCGTCTCATCATCGCCGCCAACCGCGTCGCGGATAATCCGGCGGGCGTCCTCGCGCAGGCGGGTTGTCTGCAGGCCCGTGCCGCTCGATTCGGTGTGGGTGTTGGCGTATCGCGGGAGCACCTCGTCGCGGATAAAGTCCTCGATGAAGCTGAGAGCTCGACCGGACGCCGTGTAGTCGGCGTAGGTGACCCGGCGTGGCCCGTACGGTCCCGGCATGACTTGGTCGTCGCCGATCACGGACTCGCGAACACGACGCAACAGTGGCGTCTCCTGCAGGACTTGATCACCCATGATCAGAGTTTGAATCTGAAGGACAGACCCTTGGCCAGCCGGATTCGTCCGCTGCCACGGGTGTTCACGGTGATCGGGCCGACCCGTTTCGAGACGCTGGCACCACGCCGGCTGAGGTTCAGACCCGTACCCGGCCCGAGCCGGACGCGCTTACGAAATATAAGACCCATCGTGGGCTCCCTTGTTACTTCGGACGCTAGCGCAAGTAGCAGACGGGCGAGCGCACCACCTCAGGAGTCCGCTGTTCATCTGGCGGTTCGCCCATCGCCATTTTGGGCACCCGAATGGGCTTCAAACGGCGCTGGGCCGGCGCTACCTTGTGGGGGCCGATTTGAGGCTTTCGTAAACGGGGCGGAACGTCATGGGCACTCGCTTCAACTCACCTCCTGGTTGGCCAACACCGCCCCCAGGATGGACACCACCACCAGGTTGGCAGCCAGACCCATCGTGGCCACCACCCCCTGCAGGATGGCCTCTTTGGATTACTGACCCCGCACCGGCTTCGTCGCGCCCGGGTGCGATCGGCTGGATGCTCCGCCACAAGGTCATTACCTCTGTGAGTGCGGTACTCGTGGTCCTGATCGCGAGCGCTGCGGTGTCGCACCCGAAAACGGCGAACACCTCCTCAACGCAGCGCGCGACCCTCACTGCGTCGTCGAGTGCTCCGGTCTCTCCGTCAGCAGCCCCTACCGTCGTCGCAGCTACCGACTCTGCTGCGGCGCCTGCGGTGGCGTCCGCAGTAGTGCCGACGGCACTCCCTGTGAAGTCATCGACGATTGATGCACCGACGGGCACACCTGCATTGGCCACGGCTAGTGCCTCCGCCGCCGCCACACCCGGGCCGTTATCGGCGCCCAGCACTGCAGCTACTCCCGCACATACTCCGGCACCCACGCGCGTTGCGACGCCGTCGACGCGCGCGACGAGTACGCCCACCCTCGCGCACGTGACACCCACCACTGCGGCGCCAAAACCGGCACCGACAAGCGGCGCCAAACCGGCACCTGCGCCTACACCGTCTGCCGCAACGGTTGCCGCGCAGCTATGTGGCGCACCGACAAATCCTTACGGGTACAACTTCTGCGGTCGCGGCGGTGCCATAGCGTCTCCGAACTCGGCGGTCTGCAACTACTTCAGCTGCATCGGCACGTTCTGGAAGGGCCACGGGTATATGACTGAATGCAACGACGGGACGTACAGCATGTCGGGTGGCATCTCTGGAGCATGCTCAGACCACCACGGCGAAGCGCGCGAGGTCTACAGCGGATGATCGGGTTCGCTTAACTCGATGTGTCCGACACCTGCAGGACCAACTTCCCGCGCAAGCGACCGTGTTCACCGACCCTGTGTGCCTCCGCGATCTCTGCGAGTGGGAACGTCTGCGCGACCGGGAGTGAGAAGCGCCCGGCCTCGATCATCTCGCCGATCGTGGTAATCGCGCCGTACGCGCGGCCGGACTCACCGCTGCTGAAGCTCACTCCGTACTCCTGCGCGCCCGCGAAGTCCGCGATCGTCACGACGTGCTCTGGGCCGCCCGCAAGCTCAATCAGGTCAGGCAAAACACCGCTGCCGGCAATGTCGAGCGCAAGGTCGACACCGTCAGGCGCAGTCGCCCGAACGGCTTCGAGCAGCCCCTCGCCGTAGGCAACGGGCTCCGCTCCAATCGAGTGCAGATGGTCGTGATTCGCCGGGCTCGCGGTACCGATCACGCGAGCGCCTCGTGCCACAGCAAGTTGGACGGCGGCGCTGCCGATAGTGCCTGATGCGCCGCTGATGAGCAGCGTGCTGCCAGGACCGACCCCGAGTTGGTTGAGCGCGCGGGTAGCGGTCTCGACAGTGGCCTGCAGCGCGGCAGCTCCGGCGACGTCGAGCGAGGGTGGGATCGGTGCGTAGTACGTCAGCACCGCGAGTTCGGCCTGGGCCGCGCCGTCATAAGACCCTCGCGCTTTTCCAATCGCTGGCGTTGACGCCTGCAGCGCCCACTGCGATCCGGATCTGGCCGGGCCCCGCGTGCGGGTCGGGAAGGTCGACGATCTCGAGGACTTCCGGGCCACCGAACTTGATAAAACGGGCTACCTTCATCCGCTCCGACCTCGTTAGCGCAGCGTTGCTTTTAGGTTGTCACGTCGCTGACAGAGCTGGGCACAAGCGGTTGTTGACTTTCCAGCTGTAGTCGCACCGAGGCACTTGGCTCGTAGCCGGTCTTCCACAGGTTCGCCATCAGAATCAGCAGGTCGCACGCATGTGCATGGTCGATGCTGCCGAGATGCTTGCGCATCAAGTGCTGCAACAACTCGCGACGGATCGCATTGCTGCTGCTAAACGTCATTGATTCGGCATGCCGGCGGTAACGGTGTCCTTCGAGCGGCAGGATGTCGGAGGTGTAGCCGGCGAGAGCGAGTCGCACGTGCAGGTCCCAGTCTTCGAACGCGGGTAACCCGACGTCGTAACAACCGATCAGCATCAACGCGTCGCGCTTGAACAATGCTGTTGCGCGAACGTGGGTATTGACGACCAGGCTCAGATGCGGCACATATCCGACCGGCACGTGTGTGTAGTCGAGCAAGCCGAAATAGCGGAGGTAGCCCGCTACGTATCCGAGAGTTGGATTGCGTCTTAGCGCCTCGACAGCCGGCGCGAGGAATCCCTCAGACAGGAGGTCATCGGAATCCAGCGGCACGATGTAGCGGCCTGCGGCGGCGGCGATGCCGGCGTTGCGGGCGGCAGACAGCCCTGCGTTGGCCTGCCGCACTTTGGTGACACCAGTCAGCTTGTCGAAGATTTCGATCGTCTCTTGATCGGTCGAGCCGTCGTCGACGACCACGATCTCGATATGCGGATACCCGGCGGCATGCACCGACTCGATCGCACCAAGCAGGAAGTGGCCCTGATTGAACAAGGGGATGACGACGGAAACGAGCTCCTCGGCGGTAGCAAGCGGCAGCCTCGTGGGGGAGTTCCATGGAACGTGCGATGCGTACGCAAGTGCTATTGCGTCTGCAACCTGCCGTGGCTGAAAGTGCGTCGCGACCCGCAATGCGCCGCCACGCGACAGCTCGGTAGCGAGCGCAGGTTCGGCGATGAGGTCGAGCACTGTCGTCGCCAACGCGAATGCATCGTCGGCTGGTACAACCGCCGCGCTGACCTGTGGTTCGACGAACGCTGCGGCCGCACTTCCCTCCCGTACAACCACCGCGCAGCTGTGCGCCATCGCCAGGACTACGCCGCCAGCCGCAGCCGCCGTTGCGGTCGCAATGACGCATTGGTTTCCGGCCATCGGCACGGGATTGCGTGCGTCGGTCAGCGGACCGACGAACGTCACGGCCTCGCTGAGTGCATTGCTGAGCCGGCGCTTGCACGACTCCCAGTACGACCTCCCGAACGGGTCGGACGGCGTGTCGTCGCCGGCCACGATGAACCGGGCGCGTGGCTCGTTCGCGAGCACGATTTGCGCAGCATCGAGAAACGTGTCGATGCCCGACTCTGGAGTCAGCTCACCGAGGTGCCAAATAGTGAGCACCGCGCCGACCTCAGGGATGCGCAACATCGGAACACCACGCGGCCCTGGCACGAATGGCGCAATCTCAACCGGCGCGTGGCCGGCAAATAGTGCGTCGAGCGAGCCGTCGCGAGGTCGCGTATCAGTCAGCAACGCGTCTGCATGAGTGAGGACGTAGTCGCGAGCGAACGAGTCAATCGAGTTCTCCAACGTCAACGACGCTTCGCGCTGCATGCCCCGTGCGACCTCGAACTCCGCGCCCATCCGCACGACGAGTGCCGTGTCAGCGAACTCTCCGAGAAGTCGTTTCGCCCGGACGGCGGTCAGCGCCTCGCCGTTGACGGAGCTGAACTCCACGACGTCGAACGGCTCGTTCGCACCGAGCCGTTGCAAGGTGTCGTACACGAGGTCGGCATAGGCATGTTGGTCGGTGAAGTAGCGGTGCGCGGGGCGGCTGTCGCGGACACGGGTCCATTGCGGTCCGTGCCCCGCAGCCAGAGCGCGAGCTCGATGTGCAGCGAGGCTTTCGCTGATGAGGTGTACGTCGTGACCTGCGTCGCTCAGGGCACACGCGGTCGAGAACGCTCGAGCTCCTGGACCGGTTAATCGGCTGTATGCGAGGTCTCGGCACACAAAGGCGACCCGCACCCACACCTCCTGTCGCGATCCGCACCGGCGTCAAATGTCGTGTTTGGCACAGAACCGCCGGTGGTATTTGAATGCATGATCGCCGGTTTCTGCCTCAGTGCACAGCAATATGTACAGCTGCAGACTTTGGTACCCGCGGCATGGTCCATCCACGCGCATTTGGCCCCCGCAATTCTGACCGTCGCCTGAGCGGCTGTGGCTACACGTGTCTAGTCACCCCACCACACGTACCTGGTCAGCCCACCCGACAGCTCGCCGGGAGTAGCTTCGCGACCGGGTACGAAGAGGACATGAAAGGACGCCGGCAGTGGTACGGGGGAGAACCTCTGCCGGCGTCTCTTTCCACGATATCGCGCGGAATCGGTGCCCGTCGGAGTTCCGAAATGTCCGTCCTTCCAGTCTCGGGACGTTTGGTCCGGTTGCGGCCACCCATTACGCTCTCGGCGCTGCCCACGCAGGGTGTCGTTGCCCCTCACTAGGCTCACGTAACGTGTCGAACCCGCTTCCCTGGCCGTCCGGATCCGCCACGGGCGTGGGGTCCTTGCCGGGCACCGACCCCGGCGAGGCGATGCGGGTCGTAACGGGCGAGCTCGACGCGTTTCCGCACCTCATCGAGCTACCGGCAGCGGGCGTCGGCGCCGACATGATCGGCCGCGGCGCGGCGCACCTCGTCGGCCTGCACGTTGATATCCAACCGTCCGGATGGCGTTTCGCCGCGCATGAGGGTGGCGACGAACGGCGGGCACGCAGCATGCTCGCCCGCGATCTCGACGTCCTCGAAGAACACACGCAGGGCTACATCGGCCCGCTGAAGCTGCAGGTCGCCGGGCCGTGGACATTGGCGTCCTCACTCGAACTGCACTACGGCGACAAAGCCCTCGCCGACGTCGGTGCCGTCCGCGACATCACCGAAGCACTCGCGGAAGGCATCGCCGACGTCGCACGGGACGTCGGCAAGCGGGTCCCCGGCGCGGCTGTCGTCGTCCAGTTTGATGAGCCCTTGATCGCGGCGGTGTTGCTTGGCCGGGTGCCGACCGCGAGCGGCTTCGGCACGCTGCGCATCGTCGAACCGCCCACCGTGATCGAGCGCCTGAAGGTCGTAGTCGGCGCAGTCACCGCCGTCGGCGCGACACCCATCGCGCACTGCTGCGCCGCCTCGCCACCGGTCGGATTATTCGTTGAAGCGGGTATGCGTGCGGTCAGCCTCGACGCGACAATCTTGACCGAGCGGGACGACGATGAGTTAGGCCAGGCGGTCGAGTCGGGCGTCGGGTTGTTCCTCGGTCTCGTGCCATCGCGCGACGTCGATCCGGTGCCACGCATCAGCGAGATCGTCGCGCCCGCTCGACGGTTGTGGTCACGGCTCGGCTTTGCACCGGAGAATCTGACTCGCGACGTCGTCGTCACGCCGACGTGCGGGCTCGCCGGTTCGTCGCCGACCTGGCCGCGCACCGCCTACCGCATCTGCCGCGAAGCCGCGATCGTGTTGCTCGAAGCCCCGGAGGAGAACTCGTGAGCCGCCCTTCCGTGACACGCCGAGCCGTGACCGAGCCTGAATCCGATGGTGTACCGGTCGATGTCGCGCAACGCCATGCCGTCGTCGCTGCCGAACTCGACGATCACGCGTATCGCTACTACGTGCTCGATTCGCCGATCGTGTCCGACGCGCAGTACGACACCGCGATGCGCGAACTGATCGCGATCGAAGACTCGTATCCGCAGCTGCGCACGCCCGATTCGCCGACGCAGAAAGTCGCCGGCAGTTACTCGACACAGTTCACTGCGGTCACGCACCTGCAGCGGTTGCTGAGCCTCGACAACGTGTTCTCGTTCGACGAGCTCGAGGCGTGGGCAGCCCGCACCGAACGCGATGCGGGGGAGGCGGTCAGCTACCTCTGCGAGTTGAAGGTCGACGGCCTGGCGGTTGATCTCGTCTACGAGAAGGGCGTGCTGGTTCGCGGCGCTACCCGTGGCGATGGCTACACCGGCGAAGACATCACCCCGAACATCCGCACGATCGCCGACATCCCGCAAACTCTGCATGCGGACGCCGATGTGCCGGTGCCAGACCTGCTCGAAGTTCGCGGCGAGGTGTACTTCCCGGTCGCAAAGTTCGCTGACCTCAATGCCAGCTTGGTCGAGGCAGGCAAGGCGCCGTTCGCGAATCCGCGCAACGCCGCTGCTGGATCGCTACGACAAAAAGATCCGCGGGTGTCGGCGGGTCGACCGTTGCGCATGGTCGTGCACGGCTTCGGTGCAGTTGGCGGGTTCGCGCCAGTCCGCCAATCACAGGCGTATGAGGCGTTCGCGGCGTGGGGGCTGCCAACGAGCGACCGAGTTCGGGTCGTGCCGACGCTCGCCAAGGTCGAGGAGTTCGTCGCGCATTACGGCGAACACCGCCACGACGTCGAGCACGAGATCGACGGGGTCGTCGTGAAGGTCGACGAGGTGTCGCTGCAGCGCCGCCTCGGCACGACGTCGCGAGCGCCCCGATGGGCGATCGCCTACAAGTACCCGCCCGAAGAAGTCACCACGAAGTTGCTCGAGATCAAGGTGAATGTCGGCCGCACCGGCCGCGTCACGCCGTTCGGTGTCATGGAGCCGGTGAAGGTCTCCGGTTCGACGGTCGAGAACGCCACGCTGCACAACGAAGACGAGATCAAGCGCAAGGGCGTGCTGATCGGCGACACGGTCGTACTGCGCAAAGCCGGTGACGTCATCCCCGAGATCGTGGGTCCGGTGGTCGACCTGCGCGACGGCACCGAATACGCGTTCGTATTTCCGACTGTGTGTCCGGAATGCGGCACACCATTGTCTCGACCTGAGGGTGAGGCCGATACGCGTTGCCCGAACCAGCGGTCATGTCCGGCGCAGCTACGAGAACGGCTGTTTCACCTGGCTGGCCGCGGCGGTTTCGACATCGAGGTACTCGGCTACGAAGCGGCGGCAGCGCTGCTCGAGTCGGGCGTGATCGTCGATGAGGGCGATCTCTTCTCGTTGACGAGCGCACAGCTCGCGGGCGTGCCGTTCTTCACCAAGCAGGACGGCATGTTGAAGGCCAACGCGGAGAAGCTGATCGAGAATCTCGACGCTGCTAAGAGCCGACCGCTGTGGCGGGTTCTCGTCGCACTGTCGATTCGCCACGTCGGCCCGACTGCAGCCCAAGCGCTGGCCCGCGAGTTCGGCTCGCTCGACGCGATTCGCGCGGCGTCGGCTGCCGACTTGGCCGCCGCTGATGGCGTGGGCATGACGATCGCGCAATCGATCGGTGAGTGGTTCGAGGTCGACTGGCACGCGGACATTGTGCGCAAGTGGGCGGCAGCCGGCGTCCGGATGGCCGATGAGCGCATCGACGAGGGTCCGCTGCCACTTGCCGGGCTGACACTTGTGGTCACCGGATCGCTGACCGACTGGAGTCGTGACTCCGCGACCGAGGCAATTCAGAACGCGGGCGGCAAGGTCGCCGGCTCGGTGTCGAAGAAGACCGACTTCGTGGTCGTTGGCGACAATCCAGGCACGAAGTACGACAAGGCGCTCAGCCTCGGGGTGCCGGTGCTCGACGAAGCTGGCTTCCGGATCTTGCTCGACGATGGTCCAGATGCCGCGCGTGCGGTGGCAGAGGCTGCTCCGCCGAAGTAGCGCGCGCGGGGGCGGGCGCACCGGAATGGGCCACCTGCCGTATCCATCCGGCCACCCGTGTTGACGATGTTCGAAGAAATGAGCGAGCAGACCGACCGTCGCAACACGCCGCCGGCGCCCGGGTCGGCGTTGTGGTGGTATCTCTGGGCTGTCATCGTTCTGGCGATCGGCATCCTCGTGGTGGCGGTCGGGGGTCTGCATCACGACGACATTTCGGCGATCGCCCGGCGCCCCGCGTTCTGGCTGGTTGCCGCTCCGATGGTGGTGACGACGCTTCGCCCGATCGTTCCGAAAAACCGCGCAGGTGACGGAACGTTCGCGCTCGTCGTGTTCCTCTTCGCATTGCTGCTGTACGTCGGGCTACCTGCGGCTGCGTTCCTGTGCTCGGTCACCATGTTGCTGCGCGGTGCGATGTACAAGCAGTCATTGCTTCGCAACGTGTTCAACGTCGCGCAACACGTCGTCACGCTCGGCACGTCGTGGTTGGTGTTGCGTGTTTTTGGCATCGACCCGACACCGCTTCACACGTGGACGTTCACCGAGTCGTCGATCCGAGTCAGCGAACTCGTCGCAGTAGGCCTTGCTGGCATTGCCTACTTGGTGATGAACAATGGCACGGTCTACATCGCGGTGGCGATCAGTGAAGGAACGTCGCTCGTTGCCATCATTCGCGAAGACGTTCGGCACCTGGCGATCGTCGGCGTGGCGATGGTCAGCTTGTCGCCGCTTGTCCTGATCGTCATGGTGCACATGTGGCCGCTCGTGCCGCTGTTCTATCCGGCGCTCGTTTCGCTGTACCAGAACGCGACGTTGTCAGTAGCGCGCGAACACGACGCGCTGCACGACTCGCTGACCGGTCTCGGCAACCGCGAGATGCTGCATCGAGAAGCGTCGAAGGTCTTCGATGGCTCCGCCCGTCAGCAGGCCGGGATCGCGGTGCTCGTGCTCGACCTCGACGGGTTCAAAGGCGTGAACGACCAACTCGGCCACGCGGCCGGCGACCGTGTCCTGCAGGTCGTGGCCGAGAGGTTGACGGCCGTCGTGCGGCCCAGCGATGTCGTCGCGCGGCTTGGTGGTGACGAGTTCGTGGTGATCGTGCAAGACGTGCCAAGCATCGCGCTGGCGCGCACCACCGCCGTCCGACTTCTTGATCGGGTGAACGGACCATGTCAGATCGACGGCAACTCATTCGAGCTTCGGGCCAGCCTGGGTGTTGCGCTGGCTCCCGATCACGGCGTCGGCTTCGACTCGCTGCTGCGTCGGGCCGACCGGGCGATGTACGTCGCGAAGGCATCTGGCTGCGGAGTCGCGGTGTTCGATCCCGCGCAGGACGGCGGCCGCGGCCGGATGCCGATGGCTCACGAAGCCACCAGCGCCGACCACTGACCCCGGGCAGTAGAGCGGACGTCCACCACCCCGGAGGCGGTAAACGTCCGCTCTAAGCCGTGCGCGGCGCTCAGGTGTTGGTTGAGCTGGCGCCCTTGACGCTCTGGCGGATCGTCTTGACGTCGCCGCGCAACTGCTTCACGTCAGCGCGCAGCGCCTTGACCGCGGGCCGAACGGACTTCAGGTCGGCCTTCGTCGTGGCACCGTCGACGTCCGACTTGATGGCCCCTAGGTCGGTGACCATCGTGGTGATGTCGCCGTCGATCGTCGTCTTCTGTGCCGCCGTCAGCTTGGTGCTCGCGTCGACCTTTGTCTGAGCCGTCGTCAACTTGCCGGTGACCTTCGCGACACGGGCGTCAACGCGAGCCTGGATGGCAGAAAGTGCGGCTCCGCTGGCAACCGAAACTCCGCCAGTCGCGCCGCTGCCGGACGAGACCGATGCCAACAGCGTCGAGGCGCTGGACGTGGATGGGCTCGACGTCGAGGGCGACGCGCTGCCGGTCGCGGCCGCGGCCACCCCTGCGCCCCCCACGAGCAGGCCAGCGGCAGTGACGCCGGCGATGAGGGACTTGCGGGTGACATTCATGGAGAACTCCTCGGTCGTTGTTTGGTTGTCTCCTGCAAATGTCGGCCGTGTACGTCAGGTGACCATGCGGCGTGATGTTCGGGGGAGGTAAACCCCTTGCGGCTCGTATTAATGTTCGAGCGTGGCCAGCTTCGACGACGTGCGGCGGATTGCGCTGTCGCTGCCCGAAACCGCCGAGGTGGGTCAGTGGGGCAACGCTTCGTGGCGGGTCAAGAACAAGGGCTTCGTGTGGGAACGGCCGCTGAACAAGAGCGACCAGGCGGCGCTGAAGGCGCTCGGCGAGACGGCACCTGACGGAGCGATTCTCGGCGTGCGGGTGGCCGATCTCGGTGTGAAGGAGGCGACCATCGCCGATAATCCGGCGCTCTTCTTCACCATCCCGCACTTCGAGGGTTTCCCGGCGATCTTGGTCCGGTTGGAGCTGATCGGCGTCCCTGAGCTTGAGGAACTGATCGTCGAGGCGTGGCTCGACAGGGCCCCAAAGAAGCTGGCCCAGCAGTACCTGAACGCGCAGCAGTGAAGACCTTTGGTGCTGAACGCGTGCACGAACGCGCGTTCAGCACCAACACCCGGCGGCTTTTACGTAGTCGGACGCCGATGTCGGCCCGACTGCAGCGCGCACCAGATCAGCGGGATCTGCAGTGGCAGCCGGATCCAGTCCTCGACCTTCGTCGCGAGGACGTCGCCGCGCTGGGCGTTGATTGCCATCTGCAGGTTCGCCGGCCAGATCGCGAGTAGCAGGCCGGCGGCGGCCAGTCCAGCCCAGCGGTCGCGGCGCCATAGGCCGACCGCGCAGACCAACTCGGCGACTCCGCTGACGTAGACGAGTGCGGTCTTCGCGGGCAGGAACGTCGGGACGATGCGGGTGAATGTCGCCGGGTGCACGAGATGGACGACGCCGCTCGCGGTGAACGCGGCTGCCACGACGAACGGGGCTCGGCGTCGCCAGCGCTCCCTGGAAGTCAGGTCGGCTGAGCGCACCTCGACCGCCCTGTAATCCACGTTTGCACCATACGGCCGCCCTCTAGGATGGCGAGTATGCCGTCGATCACCCGCGCCGACGTTGCCCACCTCGCGCGCTTGTCCCGCCTTGCATTGAGCGATGACGAGCTCGATCAGATGGCCGGGCAGCTCGAGGTCATCATCACCTCGGTGGCCCGGGTAAGCGAAGTGGCCGACGCCGATGTGCCACCTACGTCGCATTCGGTGCCGTTGACGAACGTGTTTCGCCCCGACGTACTGCAGCCGTGCCTGACGCCCGAAGCTGCACTGTCCGGCGCGCCCGCACTGGAGGACCAGCGCTTTCGGGTGCCTCGGATCCTGGACGAGGAGTAGTCCGGTGACCGAGCTCACCAGGCTCAGTGCTGCCCAGGCCGCGGGTTTGATCGCCTCGGGCGAGGTGTCCGCCGTCGAGCTGACGGCCGCGCACCTCGACCGGATCGCTGCTGTCGACGGCAGCCTGAACGCGTTTCTGCACGTAGACACCGAAGGCGCCTTGGCCGCCGCTGCCGCTGTCGACGCCAAGCGAGCCGCAGGTCATCACCTCGGCCCGCTGGCCGGTGTCCCGCTCGCATTGAAAGACGTGCTCACGATGAACGGCGTGCCGACGACTTGCGGCTCGAAGATTCTCGAAGGCTGGCGGCCGCCATACGACTCGACCGTGGTGAAGAAGTTGCGTGCGGCCGATGTGGTCATCCTCGGCAAGACGAACATGGACGAGTTTGCGATGGGTTCTTCGACGGAGAACTCGGCATACGGCGTGACGCACAATCCGTGGGATCTCGATCGGATTCCGGGTGGCTCGTCGGGCGGCTCGAGTGCCGCTGTTGCCTCTTACGAAGCGCCGCTCGCTATCGGCACCGACACCGGCGGTTCGATCCGCCAGCCTGCCGCAGTCACGGGCATCGTCGGGGTGAAGCCGACGTACGGGGGAGTGTCGCGCTACGGACTGATCGCGTTCTCGTCGTCGCTCGACCAAGCCGGCCCGTTCGCGCGCAATGTCTATGACGCGGCACTGCTGCACGCCGCGATCGCCGGTCACGACCCGATGGATTCGACATCGATCGACGCGCCGGTGCCCGATGTCGTCGCAGCCGCATTGCAGGCCGATGTTCGAGGGCTTCGGATCGGTGTCGTGCGCGAGCTGAATGGCGACGGATACGACAACGGCGTGCGGCAAAGATTCTCAGAAGCGGTGGCGTTACTTGGTGAACTCGGCGCGTCGGTCGGTGAGGTGAGCTGCCCGCACTTCGACTACGCAATGCCCGCGTATTACCTGATTGCCCCCAGCGAATGCTCGTCGAACCTCGCGCGATTCGACGCGATGCGCTACGGGCTGCGGATCGGCGACGACGGCACCCGCAGCGCAGAAGAAGTCATGGCGATAACGCGCGCTGCCGGCTTCGGGCCTGAGGTCAAGCGACGCATCATGATCGGCACTTACGCGCTGTCGAGCGGTTACTACGACGCGTATTACGGGTCGGCGCAAAAGGTGCGCACACTCATCAGTCGCGACTTCACCGCCGCCTTCGAGCAGTTCGACGTGCTGATCTCGCCAACCACGCCGACCACCGCGTTTCGCATCGGCGAACGCACCGACGACCCGTTGAAGATGTATCTCGCCGACCTTGACACGATCCCGTCGAACCTCGCGGGTAACGCGTCGATGTCCGTGCCCTGCGGACTCTCACCGGACGACGGGTTGCCGGTCGGGCTGCAGGTGATGGCGCCGGCGATGGCTGACGATCGCCTGTACCGCGTGGGTGCAGCACTCGAGGGGGCGCTCGACTCACGTCGCGGGCATCTCCTGCTCGAGGAGGCGCCCGCGCTATGAGTACCGCCTACGAGGAAGCATTGGCGAAGTTCGAGCCGGTCTTCGGTCTCGAGACGCACGTCGAACTCGGCACCCGCTCGAAGATGTTCTGCGGCTGCTCAACCACCTTCGGTGCCGCACCGAACACACACACCTGCCCGACCTGCCTCGGCCTGCCCGGGTCATTGCCCGTCACGAATGCAGTGGCGATCGAGTCGACGATTCGCATCGGGCTCGCCTTGCACTGCACGATCGCGTCGTGGTGCCGATTCGCTCGCAAGAACTACTTCTACCCCGACATGCCGAAGAACTTCCAGATCTCGCAGTACGACGAACCGCTGTGCATCGAGGGATACCTCGACGTCGAGGTTGAGGGTGAAGTCGTGCGGGTCGGAATCGAGCGCGTGCACCTCGAGGAAGACACCGGAAAGTCGTTGCACGTCGGCGGATCTACGGGCCGCATTCATGGTGCTACGCACTCACTCGTCGACTACAACCGAGCCGGCATTCCGCTGGTCGAGATCGTCACCAAGCCAGTTCCCGGTACTGGTGCACTCGCACCTGAAGTCGCTCGCGCCTACGTGACCGAGCTGCGCGAAACCTTGCGGACGTTGAACGTTTCTGACGTTCGCATGGAAGAAGGATCACTGCGTTGTGACGTAAACCTGTCGCTCAACGCGATCGGTGCAACGGAGTGGGGAACTCGTAGCGAAACGAAGAACGTCAACTCGCTCCGGTCGGTCGAGCGCGCGGTTCGCTCGGAGATCGAACGTCAGGCCGACGTGCTGTCGAGCGGCGGGCGCGTCAAGCAAGAGACGCGCCACTTCCACGAAGACAGCGGCCTCACGACGTCCGGTCGAAGCAAGGAGCAGGCGGAGGACTACCGCTACTTCCCCGAACCAGACCTGGTGCCGATCGCACCTCCTGCTGAATGGGTCGAAGAGTTGCGGGCGACGCTGCCCGAACTTCCGTTCGACCGGCGCCGGCGACTGCGCGACGAGTGGGGCATCTCGGTGCTTGAGATGCAGGCGGCTCTGAACGCGGGTGCGGTCGGATCGATCGAGGCGACGGTTGCGCTGCGCGTCCCGGCCCGCGATGCGTACAAGTGGTGGATGGGTGAGCTTGCCCGGCAAGCGAACGAGCGGTCGGTCGAGGTCTCTGAGTTGCCGGTGACTCCGGAGCAGGTCGCGCGCATCGTTGCGTTGATCGCCGAGGGCAAGGTCAACGACAAGCTCGCGCGACAAGTGCTCGATCTTGTTATCGCTGGCGAGGGATCGCCTGACGAAGTGATCGCCGCACGCGGTCTCGCAGTCGTATCGGACGACGGGGCGCTCGGTGCTGCCGTCGACGAGGCCATCGCGGCGGATCCGGATGCGGCGCAGAAGGTGCGCGACGGCAAGGTCGCGGCGGCCGGTGCCCTGGTGGGGGCCGTGATGAAGCTGACCCGAGGCCAGGCGGATGCCGCGCGGGTGCGCGAACTTGTCCTGGAGAAGCTCGGCGCGAACGGCTGAAATCGGGCGTAGCTGTCCCAGCGCATTGCATGCATAGTGTCGCCGCTCCACCATGAGGTGTGAGTAACACCCAGCCGAGCTTTGCCTGGACGCCGCCACCTGGATGGCCGCCCCCTCCGCAGGGATGGTCGCCGCCCCTGGGCTGGCGGCCGGACCCTCATTGGCCTCCCGCCCCAGCCGGATACCAGTGGTGGCACCCGACGCAACGCGGACTCCGCCGACGACGTGTTGCGACCGTTCTAGTCGGACTCTCGAGCGCCGTCGGACTGCTCCACGGCTTGTACCAGATCGCCGTTCTCACAGCGCTCAGTCACGCGATGCACGCGCGCCACAGTTTTCGCACTCCGCTCTCGATTGCCGGCCAGTTACTTCTCAGCGCGATCTGGTTCTGCTCCTTCGCGTTCCTGATCCCCGCTAGTTCGATCGGCTCGTCAGAGTTGCGTGGCCACGGCAGATCCGCGCGAGCGCGCGCGGTGCCCTTCGTGGCCCTACTGTGCGTCGGCGCGGTCGCCGAATACTTCGCCGACGTGCGGGCGAACGCCTCAAGGGTCTCGCCCTTTGCACGCGACGCTTGGCTGTACGACGGACGACCGTGGTACGCGCTTGCGTGTCTCCTCGCGATTCTTGTGTTCGCCGTCGCGGCCATGTTGCTCAAACCCCCTGCAGCGCAGCCGCCCTTCTCAAGAACGTGAGCGCTACAAGACCGGCTAGGGTCTGACCGTGCCCGAAAAGCAGCACGGGGGCTGCCGGGTCATCACGGAGCTCATGTCGTCGTGTCACCACGGGCACCACGATGACTGCGTCCACCTTGTCGAGGACGTTGTCGACGACGGCCTGTTGACGGCGCACCCCGAGAACGTGCTGCGTGTCTGTACGTGCGATTGCCACGCGGGCTGTCCGGCCGCGCCGACCGCGAATGAACACACAGTCGCCAACCCCGACGCGCGCAAGGACTCATGCACCTGTTGGGCCACTCGGCATAGCCGAGAGGAAGCGCGCGAAGTCGAGGATCCAACGGCTGTCGAAGATGACGGCCCGATGGTTGAACTCAACAAGAACTTCTCGATCAGCCGCGGCTGCGTCATCGCGGCACCGATTCTTGTGGTCGCGTGCGTCGCAGGCTTAGTTGGCGTGTACGCCAGCCACGGCACCCTGCGCGCCGTGCTGTCGATCCCCACTCTTGCGCTATTCGTGGTAACAGTCCCGCTCGTCCTGCTGTTGCTCGCGGGGTTCGTGCCCTCGCTGCTTCAGCGCGATCGGCAAGGCAGCGGAGTGGGGTTCATGATCGCGACTCTGGTCGCGATCGGAATCGGTGTGGCAGTCGGATTCGGCGTTGTCGTCGTAGGCCCGTCAGATTTCGCCAGCGGCGTCCTGCTGGCGATCTTCGCGTTCACGATCTACACCGGTCGCGCCGGGAGCGGACTCCCGGCGCGCGTGCGACACCACATGGCGGCCTTTGTCCTGCTGAGCGCCGTCGTCTCCGCCGCTACCGGTATCGCCCTGCTGGCCTAGAACGCCGCTCTGGCAGGTAGGCGGCGAACTCGGAGAGCCCGATCCGAACCGAGACGCCGTTCGCCACGTGTGATGGGCAACGTGAACCGAACCAGCCTGGCGACGCGAACGCTCTCGGGCGGGGGACAATCGCCACGTGCGGTCCGTCCCCTCGCCCGAGGGCTAATACGGCCGCGGTCGGGTGGAGGAATCGTGCGCGTGTGGGTCCCGTACTCCGATTGGGTAGCGGACGTCGAGAAGCTGAGCCCGGAGATTGACGTCGACGTCTACACCGGTGAAGGGCCGCCCCCCGACACTGTTGGCGAGGTCGAGTTCTATGTCGCGCCGTACACCTTCTCCGTCGCATCGCTCGAGATCGTTCGCGAAATGAAGTCGCTGCGGGTCCTGCAGCTGTTGACCGCCGGCTATGAGCACGTGTTGCAGTACGTGCCGGACGGCATCACCGTGTGCAACGCGGGCGGCGTGCACAACTCAAGTACCGCCGAGTTGGCGTTGACGTTGACGCTGTCGTCGCTGCGCGGAATTCCCGACTTCGTTCTTGCTCAGCAACATGGGCAATGGGTGCACGCTGACTACCCCGCGCTCGCCGACAAGACCGTGCTGATCTTGGGCTACGGCTCGATCGGGGAGTCAATCGAAGCGCGCCTCATACCGTTCGAGGTGAACCTGATCCGCGTCGCAAGCAGAGCTCGGCCCGGTGGCGTCCACGGTGTCGACGAGTTGCCCGAGCTGCTGCCGCAAGCCGATGTGGTCATCGTCATCACGCCACTGACGCCCGCGACGCGACACCTGGTTGACGGTCGATTCCTGGCCACCATGCGGGACGGCGCGTTGCTGGTCAACGTTGCACGCGGCGGGGTCGTCGACACCGATGCGCTGGTCGCAGAACTGCAGAGCGGTCGGCTCCGCGCGGCGCTCGACGTCACCGACCCCGAACCGCTGCCGAGCGATCATCCGCTGTGGAGCGCGCCCGGCGTCCTGATCTCGCCGCATGTCGGCGGCAACTCATCCGCATTCCTGCCCAGGGCCGCTCGCTTGGTCCGCGCGCAGGTTGCCAAGTTCGTCGCCGGGGAGCCGGTCGACAGCGTCGTGGCAGGGCCTGCTTCGACGATTGCCGTCGGGGCCTAGCCGCATCGTGACGCGCTCGGAGCAGGAGTTCCGCGACTTCGTCGCTGGCTGTGCTGACCCGCTCGCGAGGTTCGCATTCCTGCTCAGTGCGGGTACCGAGCTCGACTCCGTCGACATTACCGTTGCGGCGCTTGCCGCCGTTCGCCAGCGATGGGACGACGCCGAAGCTACCGGAGCGCCGGAACCGCTCGCGATCGAAAGGCTTGTATCGGCACTCCCGCGTTCGCGCCGCAGTAGGGCTGCCGTCGCGGACCGCGACGGCACCGCACGACCTGTAACACTCGGCGTCCCCGCGTCTGGTCAGTTGCCGGACGACGAGATTGACGCGGGCCTGCTCCGTGCGGCGGCGTGGACCGCATGGAAGACGCTGGCCCCGCGCCAACGCGTGCCGTTGCTGCTCGACGATGCGTCGGTTGCGGCCCGACGGTTGGGCGGCATCGAGATTCCGCAGTCGTCGCGGGCGGCCCGACGAGCTTCGGCTGTCGCTGACGACGCGTGGCGATGTCTTCGGCAGGCGGTCGCTTCCGATCCAGGCATGCGCAGTCGGGTCGGCTTCACTGCTGATGCGCAACTCGCTGCGGTCGTGCGCGACGCGTTGCGCGAGCAGGCGGCGGCGGCGCCCGCACTGATCGACCCCTATTTGCGCATCCGGCAACGGGCGTCGCGGATGCGGCTGCGGGCACTCGGTGCGGTTGCTGCCTCGGTCGTCGTCGTGGTCGCTGTGGGTGCGGTCGCCATCCGGGCATCGGCACCGAAGAAGGGCCACGTTCCACCGGTCTCCGCCTCGACGCTGGCGGATTCAGTCAGCGACAGAGGACCAGTGGTCGCGTGGCCGACGCGCGGTACTGCAGCCAAAGACGCCGCGCTGATCACGAAGCTGAAGGCGGCGTTTTTGTACGCCCACCCGGAAACCACGGGCCAAGTGCAGGTGTTGCTGATCACCGACACCTCGACGTACCGAATCGCGTATGTCACGGCCAAGTCGCCGACCGGCGTGCTCGAGTCGTGGTTCTACGGCCCGGTCGGGTCGGGCGACCTCGTCGAGGGCGTCGTGCAATACGGCGGCGGTCTGGACGCCCGTACCGAGATCCTCGCGACCGGTCTCGCCGACGCGCAGGGGCACACCCAGCTTGTGGTGCTCGCGCCGCCTGACACCCGCAAGATGTCGGTGATCACTGCCGACACCGCCACCACGACATCGACGTCATCGCCCTTGCGTGAGACCGCGGGCATCGCCGTCAAAGCCGTCCCGACCGGCAGCATTGCGTCGCTCAGCGTGGTGGCGCGAGTCGGGCAATCCGATGTGATGAGCCAGGGGATGCAAACCCTCGCGCTCGGCCCGACGTTCGAGGGTGCGAGTGCACCCTTTGAGCCGCAGGGGGTGCCGTCGTTCGCCGCCGAGCGAGGAAATCCAGCCCCACAGGTACTCGCGCAGGCGGCGAACGACGCCGCACTGATGGCGAGGGAAGACGGCCCGGCCAATTACGTGCAGATGAAGGTGCTGTGGGGTGGTACCGACCAAGCCGCCAACCGCATTGTGGTCGTCCGGATGAAGGTGGAGCTTTCTGACGTGTTGTTGGTCAGCTCGGAAGACCGCACGGGCGTGCCCCGCCAAGAGACCGAAGACATCGCGGATCCGAGCACACCTGACGCGCCGATGGCGTTCAGCTACGCCGGGTCTGGCGATCCGCGAGTTGGGGTTCTCGGAGCACCAGGCGACTCGGCTGCCGCACTCACGTTTCAAGGGAAGCAGCTGGCCTCGTCGCCGCTGGACGGCACCGGGTTCACCAGCTTCCTCGTGACCGACGACACGTGGTTCACGTACCCGGGCCTGGCTGTGGAGCTGCTTGGCCCGGGTGGCAACGTTGTCAAAACCATTCCGATCGCGATCTTGTAGAGGGACGCTGTAGTGATGGCGAGCGTGGAGAAGGAGTTCCGGGAGTTCGTCGTCGGCTTTGCCGACCCGCTCACGCGGCTCGCGTTCCTGCTGACGGCGGGCGCGTCCAGCGATCCGGCTGTGCTGAGCGCCGACGCACTTGCTCGGGTCCGGCGGCAGTGGCGCGACGCCGAGACAACAGGCGCGCCCGAGCCACTTGCCGTCGACGCGCTGCTCTCCGCATTGCCGAATCGGCGCCAGTTCCGCCCGCACGGCCACGCCACTGCTGAGCGTTCTGACGACGCCGACGACGTACTCGTCGGGGCGGCTGCGGCAACCGTGAATCACGACGCGTTTCGACGTCCGGTCGCTGGGGCTGAGGTCGCAGCCGATGTGTCGATGCAGACAGTCGACAGCAGTCTCGATAGTGCTGTCGACGATGCAGTTGATGTCGAGGTGCTCCACGACGGCATGTGGAGGGCCTGGCAGAACCTGAAGCCGCGCCAGCGTGTTCCGTTGGTGTTCGCCGACCCCTCGGTTGCGTCGAGGAGGCTGGCCGGTCTCAGCGTCCCTGAGTCGTTTGGTTCGCTGCGAAGACAAGATCTCATCGCCGCAGCAGCTGTGGTTCAACTGCGGGTGTCGCTCGCCGCCGACCCGACTGTCGCGGCCTCATTCGCGAACATGCGTGAGCGCCGGTTCGCCGATGTGCTTGCCGACACGTTGCGCGAACGTGCATTGTCGTCGTCCCGGGTCATCGATCCTTATCCCGCAGTGGTGGCGCGGGCGCAACGTCTGGGCCGACGAGCGATCGTTGCTGTCGCCGCGGTGCTGGCCGTTGTGGTGGCCGGTTTTGTGCTCGCCGTGCAGGCATCGCAACCGACCAAGGCCACCGCGGCAGCTGCGGCCGCGTCGGCGGCGCGAAGCGGTGCGCCGGCGCTGGTGCGGACAGGACCATCGCCAACCTTTACCGGCAGCCTCTCGTCGCAAGGGCCATTCGCGCCAGTGCCGGCAGCGCGCGCCGTGCCGGTTCTCGTCGTGCCATGGGCGACGAGGGGCACGGCAGCGAAAGACACGGTGCTGCTCGCTCACTTGAAGTCGTACTTCACGACTGTGCACGCCGACGCGAGCGGTCAGGTGCAGGTGCTACTCGCTACGGACACACCGACAATGCGGATCGCCTACGTGACCTCGAACTCGATAAACGGGGTTATCCAGTCGTGGTTCTACGGTCCGGTCGGCTCCGACAACTTGGTCGAGGGCGCCACCAGCTACGGCGGCAGCCTGCTGCCCGACAGCATCCTGGCCGACGGCTTGATCGACACCAGCGGACACGAGGAGTACGTGGTGATCGCGCCGCCCGACACGACGGGAATTCAGATCGCCGACTTCGACTTCGATGACCCGAGCGTTGGCACCGGGTTCACGGCGCTGCCCTACCAGAACGGCATCGCGGTGAAGGACATGACAGCGGGCGCCACGGCGGCGAGCTTCGTCATCGATGTGACCGTCGGGTCGTCGACCTACACGATCAAGGACGCGCCCGACATTCAGCTGAGGCCGCAGTTCACCGGATCGGTGACCAGCGATGGTCCGCCAGCGGCGCCGTTGCCGACACCAGCAATCGTGCAGGGTCACCCAGACTCGACGTTGCTCGCCGATGCGCTGACCGAGGCCGCGGCGTGGGAGGGATCGAACCCGATTGTTGCCGCCCGCCCCGTGGTGCTGTGGGCCGGAACCGACGTCGCGGGCACGAAGCTCGTGGTCCTGCGAGTGAAGACGAAGGCGTACGACTTGCTGATCGTCGAGTGGAGCGGAGCCGCACCTGGAGATCACGCGGAGTATTTAGTGGATTCGGCCGCGCCCGACGTTCCGGTCGCCTTCGCCTATCGCGCAGTCGATGGCACCCGGCTCGGGGTGATTTCTGCAGCTGGCACGACCGGTGCGAGCAGGGTCGAGTTGCTTGGCGACGGCCAGAACTCGAAACCGATCGTCTTCAGTTCGACGGGGTTCGCCAGCTTCCTGGTGCCGAGCCCACCTTCGGACCCGAACGACGACGGGGCCGGCGCGCTCGGGGTCGTGGCACACGTGCAGCTGCTCGACGCCGCGGGTCACCCCGTCACATCGCTGTCGGTACCGCCGTCGCTCGGCGGGTAGTGACGTAAGGTTTCGCGTCATGACGACGACACACGAACCCGACATCAAGCCACGCAGCCGCGTTGTCACTGACGGCATCGAGGCCACCGCTTCGCGCGGGATGCTGCGCGCGGTAGGCATGGGTGACGACGATTGGGTCAAGCCGCAAATCGGTGTCGCCAGTTCGTGGAACGAGATCACCCCCTGCAACTTGTCGCTCGACCGCCTGGCGAAGTCGGCCAAGGAGGGCGTGCACGCCGCCGGGGGATACCCACTCGAGTTCGGCACGATCTCAGTGTCCGACGGCATCTCGATGGGCCACGAGGGCATGCACTTCTCGTTGGTGTCGCGTGAGGTGATCGCCGACTCCGTCGAGACGGTCATGATGGCCGAGCGGCTCGACGGCTCAGTTCTGCTCGCCGGCTGTGACAAGTCATTGCCTGGCATGCTCATGGCGGCGGCGCGCCTCGACCTTGCCTCGGTGTTCCTCTACGCCGGCACGACACTGGCCGGCAAGATCGGCGACCGCGACAACATCACCATCATCGACGCGTTCGAGGCCGTGGGCGGTTGCGTGCGCGGCTTGGTCACCCGCGAAGAGGTCGACGCCATCGAGCGGGTGTTCTGTCAGGTCGAAGGCGCCTGCGCCGGCATGTACACCGCGAACACGATGGCCTGTGCCGCCGAAGCGCTAGGCATGTCACTGCCTGGATCCGCGGCGCCCCCCGCTCCTGACCGCCGGCGCGACGGCTTCGCGCGTGCGTCGGGCGAGGCAGTGGTCGGCCTGCTGCGTCTGGGCATCACTGCCAGGCAGATCCTCACGAAGACCGCGTTCGACAACGCGATCGCCGTCGTGATGGCTCTCGGGGGCTCGACGAACGCCGTTCTGCACCTGCTTGCGATCGCCCGCGAGGCCGGCGTTGAGCTGGACCTCGACGACTTCAACCGCATCGGCGACCGGGTGCCGCACCTGGCCGACGTCAAGCCGTTCGGCCGCTACGTCATGAGCGACGTCGACCACGTCGGCGGCGTTCCGGTCGTGATGAAGGCGCTACTCGACGCCGGGCTCATCGACGGCTCTGCCCTCACCGTCACGGGTCGCACAGTGGCCGAGAACCTGGCCGAGGTGCGACCTGTCGACCCCGACGGCAAGGTCATCCACGCGATGAACGACCCGATTCACCGCACCGGTGGGCTGACGATCCTGCGCGGATCGTTGGCACCGGACGGCGCCGTCGTCAAGACCGCAGGTCTCGATCGGGCCGTATTCGAGGGCACCGCGCGGGTGTTCGACGGCGAGCGAGCCGCGATGGACGCCGTCGAGAACGGCACCTTGCAAGCCGGCGACGTCGTGGTCATTCGCAACGAGGGGCCCAAGGGTGGGCCGGGCATGCGCGAGATGCTCGCCGTGACGGGCGCGATCAAGGGTGCGGGTCTCGGCAAGGATGTCTTGCTGCTGACCGACGGTCGGTTCTCCGGCGGAACGACGGGTCTGTGCATCGCGCACGTTGCACCCGAGGCCGTCGACGGCGGCCCTATCGCGTTCGTCCGCGACGGCGATGTGATCAAGCTGGACGTCGCCACGCGGACGCTCGATCTCATGGTGGACGACGAGGAGCTGGCCAAGCGGCGGATCGGCTGGGAGCCGATGGCGCCGAAGTATACGACGGGCGTGCTGTCGAAGTACCGGAAGCTAGTCGGCTCCGCCGCCTACGGAGCGGTCTGCAGCTAGGAGCGGAGCGAGTGGCGGAAGGCCGCCTTGGCAGCAGAGCGGTCTGCAGCTAGGAGCGGCCCGCACCACTCGCCGTCCGCCGACTGCTTGACGCCGACTGTCTGACAGTTACGGGCCTAGGGCACCGCAACTGTCTGACAGTCTCCGCGCACCCGCGCTGAGATATTAGGAAGTCCTTGTATTTATGGGTTTCCGGGCTGTTGGGCGGCGGTTCGTGTTTGACATATATCGAGCCGTAAGACAATCTTGGACGCGTGCAGACCCTTCTTGTAGTAAGTGAGCGCGCAGGCTGACCTTCCGGTCCGCTAGCGCGCCGCCCCTCTGTGCTTCACGGCACGAGGGGTTTTTTGTTGCCCACGTTGTGAACAGTTGCCCGAGTGTGAACCGCCCGCAGTGAGATGGAGACCTGAGATGAGTGAGCAGATAACCGGCGCGAAGTCGCTGGTGCTCGCGCTGGAACGTGCCGGCGCCGAAATCGCGTTCGGGATCCCGGGCGGTGCCATCCTGCCGCTCTACGACCCGCTCTTCGACTCCGTCAAGCTTCGGCACGTACTCGTCCGCCACGAGCAGGGCGCCGGCCACGCGGCCGAGGGCTACGCCATGGCGACCGGCAAGGTCGGCGTTTGCATGGCCACGTCGGGCCCCGGCGCGACGAACCTCGTCACCCCGATCTCGAACGCTTACATGGACTCCACGCCGATCGTCGCGATCACCGGCCAGGTTCCGTCGTCCGCCATCGGCTCTGACGCTTTTCAAGAGGCCGACATCCGCGGCATCACGATGCCGATCACCAAGCACAACTTCCTCGTCACCAACCCCGACGAGATTGCACGGACTGTGGCGGAGGCGTTCTACATCGCGTCGACGGGTCGGCCTGGGCCGGTGCTCGTTGACGTCGCGAAGGATGCGCTCCAGGCGATGACGACCTTCGACTACCCCGACAAGGTCGACCTGCCGGGCTACCGCCCGGCCGCCAAGCCACACAGCAAGCAGATTCGCGAAGCTGCGAAGCTCATCGTGTCGTCCAAGCGGCCGGTGCTCTATGTCGGCGGCGGCGTGCAGATCGCCCGCGCGACGAGTGAGTTGAAGCAACTCGCGGAGCTGACCGGGATCCCGGTCGTCACCACGCTGATGGCGCGCGGCGCGTTCCCCGACAACCACCCACAACACATGGGCATGCCGGGCATGCACGGTACGGTCGGCGCAGTTGGCGCACTACAGAAGGCCGACCTGCTCATCGCCCTCGGCGCTCGGTTCGACGACCGCGTCACGGGCAAGCTGTCGAGCTTCGCCCCCGACGCCACGATCATTCACGCCGACATCGACCCGGCCGAGATTTCGAAGAACCGCACCGCCGACGTCCCGATCGTTGGTGACGCACGCGAGGTGATCGCCGACCTCATCGTCGCGGTGAAGTCCGAACTCGAAGCGGGCAACCAGGCCGACCTCACGGCGTGGTGGCGCCAGCTCGACCAATGGCGCACGGTTTACCCACTCGGGTATGACACGCCGGCCGACGGAACACTGTCGCCGCAGTATGTGATCGAGCGCCTGGGCAACATCGTCGGACCCGAAGCGGTCTACGTTGCGGGGGTCGGTCAGCACCAGATGTGGGCGGCGCACTACTTGCCGCACGAGCTGCCGCACACGTGGATCAACTCAGGTGGCGCGGGCACGATGGGCTTCGCGGTGCCCGCAGCAATGGGTGCCAAGTTCGGGCGGCCCGACTCAACGGTGTGGGCGATCGACGGCGACGGATGCTTCCAGATGACCAACCAGGAGCTGGTGACCTGCGCACTCGAGGGCGCACCGATCAAGGTCGCGCTGATCAACAACGGCGCGCTCGGCATGGTGCGGCAGTGGCAGACGCTCTTCTACAACGCGCGCTACTCCAACACCGACCTGCACTCGCGCCGGATTCCGGACTTCGTGAAGCTGGCTGACGCGATGGGCTGCGTCGGTCTGCGATGCGACAGTGCGGACGACGTCGATGCGACGATCGAGAAGGCGATGGGCATCAACGATGCCCCTGTCGTCATCGACTTCGGCGTGCACAAGGACGCCATGGTGTGGCCGATGGTGGCCGCTGGCACCAGCAACGACGACATCAAGGTCGCCCGCGACCTCGCACCGGCCTGGGACGGAGAGGAACTCTAAGTCATGTCCAAGCACACGCTCTCGGTGCTCGTCGAGAACAAACCCGGCGTCCTCGCCCGGATCGCCAGCCTGTTCGCGCGACGCGGTTTCAACATCGACTCACTCGCGGTCGGGCCGACCGAATACGCCGACGTCTCGCGCATGACGATCGTGGTCAACGTCGAGGACAACCCCCTCGAGCAGGTCACCAAGCAGCTCAACAAGCTCATCAACGTGCTCAAGATTGTCGAGCTCGAGCCGGCCTCTTCGGTGTCGCGTGAGCTGCTGCTCGTGAAGGTGAAGGCCGACCCACAGATCAGGTCGCAGGTGCTCGAGGTCGTGCAACTGTTCCGGGCCAAGGTCATCGACGTCGCGGTCGACGCGGTGACGATTGAGGCGACCGGCGGCGCGGAGAAGATCGAGGCGCTGCTGCGGGTACTCGAACCGTTCGGTGTGAAAGAGCTCGCGCAATCGGGCATGGTCGCGATGGGTCGCGGTACTCGGTCGATCACCGACCGAACACTGCGTCCCGTCGACCGCATCGCTTAGTGCCACTCAAGAACAGCCGAACGTCCCTAACAAACCCAACTAAGGAGCGCACGCCCCGTGCCTGTTGAGATCTTCTACGACGACGACACCGACCTGTCGATCATCCAGAACCGCCATGTCGCTGTGCTCGGATACGGCAGTCAGGGGCACGCGCACGCGCTCTCGCTTCGCGACTCCGGCGTTGACGTTCGCGTCGGCCTGCTCGAGGGCTCGAAGAGCCGGGAAAAGGCGGAGTCGGAAGGCTTGCGGGTATTGGATCCCGCGGCCGCCTGCGAAGAGGCCGACCTGATCATGGTGCTCGCGCCAGACCCGGTGCAGCGCCACCTCTACAAGGACGCCATCGAGCCGAACCTCGTCGATGGCGACGCGATGTTCTTTGGGCACGGCCTGAACATCCGTTACGGCCTCATCACCCCGCCGTCCGGTATCGATGTCTGCATGGTCGCGCCGAAGGGGCCAGGACATCTGGTGCGTCGCCAGTTCGAAGAGGGCCGTGGTGTGCCGGCGCTGCTCGCGGTCGAGCAGGACGCGACCGGCAAGGCGTGGGACCTCGTGAAGTCGTATGCGAAGGGTATCGGCGGTACGCGCGCCGGCGCATTGAAGACGACATTCAAGGAAGAGACCGAGACCGACTTGTTCGGCGAGCAGGTCGTGTTGTGTGGCGGACTTTCCGAGCTCATCAAGGCCGGGTTCGACACGCTCGTGGCAGCTGGCTACCAGCCAGAGGTCGCCTACTTCGAGTGCCTGCACGAGGTGAAGCTGATCGTCGACTTGATGTACGAGGGCGGCATCTCGAAGATGTACTGGTCGGTTTCGGAGACTGCTGAGTACGGCGGCTACACCCGCGGCCCGCGCATCGTCACCGACGCCACCAAGACCGAGATGAAGAAGATCCTCGGCGAGATCCAGGACGGCGAGTTCGCCCGCGAGTGGATGGCCGAGTACGACGCCGGCCTGCCGAACTACAAGCAGTACTACAAGGAGAACACCGAGCACCCGATCGAGGTCACCGGCCGCGCCCTGCGTCCGATGATGAGCTGGATCACCGACGCGGAGTAAGCGGTCACCGTCTCGCTCGCCGGCCGGAGATTGATCACGTAAGGGGGGTGCGGGGGCCCTTCAACAGGTGGGCGAACCTGTTGAAGTGTGGGTTCGCCTAGCGCGACGAGCTCTCAAGACGGCGGGACGCGAGTGGTGCGGGACGGCGAGTGGCCGCGGCCGCTGAACGGCTGCGGCCAGGGACTAACGGCGGCGGATGCGAGTGCGACCGCGATGGGAGCCGTCGAACGGCAGCAGTCGGTCGACGTAGCGCTTGCCCTCCCACAGCACGGTCGCGGCCGCCCAGAAGATAAGGGCGCCGATCAGGCCGGCTGGTTTCGACATGAAGATCAACAAGATCCAGCCGACGCCTGCGCACAAGAGTCCGTTGAAGAACATCAACGTCTCGAAGACCATGAGCGTCCGGACGCGGTTGGATCCCACGACCTCATGGTGCGTCACGAGCGCTTCCGGACGCCAGAGCCGGAGTCAGCCGGGTGAAACCTGTTGGAAACGTTCGCGCTAGAATCCCGCCATTAGGCGCGTGCTACAGCGTGGTGGCCCAACGCCGACGACCGAACCGTGACGTCGGAGGATTGCCCCACCATGAGCAAGCCCATTGTCCTGATCGCCGAAGAGCTCTCGCCCGCCGGCATTGACCTGCTGAGCGGCGACTTCGAGATCCGTGAAGTCGACGGCGCCGATCGCGCCGCCCTGCTCCCTGCGCTGGCAACAGCCGACGCCGTGATCATCCGCAGCGCAACCAAGATCGACGCCGAAGCCATCGCGGCTGCCCCGAACCTGAAGGTGGTCGCCCGCGCCGGCGTTGGCCTCGACAACGTCGACGTGAAGGCCGCGACCAACGCGGGTGTCATGGTGGTGAACGCGCCGCAGTCGAACATTGTGAGTGCCGCCGAGCAGGCGATCGCGCTGCTTTTTGCGGTCGCGCGCCGCACTCCGGCCGCCAATGCCTCGCTGAAGTCGGGGCAGTGGAAGCGTTCGAAGTTCACCGGCGTCGAGATCCTCGACAAGACCGTCGGTGTCGTCGGCCTCGGCAAGATCGGGCAACTTGTCGCGCAGCGGCTGGCCGCGTTCGGCACGCACCTGATCGCGTACGACCCCTACGTACAGCCAGCGCGCGCGGCTCAGTACGGCGTGCGGCTCGTCACTCTCGAAGAGCTGCTGCGCGAAGCCGACATCATCACGATCCACCTGCCGAAGACTCCGGAAACCCTCGACCTCATCAGCGAGCGCGAACTTGCCATGGTGAAGCCTGGCGTCATCATCGTGAACGCCGCTCGCGGCGGGTTGATCAACGAAGATGCCCTCGCGATTGCCCTCAAAGAGGGCCGCATCGGCGGCGTCGGACTCGACGTTTTCGCGACCGAGCCGACGACGTCCAGCCCCTTGTTCGAATTCGACAACGTCGTCGTGACTCCGCACCTTGGCGCGAGCACCGACGAGGCCCAAGAGAAGGCGGGCACGGCGGTCGCTCGGTCGGTCAAGCTCGCGCTGTCTGGTGAGTTCGTCCCCGACGCAGTCAACGTGCAGGGGGGCGCGATCGCTGAGGATGTTCGCCCTGGCCTGCCGCTCGCCGAGAAGCTCGGCCGCGTTTTCACTGCGCTTGCTGGTGGCATCGCGACCCACATCGAGGTCGAGGTTCGTGGCGAGATCGCGGCCTACGACGTCAAGGTGCTCGAACTCGCCGTACTCAAGGGTGTATTCACCGACGTCGTCGAGAAGTCGGTCACCTACGTCAACGCGCCGCTGTTCGCACAGGATCGCGGTGTCGAGGTCAGCCTCACGACCAGCGACGACAGCCCTGACTTCCGCAACTTGATCACGGTTCGCGGCACGCTTCCCAACGGTCATCAGCTGTCGATCGGCGGCACACTCGCGCGGCCGAAGTTCGTCGAGAAGCTCGTGAAGGTCGATGACTTCGACGTCGACCTCACGTTGTCGGAGCACCTCGCGTTCTTCCGCTACGACGACCGTCCGGGTGTTGTTGGCGTCGTCGGTCGCATCCTCGGCGAGCACGGCATCAACATCGCGGGCATGCAGGTCGCTCGCGATACGCGCGGTGGTCACGCACTTGTCGCGCTGACAGTCGACTCCGCACTGCCGGTGGCCGTTCTCGAGACAATCGTCACGGAAATCGGTGCCGACTCGGGCCGGGCAGTCGACCTCGTCGAAGTCTGACCGGACGACGGCGGTGCCGGTCGCGGACAGCATCAGCTGGCCGGCGTTGATCGTGCTGATGGCGTTGGGCGACGGGCCCGAGCCATCCCTGCCGAGGGTTGTCCATGTGCGGCCCGCCGAGCGGCACTGAGCCCCGTCGAGGATCGAGGCGCGGCCATGGGTGATCTCGTCACGGAGACGTTGGAGTACGACGGCGGTCGAGACGTCACAGCGGTTCGCGGCTCATGAGAACTTCTTCGTTGCGGACGTACGCCTATGGGTGCGAGCACGATTCGCCGTTGCGCTGCCTGCCGACCGCACTGCGGTATTCGGTGTGTCGGCGAGCGGAGAGCTCGCACTCGCCATGGGTGTTCGGCATCCTGACCTCTATGGCACGGTTTTCTGCGCCTCGCCGGGTGCGGGTTACCGACCGCCAGACGTGATGCCGATCTCGCGTGCTTATCTCGTCGCGGGCACGCTGGAGCCCTTCTTCGTCGACAGCGCAGCCCGATGGGCAACCGCGCTGCGCGACGCAGGCGCGGACGTCGTCATGACGGAGCGCGTCGGCTCGCACGGCGGTGTGTTCTGGAAGGAGGAGTTTCCACTGATGGTTGCGTGGGCTTTCGGCCGCTAACTCACCTTCAGCTAGCTGTGACGACGTTTTGCGTAGCGAGTTCGGGTAGCGGCGACGTACACCACGCAAACGACTGCTGCCACGGTCAAGACGACCGCTCCAATTAGCTGGAAGCTTGCGCGCTCGCCTGCGGCGTAGCCGCCCCACCAAAGGATCGCCAGCCAAGGCAGCATCCAGGGCAGCACCCGCCGCGCTCGGGCCCGTCGTCCGGTCCAGTACGTCACACCGCCCGCCCTAACCGAATTCCAATCTCCCGAAAACGAGCGTCAGTGAATCGGACCGAGAACGCCACTGAACATGAGGATGCCGAGCACCACGAAGATGCCACCGATGAACGCGGCCATCGTGGTGTTGTAACGGATCCATCCGCGGCCACTCATGTGCCCGTTGAACATCACACTGTTGGAAGCCGCGCTGGCGCGCGCCGTTCGTGCGCGGAAGGCGATCTGCGCGATGCCAGCCACTATGAACAGCATGCCGAATACGTAACGCACGGCTTCCCCTTTGCTCGCTTGCTGCGCTTGCGACGGAGCTTGCCCCACTGTGCGTGTCCGAAACGCACGCTTGGCCAATCGACGACGGCCTTACCGTCTCGCCAGGGCCGCTTCCGCATGGCGGATCGCGGCCGTCGGATTGATGCCTAGTTGGCGGGCTGCGAGTGCGTATGCGTCGGCGGCTTCACTGAGGCGACGGTCGCGTTCGCTGGCAGACAGCGTGGGGTTGGCGCGGCTGGGTTCGACCACGAAGGTTCCGCGCCGGCCGTGAGTGGTGAGCACGCCTGCGCCTTCCAACTCCGTGTACGCGCGCGCGACCGTGCCGGCTGCAAGTCCAAGGTCGCCGGCGAGCTGGCGGATGGTGGGGAGTCGGTCACCAGCGCGCAGTACACCGCTCGCGGCAAGCGTCGCGATCTGTGCGCGCAGTTGTTCGTATGGCGGCACTGGAGATTGCGCATCGATCTCGACTATCAAGCAACGGCTCGCGAACGTCGGAAGTCAGTTGTCCAGGCGCGACGCCGGATCCGAAGCCAGCACTGTACGGACGCCACGAACGCTACGGCGGCCGTCACATTCGCCACGGGATTAATCGCTCCCGGACCATGCACACGCGAACTCGTCGCTACTAATGACAACACGAGCCAGGCGAACGCAACGCCGATACCACCAAGCAGGTTGACGCAGCTCGTGCGTATCGCCTCGCGTGCCGGCAGCAGGTCATCGTCGAACGGTTGTGGCCGCCGTGCAACCCACTGCGTAGCGGCCTCGGTGATGACGACGACGAGAAGAAGCAACGCCAGCAGTCCGATTCGCTGAGGCAGGGATGCGAATGTCCTGTAGTGGGGCCACACTGTGACCGCAGTGAAGAGTGCCACGCCGGCAGCCAAGGCACCGTACGTGGTGCGCCTGACTACGGGATCGAGATAGTCACGCGCGTCGCGGACTTGCAATGAGGCGGCGCGCCGGGGGCCCGTGATCGCGGCACCACTTCGCCACTCCGCGATTAGCGCACCGCCGAAGTAGCCGATGCCGATCAACAGCAACCAGGTCACTGAGTGGTTGGTGTGTGTCGAGGTGACGGTCGTGCCTCCGCTCACAGACGTGGTCGTCGTTGTGTGCGTAAACGCGCTCGACAGGACGACCGCCAGCGCCAGTCCGACGAAGCCGCCCCAGCGACGCCAGCGCAAGTTGCGGACGAGGTAGTCGACGACGTAGCGCCCATTCGTTGGTGTCAATGCCAGGTTGTGGGACGCCGCGAACTCGGCGACCGTAGCGCGGTTGAGTGAGCTCAACGGCCACCACGGAAGCGCCAAACAGCAGGCGAGCGCCGCGAGAACGACGAACACCACAACGACACTCATCCGGCTCCCTGCAGAGCGTGACTTGCGGGAATGACAGCGACCTGTCACTTTGTACCATGTGGCTGATACAGACGGAAGGGTTCGGGATGTCGTCACTCGACGAGCGGACGTGGCTCCCTGACGATTTATGGGCGCAGGTCCGGCCGTCACCCGCTCGGTTTCGGGTCCCGATTTCAGCGGCGGTTCTCGTAGCGGCCGTGGGCGTGCTGGTCCTGTCGCAGATCGGCTTCTTCCACCCGCACATCAACGCGTCATATGACTCGGCAACCGCTGACGGCAGCCGACTTACCGTCGTGCTCACGCTGTCCGACGGCACGCAGCTGCCGGTGCGGGTCACTGGATTTCGCGCGGCGCAGCCCGGAGCTCGCATCGTCAGTGCCCGTTTCGACGGCACCTTCCCGCCTGCTCCTGACAGCAACAAACCCGCTCCCGACGGGGCCCTCGTCGCAGCCTTCACGGCTCACTCTGACCGCCCCGAAACAGTGACGGTCGTATACCTGCTCGACTGCACGAAGCTCCGTGCGCCGCTGGGCCTCAACATCGAGACACGCAGCTTGTTCGGCAACCAGACCAGCACCGCAACTCTGGACAGCTTGACTAGTGGACCACTGACACAGGTGTGCCCAGGGGCTTCATAGAGCGACCCACAGGCTCAGTTAAACGAGCGTCACCGCGGCATGAGCGCACTGCGAGTCAGCGACCGCAGCGGTCCACGCGCTGCCACGGCCAGTCGCTTGAGAGCCAGCTTGCGAGGGCGTCGGCGAGTGGTTGGTCTAGCTCCGATCTGTTGGCCCGCACCCAGGACTGCACTGTGACGTCCCAATCGTCGGTCGCCGAGGGGTACAGGTAGACGCAACCGATGACGTCGTTGTCGCTTGGGTCCAGAACGGTGAACGTGAAGCCGCGGCGCTGCGCGAAGTCGTCGGCGTGGTGTTGAAGGTCACTGAGGTTTTTATCGAGCGTCATGCCGGCAAGTGGTGGCCAGTTGCCGTCGGGAAAGCCCGGAGTCGAGCGTATGTGCTCGATGCTCGACATCCAGGCGGCATAATCGGCCTCATTGTGCTGCGGCCCTAGCGGTTCGAGACGGAACTGAACAGCGACAAGTGACGTCGGTGGAGTGAAGTCGGCTGGCACGAACTCATCCGCGGTCACAATCGCACCGTACTGACTTAACGGTCGTCCTGCACGCGAGTTCTTCGGGGAGGTGCACGGGGCATCGGCCCACGCTATTCGGCGTCGGCTGGAGACTGCGCAGAGCCTACGTGCGGCAGACTTGGAACGTGACGGAAGCCCGGTGCTGCGAGCACATGCGCGAGCAGATCGAACTCGTCTGCCAGAAGCACCCCGCCGCGGATCAGTGTCCCGACAAGCTCGTGACCTTCTGGCCTCAATTCCAGGAATATGGGCTACTCGTCCATGACGGCGGCGAGTCCGCCGCAATGATCCGGTTCTGCCCCTGGTGTGGCACGCGCCTCCCCGAGTCGCAGCGCGAGCGCTGGTTCGACGAACTGGAGCGCCGAGGACTCGATGATCCAAGGGACGCACCGCTCGACATGCGGTCGGCCGCTTGGCTAAGAAGCAGCTGACGCAGTGCGTGTAAGTGGCAATGTGTGTGTCGTTTGACCCGACAGACGGTGTTCGTAAAGTCAGCGTCACCACGTTGGGTTGCCAACCCGCGTAGGGGCTGGCGCGTCTCATGATCGGCGATCACCCGCATTGGCGAGAGAGGGACCCGATGGGTGCAGTGGCGCTGCGGGTCGGGTTTGGCGTGACTTTTCTGCTGTTGGTCGGATGTGGTGCGAGCGGCCGCGAACCTGCAGCCCCCGCGCTGTCCACGGCCGGCGGACCAACGGGTGGTACTACCGCATCGTCGAAGGTGCTGACTACTGCCTCTGACAGCCTGCCGGCGGGGTACGCGCCGTCGTCTGCGCCGCCCACTCCCGCGCCGCCCTCGCCTGACCTGAGTACTGAGACGGGAGTGCTGCAGCACTTTTTCGAATCTGACCGTGATTGGTTGCACCGCGGGCTTGGCGGCCCGAACTTCGGTGGGCGCGTGTACTGCTCGGTCGACATCCTCGGTCAATCCTCCGACGGGCGCGACGTCTACGTCTGGACGCTATGCGAGGAGTTCTACGGCACCAAGTCCAACGTCGAGCCAGGAACAGGCGTGTCTGTGCCTGTTCTGCTACAGGTGAATGGCAGCGGCCCACACACAGTCGTGACGACGTGGCGCGTGCCCGGCGACGGAGCGGCGTACGCACACGACATCGCGACGATGTTCCCCGCGTCAGTCGCAGAGCGCATTGTGCAAGGCACCCCCGACCCTGGCGCGGAGACCCGCCTAAAACAGCGTGCTACCGCCGACCTGCCTTGACGCGGTCATCGGTGCGCGTCCCGAAAGCTTGTTGTTATCCAGTCGGAACATCCGACTGTCGGCATCACAGGGCCTGTCTCGCATCTTGAGATCTGATGCCGTGTTTCTGAGACGGCCGGTACGCTGGGGACATGGCTCGCAGCGTGCGTCTGGCCGTCATCGCTGGTGATGGCATCGGCCCCGAGGTGGTCGACGAGGGTCTGAAGGTCCTCGACGCGGTGACGCCTGCCTACGACGTGAAGGTCGAGCGAACCGAGTACGACCTTGGCGCCCGGCGGTGGCACGCGACCGGCGAGACCCTCCCAGATTCGGTGCTCGACGAACTGCGCGGGCATGACGCGATCCTGCTCGGTGCAGTCGGCGATCCAGGGGTGCCCAGCGGGGTGCTCGAGCGCGGCCTACTTCTACGCCTGCGATTCGAGCTCGACCACTTCGTGAACCTGCGCCCGGTGAAGCTTTTCCCGGGCGTCACGAGCCCGCTCGCCGGAGTCGGTCCGGCCGACATCGACTTCGTGGTGATCCGCGAAGGCACCGAAGGTGCATACGCGGGCGCCGGTGGCTTCCTGCGCAAGGGCACACCACACGAGATCGCGACCGAAGAAAGCGTCAACACCGCCTACGGTGTCGAGCGTGTTGTGCGCGACGCGTTCGCCCGCGCTGCAAATCGTCCGCGGCGCAAGCTGACCTTGGTGCATAAGAACAACGTGCTCGTGCACTCCGGTGATCTGTGGACCAGAACGGTCAAGGCGGTCTCGGCCGACTTCCCTGACGTTGCGGTCGACTACTGCCACGTCGACGCCGCGACCATTTACTTCGTCACCGATCCGCAGCGCTTCGACGTCATCGTGACCGACAACCTGTTCGGCGACATCCTCACCGACCTCGGCGCCGCGATCGCTGGTGGCATCGGGCTCGCGGCCAGCGGCAACATCAATCCGGCCCGGACGACGCCCAGCATGTTCGAGCCGGTGCACGGCAGCGCGCCCGACATTGCGGGCAAGGCGATTGCCGACCCCACCGCGACCGTGCTCTCGGTCGCGATGCTGCTCGACCACCTCGGACTCCCCGAAGCAGCCGCCACCGTCGAAGCCGCCGTCGCGGCCGACCTGGCTGAACTAGACCGAGCCACTACGTCTGACTCAGCCTCCGGCCGAGTACCTAAGCCGGTCCGCCGCGCGACCCACGAGGTCGGCGACGCACTGGCCGCCCGCGTCGCCGGCTGAACCTGCAGCCGGAACGCCTGCCGGCAGCCAGCCGCGCGCCGACAACGAATCGCCAGCTGACCGGCGTCCGGCCCTGCTTCTTGCGACCCAGCCTCGTGAGTTACCGAGGCCAGCCGGGTCATCCAGCCCACACACAACGCGGTGGGCTAGCGTCGCAACCACATGACCGTAAGGATTGAGCAATGACCATCGAATTTACCCGCACCGACCCGACCGAGCCGGTGCCGGCCGCTCAACGTGATGAGCTACTCGCGAATCCCGGCTTCGGCCGCGTCTTCACCGACCACATGGTCACGATCACCTGGACGCCGGACGAGGGCTGGCACAACGCGAGCTTGCGACCTTACGGTCCGCTCGCGCTCGACCCGGCGACTGCCGTTTTCCACTACGGGCAGTCGATCTTCGAGGGCTTCAAGGCCTACGTGCAGCCGGACGGTTCGATCAAGACGTTCAGGCCGGACGCGAACGGACGACGGTTCCAGCGGTCGGCGGCACGGCTCGCGCTGCCTGAACTGCCGGTCGACGACTTCGTGACGGCCGCCGACCTGCTGATCGAGGCCGATCGCACGTGGGTGTCGCCAGAAGAAGAAAAGAGCTTGTACATCAGGCCGTTCATGATGGCGACCGAGGCCTTCCTCGGCGTCCGGCCTGCCAATCATGTGACGTTCCTGATCATTGCCTCGCCTGCCGGCGCGTACTTCGCCGGTGGCCTGCATCCGGTGTCGATCTGGCTGTCGGAGGAGTACACGCGGGCGGCTCCGGGCGGTACTGGAGCGGCGAAGTGCGCGGGCAACTATGCGGCCAGTCTCGTCGCGCAGCAAGAGGCCAGCGCGAACGGCTGCGACCAGGTCGTTTTCCTCGATGCAGTCGAGAAGCGTTGGGTCGAAGAGCTCGGCGGCATGAATGTCTACTTCGTGTTCGACGACGGAACGTTGGTGACGCCGCCGGTGTCCGGCACGATCCTGGAGGGTGTCACGCGCGACGCGATCCTGACCATCGCCGCGGAGCACGGACACGCGACCCAGCAACGTCCGATCGACATCGACGAGTGGCGATCCGGCGTGACATCGGGGCGCATCACCGAGGTTTTCGCCTGCGGTACAGCGGCGGCGGTGACACCTCTCGGACGGTTGGCTTGGCGCGGGGGAGAGCTCACGATGGGCGACGGCCACCCCGGCAAGGTCACCCAGGATCTGCGCGATTCGCTGCTCGCCGTCCAGTACGGCACCGCGCCCGACCCGCACGGCTGGATGCACACCGTCTGCTGAGTCCTGGCGGGTGGCACCCGACGGGCGCGGCGGCCCAGATGGAACCGAACCGCGGGGTGGGGTGTCTTGATGGCATGTACAGCCTGACTCAGGACGCGAGCGATGCCCGGCTCGCCGACCGGCTCATGACCCGGGCGGACGGCGACAGCCTCGAGCACCTGTACCGCCGGTGCCGGCCGGGGCTGGTGCGTCTTGCGCACCTGCTGACAGGTTCGGCAGCAGCGGCCGAAGACGTCGTGCACGATGCCTTCATCGGGTTCGCGCGCAGCAAGTCGCAGGTGAGCGATCCGCCCGCGTACCTGCGGCGCTCGGTCGTGAACCTGAGCACGAATGTCCATCGCCGCACGGCCCGCGAACGCAGGCACCTCGCCACCGTGAGCGAGTCGGCCGTCGACCCCGCGGAGGTCGACGAGACGTGGCAACTCGTCAAGCAGCTACCGCCGCGGCAACGCGCGGTGTTGGTGCTGCGGTTCTACCTCGACCTTTCAGAAGCGGAGACCGCACGGTTGCTCGGCTGCAAGCCCGGCACCGTGAAGTCGTCGCCCGCCCGCGCGCTCGCAAAGCTCAAGGAGAAGATGCAATGACCCCCAACGACGACGAAGCGCTCGCCCGATTGCGGGCTGCTCTTCACAACGTTGCCGACCGGACGCCGATTAGTGGCGGTCGCCTGAATGAGGTCTCGGTCGCAGCAGGCGAAAAGCAGAACCGTCCGGTCGTCACGATCGTGTCGGCCGCCGCCGCGGTTGCGGCAATCGCTGCTGTGTCGGCGGTTGTAGTGGGCACACACTCCAACGCGTCTCGCGCGATTCTTCCGGGCGCACCTGGCTCGGGCTCTTCGACACCGACGCCTGTTGCATCGCCGGTTCCGCAGTCGGCCACACCAACTGTCAACGTGACGCCGAGCCCGTCACCTGTTGGCACGCCGACCATAACGGCGACACCCTCGCCCGGCTTGGTGTTGCCGTCGACGAGCTGCGTGCCGGAGAACTACTACGTCACCGCCTCGCCGGCACAAGTTGCGGGTCTCACCTACATGCTGCCCGCGACGCCCGCCGGTTACGTGCTCTACGGCGCGTGGGGCACGATCTCGCGCAATCAATGCGCAGACAGCGTGACGTGGTACGTCGAATACGACCCGGCGTCTGGCGCTCCTGGTGACGGAACGAATGCGATCCAACTGCGAGTGACGAAGGTCGACGGCGATTCGATGCAGGGAGATTTCGCTAGCGCGCGCCCAGTCGCTTCGACACCAATCACCGTCAACGGCAGCGAGGGCTACGTATTCATGAAGGAAGATACCTACGCCGGCATCGGCTGGACGACGGGTGGTGCGGCAATCACACTCGACGGTCCGGTCAGCAACGGTGACGTGCAGTCCCTCGTCTCCGTCGCCGATTCCTTGACGCTCGTGAGCCCGAGCGACGCGCGGATCGTCGCGCCCGGCGACTGCCAAGTGCCCGCGGGCAGCGTGTGCGGGGGCGACAGCGCGACGCCGACGACCAGCCCGAGCTCTGGTGCGGCGACAGCGACGGCCACTCCGAGCTCGCCACCGGCCGCGAACGAAGGCCCGCCGGGTTCGGCGATTCCGGTCCCTAGCCCCACACCGACCGGCTGACGTCCACTTGATCAGACGGGCATAGAAGTCCAGCGCTTGCAAGTGCGCGCGCTGGGCTTCAATGCTCCGTCGTACCGCGCCGGCAAGCAGGTGACGTGACTGGGCCGCACATCGTGTGGCACACTAAACGCGTGACCTACTCCGCGACGATTATTGAGTAGGCGCGCCGGTCGAAGACCAGCGCGCCAGACCTCCCGCATGCTGCGGGGGGTCTTTTTGCTTTGAATGGACCGATTCCGTAGGACTTCCAACGAAGTTGAGGTAACCCGATGGCTCCGCAGCCCGACGCCTTTCACGTCTACGACACAACCTTGCGTGACGGCGCCCAGGGTGAGGGCATGGCCCTCACGGTCGCCGACAAATTGGCGATTGCGCAGAACCTCGATGACCTCGGCGTCGGTTTCATTGAGGGGGGATGGCCCGGCGCACTGCCGAAGGACACTGAGTTCTTTCGCCGTGCCCGCACCGAGCTGAAGCTCAAGAACGCAACGCTCAGCGCATTCGGTGCGACCCGCAAGCCGAACGTGAAGGCCGCCGACGACCCGCAAGTAGCGGCGTTGCGAGACTCCGAAGCGCCGGTCGTTTGCCTCGTCGCCAAGAGCCATGACCGGCACGTGCTCGAGGCGTTGAAGACGACGCTCGATGAGAACCTTGCGATGATCCGCGACACGGTCGAGCACTTGCGCAGTGAAGGCCGCCGCGTGTTCGTCGATGCCGAACATTTCTTCGACGGATACAAGGCTAATCCTGCCTACGCCGTCGAGGCGGTTCGCGTTGCGGCGGAAGCCGGTGCCGACGTGATCGTGCTCTGCGACACGAACGGGGGGATGTTGCCCACGCAGCTCGCCGACGTCGTCCAGACCGTGTTGGAAAGCAGTGGCGCGCGGCTCGGCATCCACACGCACGACGACACTGGCTGCGCAGTCGCGAACACGCTCGCCGCGGTCGAGGCCGGCGTCACGCACGTGCAAGGTGTCATCAACGGATACGGCGAGCGTTGCGGCAATGCGAATCTCGTCACCGTAGTTGCAAATCTCGAACTGAAGCTCGGACGACGTGTGCTTCCCGACGATCGCGTGGTTGACCTCGGTCGAGTGAGCCACGTCGTTGCTGAGATCGCGAACCAGTCACCGCGCACGCATCAGCCCTACGTAGGCTTGTCTGCGTTCGCGCACAAGGGCGGTCTGCACGCGTCGGCCATCAAGGTGTCATCCGACCTGTACCAGCACGTCGACCCCGCATTGGTCGGAAATGACATGCGCATGCTTGTCTCCGAGATGGCCGGTCGGGCCAGCGTCGAGATGAAGAGCAAAGAGCTCGGCTTCGACCTGTCGAACAACAAAGAAGTCGTGGGTCGTGTTGTCGATCGGGTGAAGGCGCAAGAAGCCAAGGGGTACATGTTCGAGGCAGCCGATGCGTCGTTCGAATTGCTGCTGCGCGCCGAGATCGACGGCGAACCGTTGAGCTACTTCACCCTCGAATCTTGGCGGGTCATCGTTGAGCGGCGAGCCGATGGGCAGGTCGTCTCCGAGGCAACCGTCAAGGTCCAGGTAAAGGGTGAACGCATCGTCTCGACGGGCGAGGGGAACGGCCCGGTGAACGCCCTCGACAAGGCGCTTCGGCTCGCTCTCGAACGCCTCTATCCGCAGCTCGGCGAACTCGAGCTGATCGACTACAAGGTGCGGATCCTCGATGGCGCGCACGGCACCGGCGCGATCACGCGGGTGCTCATCGAGACGAGCGACGGGAAGACCGAATGGAACACCATCGGCGTCGACGAGAATCTGATCGCGGCGTCATGGCAGGCGATGGAGGACGCGTACACGTTCGGGCTACTCCGCCAGCACTCGTCCTGAGTCAGGTCGATTTGGTGGCCCCGGCGCCGAGTTGCCGCAACCGGTAACCTCGGCTGGTGCGAATCGCGAGATTTTCCTACGGTGACCCTGACGTCGCGGGCTTTGCGTTCGGTGCTATCGGTGGATCGCCGGGCGCCGAAGAAGTCGCGGTCATCAACGGCCACCCCTTCGGCGAGGTCACGTTCAGCGGGCTGAGGTTGCCGCTGGCCGGCGTCCGGCTGCTGCCACCTGTGCTCCCGAGCAAGGTGGTGGCGATCGGCAAGAACTACGCCGACCACGCGCGCGAGATGGGTGGCGAGCCGCCGGATCAGCCCGTGCTGTTCCTCAAGCCGTCGACGTCCGTCATTGGGCCAGGCGCTGCCATTAGCTACCCGAGGCTGTCGACGCACGTTGATTTCGAGGGAGAGCTTGCGGTTGTGATCGGGCGGCTCTGCCGAGAGGTGCCCGTCGAGCGAGTGCCCGAAGTGATCCTCGGCTACACGTGCGCGAACGACGTGACGGCGCGTGACTTGCAGAAGGCCGACGGCCAGTGGGCCAGGGCTAAGGGGTTCGACACGTTCTGCCCGTTGGGTCCGTGGATCGACACGGACGTCGACCCGAGCGACCTCGCAATTACGACCACGGTGAACGGTGCCGTCAAGCAGAACGCGCGCACGTCGCTGTTACTGCACGACGTGGTGAAGCTTGTCGCGTTCGTCAGCGATGCCATGACGCTGCTACCCGGCGACGTCATTCTTACCGGGACGCCGGCTGGTGTCGGTCCGATCGTGCCTGGCGATGAGGTTTCGGTGACCATCGAAGGGATCGGCACGTTGACGAATACGGTCGTGGGTAGCGTCGGCTCGTCTCGATCGGGGGGGTCGCGATGACCGTACGGGTGCGCTTCGCGCCGTCACCGACCGGCGACATTCACGTCGGCAACATCCGCACGGCGCTGTTCAACTGGGCATACGCGCGCCACGAAGGTGGCACGTTCGTCTTTCGCGTCGAAGATACCGACGTTGAACGCTCTACCGAGGCCTCGTACCTCGGTGTGGTTGATGCGCTGAACTGGCTCGGTCTGACATGGGATGAAGGCCCCGACATCGGTGGCCCATACGCGCCGTACAAGCAGTCCGAACGCGGTGCTATCTACGCCGACATTGCCGCGAAACTGGCTGCGTCGCCGCACGCATACGACTGTTACTGCACGACCGAAGAGGTCGAAGCACGCAACAAGCTGAGTGGCCGGCAGCCGGGATACGACAACCACTGCCGCTCATTGACGCCGGCACAGGTCGATGCGTTCCTGGCGCTCGGCCGCAAGCCCGCATTGCGATTGCGGATGCCCGATCGCGCGATCACGTTCGACGATCTGATTCGCGGCCCGGTGACTTTCGAACCCGAGTTCGTGCCTGACTACGTGCTCGTGCGAGCCGACGGAAATCCGCTCTACACGTTGGTGAATCCGGTTGATGATGCGCTCATGCGGATCACGCACGTTCTGCGTGGCGAAGACTTGCTGTCGTCAACCCCGCGACAGATCGCTTTGTATGAAGCACTGGGCGACATCGGCGTCACCGACGGGCAGATGCCGCTCTTCGGTCACCTGCCGTTCGTGATGGGCGAGGGCAACAAGAAGCTGTCAAAGCGCGACCCGGAATCGTCACTGATGCTCTACCGCGAGCGCGGGTTCTTGCCCGAAGCGTTGCTGAATTACTTGGCGCTCGTCGGATGGTCGATGGGTGAGGATCGCGAGTTGTTCAGCCTGCAGGAGATGGTCGACGCCTTCACTCTCGAACGGGTGAGTCGCAACCCGGCGCGCTTCGACTTGAAGAAGTGCGAGGCAATCAATGGCGTCAAGATTCGCGAGCTCGCACCCGACGAGGCTGCCATTCGGATCCTCCCGTTCCTACAGAACGTCGGGATGATTGCCGAGCCGCCGACGTCCGATCAGCTTCGGCTTCTTGCCGGCGGCGCGCCGCTGGTGCAGGAACGCATCACCGTGTTGTCGGAGGCCGTCGGAATGCTGGGCTTTCTGTTCGTCGACGACGATCTTTTCGCGCCGGACGTCGAGGCGGTGGCGAAGAACTTGAATGCGGCGGCTGCACCTGTGTTGGCGGCGGCAGTGGCGGCGCTGGATCCGCTCGAACGCTGGCACGCGGACGACATCAAGGAGGCGCTCGAGGCGGTGTTGATTGGCGAACTCGGGCTCAAGCCACGCAACGCGTACGCGCCGCTGCGGGTCGCCATTACCGGGCGAACGGTGTCGCCGCCGCTGTTCGAGTCGATGGAGTTGCTCGGCCGCGAGCGCAGCATGGCCCGGCTGCGACGAGCGGCGGCGTCGACGCGCGCCGAGGGGGAGTAGGAGCGGTCCCTCAGCGCTTTGGGAAGGCCCCGTTGGGTCCGATACACTCGACCAGCGATCGGGGAGGCCTGTCCGATCAGATGGGGTATGGGGTAATTGGCAGCCCGGCTGATTCTGGTTCAGCTAGTCTAGGTTCGAGTCCTGGTACCCCAGCCACAAGGCCGAATGTAAGCGCACGGCCCCGTTGTCTAGCGGCCTAGGACGCCGCCCTCTCAAGGCGGTAGCGCGGGTTCGAATCCCGTCGGGGCTACAACTAAAAGACCAGGTCAGACCGCCTGTGCTTCGTCGGAACCGCAATCGCTTAGCGATCTTGACGACATTTTGACCACACCAAACGCGTTGCCTAGAATCGCACGGCGTGGACTCGACTCTCACCTGGCGCGCCGCAACGGAACCAGCTTGGGGTCCGCGTGTCTGGCCAACAGCGCGTCCCACATCGACAAGGTCCACGCAGGGCGCGAGGTGTGACGGTTCGGAGAGCTCTTAATCGGCTTTGTTAACGGGACAGGTGTGCGAACGGATCAGACGAGGATTCGAACGGGCTCCTCGACGATCGCGAGGAAGATGGCCATCCACTTGGCGGCGGTGGCTCCGTCGATGGGTCTGTGATCGACTGACAGTGTGACATTCATCTGGGTACCGACGCGCAGCTTGCCCTTGACGACTACGGGCTGTTGTTTAGCGACGCCGACGGCCAGGATTGCAGACTGAGGAGGGTTGATGATCGCTGCGAAGTCCGCAGTTCCGTGGACACCGAGATTGCTGACCGTCAACGATCCTCCCTCAAGATCCTCCTGACGTAACGTGCCCGATCTGGCACGATCCACTAGATCGCTTGTGATCGCTGCCAGGCCGGATAACGTGTGGTGTTCGACACCGCGCACGACAGGTGTCACGAGGCCTCGCTCAGTCGCCACAGCCACCGCGATATCGACTTGGGAAAAGCGTCGTACCGCGTCCGAGGTCCAGATCACATTCATGGTCGGCACCAAGACGTGCGCACGGGCAGCCGCCATGACAACGAGATCGTTCACCGAAACCCGCGTCGATCCGACAGCGTTGACTCGCGACCTTAACTTCAGGAGCTTGTCTACGCGGGCTGTGCCGTTGATGTAAAAGTGAGGTGCTTCTCGGACGCTTTCAGTGAGCCGTGCCGCGATCGCGCGGCGCATTCGCGTGTGCGGGATGTCGACGTAGGACGCTGCGGGCGCGGTACCGACAGGAGGCACGGGCGCGGCCGCCGGCCGTGCGGATCTTGTCGCGATCGCGCTGTAGACATCGCGACGAACAACACGCCCGCCTTGGCCGGTTCCGCTCAATTGCGTTAGCGAGATCCCAGCGTCTCTCGCCAACCGTCGAGCGAGCGGGCTACTGAACACGCGGGTGTCGGTTATCTCGGGCGCACTAAGAGATTCGGCTCGCCCGTTCGTTGCGGGAGTAACGCCTAGAGGACCGTCGGGCGCCACGCTCTCGCACGGAGCGGATTCTCGTACCGCTCCGAGTTCCGCGAGGAACACGCTGGCGTTGTCGAGCGGCTCTCCGACGTCTCCCAATATTGCGATGGGATCGCCGACAACGACCTGCGCACCGGCTGGCACCAACTGCTTGAGGATCACCCCGCCGCCGTCGGCTGGCACATCGATGACTGCCTTTTCGGTCTCGACCGTCGCAATGGGATCGCCTGCCTCAAAGGCAATGTTCTCCGCTACCGGCCAAGCAGCCAAGATCGCATCGACAGCATTCGCGGCGACCTCGGGCATGCGCAGCAACCTAGCCATGTCAGGCGGTCCCGATCTCAGAGAGCCGTGCGACGACTTCCTCGGTCTTCGCGATAGCGGCCCGCTCGAGCACCTTACTGATACTCGGTGATGCTTCGCGACCTGTCACCCGTTGCACGGGTTGATCCAACCAGTCGAAATAGCGCCGTTGGATCTCATCGGCCAGCCAGGCCCCGTAAGAAGTCCCGACTGCGCCCTGCTCGGCGATCAGCACGTTGTTCGTCTTCTTGATGCTGGCCCCGATGGTCTCCCAATCGATGCTCGCGCGGTCGAGCCAACGCAGGTCGATCACCTCTGCATCAACGTTGCCGAGTTGTTCCACCGCGTCGAGCACGTATTGGACCATCGCCAGATACGAAATCACAGTAATCTGCTCGCCGGCACGCCGTACCGCTGCCTTGCCAACGGGTAGGCAGTAGTCCAGGTCGTCCACTGGTCCTTCACCCGAGGAGGAATACAGGTCGACGTGTTCGAGTACGACGACCGGGTCCATACATAACAGCGCGCTGTTCATCAGACCGACGTAGTCAAACGGTGTTGAAGGGGCTACTATCCGCCAACCGGGGGCTGTGGCGAATATACCCGCGGGGTCCATCGAGTGCTGCGACCCGTATCCCGTGCCCATCGCCACCTTGATGCGGAGAACGAAGGGCACCGCACCGGTACCGCCGAACATGTGGCGCGCCTTGGCGATTTGGTTGAAGAGCTGATCTGCAGCCACCCACAAGAAGTCGGCGTACATGAACTCGACTACGGGCTTGAAGCGTCCGTCGATTGCGATGCCGCCGCCCAGGCCGGTGAAAGCGTTCTCGCTGATGGGCGTGCCCAGAACGCGATCTGGATAGCTCGCCTTCAGTCCCTTGGTGGCGCCATTGGTACCCCCATTGAGACGGTGGACATCTTCCCCCATGACGACGATTGTTGGGTCAACTTCCATCTGTCGGGCCATCACTCCGGCGATAGCGTCGATGAACTTCTGCTCGGCGGTCTCGCCGGTGAAGGTGTCGCGATCCGTCAAATACGCGCCATCAAACTCGCTGAGGTCACCCCTTACTCCAACATCGGCGAACGCTGCGTTGGGCCATTCAACAGGTCGAATTTGGCGTTGCCCCGGCTTGCCACCTGGCAGTGGTTCGATGAACAACTCTCCGATCTCTACCATTGCGCGCTTGGCGCCGGCTGTGGCCGCGTCGATCGAGGCCTGTTCCAGGATGCCGCGGCGTACCAAGTGTTCACCGACCTGAACGATTGGGTCACGCGCGCGCCACAGCGCTTCCTCTTCCTTAGAGCGGTAGCCGAACGCACTTCCTGGGAAGGGACCATTCTGGTGGAAGTAGCGGTATGTGACCGCCTCGATCATGGTTGGCCCACGACCGGCGCGCATGTGTGCGACCGCTTCCTGAGTCGCGAGATATACCGCCAGCGGGTCCATGCCGTCGACGCGCCAGCTGGCGATGCCGAACCCCGGGCCGCGGGCCGACAGCCGAGGTTCCCCGGTTGCCTCGTCGACGTTCGTGGAAACCGCGTAGCGATTGTTTTCGATGAAGAAGCAGATCGGAAGCTTCCACGCGGAGGCGAGGTTGAAGGTCTCTAGCGTCGAGCCGATGTTCACTGCACCGTCGCCGAAATACGTCACAGCGACGGCGTCCGTACCCGCGTGCTGATGGGCCCATGCGAACCCGGCAGCCTGCGGTACGCCGCCACCGACGATCGCATTGGTGCCCATGGCCCCTGCCTCCTTCCACTGGAGGTGCATCGAGCCACCGCGGCCATGACTCCAGCCGCGAGACAGTCCGCAGATCTCGGCCAGTGTCCGCACCAACACGGTATGCACCTCGTCGGAGAGTTCCGCCGTCAGGTCGAAGCCCTTCGGCGCGACGTGGGACAACGTCTTGGCCAGGAACTGGTGATGACCTCGATGCGAACCGTTGACTGAATCGGCACTTGTGAGCAGCAGAGTTGATCCGACTGCGCCGCCTTCTTGTCCGATGCTCGAGTGCGCCGGACCGTGGATGAGTCCCGCACCGGCGAGTTCCAACACGTATTCCTCGAAGGCACGGATGAGGACCAGCTGGTTCAGCATCACCGTCAGAAGCGCCGGATCCGCGGCGTCCCAATCGTCGGTCGTTGAGACCAAGTCGACCCAGGGTGACGCGGGTTCGAGGGGTCGGTGTTGGGTCATGTCGCGCTCCGCACGTAGCTCCGCAGGTAGATGTGAGTCACACCCTCCCATAGGATTGGATCCATCTCCATGCTTGGCTAGGAAGTTTTCCATACAGGCTTTCGCACGGCCCGAGTCATCACGTAGACTTGGATCCAATATGAGGGAAGAGTGTGGGCCGGTGAGGTCGCTTGGCGTCCGACGGATCGACCACTTCGGGTGCACAGTTCCTGATTTGGACGAGGCGACGCGGTTTCTCGTTGATGTGCTCGGATTCGAGTACCTCTACTCGCTGGGACCGTTCCAGGACGATGGGAATTGGATGACCGAGCACCTCGGTGTGCATCCGCGCTCCACGATCCTTGAGAACCGCTTCTTTCGATGCGGTGGTGATGTGATCATCGAGGTATTCCAGTACACGGCGCCGGACCAACGACACGTCCTCCCCCGCAACAGCGACATTGGCGGCCACCACATTGCGCTCTACGTCGACGACCTCGACGCGGCGATCCGCAAGTTGCGCGAGAACAACATCGAGGTTCTCGGGGCGCCTACGGCCAGCAAGGGCCCACACGAAGGTCAGCGGTGGGTCTATTTCCGCGCCCCGTGGGGGATGCAATTCGAGTTAGTTTCTTATCCCAACGGCAAGGCATTTGATCGCCAACAAGCGCCACAACGCTCATGACGTCACCGCCAACCGTCGAGGTTGTTGTTGCGGCCGCCAGCCAGCGAGTTGCCGACCATCTTCGAGCGGCAATCCTCGGAGGCGTCATAGGCCCCGGTGAACGTGTCCGTCAAGAGGACGTTGCGCATCGGCTCGGCGCAAGCCGACTGCCGGTCCGCGAAGCCCTGAGAATGCTCGAGGCCGAAGGGCTTATCGAGAACGAAACCAACAAGGGCGCGCGGGTCCCGCGGCTAGGCATGCACGAAGTCGACGTCATCTACCAGATGCGCGAACGACTCGAGCCGCTGGCGCTTAGCGAGAGCATTCCGCACTTGAGCGACGCCATCATGGCAAAGCTGACGCAGCTGCAAGCTGAGATCGAGGACCATGCCGATGTCGGCAGGTTCCTGGAACTCGATCGCGAGTTCCATCTGCTTACGTACGCTGGCTGCGACATCGAACAGCTTTCGGCGATGGTTCGCAGGTTGTGGAACTCGACGCAGTACTACCGGCGAGCGTTCGTTGCGCTTAGTGGGCCCGACCGTCAGTGGGTGATCAACGCCGAGCATCGTCTGCTGCTGGACGCAATCGCTCGTCGAGACACTACCGATGCCGAAAGCTACCTGCGTGGCCACATCCGGCGTACCCGCATCGAGCTGGCCCGGCATCCCGACGTATTCCTCGGCCTTGAGTGAGCGTTGCGAACTGGAGGTTTGGAACTTTCCTATTCCTGCTCGAGAACCGGTCCGAATTCTGATCTGAGGGCGGCGTGTGGATGTCACGACTCCCCCAATACAAATAGGAGATGAGAGCAAGTGACCACGATCGACGTTACCGACTGGGGTCTGAGCGGCGTGCTCGACGGCGTCCCGACCGGTTGCTTTATCGGCGGTGTATGGGGTCCGTCGTCTGACTCCTCCGTTATCGACGTGTACGACCCGGCCTCTGAGCGGCTGCTCACGTCTGTCGCGAATGGCACCATCGACGACGCGCTGAGGGCCGTCGATGCGGCTGCGACGGCGATGCCTGCGTGGTCAGCGACCCCACCACGTGCACGCGCCGAAATCCTGCGCAAGGCGTTCGAGATCATGACCGCTCGCGCCGACCAGTTCGCGCGGCTGATCGTGCTCGAGAACGGCAAGGCCCTGCCCGACGCGCGAGGCGAGGTCGCTTACGCCGCCGAGTTCTTCCGCTGGTACGCCGAGGAAGCAGTACGCAACGTCGGCGAGATCATGACCGCGCCCAGTGGCAGCAACAAGATCATGGTCACCCACCAACCAGTCGGCGTAGCGCTGCTTATTACCCCGTGGAACTTCCCAGCCGCGATGCTGACCCGCAAGATCGGACCGGCGCTCGCCGCAGGTTGCTCGGTCGTGTGCAAGCCGGCATCGGAGACTCCGCTGACAGCGCTGTTGATTGCGAAGGTGCTCGAGGACGCCGGAGTGCCGGCGGGTGTCGTGAACGTGGTCGCGTCCAGCCGCTCATCGACGTTCGCTAAGGCCGCGCTCGCTGATCCTAGGGTGCGCAAGCTGTCGTTCACCGGCTCGACCGAGGTCGGGCGAGCCCTGCTTTCCACGGCGTCCGAGACAATCGTTAACTGTTCGATGGAGCTTGGCGGCAACGCGCCCTTCCTGGTGTTCGACGATGCCGACCTCGACGCCGCGATTGCCGGCGCCATGATCGCGAAGATGCGCAACGGCGGCGAAGCCTGCACCGCGGCGAACCGCTTCTACGTGCAGCGCGGGATCGCCGACGCCTTCGCATCGCGGCTGGCAGCTGCCATGTCCGACCTGCGCGTTGGCCATGGCCTGGACGACGGAACGCAGGTCGGACCGCTGGTGAACGCAGCCAGCCGGGACAAGGTTAGTGAGCTGGTCGCCGACGCCATCGAGGGTGGCGCCCGCGCGCTCACCGGTGGCTCTGCCGCAGCGGGTACCGGCTACTTCTACCCGCCCACCGTACTCACCGACGTCCGCCCGGACTCGGACGTATTGACGAACGAGATCTTCGGACCTGTCGCGCCGATCGTCGTCTTCGACACCGAGGACGAAGCTGTCGAGCTCGCCAACAACACCGAATACGGCCTCGTTTCCTACCTCTACACCGGCGATTTCAAGCGCGGCCTGCGCGTCGCGGACCGGCTGGACTCAGGCATGATCGGGTTCAACCAGGGCATCGTTTCCGACCCTGCCGCACCCTTCGGTGGCACCAAGCAAAGCGGCATCGGTCGTGAAGGCGGCCACCAGGGAATGCTGGAATACCTCGAGCCGAAGTACGTCGCCGTCGCCTGGTAAAGCCGTTTCGTTCGTGCAGTCAGCAGCGGGCACGTATGACAAAGTCTAAGCAGGGCGCTTACTGACGGCTCGAGACGCTCGCGACGGATCGGGCGATCGCTGAGCGGACCGTGATGCCTTAGATCGGACCGCGCCAGTGGAATCCCTCACCACTAAATGGAGAGGAAGGAGCACCGACTTGGCAATTGAGTCGGGATTCTCCAGACGCTCAATTAAGAGGTGTGCTGCCTCTGTGCCCATGCTTTGATATGGGACGTGCACCGTCGTGAGCGGCGGTGAAAGTGCATCGGCGAAATACATGTCGTTGAATCCGACGACCGAGATGTCGTGTGGACACCGAAGGCCGCGAGCTGAGAGCGCACGAAGTGCGCCAAGCGCGATCAGGTCGTTTCCAGCGATGATTGCGGTTGTCTCAGGGTGGTCGTCGAGCAGTTTATTTGCTGCGATCGTGCCGCCTCGGTCGGAGAAGCCCTCGCATATAACGATTCTCGAGATTTCAGATGGCAGCGACCTGGCTGCGATCGCTTCTCTGAAAGCGGATAGCCGCACCGCCGCCGTAGACACTCCCTCAGGACCAGCCAGATGACCGATGTATCGATGGCCGAGGTTGCTAAGGTGCGTGACTGCGGCGTTAATGCCATCGCGGTCGTTGCCGGCAGCGAGCGGGAATCTCCCGTCGCCGTTCGTGCGGTTCACGAGGACGACGGGAAAGCCAAGCTCGCGTGCATTGTCGACCACCGTGTCGGTGCTTCGTGCGGTGGCAATGACGAGGCCGTCCACGTTTCTCGCAACCAGCGCCCTGAAGTAGCTATCTTCCTTCTCAACATCGTTGTCCGTGTCAGCGATCAGGACGCTGTAGCCGCGACCGAGAAGCGCGTCTTGGAGCCCGCGGATTATCGGTGGAAAGACGGGGTTGATCAGGTCGGGGATGATCACGCCGATAGTAAACGTTCGATTCGTCCGGAGTCCGCGGGCCATCGCATTTGTGGTGTAGCCCAAGTGCCTGGCGGCATCGACCACTCGAGCAACGGTCTCGGCAGCGACCATGTCTCTGGTGGCGGGACTCAACGCGCGCGCAGCGGTTGCGCGGTGTACCTGCGCTAGAACTGCCACGTCGGAGATCGTTGGTCGCTTCGGCACGTCTGGATCGTAATGCCGAACCGAGTAGCCATGCCATCTCTGTTAGACGCCGTTCCGCTCTACGTCCGCGTAGATCTTGCAGACTTGCGCATAGCGGGTCTGCGATGTCAGCAGGACTGTCCTAGGCCGAGGGCTTGACGCCGAGGCGAGCGGTAGTGAACGATCGTGCGATCGATCGCAGTCGAGGAAGGCGGGGACGAGATGGGCTACCAATCGATCGACCGACCTACGGTCGGCTGGATCGGCGCGGGCCGCATGGGCCTGCAGATGGCGGGTCGTCTGGTCGACGCTGGACTGGACGTGGCGGTCTATAACCGCACCAAAAGCAAGGCTACGAGCTTGATCAGTCGTGGTGCCAAAGCCGTCGACTCACCGATCGAGCTGGCCGACCGCGACGTGGTGTTCTCCATGGTTTCGGCTTCTTCAGACCTGATCGACGTAACGACGGTGGCCGGCGGCGTGCTTACGGGGGCGCGCGCACCCGCGCTTCTGGTCGACTGCTCGACTGTTTCCGTTGCCGCGTCCGCCGAGGTCAGGCGTGCGGCGAGCGAAGTCGGCTGCGACTTCCTCGCCGCACCCGTAAGCGGCAATCCCGGCGTGGTGAAAGCGGGACTGCTCACCATGGCTGTCTCCGGCCCAGTCGAAACTTTCGAGCAGGCGGAAGCATTGCTCAATACTTTCGGCCGCGGCGTCACCTACGTGGGTTCTGGCGAGGTAGCCAGGCTCGTCAAGATCTGCCATAACGTGTTCCTTGGCGTCGTGGCTCAGTCGCTGACAGAAATTATTGTGCTCGCCGAGAAGGGTGGAGTGACCCGGGCGGCCCTCCTCGAGTTCCTGAACAACTCAGTCATGGGCTCGACGTTCTCGCGATATAAGAGCCGCGCGTTCGTAAATCTCGACTTCACCCCCACGTTCACGCTGCCACTGTTGCTCAAGGACTTCGACTTGGGCATGGCCGCTGCTCGGCAACTGGAGGCTCCTATGCCGGTGGCCGCCGCGGCCGCCGCGGTGGTGGCTTCTGCCGTGGGTGCTGGTTATCGCACCGAGGATTTCGCGACGTTGATTCTCGAGCAGGCGCGGAGGTCCAACCTGACGCTAACCGCTGAAGACGCCCACGTCGACGACGGTTTGAGTGGCGCGGAGGAGTAGTCCACGACATCCCGGGCGGTTGACGCGCATCCCTGCCATGAACATGTGATGCGAGAATGCGAGGTAGCGTGAGCTCCAGTAGACCTGCGTCCGACGCACTTGCGTCTGACGTGCGCGACGGCATGCGTATCGACTGGGACGTGCCGGTTGTGATGGACGACGGGCTCGTTCTCCGTGCCGACGTATATCGACCCGATGAGCCGGGCGAGTTCCCGGTGATACTTAGTCACGGTCCCTACGCCAAGGGCCAAGTCTTCGAGGCGGGCTACCCTGCACAGTGGAAGGGCCTCCTGGCCCAGTATCCGGAGGCGCTGGAGGGAAGTTCCGGCCAGTTCACGGCGTGGGAGCTGCTCGACCCAGAACATTGGGTGCCGCACGGGTACGCACTCGTGCGGGTCGATTCCCGCGGTGCGGGTCGGTCGCCGGGCTACCTCGACGTATGGGGGCCTCGCGAGGTTCGTGACTTTTACGACTGCATCGAATGGGCTGGCGTTCAGCCATGGTCGAACGGCAAGGTTGGACTCGCCGGCATCTCCTACTTCGCGAAGAACCAGTGGCAGGTGGCGGCTCTCCGGCCGCCACATCTCGCGGCGATCTGTCCGTGGGAGGGCGCGAATGACTATTACCGAGATCAGACGCACCACGGCGGCATACACAACGCCTTTCTTCCTGACTGGTACGCGCGGATGGACACCATCCAGCACGGGGTCGGTTCTCGCGGCTTTCGCAATCCGGTGACGGGGCTGCTCGCGGCTGGCGACAACGACCTTGACGACGTGGAGCTCCGTGCGCACCGCGAAGATCTCCCGGCGTTGATCCTTGCGCACCCGTTCGATGACGAATGGCATGCCGAGCACTCCGCGCCTGTCGAAGAGATCGACGTGCCGCTGCTCTCGGCCGGGAACTGGGGCGGCCTGGGTCAACATCAGCGCGGCAATCTGCTGGCGTGGATTGCCGCGGGATCTAAACAGAAATGGCTCGAGGTCCACGGCGGTACCCACTGGGGCGCCTTCTACAGCAACCACGGTCAAGAACTCCAGCGTCGCTTCTTCGACTATTTCCTGAAGGGGACTGGGGATTGGAGCGATCAACCGCGCGTGTCGTTACACATCCGCCACCCCGACGGCACCACCACTCTTCGTGCAGAGCAAGAATGGCCACTCGCGCGCACGCAATGGCGCACCGTATACCTCGACGTCGCGACCGAGACGCTCGGTGCAGATATCCCAGCCGAAACGGCTGAGCGCACGTACCACGCTCTCGGTACTGGTATCACCTTCTGGTCCGCGCCCTTTAAGGAGCAGACGGAAATCACCGGCGCTCTGTCGGCGAGGTTGTGGGTTTCATCGTCGACACGCGATGCGGATCTCTTCCTCGTCCTTCGTGCCTTTGGACCAGACGGCGCGGAGGTGTTATTCCAAGGCGCTAACGACCCCAGGACGCCTTTGTCTCAAGGGTGGTTACGTGCCTCGCACCGAGCAATCGATCCAGCAAGGAGCACGCCGTGGCTCCCCTTCCACTCGCACAAATCAGCGGAGCCTCTTGTAGTCGGTGAGATCTACCAGGTGGACGTCGAGATCTGGTCGACCTGCATCGTGCTTCCGCCCGGATACCAGCTTGCGTTAACAGTTCTAGGCCGAGACTTCGACCATGGCGTGGAATCTCGGCAGTACCGGGGAAGCGGGCCGTTCCTGCATGAGCACCCTCAGGACCGACCGACCGCGATCTTCGATAACGAGGTCACGTTGTACTCGGGGCCCGACATGCCCGCGTCACTCCTGGTGCCTGTCGTAGGTCCTTAGCCGATCTCGCGCGCACGGGATTCAGGCTGTCGCGCGTCTGCTGAGCATTTAGCCTCTGGTCGACAGTTGACTTCGACGGAGGGGAAGGGCAAAGTGTGATGCGATCGATCGCATAACCCCGTCGGTACCGCACCGGCCGATCTGATGAGACGCTCGATTCTCACCCGACGAAGAAGGTGACGCAATGCCGATTGCCCCACGGGTTGCTCTGGTGACGGGCGGCGCGTCGGGTATCGGCCGCGCTTTCGCTGAGCGGCTGGGCAGCGATGGACTCGCCCTGGCAATAGCCGATCTCAAGGACTCCACCGATGCCGTGCGGAGCATTCGCCAGTCCGGCGGTACCGCAACTAGCTACGCGTGTGACGTGGGGGATCCGGACAGCGTAACCGCGTTGCGCGTCGCCGTGGAGGCCGATCATGGTCAGGTCGACGTCCTGGTGAACTGTGCCGGAACCTTCCCTCTGATTTCCTTCGAAGACACCTCCTTCGAGATGTGGGAGCAGGTTCTGCGGGTGAATCTCACCTCGATGTTTCTCACGTGTAAGCAGTTCGTACCGCCGATGGCTTCGCGAGGATTCGGCAGAGTGGTCAACATCTCCTCGCGCACGTTCTGGATCAACTCGCCGAACTACAGTGCGTACATTGCCGCAAAGGCAGGCGTGATCGGCCTCACACGTGCGCTCGCGACCGAGTACGGCGCCTACGGCGTCACCGTCAATGCCCTGGCTCCGGGACTCACCCGCACCGAGGCCTCCTCCGTCAATGCGACGGAGGAGCTATTTCAAGCCCTGGCCAAGAGACAAGCGATCCCGCGGGTTCCGGTGCCGGCCGACCTCGTCGGTGTGATCTCTTTCCTTGCGTCTGACGACTCATCGTTCATGACAGGGCAGACCTTCATGGTCGACGGCGGATTGGTGCGTTTGTGACGAGCATCGAGTCGGCCGGTGTTGTCGTACCGAAGTTTTCGGTGTGTGAACTTGCCCTGCAGAGCACCACATTGGACGAGGACATCGATTTATGCAGTGCCCTGCAGATCTCTTGGCTCGGTATCGATGAGCGCAAGATCGAAGGCGATGACGTCGCACTCGTATCACAGCGGCTCGAAACAGCCGGAGTCTCACCGGGCGTCTGCACTCCAAGCACGCTGTCGATATTGCCGAGCCCGATCATCCAGGGCAAACGACATGATCCTGCCGATCGTGTGGAGGACATCTGCGCCGGTATTGACGTCCTCGCAAAGCTTCATCCGACCGCGATACTGATCGTCACCGGCCCCGCCGGTGACCTCGACGAACGCTCGGCACGTTCGATCGTCGTTGATGGCTTGCGCACGATAGCTGACATCGCGGCGCAACATGCCATCCCGTTGGCGCTCGAGCCGATGCGGCTCGAGCATCGACAAACGTGGTCGATCATCACTAGCCTACCTGAGACCTTCGAGCTCATCGAGGAGGTCGGCAAGGACATCAAGATTGTGTACGACGTATGGCACATGTGGCGAACCCCAGACGTCATCGCCTTGACCGAGGAGTACGCCCGAGAGTTCGTTGACGTCCAACTCTCTGATTACCGCGAGCCCACCCGGATGCCGATGGATCGCGTACTGCCCGGCCAAGGCGTGATAGACCTTCCTGCGATCTTCGGGGCGCTGAAGCGAGGCGGCTACGACGGGATCTATGACCTCGAGGTCTTCTCACACCTTTCGTTACCGGACTCGATTTGGAAGCGCAGCCCTAAGGACTGGGTGGCAGAGGGTAGGCAAGGCTTCCTCGAAGCATGGGCCAGTCGCTATTAAGGGAGATCAACACATGCAGACTGCTCCAGCTCGAGCGCTCTGGTTCGCGTCAGTTCGGAACGCCGAAATTCGCAGCGAGATGGTGGACACAACGCCTGGCCCCGACGAGGTCGTCGTGCGAGCTTTGTATTCGCTGATCAGCGCTGGAACTGAGATGAACGTGTATCGCGGACAAATCGCGACACAGGCTGAGCTGGCACTGCCGTCGACCGCTGGTTCGTTCCCTTTTCCGATCAAGTATGCGTACCAGATGATCGGCCGCGTCGAGGCCGCCGGGGTCGAATCCGGATACCAAGAAGGCCAGATCGTATTCGCCCAACATCCCCATCAGACGCTGTTCAAAGTCCATAAGTCTGTGGTGTATGCCGTTCCGCCGGGCGTATCGCCTCGCAAAGCCGCTTTCTCGAACCTCTACTGTGTTGCTCTGAACGGATTGCTCGATGTGCCGGTCCGTATGGGTGACGTCGCGGTTGTGTCAGGCGCGGGCGTTGTCGGCACGATGGCCGCAAGTATCGCTCGACGTACGGCATCTACACTGGTCTTGGTAGAGCCTTCGGACCGCGGAGCACTTGCCGCCAAACTGTGCCACCCGGATGTGATCGTCAAACCAGAGGAGGCCGTCGCCAGACTTTCCGACCTCACCGCAGGTCGCTTTGCCGATGTCTGGGTCGAGGCGAGTGGAGCGCCGGGTGCACTTCAAACGGCGCTAGAGGGCACGGGCGTCGAAGGCACGGTTGCGGTGCTCTCGTACTACGGCAGCAAGACCGTTCCGCTAGTACTCGCGCCACAGTTCCACTTCCGGCGTCAGCGAATAGTCAGCAGCTTTGTCGGAATCATCGGATCCGGACTCCAGCCGAGGTGGGACAAGCCGCGAAGGATGGCGGTCGCTCTCGCCGCCGTGGGTGAGCTGGACGTTGAGTCACTGATCACGCACGAGCGGCCCTTCGCCGACGCCCCAGAGTGTTATCGGCTTATCGATGAAAGGCCTGGCGAGACCTTGGCGGTGCTTCTCGACTACAGCGGCGAAAGCTAGAGCATTCGGCCAACCGCGAGTTCGGCACACAGCACGACGGAAGCGGAGCAGGAATGTCGCAGCGCTTGCTGATTCGGGATGCCATCGTGGTGTCGATGGATCCTGTTATCGGGGTCTTACCACGGGGTTCACTCTTCGTCGAAGATGGCCGTATTGTCGACGTCAGACCGGACTTGGAGATCGAGGACTGCCAGACGATCGACGGTACTGACCAGATCGTGCTGCCGGGACTCATTGATGCGCATCGCCATCTTTGGTATTCGCCCGTGCGCGGAGACTTTATGGACGGCGTTTTCGCCGGCCTACTCAGCGACCTCTATCCTCGCGTTGTCGAGCGTTTCACGGCGCCGGATCTTTATGCGGCGACCAGGGCCGGCCTGTTGATGGCGCTGGATCGGGGCGTCACGACGGTATTCGACTGGTGTCATGCGTTGAACTCGCCTGAGCACGTTGATGCGGCCGTCCAAGGCCATCTGGACATGCCGGCGCGAGGCGTGTTCGGTTTTGGGGCCTCTACGCAGCGCAAGCTCGCTGAGCTCCAGCTGGGGCGCGCGCCGGCTGACTCCTGGGAGCTGGCACGTCAGTTGCGCAAGGGCCGCCTGTCCAGCGATACCGGTCGCCTGACGATGGCGCTAGCTCTGCAAAGCCCTGACGTCTCGCCGATGGATCAGGTGATCGTCGATGTGAGTGTCGCCCGTGAACTTCAATTGCCGATCAGCATGCACGTCGGCACACCTGCTGGACGCCCCAAGGGCAGCATTGACCAGTTGGCCGCCGTCGGATTACTGGACCACGACATGCAGTTTGTGCACTGCTGTAGCAGTACCGACGCAGAGTTTGGACTCCTTGCGAGTCATGGCTGCAGCACCGTCATCTGCCCGAGCGTCGAACTCCTGATGGGGACCGGTGTGCCTCCGATCGCTCGCGCTCATCGGGCGGGTCTTCGTCCGGCGTTTGGCACCGACTCCGTCGTAGCCGGGGCATCTGATCTGCTGGAGGAGGCTCGGATAGGACTTGCGTTGGCTCGTGCCCAAGTCTTGGCCGACGTGGTGCGAGCCGGCGAGTCGCTGGTGAACGGCAGTCAACTCGGGATGTCGAGCATGGAGGCTCTCGCGGCTGTCACGATCCACGCTGCTGCGGCCTGCGGACTCGAACGCGACATCGGCTCTCTTACACCCGGCAAGAGGGCCGACGTAATCATGCTCCGAGCAGCCGACTCGAACTTGTGGCCGATGACAAGCGTAGTTCAGAGCCTGGTTGGCAGTGCGAGTGGCGGCAACGTTGAATTCGTGATCGTGGATGGTTCCGTGATCAAGGCCAACGGCCGATTTGTCGAACTGGACCCGGCGGCGATACGCGCAGACTTACAGCGAGTGCGGGATCACCTCAATACGCGTTCGCCACGACCAGCTCCTGCGCTGGGTACAAGGTGAGGATCTTGGGTCCGTCTGGGGTGACGACGACTTCTTCCTCGATTCGAGCGGCTGAGAAGCCGTCGTTGGCTGGGCAGTAAGTTTCCAGGGCGAAGACCATGCCTACCTGCAATTCAACTGGCTCGGTCATGCTGTTGAGCCGGGAGATGATCGGCCGCTCGTGCAGCCCTAACCCGAGCCCATGTCCGAACTGCAAGCCGAACGCCGCCATCTCGTTCTCGAATCCGAATTCGGTAGCTTCGGGCCACACCGAGGCAACCTCGTCAGTGCCTACGCCGACGCGAACCGCCTGGATGGAGGCGTCCATCCACTCCCGGGCCTTGGTGTAGGCGTCGCGCTGACTGGGAGTCGCCATGCCGACGCTGAACGTTCGGTAGTAGCAGGTCCTATAGCCGTTGTAGGAGTGGATGATGTCGAAGAACGCCTGATCGCCCGGCCGGATCAGCCGATCGGAGAAGTTGTGCGGGTGCGGGTTGCATCGTTCGCCTGAAACTGCGTTGACGGCTTCCACCTGGTCGGAGCCCATTTCGTACAGTCTTTTGTTGGCGAGTGCAACGATGTCGTTCTCGCGGATACCAGGTTTGAGTACCTCGACGATGTCTTGGTAGACACCGTCGACCATGGCCGCGGCCTGCGTGAGCAGCATGATCTCGTCCGACGACTTGATCTGACGCGCGTCTAGCATCAGTTGTTGGGCATCGACCACTGTGAGTCCTTGGCGCTGCATTTCGAAGAGAAACGGCGGCTCGACGATGTCTACGCCGACAGGTGCTTCAGCCACGCCGGCATCGACGAGCATCGCCTTGATCTCGCGGACGGCGGACTCCATCAGGCCGGCGCTTGGCGCAATCGCGCCACGTAGACCGAGCATCCCTGCTCGGCAGTTCTCCTCCTCAAGCCATGGCGAGAACAGCCGATGGTGACGAGCCGCTGACCCGAAGTCCCAGAGGGTGGGTCCGGCGTCGCGAGTCAGCAGGGTGTAGCGGGTCATCTTGTCGCCAAGAGCGCCGCCGATCCAGGTCTGCGTCACGTACCGGATGTTGTAAAAGTCGAAGAGGAGGAAGGATCCGCACTCGCTGGATGCGAGTGCTGCGTTGGCTCGTTGGAGCCGGTACTTGCGTAGTCGATCGAAATCGACGCGCGTCTCGTAGTCGACGCCCATGTGTCCGGGGGCTCGGAGAGGCGTAGCAGTCGTTTGCATCTGTCGATGCTCCGTTCGAGTCTGGTGTCCGTGGCGGCGAGGGACGAGCTCCATATAACTGTGATGATGCGATCGATAGCAGTCCGCACCGTCGTACTGCTAACGAGGATCGTTGTGAACTTGCACACGACGCCTCGCGGGCCAGCGAGAACCCTGCGGACGCCGTCGTGGCGGTTGAGACAACCTTTCGAGCCAGCTGGGACAAGTCAAGGGGCACGGCCGACACATAATGTTGGGTAACAGTTTGGTGTCGACGCGCTTCTTAGGCACCCGACGCCGCCAAACAAGTAGCCCCATGGTCGGCCAAACCACATCGGTGGAACGCAGATCCGCCCGGCAAGCCGCCTTCGACCCTCGAGTCTGAGAACGACCTATTGACTTCTGGGTGCGGTTGGGGGAGATTGCATGCGATCGATCGCACTGCTGTTCTGGCACGGCGCCAGTTCGATGGCGAGGCCGCCTGGAACCCCGACAACAGACGAAGGAAGGCATACGGTGCGTTACTCCCACGATGTTCCAAGCCCACGGTCGGCGGGGGCCCGTTCGACGGTGCGCATCGCCTCCAAGACCGTCGCGGCAGGCACTGCTGCCTTCGCGATGGTGGCGCTCGCTGCCTGCTCGTCAAGCAGCAGCACTGGCGCGACCAGCAGCGCGCCTGCGGCCGCGACGAGCGCCCCGGCAGCAGCGACCAGTGCACCCGCCATCGCGGCGAGCAGCGCTGCACCTGCGGCGAGTAGCCCGGCGGCCGCAAGCAGCGCTCCCGCAGCTCCGGAGAGCAGCCCGGGCGCGGCGAGCAGCCCTATAACGGATACGGACACCAGCAAGGCGGTGAAGATCGCCTACCTGTCCTACGCCGTCGCGAACAGTTATGACGAACCTATGCTGGCGGCCGCGAAGTCGGTGGCGACCAAGGCGGGAAATGTTTCGATCACCGTCTTCGACGCGAACAACAGCCAGGCGACTCAGCTCAACCAGTTACAGACCGCCGCATCTTCCCAGCAGTACAACGTGATTATCGTGCAGCCGATCTTCGGAACTGGCCTTATCACCTCGGTGCAAGCGGCTATAAAGTCTGGCGTCAAAGTCGTCAATCTTGACCAGACCATGGGTCCAGATCTCACCACAGCGGAGCCGCAGGTGGCGGGACTTTCTGGCAATGTCGTCAAGGTGCCATCGGCCGACGGTACCCATATGGGTCAGCTCGTCGTGATGGCTTGCAAGGCCAAAAACCTCAACCCGTGCAATGTTGGCTTCCTCGGGAACCTCGCAGGCTCTTCACTCGACGTGGCGGTTCGTGCTGCCTTTGACGCGGCTATCAAAGCTGACCCGACTGTCAAAGTCGTGTCAACTGGTTATGCGCAGTTCACCTCAGCGGGCGGCCTGAAGGCGACGCAGACGATGCTTCAGGCGGACCCGAGCATCAACCTCTTGGTCGGATCTGACCAGGCGATCGAAGGCGCTACTCAGACCGTCGACCCCAAGAAGATTGTCCTGGTCGGTTGGGGTGGCTCGAGTACGGGTCTGAAGGACACCGCAAGTGGACTCTGGTTCGGCACCGTGGCCAACGTTCCGGCGAGCGAGGGCCTGATCGCGACGCAATGTGCGATCGACGCCATCCGTGAGGGCACGAATTGTGGAGGAATCAACCCTGCGCTCAATCTGCCTGATCAAGGAATCATCACCCAGTCCAACGTTGCGAAGTTCACCGCACAGTTCGTCGGGTGACAATCATCGCCGCAGTCTCTTGCAGGCCGCGGCAATGGAAATAGGCTGGCTCGGGGCGGTTGAGACAGGTGTACGTGGAGTTGAGTATTCCGGGCCCACAAGGGACGGTCGGCAGAAGATGACGCCTGACGGCACCGCGAGTAGCGATCGAACCGGTATCAGTGGCGGATTGGCGGGTCACCTCACTAGTGGCCCGCCAACCAGCCCGCAGATCGAGCTCCGTGGGCTGGGAAAGCAGTTCTCCAGGGTTTACGTTCTGAAGGACGTCTCGCTGACAGTCATGCGTGGGTCGGTGCACGCGCTGGTAGGCGAGAACGGGGCTGGCAAGTCAACTTTGGGCAAGATCGTTGCCGGCGTGTACCAGCACGACGAGGGCACGATGCGCCTCGATGGGCAGCTGGTGGTATTCCGCTCCCCACGGGAGGCGCTGTCCCAGGGTGTTGCGATGCTTGCGCAGGAACCGATGGTGGTGCCGCACCTCACGATTGCCGAGAATGTCTTGCTCGGCACTGAGCCCTCATCGCAAGGTTTCGTTCGCCGGCGACGGCTATACGCCGCGTTTGATCAGCTTGCGTCGTCCGTGGGGTTCGACCTCCGTGGGGACGTGCTGGCAGGTCGGCTGCGCGTCGCCGAGCAACAGCAAGTGGAGATTCTCCGCGCGATCTCGCGGAACGCACGAGTGATTGTCATGGACGAACCCTCAGCTGCGCTCGATGGTGCTGATCTGGTTCGGCTTCATGACGTTATTCGTCAGCTAGCCGCGGCCGGCAAGACGATCATTTTGATATCACACTTCCTTCGTGAGGTGGTCGACCTGGCCGACCGTGTCACCGTCTTGCGCGATGGCCGCGTCGTGAGCGACGTTGCCACGTCGGAAGCGACGGTGGCAGGGCTCGTCGAGGCGATGCTGGGTCGCCCGCTCACGGCAAGCTTCCCTGATAAGCGATTCCCCGTACCCGACGCGCCGGTCGCGCTGAAGGTGCGCCACCTTCACGCTCCAGGCGTTGTCGACGTCTCCCTCGAGGTACACGCAGGAGAGATCGTCGGCCTCGCAGGCCTGGTGGGCGCAGGCCGAACTGAGCTGGCCCGCGCGATTATCGGCGCCACTCGCCCGCACTCTGGGAAGGCGGAAGCCGCGAGCAAATCCCTTGGTCGAAGTCCTCGCGAGAGCCTTCGCGCGGGGGTTGCGATGATCCCGGAGTCGCGCAAAGACGACGGGCTTGTTCTCACCCGTTCAGTTCTGGAAAACGTCACTCTTTCGCACCTCTCCGAGGTCACGAGCTTTGGCATTGTTCGACGCGGAGCCGAGCGAGCTGCAGGTAAAGCTGTGCTGACGCGCTGCGATGTTCGCGGGGCGGGTCCGGATGTTGCCGTCGGAACACTCTCGGGAGGGAACCAGCAAAAGGTACTCTTCGCGCGGATATGCCTTTCGAATCCGGGCGTGATCATCGCTGACGAGCCGACGCGAGGCGTCGATATTGGCGCCAAGAGAACAATCTACGACGTGCTCACCACGCTGGCTGACGAGGGGCGCGCCGTACTGATCATTTCGTCCGAGATCGAGGAGGTTATCGGGCTCGCGCATCGCGTGCTTGTGATGCGAGGCGGTCGTATCGTTCAGGAACTGACAGGCGAGGCGATCAACGAGCAGGCGATCCTTACGTCAGCTTTTGCAGAGATTCCCACCATCGTTGAAGCATCATGACCGCGTCAGTTGAACCTCCGAAGGCGACTATGCGACCGGCCGCCCGGCCGCCGATCCTCGGTACCGATCGGGTGCGGAGCCTAGGGATCCTACTTCCGTTCATATTGCTGTTCGCGACGCTGTCTATCGCGAGTTCACATTTCCTCACGCGGGTGAATCTCCTCGAGATTCTGGACCAGCAAGCCAGCACTCTTATCGTGGCGGCCGCCGGTACCTTAGTTCTCGTCGGGGGCGGCATTGACATTTCCGTTGGCTCCACCTATGCGCTGTCCGGTGTTGTATCGGCTCAGCTGGCGCTGCACACGAACGCCCTTTTCGCGATCGTGATCGGGATTGCAGTTGGCGCCGTCGTCGGCGCGGTCAACGGATTCGTGATTACGGTGTTTCGGATTAACTCCATGATTGCCACGCTCGCGATGTCCTTCGTTGTCGGAGGAATCGCAACTCTGATCTCCAACGGAAGCCTGATCGTCCTGTACGACAAGCATGGGTTCGGGGATCTGGCGCGCTCGACGTTTCTCGACGCGAAGACGTCAGTCTGGGTCATGGCTGTACCTGTCGTCGCACTCGGATTCCTTCTTTCGCGCGCCAAGGTCGGCCGATACATGTACGCGGTCGGCGGCAACACCCACGCTGCGCGACTCGCAGGAGTTCGCGTGGACGGAATTCGCATCCTCACGTTCGTTCTCAGCGGTACGGCCGCGGGGCTAGCAGGTGTTGTCGACACGTCTCGTGTACTGAGTGCGGCCTCCAGTTCATCCGATACAAGTACCTTTGCCTTTACCGTTCTCGCCGGAATCGTCGTCGGCGGCACCAGCATCCTCGGCGGTGACGGCGCGGTGTGGCGATCCGTCGTGGGCGTACTTTTTATCGCGCTAGTTGGAAACGGTTACATCCTTCTCGGACTCAATGTCTTGTATCAGCAGGTCACGCTGGGCGTGCTCATGATTGGAGCGGTCGGACTTGACGTTTGGTCCCGACGACGTCGTGTCTAACGAAAGGCTAGGAAATGCCAGCACGTACGGTGATACGTCGAGGGAATGTTGTTTCCATGGACCTCGATGTCGGCGACATCGCTGACTGCGACGTCCTCGTCGAGGATGGCAAGATTGCTGCGATTGGTCGTGGATTGCAAGTCGCTGACGCACTTGAGGTCGACGCCGAAGGCACGATTGTGCTTCCCGGATTTATCGATACGCACCGACACACTTGGCAGACTGCGATACGCGGCGTTCTCGGCAGCTGCACGCTCGATGGTTACCTCGGTGCGGTATTAGTACGCATGGGTCCAGAGTTTCGTCCAGAGGACGTCTATATCGGTAACCTACTTGGCTCGCTCGAAGCATTGAGTGCGGGCATCACGACCCTGTACGACTGGTCGCACGCGACAAATACTCCTGAGCACGCCGATGCCAAGATCATGGGGCTGAGGGAGGCTGGAATCCGTGCGGTTTTCGGTC